>CAKMJT010000015.1 GCA_927407015.1 uncultured Proteiniphilum sp. | reverse complement strand
GGAAGATACCGTAACGCTGTCCGTAAATGATGGTGAATGTCTCTTCAATATCTTCCAGGGAGGTGATTCTCTCCAGCAGGATCTGGCACGCTTCATTGAGCATGGTGGCGACCATCCGGAGGCTCACATTGCCATTGCTTTCATTGATGTGGTGCGGTTTATAGTTAATCAGCCGGGCGAAAACCTCCATCTTCTGATACACTTCTTCCGACGTATACATCCCGCTTACGATCTCCAGGATCCGGGCATCGGGATGTGATACCGGGAAGTAAAGGCTCACACACCGCTCCTTATGTACCAGGTCGGCAGCCAGCTCACTGATGATGATGGTAGAGCCGTTGGTGGCGATGATGGCATCGCTGTCCAGGATCTCCTCCAGTCTCTTGAAAATATTTTTCCGGAGCGGTGTACTGCGGCGACCGCTCTCCGTGTAACGGGTACATTCGATCACCATGTCACATCCCGCAAAGTCTTCGTAGAGGAGTGTGGGTGTGATGCGATTCATAATCACTTTCTTTTCCGATTGTGTCAGTCCCCAGTTGCTGATCTTCAGATTCATGCTCTTCTCCAGTTCACCCAGCACATAATCGATGCGTTCAGGTGATTCATCCAGGAATACCACCTCCATGCCTGCCGTCGAGGCCATGTTGATGATGTTTCTTCCCTCTTTGCCGGCGCCAACCACACCGATCTTTGAGAACAAAGGTTTGTACCTGCTATCTGTAGGGATGGTAAGCCCATACTTCTCAATAGGTTCAATAATCATTTCACTCATATGCTGCAATTATCTGTTTTGTTTTAATCCGATAGCCTGGTTGGCAGTGATGGCCACCATTTTATAGATATCGTCCACCGAGCAGCCACGTGAAAGATCGTTCACGGGAGCTGCCATGCCCTGTAACACAGGCCCTACTGCCTCTGCATTACCCAGCCTCTGGACGAGCTTATAACCGATATTCCCCGATTCAAGCGTGGGGAAGACCAGCACGTTGGCTTTGCCTGCAATCATACTGCCGGGTGCTTTGCTTGCGCCCACGGCGGGTACAAGGGCTGCATCAGCCTGCAGTTCACCATCGATGAGGAGTGAGGGATTGATTTCTTTCGCCATGCGGGTGGCGTCCCGCACCTTGTCGATCATCTCATGTTCTGCACTGCCTTTTGTGGAGAAGCTCAGCATCGCCACCCGCGGCTCCACACCTACCAGACTCTTCATTGTCTGTGCCGATGCCACCGCGATGGAAGCGAGTTCTTCGGCTGTGGGATTGGGCATCACAGCACAATCTGCAAAGAGAAGCGTTCCGTTTTCACCGTATTGTGGTGTCTGCGTGAACATGATGAAAGCCCCCGATACCACTTTGACACCCGGTGAGGTCCTGATAATCTGCAGGGCGGGACGGAGCACATCGCCTGTCGTGTTGCGGGCGCCGGCAATCTCTCCGTCTGCGTCCCCGTTTTTAATCATCAGGCAGGCAAGGTAGAGCGGATCTTCCACCAACAGTGCTGCCTGTTCGGGCGTCATACCCTTCTTTTTGCGAAGAGCAACCAGCAGATCGATGTAACTGTTTTTTTTGTCGTGGCTCTTCGGATCAATCAAGATGGCTCTTTCTATGTTTTTGAGCGCCATTTCCTGAGACAGTTGCACTATCTCCTGTGGATTACCCAACAGGATAATCCCGGCCACGCCGTCGCGGATCAGTTGGTCGGCTGCCTGAAGTGTCCTCTTTTCAGTGCCTTCTGGCAGGACAATACGCTGTTTATCTGCTTTTGCCCTTTCAATGATGCTTTCAATTACGTTCATTTGTCTATTTTGTTTTGGCCTTTCCAATAAGGGCCAGCGTACAATTTTATGCGGTAATGTTTATTGTACATGAAGATCGTATCGAACTTTTGCATGCAACGAGCGCAGCGTAAATTCGTTTACTTTGCCGGGTGCAGCAACTATTTCGTTAAGTGAGAGCATCGTATATACATGTTTGGACTATGCCGAACTTAGAAATAGTGGAATACAATGCAAAAGTCCAGGTTTACTGAACTCGCATGATGCCTATGATCATTTCACAATAAAATGGTTGCTCCGCAAAAGTACAAAAAATTGCGTGAAACAGGTAACAAAATGGTCGTGAAATAGCGTTTATTCTCTGACAAGCTTGTTCCGATCGAGTATCTTCACCGTGCGCCCTTTCAGGAGAATAATACCATCGTCCTCCATCTCTTTCATGGATCGGGCAAGCGACTGGCGCTGTACGCCGAAATATTCCGCCAGCTGTGTGCGGGAGCGTTTCAGGTTGAAAGTATCTGTTTCCGCTGTGGTCTTCTCCAGGAAAAAAGTTGCCAGCTTCTTCCTTAAGCTTTTCAGGGAGATCATCTGCAGTTTATTGGTCAGGAAAAAGGTGAAATCGGCATTCATCGTCAGAAAATTGGTTAACAGCTGCTTGTTGTTCGCCATCTCATCGAGCCAGGCATCCTTGGATATTTTCAGGAAGACACAGGGCTCTGCGGCAATCACATCTACCGGATAGCTTTTTTTGACCCCGTAGATAAATGCCGGAGCCAGAGGAATCACCGCTTCCAGAATATCAATATGCAATACATTCCCTTCCCGGGTGATCATCTCTGTCCGGACACTGCCCTGAACCAGCAACATCACCGAATGAATGGGCTCTCCCTGAAGCACAATGGTTTCTCCTTTTTTGTAGGTGAGCACCTCCTTTACATTTCTGTCCAGAAATTGATCATGTTCTCCCTGGGACATCCCTTTGAACAGCGGGCAATAAGATAATTCCTGATTGTGATGATACACCTGATGATATAATTCATCGATCCAAGGGTCCATTGGTATCTGATTTTCCAATAGATGATGCAAATGATTGTGAGAGTGACCCTGATGTTTTTCGGGGGTATGCTTGCTTTTTTCCATAAAATAAGGAAATTATAAGGTTAAACAATCTGAAAATAGCTTAGTTGCTTTTTTTATTGTTAAATAATTTGAAAAACATAAGGCTGTCGCCTGGGTGACAATTTTCGGGATCTTTAGACCCTACCTTTGTAATACAAAAAGTAAAAAATAAAAAAGATTTTGACGACAAACATGCACGGATCAGAAAATCCGGAAACAGGGTAAAAGGTAAACATAAACAAAGAACGGAATTCGTAAAGTAAACAATTAAAACAATTAAATTAGAAACGAAACATTATGAAAACAAGAAATTACGCATTAAGAAGCAATCTGCTTAAATCAGCATTCATGGTATCGCTTATCGCGATCTTCTCCCTCATCAGTATTCAACCAGCTTCGGCGCATTGTGATTCTTATGATGGCCCGGTGCTGATTGATGCAGCCAGAGCATTGGAGACCAATAACGTTGATCTGGTATTAAAATGGATCAATACGGATATGGAAGCGGAAGTTGTCCCACTTTTTCACAAAACCTACAGCCTGAAAAATGGCGACCGGGAAGTGTATGAAATAGTAAAAAAACATTTTTACGAAACATTAATCCGTCTGCATCGTGAAATGGAAGGTGCTCCTTTCACCGGCTTGAAAGCGGCCGGAACGACCGCTCCGATCACTGTAATGAGTGACAAGGCATTACAAACCGGTGATTTTGATTCGTTGCTTAAAGCACTCAACAAACACGTGAATGCACAACTGCAGGAGAAATATGAAAAAGTGGCTGCGCTATACAAGGTGAAGGACAACTCGGTGGAAGAAGGTCGTCAGTACGTGGCAGCTTATGTGGACTACACCCACAGCGTAGAAGCCGTACACGATATTCTCGCAGGTGAGGGAGGACACCAACATTAATTCTTTAAAAAAACAGAAACAGGGATGGGGTCACTCAGATGATTCCATCCTTTGTTGATTGGATTACCTGTGAAGCTAACTCCATTTTCTTCCGGATCTCTTCGGTGCACAGATTGCCTATGCTTCCCGCGTGGGTGTGATGCACCTCTTTGTTCGTATGGAAAATGCCCTGCTGGACTTCTCTCCCCACCTGCTGATAAGCTTCGCGGAAGGGGATGCCTTGCAGTACGCGGTTGTTCACCTCCTCCACGGTAAAAAGATAGTCGTACCGCGGATCGGACAGGATATCGCTGTTCACCGAGATGTGTTGGAGCATAAAATGAGACATTTCCAAAAGGGTGTGTAATGTTTCAATGGCCGGGAAGAGCACCTCCTTCAAAAGTTGATAATCGCGATGATACCCGTGTGGCATATTGGTGGTCATCAGCGTGATCTCGTTGGGCAGGCTCTGCAGGCGATTGCTGTGTGCACGAATCAGCTCCCACACATCAGGATTTTTCTTGTGTGGCATGATGCTCGAGCCGGTAGTCAGCTCTTTGGGGTAGGAGATAAAACCGTAATTGCCGGAGAGGTACATGCAGTTGTCGGCCGCCAGCTTGTTGAGCGTAGAAGCAATGTTGGCCATGCTCTGAGCCAGCACTCTTTCCGTTTTACCGCGCCCCATCTGTGCGGCTATCACGTTGTAATTCATCGTGGCAAAACCCAACTCCCGTGTGGTCATCTCCCTGTCCAGCGGGAAGGAACTGCCATAGCCTGCTGCTGAACCGAGAGGATTCTGATCGGCTACCTTCCAGGCTGCCACCAGGGTGTGCATATCGTCCACCAGCGTCTCTGCATAGGCGCCAAACCACAATCCAAAGGATGAGGGCATGGCTATCTGGGCATGGGTATATCCCGGCAGCAATACATCTTTATGTTGTTCGCTGAGCGACTGCAGCCGGTTGAACAGTAGCAGCACCTCCTCCTTTATCTGCAGGATCTCCTCTTTCAGGAACAGCTTGATGTCCACCAGCACCTGATCGTTGCGGGAGCGTCCCGAATGAATCTTCTTGCCCATTTCACCCAGTCGCTCTGTCAGCATCGCTTCTATCTGTGAATGGATATCTTCGGCATCATCGAGACGGAAGCTGCCTTTCTCCACCTCTGTCAGGATTTGCTGCAGCTCAGTGCGAAGCGCTTTCCCTTCTTCCGCTTCCAGCAGCCCGATCTGAACAAGCATTTGCATATGGGCCATAGATCCCAGAATATCATGTTTTGCCAGATACAGGTCCAGCTCGCGGTCTTTACCTACCGTGAAATCTTCCACTCGTTTATTGGCATCGAAGCCTTTGTCCCATATTTTTGCCATAGATTGTTGTTCGTTTTCAGCTATCAGCTATAAGTTGTAAGCATTATGCTATTAATTTTTAATTTTAAACTCCCAGATCCAACATCCCACATTCTATCTATTACTGTTTAGACAATGCTGTGATCAAATCAATATAACCCTTGATCCCTTGTTCCAGCTCTTCTATCAGCACGAACTCGTCAGTCTGGTGTGACCGGGCCGATTCACCCGGCCCCATCTTGATGGCAGGGCAGGTAATCCGCATCCAGTCGGATGTGGTGGGCGATGTGTAGGTTCCAATACCCATCCTGTGCACACCATCCATCAAACGGTGACCGGAGGGTGTTGCCGAGCTTCTGTTGGTGAGTGACCGGGCGGTCAGCGTACTCTTTACCAGCGGTTGCAGGATATCCATGATCTCCCGGTTGGTGTATTGTTCCGTGGGGCGTATGTCCACCACGAAACTGCACCGGTCGGGTACCACATTGTGCTGTGTGCCCGCATGGATCTGCGTCACGGTCAGTTTCACCTCACCCATTGTAGGTGAGCTTTTTTCGAAACGGACCGATCGTAGTGTAGTGATATCCTCCAGGGCGATGTAGAGGGCGTTCTTCCCTTCCTCTCGTGCCGCATGGCCGCTGATACCCCTTGCTTCACCATCGATCACAAGCAGTCCCCGTTCGCCAACAGCGGCCCGCATACCGGTCGGTTCGCCGATAATTGCCATATCTACTTCTTCCGACAGTTGCTGCCAGAGCAAACGCATCCCATCGGGACCCGAGTTCTCCTCTTCAGTCGACAATGCGAGCAACAGGTTGAATGAGAGGCGCATATCGTAGAAGTGAAGAAATGTCTGAATCAGCGTGACCACACTGGCGCCGGCATCGTTGCTGCCCAGGCCGTAGATATGCGTGTCAGAGACGGGTGGATGGAACGGGTCAAAGGTATAACCCACTGCAGGCTGTACCGTATCGAGATGAGAGTTGAGCATCAGTGTCGGTTTTATCTTGTCGTAATACCTGTTTCGTACAACCAGGTTGTTCCCGATGCGTTCGGGAGCCATTCCTTTCTCCCGGAAGAAGTCAGCCAGAAAATCACTTCTCAACCTTTCCTCTCCCGAGAAAGAAGGTATTGAAACCAGCTTTCTTAACAGATTCGCCGTTGCATATATATAATCGCCCATGGTCGTGTTGAATTCAGGTGTAAAAAGATGGGGTCCGTTGGAGTGAGGCCGTGTCTGAACAGCTATTCTACGGTTTTTTTTCATAAAGCAGTGTTCCGCCACCCGTCAGCAAATTCCTCGCATGCAGAATGATCACTTTCGACACACCCCGTTCTATTGCTTTAAAGGAGTTATCCAGTTTAGGAATCATGCCGTCAGCGATCACTCCCTGTTTTTTATATTCCTCGCTCTCCATTTTAGACATCGAAGGGATCACTGTCTGCGGATCATTCAGATCCCTGAGCACCCCTTCTTTTTCGAAGCAGTAATAGAGCGTAGTCTCATAATCTCCCGACAAGGCCGTTGCCAGTGAATAGGCGACGGTGTCGGCATTGGTGTTCAGCAGTGAACCACGGCTATCGTGGGTGATGGCGCAAAAGACGGGAGTGATATTGCTTTCAATCAGTTGAGTAAGAAAAGTACGGTTGATCTTCTCCGGCACGGGATCACCTACATAACCGAAATCGATAGGTTCGGGAGAGCGCCTGACCGAGGGGATGGCATTGGCATCCGCCCCAGAGAGGCCCAGTGCGTTACACCCTATCTGCTGCAATGAAGCCACGATATTTTTGTTGATCCATCCGGCATACACCATGGTCACCAGCTTCAGTGTTTCAGCATCGGTGATACGGCGTCCTTCCACCATTTTTGTCTCAATGCCAAGCTGCCCGGCCATCTTGGAGGCCATCACGCCACCACCATGTACCAGAAGCTTGCGTTCATCCATCCTGTGGAAATCGGACAAAAACGTTTCCAGTGCTTCAGGGTTATCTACAATATTCCCTCCAATCTTTACAATTGAGAGTGCCTCCTTTTTTTGCATGATCCTGTATCTTGTTAGCGTTCAGTTATCAGCTGTAAGTTGTAAGTTTTCACTTTTCATTTTTCACTTTTCATTCTCACATCCCCTCAGGATATCCTTTAGCACCACCTGTGCCGATACTACCCTGTTGGCTGCTTCGGGTATTACGATGGAGCTGCTGCTCTCAATCACCTCGTCGCTCACGATCATGTTACGGCGTACGGGGAGACAGTGCATGAAGTATGCATCGTTGGTCAGCGCCATCTTTGCTGCATCCACTGTCCAGGAACGATCGGTACTTAAAATCTTCCCGTAATGGGGATCACGGTAGGCTGCCCAGTTTTTTGCATAGATAAAATCGGCGTCACGGTAGGCCTTCTCTTTATCGTATTCCACTTTGGCATTACCCACAAACTGCTCATCCAGCTCATACCCTTCGGGATGGGTGATCACAAACTCGTAATCAGTTGCGTTCATCCACTCGGCGAATGAGTTGGGCACTGCCTGGGGTAGTACACGGGGGTGGGGAGCCCAGGTGAGCACCACCTTGGGTCGTTCTTTCTTTTTGTACTCCTCGATGGTGATCAGGTCGGCAAAACTCTGCAAAGGGTGACGTGTGGCTGCCTCCATGCTGAAGACCGGCTTTCCTGCGTATTGGATGAACTGGTTCAGAATTACTTCATTGTAATCATCCGCTTTGCTCTCAAACTGAGCGAAGGAACGGACGCCGATCACATCGCAGTAGGAACCCATCACCGGGATCGCCTCCAGGATATGCTCCGGTTTGTCACCATCCATGATCACACCCTGCCCGGTCTCCAGCTTCCATGCACCCTGGTTGATGTCGAGCACCATCACGTTCATACCCAGGTTCATCCCCGCTTTCTGGGTGCTTAAACGGGTGCGGAGGCTTGAGTTGAAGAAGATCAGCATCAGCGTTTTGTTTCTGCCCAGCTCCTGATCGGCGAACGGATGCTCTTTGATGAATCTTGCCTTTTCCAGCGCCTGCTTCAGGTTGCCTATGTCCTGTACGGATGTAAAATGCTTCATATATATTCAATTAATTACTGTATGAACTATTTATTGACCGCTTCTTTCAGTGCATTCAAAAAATGATCAGCCTCATATTTTGTGATGGATAGCGGCGGTAACAGCCGCATCACGTTGTTCCTGGCTCCGCCGGTAAAGATATGGTAATCGAACAAAAGCTGATTGCGGATAGTGGAAAATTGTGGCATAAAGTCGATGCCGAGCATCAGCCCGCGACCGCGGACCCCTCTGATGGCACCGATAGCCGATAACTCCCTGATGAAGTAACTGCCCATTTCACCGGCATTCTCCACCAGCGACTCCTCACGCATCACATCCAGTACAGCGATGGCTGCAGCGCATGCCAGGTGGTTTCCCCCGAAGGTGGTGCCCAGCATCCCTTTTTTTGCTTCAAAGCGAGGGGAGATGAGCACCCCGCCAATCGGGAAGCCGTTTCCCATCCCTTTGGCTGTGGTGATCAGATCCGGATGGATGCCAGCTGCTTGGTGGGCGAAAAACTGACCCGTGCGGCCGTAGCCCGACTGAATCTCATCGAGGATCAGCACCACATCGTGCTGATGACACAACGACTGCAGTTGCTTTAGGAAGTCGGTTTCGGGAACGTAAATACCCGCTACACCCTGAATCCCTTCGATGATGACAGCGGCAACATCATCTCTGCCAAGTTCATAGGCTACCGCCTCGATATCGTTCAGCGGTACAAAGGTGACCTCGTGTCCCCTGTTGTAGGGTGCCTGAATGGCAGGATTCTCTGTTACGGCAACCGCTCCCGATGTGCGGCCGTGGAATGCCTCCCTGAAGGCAATGATCCGTTTTTTTCCGGTATGGAACGATGCCAGTTTCAGCGCGTTCTCATTCGCTTCGGCACCCGAATTGCAGAGGAAGAGCGAGTAGTCGGGATACCCGCTCTGTTCTCCCAGTTTCCCGGCGAGCTCCTGCTGCAGCGAGTTTTGGACTGAGTTGGAATAGAAGCCTATTTTCTCCACCTGCTCCTGCAGCGCCTTCACATAGCGGGGATGGGAATGACCGATGGAAATGACCGCGTGTCCGCCGTACAGGTCGAGGTACTCATTCCCCTCTTTGTCCCATACTTTGCACCCGGATGCTCGTACCGGTTCAATATTCCATAAACTATATACATCGAAAAGGTTCATATTTTGATTTACTGATTAGCTGATTTATTGATTTACTGATCATCGAATCATCGAATTTCCGAATCATCACATCACCACATTATCGAATCACCGAATCATCAAAAAGCACTTCCCTTCAGTCTAAGGCCTGTCGACTCCTCCAGTCCGAACATCAGGTTCATATTCTGTACTGCTTGTCCCGATGCCCCTTTGACCAGATTGTCGATAATAGAGGTAATATGGATATAACCGTTATGAAATTCGATATGCAGTAATCCTTTATTGGTGTTGACCACTTCTTTCATGTTGACCGGTTTATCGGAGACAAAGACAAAAGGTGAGGGAGCGTAAAATGATTTGTACAGTTCAATCGCTTCGGTTTCCGATATTGCTTCATTCCATTTGGTATAGACACTGGCGAAGATGCCGCGGGTGAAGTCACCCCGCATCGGCACAAAGTTGATTTGTGGAAGCTCCTTGTTTCCCGCGCTGACCAGTGTGTTGCCTATTTCTGTCAGATGCTGGTGCGTGAAGGGCTTGTATACCGAGATATTGTTGTCGCGATAGCTGAAATGGGTGGTCTCACCAGGTTTCTTGCCGGCACCGGTAGAGCCGGTGATCGCATGTACATGAATCTCGTCCGTCAGCAGGTTTTTCGCTGCCAGCGGCAGCAGTGCCAGCATAATCGTCGTGGCGAAACAACCGGGATTGGCCACATTCTCAGCCTTGCGGATGAGCTCCCTGTTCAGTTCACACAGTCCGAAAACAAACGCTCTCTCACCAAACAACGGGTCATTGCGGAAATCGTTTCCCAGATCGATGATCCTGCAGTGTTCAGGGATGTCGTTTTCTTCCAGAAAAGCACGAGACAGCCCGTGTCCCAGGCAAAGAAAGATCACATCGGGCCGGCAGAACCGGTCGCTGAAAACCAGGTCGGTTTCTCCCAGCAGATCGCGGTGCATCTCTGCCACAGACATGCCCGCGGAGGTGGCACTGACCACCGACTCAATGTTTACCGCCGGGTGGCGTAGCAGGATGCGCAGCAGCTCTCCTGCCGTGTATCCCGTTCCGCCAGTTATGCATACATTAATCATTGTCGTGAATGGTGTAATAAATTTTCAACGGGTTGGCGGTCACTTTCGTGAATCCTACCACATCCTGTCCGGAGAACGATTTATTGGATTCCCCGTATTCCCCGAACCGGGAGCTCATCAGGTCGTAGTCGCTGGAGCAGCCTAGCACCGCGAAATGATAGGGGCGCAGTTCCACCTCCACCTCTCCGGTCACATAATGCTGGGTGTCACTGAGGAAAGTCTCGATGTTGCGCATCACCGGTTCCAGGTATTGCGCTTCATGCATCAGCTGTCCATACCAGTTGGAGAGCTGATCCTTCCAGTAGAGTTGCTGTTTGGTGAGCACATGTTTCTCGAGTAGATGATGTGCCTTGACGATAATCAGCGGTGCCGGTGCCTCGAAGGCGACCCTCCCTTTGGTGCCGATGATGGTGTCACCCACATGCACATCGCGGCCGATCCCATATTTCGAAGCTATCTTGTGTAACCGGTGTATCAGCGCTACCGGAGACATTGTCTCTCCGTTGAGGGAGACAGGTTCACCCTTTACAAAACTCAGGGTGATGCGTTCTGTGTCATGAGCGGTCACCTGCGACGGATAGGCTTCCTCGGGCAGCACACCCGACGATTTGAGTGTCTCCACACCACCCACACTGGTTCCCCAGAGTCCCTGGTTGATGGAGTATTTCGATTTCTCCCACGAAAAATCAAATCCCTTCTCTTTCAGGTAATCAATCTCCTGCTGACGAGACAGGGCCAGTTCCCGGATGGGCGCAATGATCCTGACATCAGGAGCCAGCACCTCGAAGACCAGGTCGAACCGTACCTGATCGTTCCCCGCTCCGGTGCTGCCGTGTGCCACATATTCGGCACCCAGCTTCTTCACATGATTCAGCACAGCCATCGCCTGGAAAAAACGTTCAGAACTAACAGACAAGGGATAGGTGTTGTTTTTTAACACATTTCCGTAAATCAGATACCGGATGCCGCGTGTATAATAATCGTCGGCGGCATCGATGCAGGTGTGTGTGGCCGCACCCAGTGTGAGTGCCCGCTCCTCAATGCGCTTTGCCTCCTCATCGGAGAAACCGCCCGTATTCACGATCACGGTATGGACTTCCAACCCTTTCTCGTTCATCAGATAAGGAACGCAGAACGACGTGTCCAAGCCGCCGCTGAATGCCAATACTACTTTTTGTTTCATACGATTTTATTATTTGAACCCACATTCATCATCCATTAGCGTGAGAATGATGATCGTGTTCGTTTTATTTCTTAAACATTTTATTCGCCTTTCTTGTCTTGATGATCGGCTTCACCACTTTTTTGGCAAAAGGACTGGCTTCCTGTATGGGCTTGACCTTTGGATCATACAGCAGACCCGTGCAGAGGCACATTTTATAATTGTTGCGCTGCAGGATATCGTAATTACGGCAACCCTGGCATCCTTTCCAAAACTCTTCGTCGTCGGTCAGTTCTGAAAAGGTGACCGGTTTGAAACCCAGTTCGGTATTCATCTTCATCACAGCCAGCCCGGTAGTGATGCTGAAAATCTTTGCATTGGGATACAGTTTGCGGGAAAGATCAAATATCTTCCGTTTGATCTTCTTCGCCAACCCCTGGTTACGGTACTCGGGGTGCACCACCAACCCGGAGTTCGCCACGAACCGCTGATGACTGAACGTCTCGATATAGGCAAAACCCACCAGCTTGTCGCCATCGACGGCGATCACTGCTTTGCCTGCATTTATTTTCTCAGCAACATACTCGGCACTACGCTTGGCAATGCCGGTACCACGAGCCTGTGCGGATTCGTAAATCAAATCGCATATCTCTTGTGCATATCTGATGAAGTTGCTGTTGGCTATATGAATTTCTACATTCATCCTAAAACAATAATAAAAAATTAATAAGTTGTTGATGTGAGTCGCCCCGGGGCGAAAACAGGGTAAGAGAAGAAGCAGACATTGGGTTGCCTGCAGGGATTAAAAGCATCGTCGGACTAAGACGGTTGCTTTGGGGTAGTGTGTATGTGTAAATAATATACTCATCAGACAACAAAAGTAATCAATATATTTTTAATTCACGATGATAAAAGAAAAAAATCTTCTCTGCCATTGGAAAAGCATTCAAAGTGATTTTTTATTTTGTTCAAAAAGTAAAAATGTTCAAATAAATTTGTCTTTTTGATACCTTTTTCTTATTTTTGTTTTCCGGGCTGTGTAACCTTTTTTTCAACCTGTTTCAAGGGCCCCTGCTCTCCTCCTGTAGTGCTAAAGTACAATCATCAAACAGATAATATGGAAACGAAAAAATACAGAAATTATATTCTCCGCAATTACAACGATATACCCTGGTTAAGTGCCCTGACAGCGGAGGAAAGAGAGGCAATTGGTGTAGTAGGGCAGGTGTTGCCTTTCAAATCAAATAATTATGTTGTTGAAGAGTTAATCGATTGGAACAATGTGCCGAATGATCCCATCTTCACGCTTACCTTTCCCCGTAAAGAGATGCTCTCACCATCGTACTACGAGCAGGTAAAGAGACTCCTTGATGCGAATGACGAGGAAGCACTTAAAAACAAGGTGTATGAAATCAGGATGAAGCTGAACCCCAACCCGGCGGGTCAGGAACACAACGTGCCAACCATCGACGGTGTGAAACTACACGGCATGCAACACAAATACCCCGAGACGGTACTCTTTTTCCCCAGCCAGGGACAGACCTGTCACGCCTACTGTACCTTCTGTTTCCGGTGGCCTCAGTTCACCGGCATGAATGAGTTGAAGTTCGCCATGAAAGAAGCGGACCTGCTTCACCGCTACCTGAAGCGGCATACCAGGGTATCTGATGTGCTGTTCACGGGAGGTGACCCGCTTACGGCGAAGGCCAGTATCATGTCTGCCTATATAGAGCCGCTGTTGACGAAAGAATTTTCCCATATCCAGAATATCCGCATCGGGTCCAAAACGCTGTCATATTGGCCTTATCGGTTTCTGACTGACAAAGATGCCGATGATATGCTGCGTCTCTTCGAAAAGGTAAAGAATGCCGGAAAACACCTGGCCTTCCAGGCACACTTCAACCACCCGGTGGAACTATCGACCGATACCGTGAAGCAGGCCATTGAACGTATTCAAAACACCGGAGCTCAGATCAGGACCCAATCTCCGTTGTTGCGCCATATCAATGATGATCCCGCGATATGGGCAGATATGTGGAAAGCGCAGGTGAGACAGGGGCTGATACCCTATTATATGTTCGTCGCACGCGACACCGGTTCGAAGGCATTCTTCGAGGTACCCCTGGTGAAGGCCTGGAACATCTTCCGCAGGGCTTATCGCAGTGTGAGCGGGGTGTGCCGAACAGTGCGGGGCCCCAGCATGAGCGCCAATCCGGGAAAAATTCAGATTCTGGGTGTAACGGAGGTCAGGGGTGAGAAAGTGTTTGTTCTTCGATTCCTGCAGTGCCGCAATCCCAAATTGGTGGATATCCCCTTTTTTGCGAAGTATGACAGGAAAGCCACCTGGTTCGATGAGCTGGAACCTGCTTTCAGCGAAAGTGAATTTTTCTTTCAGAAGGATCATCTCCTGGGCAGACAAAAAGAAGATATCGACTTTTTATGGGAATAGCGGTTGATATTTCTCCATTGTTTCCATTTATCAACAAAATGATGAACGTTTTCATTAATTAACACAGAATTATCTGATTTATTACTTATTTTGCCGTCCGTAATAGCTCGTTTTTAAATTTGTTTGCTGCTTATTTGATGAAAACGACCTTATCTGTAAACAAGAATATATGGGTAGAATCATTTCACTGGCGAATCAGAAAGGGGGAGTGGGTAAAACCACTACTACCATTAATCTGGCAGCATCGCTTGCTGCTTTGGAAAAAAAAGTACTGGTAGTGGATGCCGATCCTCAGGCGAACGCGTCCTCCGGTTTAGGCATAGACATCAAAAAAACGACCCATACAATCTACGAAGGGTTAATAGGTAAATGTACTCCTCAGGAAGCCATTCATCACACTCCTTTTGAAAATATAGATATCATCTCCTCTCACATCAATCTGGTGGGAGCCGAATTGGAGATGGTACAGATGGAAAACAGGGAAAAAAGGCTCCGCGACCTGTTACATCCCTTGCGGGATGCTTACGATTATATCCTCATCGATTGTTCACCATCGCTGGGCATCATCACCGTGAATGCCCTGACGGCTGCCGATTCAGTCATGATACCTGTACAGTGTGAATATTTTGCCCTGGAAGGATTGAGTAAACTGTTGAACACGATCAAGATCATCAAGTCCAAACTCAATACCAGACTCGAGATTGAAGGATTTGTACTGACAATGTACGACTCCCGCCTCCGTCTGCACAATCAGATATATGAAGAGGTGAAGCATCATTTTAAGGAGATGGTTTTCACGACAGTCATCCAGCGAAATATTACGCTGAGCGAATCGCAGAGCCATGCCAAGCCCGCGTTGATGTATGATGCCGGTTCCCGGGGTGCTGTCAACCATATGCAGCTCGCACAAGAGCTAATCGAAAAAAATTCCTAACTTTGCCCTCTTTACAGGTTAGATTATGACGAAAAAGAATGCATTGGGAAGAGGATTGGACGCATTGATCGCTTTTAACGACGGAGAGACGCAAGGCTCTTCCTCCATCAATGAGGTGGAACTGACGAAAATAGTTCCCAATCCCGATCAACCACGCAGTGCCTTCAACGAGGAAGCATTGCTGGAATTGTCTGCTTCCATCAAATCCATCGGTTTAATTCAGCCCGTCACATTACGGAAACTGGATGAGGATTCCTATCAGATTATTGCCGGTGAGCGCCGTTATCGTGCCTCACAAATGGCGGGCTTGACCTCTATCCCTGCCTATATCAAGACGGTGGACGATGATGAAACCATGGAGATGGCGCTCATCGAGAATATTCAACGGGAGGACCTCAACTCCATTGAAATAGCCCTTGCCTACCAAACACTGATTGATACCCTTTCCCTCACTCAGGAGCAGCTGAGCGAGCGCGTCGGCAAAAAAAGGGCTACTGTCACCAACTATCTGCGCCTGTTGAAGCTTCCCGCAGAAGTGCAAATGGGCGTGAAAGACAAGAAAATTGATATGGGACATGCACGTGCCCTGGTGACAATGAACGATCCGGTGGCACAGCTTGCCCTGTACGACCATATTCTCGAAGACGGACTCTCTGTACGGAAAGTGGAGACAATCGTCAGGGAATTCAGTGAGGGAACGCCCATCAGGAAACTGGTGGCCCCTGAGGGCAAAAAATACCGTTCGGTGAAGACACCGGTAAAACAACTGCTGCAGGACGATTTTGATGCGCTGAAAAAACACCTCTCCTCCTATTTCAAAACCGATGTGCAGTTCAGTTATTATAAACGCGGCAACGGGAAAATCACTATTCCCTTTGATTCGCCGGAAGACCTGGAACGCATCATCGTGATGTTCGATCAAATGAAAAAATAGAACCAGGATGAAGTTGGCCGGAATGTTTGTCTGTGTGTTTATCGCGTTTTGTACGACCGACGTGCAGGCACAGCTTTTTACACCGCAACAACCCGATTCGGCACGCATTGTCGTGAAAGATTCTGTGACAACCATTCAGCAGGATTCTTTGCTCATCCGGGCTGACAGAGCTGTTCAGGTACCCCGGCCAGAAGACCCCCTGCGTGAAAGGACAGACAGCATCCTTACCGCCACCTCTTCCGATTCCTTTCTGGCACCTTCCGCGCTGTTTAAGCCCACTCCCCGGAAAGCAGTCATCTATTCGGCCATTTTCCCCGGACTGGGTCAGATATACAACCGAAAATACTGGAAACTGCCCATTCTCTACGGAGGCTTCGTGGGGTTTACCTATGCCATTACCTGGAATAACGGCTATTATCGCGACTACCTGGGAGCTTACCAGGATATTATGGATGATAACCCCGAAACCAATAGGTGGCACAATATGCTCCCTTACGGCCAGGATCCGGAAACGACCGATGTAGAGTGGTTCACGGGTGTCTTGCAGCAAAGGAAAGATTACTACCGGTATTACAGGGACCTGAGTATCATTGGCACCGTCGCGCTGTATCTGCTTGCCATGGTGGATGCCTATGTCGATGCACAATTGTTCGACTTTGACATGAGCCCTGATTTATCGATGCGTGTGGAACCTGTTATCTTAAAAGAAGGAAGTCCCGGGTACCCGGGGAATTCTTCCTATGGCGTTCAATGGAGCATTCATTTCTGAATCACTCAACTGGCACGATCCTGCACATATTAGTGGAGGCGATAGGTGCGAATAATAAAAATGTATGAAACGAGCATGAACATGTTTTTCACAGAAGTACATGATTAAAGCGAGTTCCATATGATACCTTTGAAAATAAATAGTTTTAATCATATGAAAAAAATCATCTTATTATGCATCCTTGCCCTTGTAACACAAATCTCAACGGCACAAAGAACGGCCTATCACGCTCAACCCGGGAAGCTGTTCAATCAGGGTAAAGAGATGTTCCTGGAGGGGAACTACGTGGGTGCTGAGGACCTGCTGAAGAAATTCACCGCAGAGAGCAATGATGACTATATGAAGGAAGAGGCCGCCTACATGATGGCCGTTTCATCGTTCCGGCGCGGCGACAGTGAAAGCGGAACGATTCTGAAGGCATTCCTCGGGTCGCACCCGGAGACGAGTCACCGGCATCAGGTAAACTTTCTGATCGGCTCAACCCATTTCGACAAAAAAGAGTGGGAAGCAGCCCGGACATGGTTCAATCTGGCTGATCTCGACTACCTTACACTATCAGAACAGGAAGACTACAGTTTCCGTACGGGATATACCCATCTGCAGCTCGGCAATATGGACGAAGCGACCCGTTACTTCGGGCTGCTCTCTCAGAACAGTATGAAGTACAGGGATGCAGCCGATTTCTATCTCGGTTATATTGACTATGCCGGTAAAGATTACACCGGGGCACTGCGACGATTCGATCGATTGAAAGAGCATCCCGAATACAGTGAGGAGGTGGCTTTCTACACGGCACAGGCTACCTTCTTCGATGGCAGGCTCGACGAAGCCATCAGGCTGTCGGAATCATTCATTCAGCGATATCCGCAAAGCAGCCATCTCACTGAGCTATACCGGGTACTTGGAAACAGCTATTACCGGCTGGGACAGACTTCCAGGGCCATCCCTTACTATGAACATTACATTGCAGCCACAAGCAGACCCCTCCGTGGAGATGCCTATTTCCTTGGATTATCCTATTTCGAAACGGGCAAATACAACGAAGCACTCACCCTGTTTCAGCAAGCGGTGGGAGAAGCCGATGCACTTTCTCAAAATGCACAACTGCAGCTGGGACAAACCAACCTGAAACTAAACCGTAAGCAGCAGGCACAGATGGCTTTCGAAGCGGCTGCACGCGATAATTTTGACCCACAGGTACGGGAGACAGCCCTTTTCAACTATGCCCTGCTGGCACACGACACCAACTTCTCCGTCTTCAGCGAATCGATCACCCTGTTTGAGAACTTCCTCCGCGAATATCCCCGTTCACCATACACCGATCAGGTAAACGATATCCTGGCCGAGACGTTCCTCACCACAAAAGACTATAATGCCGCCCTGAATGCCATCAACAGGATCAATAATCCCGGCCGGCGCATACTGGAAGCAAAGCAGATGGTCCTTTTCCAGCTGGGTGCGCAGGAGTTCATCAACGGGAATATGAATCAGGCTGTACAGCATTTTAACAACAGTATAGGTATAGGTAATTATGATACTAAAGCCCGTGACAACGCCTACTACTGGCGAGGGGAATCCTATTACCGGATGGGGAATTACAGCAATGCGGTCAGCGATTTCCGGCAGTTCACGCAAAGTGCATCCCCCTCCAATGAGAATTATGCGATGGGATGGTACAACCTCGGCTATGCCCTCTTCAAACAACAACAATACGGTCAGGCAGTGACCGCCTTTCAGCGATATATCTCTACTGAAACAAACCGTAGCAGGGCAGAATATGCCGATGCCCTGAACCGGGTGGGCGACAGTTTCTATTTCAACCGTAATTTCAGTGAGGCAGAACGCTATTATGCCCAGGCGGCAGATGTCAACCCCTCAGCAGCCGATTATGCCGCATACCAGCGGGCTTTCGTGATGGGGCTGCAACGCAATTATCAGGGAAAAATCACCGCTCTCGACAATCTGATGCGTCAGTATCCCAATTCTCAGTATTTTGATGATGCATTATACGAGAAGAGCAGGGCACTCACCATGCTCAACAGGGAGAATGAAGCGATCACAGTATTGCAGCGACTGGTTAACGAGTTCCCGAAGAGCCCCCTGGCCGGCCAGGGAGGTGTACAACTGGGTCAGTTGTATTATAACGCAGGCAATTATCCGCAGAGCATCGCTGCCTACAAGAATGTGATCAACCATTTCCCCGGCTCTGATGATGCCCGAAATGCATTGGTGTCGATGGAAACAGTCTATCGGGAGCTGAACGACATCCAGAGCTATGTCGATTACGCCAATTCACTCCCGGGCGGTATGCGCATCACCACTTCGCGTCAGGATTCACTCACCTACCTCGCGGCTGAAAGCGTGTATATGCGGGGTAACCGTGCGGAAGCCGAAACAGCGATGACCCGGTATCTGCAATCCTATCCCAACGGTGCATACAGCAGTGATGCCCATTATTATCTGGGTATGATTACCGATGAGAAAGGGAATAAGCAGCAGGCACTGACACACTTCCGCAGAGTAATTGAGGCAGGCAACCTGAAATTCATGGACAATGCACTCATCTACACCGCACAGACAGAATATGCCAACGGCAATTACCCGCAGGCCCTGGCCGATTATTCCCGGCTGGCAAGTGCAGCCAGAAACACCACCAACAAGCAGACGGGACAGTTGGGGATCGTTCGCACCCAATCGAAACTGGGCGGACATCATGAAGCGGCAAGAGCGGCAACCGAACTGCTCGCCGGTAGCAATCTCTCTTCAGAAACGGTGACAGAGGCCCGGTACCTGCGCGGCAAAGCCTATCAGCAGGTGAATGAAACAGAAAATGCCATGGCCGATTTCCAGTTTGTGGCAAACGACACGCGTAGCATCTATGGTGCCGAAGCTCAGTTCATACTGGCAGACACCTACTACCGGTGGAAATCGTACGATCGTGCCGAAGCACAGGTAAAAGATTTTATGCAGAAAGGTACACCTCATCAATACTGGATGGCACGGGCACTCATCGTGATGTCGGACACCTATAAGGCCAAGGGCGATGAGTTTCAGGCACGTCAGTACCTGGAGAGCCTGAAATCAAATTACAAAGGCAATGAAGCCGATATCCAGCAGATGATCAATGAACGGCTCAACTGATGAGTGAAAGGTGAAGAGTGAAAAATTAAGAATGAATCATTATCTCAATCAATTACAATGAGAAAAATATATATTACTATCGCAACACTGGCTTTTACAGCCGGAATTTTCGCCCAACAACAGGACACACTGTTAAGACGGCAACTGGAGCTGGAACGCGATTTTAACCCCACCCTCCTCGATGCCGACAAGATCAACTCGCTGCCGGCCTTGCGTGAGCCTGCCATTCAGAAGGCCAACACCAACTATTCCACGTGGGCGGGACGTACCACCCCACCCCTGGAAATAGACCTGCCTCGGCCGGGGGACATCATGACCGGCATTCCTTACAGTCTGAAAAAAGGATATATTTCTTTCAACGCCGGCAATTACGCCAATCTCGACGGTGCCCTGGGCTACCGGCTGGTGGAAAATGATAAAAACAGTCTGGCATTCACCTTTCTGCATAACTCCTCCAATGGAGAGGTCAATTATGTGCAGGATTCCGATCCACAAGGCGCCACCGTCTACTTTATGGACAATCAGGGACGACTGGCCTACCGCCATCTGGCCGATGCACTCACCTTCAATATGCATCTCTCTTACCTGCATTCACTGTTCAACTATTACGGGAACAGATTCGGCAACGACGCTTACTTCAACGATGAGAAACAGCGCCTGGGCGTACTGAATGCGAAAATCACCCTTGAGTCGAAGGAATCGGATCTGCTGAATTACAGGGGTTCTGTTGATCTCCGGAACTTCTCCGTAAAGATCGGCCCTGAGCTGAATACAGAACCGGTCAAAGGCAATGAGCTTGAGTTCATGGCAGGCTTCGACAAACCTTTCCGTAGCGCGAACAGCAAGGCGGGTATTGACGGAAGACTTTTCACGACCCTTTACAACGGGGACATCGACAACTACTTCCTCCTGAACGCGGCCCCCTACCTTCAGTTTGGCGGATTGAACAGAAACGCCCGGCTGGGCGTGGATGTGTTGTTTCAGACAGGAGACAAGACCCGCGTACGGGTAGTACCCAATGTGTCGCTGCAACTGGGCATCACGGAACATTCATCTCTCTATGCCACCATACATGGGGGATTCGAACATAACACGCTGCTTGCTATGATGAACGAATCACGTTATATCCTTCCCACAGGAAGCGTGACTCCTTCATTCACCCTGCTGGATCTCAACGGAGGGTTCCGTATTGGGGATGTGAGCGGTTTCCGTTTCGATATTTTCGGTGGATTCCGGAAAACGGATGATGAACATTTCCTGGTTCTTAATGGCCACGATGTAATCGGAGGTGACACCCTGGGATCCTTCAAGGAGGCGTTAAAACCGGTCTATGGCAGTCTGGGGCACACCCACCTGGGAGGGATGATCCAGATGAATAGCTGGGCGCCGCTCGATCTTTCACTGCGACTGAAAAAGAATTTTTATGATGTGAGCGAACTGACGATCAATGAGACACCGGTCAGTGAACCCAAAGCCTATAACATGCCCGGTTTTGAGGTTGATGTGAGTGCCTCTCTCACCGCCACGGATCAACTCAAATTTACGTTTAACTACTTTTTCGCGGGTGACCGGTGGAGTTATTATGACGGGGCAAACAGGGAGATGGATAACATCAATGATCTCAATATGGATGCTGTCTACAACATCACCGACGCTTTTTCCTTTAACATAAGGGCCAACAACCTGCTGTCACAGAAATACGATCTCTGGTACGGGCATCCGGCACAGGGTTTCAATGCCTCCGGCGGATTCACCTTCCGTTTTTGATCAGCACGCCGTGAAGCAGTTGTAGCGATAAGATACGTGAAACTATTTTTAATACATCTTCTTTCTTGTTTACGATGCTTTTATGTACTTTTGCAGCAAACTATGAAGGCGTTCAAACTGCATAAGGGGATTTTCAAAAAGATATGGGAAAGAAAAACAAGACTCAGCCGAGAACAAGCAAAGGGAAAAACAACCCGGGAAAATATGAGATCGTCAAAGCGATGTGGCGGCTTTTCGGCCTCGTCATTGCCGGAAGCATCCTCTTTTTCCTGCTTATATCCGCGGGATTACTGGGTTATCTCCCCGAGATCAGCGAGCTGGAGAACCCGATCGACAAATATGCCTCACAGGTGATCTCATCCGATAAGGAACTGCTCTTCACCTATTCCGAGAGCGACGACAACCGTATCTTTGTGGATTATTCCGATCTGTCGCCATATCTCATCAACGCGCTGATAGCTACAGAAGATAGTCGCTATTATTCTCACTCCGGCATTGATATCATTGGCCTGGGCAGAGCCATCGTGAAAACAATGCTCATGAACAGGGAGAGCAGCGGCGGAGGCAGCACCATCACCCAGCAGCTGGCCAAGCTACTCTACTCACCCCGTGCCAACAACAAGTTACAACGTGTCTTTCAGAAACCGGTGGAATGGGTGATCGCCGCCAAACTGGAGCGATTCTATACGAAAGATGAGATCATCAACCTCTATCTGAACAAATACGATTTTAACTATAACGCTGTCGGGATTGAATCAGCGGCACGTACCTATTTCAACAAGACCCCCAAAGAACTGAATGTGGAGGAATCAGCCCTGCTCATCGGCATGCTGAAAAACTCCTCACTCTATAACCCCGTACGCCGCCCGGAGATCACCAGAGACCGTCGCAATGTGGTCTTTTCACAAATGGAAAAAGCGGGGCATCTTACCCGGAAAGAAGCCGATTCGCTGAAGCAGCTCCCCATCAGAATAGATTTCAACCGTTCCGGTCACGTAGATATTGCCGCTCCCTACTACCGGCAGCATCTGGCCAAGATCATGATGGCCGAAAAACCGGAGAGGAAAAATTATGCCTCCTGGCAAAAGCAACAGTACACCGAAGATTCCCTGGCCTGGCAGGATGACCCGCTCTACGGCTGGTGCAACAAGAACAAAAAGGCAGACGGCTCCAACTACAATATTTATACCGACGGTCTGAAAATATATTCTACCCTTGATTCACGCATGCAACGACATGCCGAAGCAGCCGTGAGGGAACACATGGGAGGGTATCTGCAAAACCAGTTCTTCCGGGAGAAAGCGGGAAAGAAATATGCACCCTACTCCAGTGAGGTAAGCGACAAGGTGGAAGATCTGCTGACAACAGCCATGAAGCAGACCGACCGTTACCGCATCCTGAAGAAAAACGGGATGAGTGATGACGCCATCAAGAAGAACTTCAAGGAAGAGGCGGTGGAGATGAAGGTCTTTTCCTGGAAGCACAGGGAGATTGATACGTTGATGACCCCCTGGGATTCGATTCGCTACCATAAGAACTACCTGCGCACAGGCTTCATGGCGATGGATCCCCTGACGGGATATGTGAAGGCCTATGTGGGCGGTCCCGACTTCAAGTTCTTCAAATACGATATGGTCTCCACCGGTAAACGACAGATAGGATCAACCATCAAGCCCTACCTCTATACTCTGGCAATGGAAGAGGGTATGACTCCCTGCGACGGGATGATTCACGGTCCGGTGACTCTGATGACCGAGACAGGGGAAGCCTGGACACCCAAAAATCCCGGTCATGGCAGCGGACAGTTTGTGACGATAAAGTGGGGATTGCAGAACTCCAGCAACTGGGTGACGGCTTATCTGATGAAGCAGTTCTCTCCTTATGCCTTTGCACGAATGCTACAGTCGTTCGGACTGAAGACACCTGCCGATCCGGTGGTCTCCCTGGCACTCGGGCCCAACGACGCTTCCGTCTTTGAGATGGTAGGAGCCTACTCCTCTTTCATCAACCGGGGCATCCGCGTGGATCCCGTGCTGGTGACACGCATCGAAGACTCGTATGGCAATGAGGTGGCCAGCTTCGTCCCTCGGATGAAGGAGATCTTCAGCGAATCCACCTCCTATAAGATGCTGGATATGCTGACAGCAGTGGTGGACGGCGGTACCGGCAGCAGACTGCGGCGCGTCTATAACCTGAAAGGGCAGATGGGTGGTAAGACAGGGACCACGAACAACAACTCTGACGGGTGGTTCATGTCGTTCACCCCCACCCTTGTGGCGGGCTGCTGGGTAGGCGGTGAAGAGCGCTCCATCCATTTCGACCGGATGGCCTACGGACAGGGGGCCAGCATGGCACTGCCCGTCCACGGCATCTTTTATCAGAAGATCTATGCCGACCCGGAACTGCATCTCAGCGATAACGGCACCTTTGAAATCCCGGCAGAATTCCAGCCCTGTGTCGATTCGCAACGGTATTCACCCGATTTTTACCGTAACAATGACCCGGTCATTGAAAGCGAAGGGATCGATGATATCTTTAACTGATTCATTCGTTTATTGGCCCCTCTTCTCTTTCTCGAAAAAGAGGGTTTTCTGTAGCTCATCGACTCGCTGAGCGGCAGCTTTATAGAATATCTGCCTGGTGGTCATATGCTCCAGGTCGGACTGATTAGCCGGTGTAGAAAAAGGGAGGCCCGATTGATTCGCCACCTCCCATCATTTCACCAAAGATCAACAATGAGACTGATCCGTTTTATCGCGGATCATTTACTTCAGGTAGTTTCTTCGACCCATAACCTACGACAACGATCGCATTATCGGGTGTAGGGCCTGAATAGGGTTCTGTTGTGTCACCACCCTGTAAACGGAAGACGACCGCAAGTTTTGTTCCAATTGCTCCATTTCCGGTTTTGATGTTCGACAAAGAAACTTCGGTCGTTTTGTATCCGATAAATGAGAAAACCAGCGCCCCCTCTTTACCGGGAACTTTTATCTGAAAATTCCCGCTTGCATCCGTTATCGTACCCATGTTCGTACCCTTTAAAATGATTGATGTTCCCTGTAAAGGCTGAAGATCGGAATCTGTTACCCTACCCGAAACAAGGTAACTCTTATCTTTTACCCATTGCGGCATCTCTTTGATCACCCGCAACACCTCCTTGTTCAAAATGGCATTTTCTCCTGACTCAATTTTGACATCAGTTATATTTCCGGCGTTATCAACTCTGAATGAAGCATTCACCAGACCCTGCGCTTCATTTTTCTGCGCTTCAACCGGATATTTAATCCTGTCTGAGATAAACTTGAAAAGACCATTCTCTTCTCCGGGAAAAATAAAGTTTGATGACACGCTTGCCTGCACCAAGAGATCTCCCTCATTCGTTCTCAATTCATCAATAATCACTTTCGATTCATTGCCCGTGAGCCGGAATACCACAGGTAGCGTAAATCGCACATTTACGGTTTGACCGCGTTGTTTGCCCGGTTTCCAGTCGGGCATCGATTCCAGGACACGAACTGCTTCTGCATCCAGTACAGGATCCACTCCCCGAACAATCTGCACGTCACTGATGCTGCCATCTTTCATGACTACGAAGTTACAGATCACCCGTCCCTGTATCCCTTTTTCTTTGGCTATTGCAGGGTATCGAATACTGTCGGAGATAAATTTCATCATGGCTTCATTTCCACCGGGAAACTCGGGCTGGTTTTCAACTACCACAAAAATCTCCTCTTTCTTCTTTTCAGGTGGCGGCTGTTGAAGGCCTTGCTCGTGCAACGCTGCCTGCACCTGTTCCGGTAAGTTTGCATTGTCGGTTGACAATTGCAGCTGTTTTTGTGTGGTTTCAACAACAGCAGGATCCAGCATCGGAGTATCTGCTTCCACAGGCTCTCTCTGAGCAGCATAGATACTGTTGGCCGTTACAAACAGCAGTGCCAGGGGGAGAATCAGCAGGTATCTCCCCAGCCTGTTTGCCGGGGATTTTGATTGGTTCATCATCATAATGCGTAATTTTAATTGTGAGACATTGAAGTTGTTTACTATCGGGACTGCAGTTTTGTGATAGGTCAATCGTAAAAGGTGGTACTGATACTCACGGCTGTTTACCCCCCGGGTGAGCACACCGTTATCGGCCAGGTATTCAAGGTTCATCGCCATCTCCCGCTTCATCAGCCAGGTAAAAGGGTTCCACCAGCTCACCACACAGAGCCATTCCATGAGAAGGATGTCCAGGGAGTGCATCTCTCTGGCATGTGTCTGCTCGTGCAATAATATCTGATTCAGTTCCGTATCGGTATGCTTTTGGGTATAAATGAAAATCAGATGGAAAAAAGAGAAGGGAGTTATATCATCGTCCAGCTGGTACACCGGTATGCCGGAAATCCACTGGATGGAACTTTTTTTCCGGAGTCGAAAGATGGATATCAACTGGCTCAGAAACCGTAAAATGAAAAGAAAAGTGACCGCCCCATATACCATGGGAAGCAAGACGTTCCATGGCATCGCTCGCGGTGTTTCCCCGGGGTCATCCACCACTGTGGCCATTTCCAGTTCTCCAACCAATACCGAAACCTCCGTTTCGGGAGATGCCGGGGAAAAAAGATCCCGGATAAGGGTGAGTGAGGGAAGGGTGAAAAACGGGTAAAGAAGTGAAAAAAGAATGACCGACAGGAAAAAGAGTCGTCGTAGCTGCAGAAAGGTGTCTCTTTTCAGCATAACGGTGTAGAGAATGAAGAACACCGACAGAGCAATATTTGCTTGAATAAGGTAGATAAAAAAAGGATGCATGGCGTTTCAGTTTGAGATGAAACAGATAGTTTACTTCTGATTTTTTTCAATCAGGCGAATAATCTCACTGAGCTCTTCCGTGGTGATCTTTTGCTCTTTGGCAAAGAAGGAGACCAGTTCCTTATACGAGTTATCGAAATAACTCTCCACTACCCCCGACAAAAAATGCCTTTTGTAAGCCGACTCCGTGATCAGCGGTTTGAAAACCTTCACATTGCCGAACTTCCGCTTCACGAGATATCCCTTGTTCTCGAGGTTCTTGAAGATGGATGCTACCGTCGTGTAAGGCTGCTTAGGCTCTTCCATCCTGTCTACCACATCCTTGATGGCGCATTCATTCAATTGCCACACATGCAGCATCACATTCTCTTCCTGTGGGGTTAATCGTTCCATTATTTTTCAGTTTACAATATTTCAACACTGCAAATTTACGAATATATCGTAAATAACAAATTATTTCGTAACTTTTTTGCGTTAAATAAGTATAAACGAAAAAAGCTGCCTCAACACACCTGTTGAGACAGCCCTTGTATAAAAGCTGAAAAAAATTCAGACCTGTTTTTCGAAATCCTGCATGCACTGGATCAGTGCATCTACCGCCTCTTTCGGGCAGGCGTTGTAGATGGAAGCGCGGAAACCGCCCACGGAACGATGTCCCTTGATACCCACCATGCCTCTCTCCTTCGCAAATTCGAGGAAGGCAGCTTCTTTATCTTTATATTCTTCGTTCATCACGAAACAGACATTCATGATGGAACGGTCTTCTTTTGCAGCGGTACCCACAAAAAGCCTGTTCCGTTCAATCTCTTCATAGAGCAACCCTGCTTTCTCCTGATTCAGCCGGTGCATTTCCTCTACACCACCCAGCTCTTTCAACCATTTCAGTGTTTCGTGCATCACGAAAATAGGGAATACCGGTGGGGTATTGAACATGGAACGATCTTTCTCAGCAGCACCGATATGGGTGCGATAGTCGACCATCGACTGCAGCGGCCGCTCCAGTTTGCCGAGGATATCTTCCCGCACGATGACAAAGGCAACGCCGGCGGGACCTACATTCTTCTGTGCCCCGCCATAGATGATTCCGTATTTGGAAACATCCACCGGGCGGCTCATGATGTCCGACGACATGTCGGCAACCAACGTTACGGGACTGTCGATATCCTCATGCAGTTCCGTTCCATAAATGGTATTGTTGGTGGTAATATGAAAATAATCGGCATCTGCCGGAATGGTATATCCTTTGGGAATATAGGAATAGTTTTTATCCTCTGAAGAAGCCACAACCTCAACTTCACCGTAGTACTTCGCCTCTTTAATGGCCTTCTTGGCCCACACACCCGTCTGGAGGTAGGCTGCCTTTTTGTTCAGGAGATTGGCCGGAACGGCGAAGAACTGGGTGCTCGCTCCCCCGCCCAGTAAAAGTACCCGGTAGTTATCGGGGATGTTAAGCAGTTCTTTCCACAGATCGGCCGTCTCTTTCATGATCCTTTCCCAACCCGGTGTGCGGTGTGAGATCTCAAGGATACCTATTCCGGTGTTGTCGAAATCACGTATAGCGTCAATGGCTGATTCTACTGCGGGGCGGGGCAATACACACGGTCCCGCATTGAAATTGTACTTCTTCATTGCTATTATTATTAAATTCTAATGTCCAATTGCTGAATTCCAGAATCAGCCTCCTGCATTCCGGGTCGGGTTTTGCGTCCCGAATATCAACTTCAGGATCCTGAAAACGGACCATTGACACCTGATCACTGAACCCTGATCACCGAATCCTGAATTCTGACCACTGTCCGCTGATTACTGATTACTGACTACCGACTTCTCATTTACCCTGTAACATTCGTCGCCATTATTGAAAAATGCGACAATCTGTTTGGCGGCAGCCAGGCCCGAGTTGATGTTGGCATCAGTGGTCTGGGCCCCCGATTTTTTCGGCGTAGCGAAATAGCGCCGCGGGAACTTGGCCAGGAACTCTTCGTGCCTGTCCGGCCTTATGTCGGTTGCAAATTGAAATTTGGGACGTTCCTCCATGATGCGGATAAGATCTTCCTCCACCAGGAGTTCTTTGCGTGCTGTATTGATCAGCATGCCATCCTCAGGCATGTAGGACAGCAATTCATAATTGACACAATAACGGGTATCATCCAACAAAGGCATGTGTAACGACATGATTTCAGAACTCTGAAATAACTCGATGTTACTGTAGGCCGCGATCACCCCGTATTCACCTTCTTTTCTCAGGTCGTCATGCGTCAGCGCGGGAGAATAGGCATAAACCGGCATCCCGAAACCACGGGCTATCTTGGCTACCATCTTCGCCACATTCCCGAAAGCGTACAAGCCGAGCCGCCGGTCTTTGATCTCACGACCCACCGAACCATCAAACTGATTGCGCTGCATATAGATCATCATGCCAAATACAAGCTCGGCCACGGCATTGGCATTTTGCCCCGGGGTGTTCATCACACAGATATTGTGCGCGGTAGCAGCTTCCAGGTCCACGTTGTCATATCCGGCACCGGCCCTGACCACTATTTTCAGTGCAGAGGCGGCATCCATTACTTCTTTATCGATAAAATCACTTCTGATAATGATCGCATCCACATCTTTTACAGCACCAAGTAATTGAGACTTATCCGTATAATTCTCCAGTTTCGTAAATGAATGCCCCGCAGATTCTACAATTTTTTGTATCTCTTTCACAGCTTGTGCGGCAAATGGTTTACTTGTCGCTAAAAGTACCTTCATATTCCTCCTCTTTAAAATAAATTCACTGAAATTTATGGAGCCACAAAATTACAAACTTATATCGAACAAAAAACGAAATCGGAATAAAAAAATGCCGGTTGATTATAATTTATACGCAATAAAAGATATTTGCCCGATAAACTGAATCATCGTATCTTTGCGCTACACGAATGATTTCACTTGAATGAACAGCTCTTATCCATCCACATTACTCGAGAATGCAGTGAACGAATTGGCCAGGCTCCCCGGAATAGGCAGGAAATCGGCGCTACGCCTGGCATTGTACCTGCTGCGGCAGGACGAGGAAAAAGTGGCACATTTCGCCAGTACGATTCTGAAACTGAAGCAGGAGGTCAACTATTGCTCCTGCTGTCACAATATCTCCGACACGGAAGTGTGTGCCATTTGCGCAGACAATACCCGTGATCAGTCGGTGGTCTGTGTGGTGGAAAACGTGAAGGAGGTGATGGCCATAGAAAAGACCGTTCAATTCAGGGGCCTGTATCACGTGCTAGGGGGCATCATCTCCCCTATCGACGGCATCGGGCCGTCCGACCTGGAGATTGCCAGTCTCCTGGACAGAGTGAAAGCAGGCGGTATCAGCGAGGTTATTCTGGCTTTAAGTGCCACGATGGAAGGAGACACCACCAATTTCTATCTGTACCGTAAACTGCAGCCCTATGGTGTGAAGGTGAGCATCATCGCCAGGGGTGTTTCCGTGGGCGATGAGATTGAGTATGCCGATGAAGTGACGCTGGGACGTTCCATCCTGAACCGGACACTTTTTGATGAATCCTATAAACTGTTGTCGAAATGAGAATAGAGGAGAAAATGAATAAGGCTGTTACGCTGTTGAAGAGGCATTATTACGGACACCTTTTCTTTCTGGCTCTCCTGTTCCTTCTTATTCTCTTCCGGTATGTACCTCATTTATCGGATACCCTATTGATCAGCATCACACTGGAAAGATACGTCATCATGATCAGTATCATCGCCATTCCACTGTCGTTGAAACATTTCTCCGACAGGTTGAAGAAACTTCCACGCCCATTGGATACCGATGTCGCAGTCAGAAAATACCAGTATGCGACATACCTGCGTCTGTACACGATCAGTGCAGTAACGTTCATGCATATCCTTTTGTTTGGGATCTCCCGTAACACCAATTTTTTATGGTTTACGGTGGTTCTTTTGATTGTTTTTCTTTTTTGCAAACCTTCCTATCCTGAGTTGGCAGGTCTGACCGAAGCTCCGGGTGAGGAAATAAACAGGGAAGACGTTCCAAATAATCTGCCAGAAGATGAAGAAACTGCTGGAAAATAGCATCCTCCGTCTACGGGCTCCCGAGCCTGAGGATCTGGATATACTGTACACCTGGGAAAACGATACCTCGTTATGGGAAAATGGTACTGCCATTGCTCCCTTCTCCCGCTTCTCCATAAAACAGTATCTGATAGATTCCAACCAGGATATCTATATTGACAGGCAGCTCCGGCTGATGATCGTATACAAGGAGACCGGGGAGGCTGTCGGAACGGTCGATCTCTATGATTACGAACCGTTTCATCAAAGGGCAGGCGTAGGCATCCTGATTGACAGAAAGTACAGGAACAGGGGTTTCGGATTGCAAACGTTGATGCTTCTCGAAGAGTATGCATTCGGGTTTCTGCATCTCAGGCAACTTTATGCGTTTATCCCCGAAAAAAATACCGGCAGCATTCAATTGTTCACGAAAGCAGATTATTTGCCGGCAGGCACCCTCAAGGACTGGCTTGCATCGGGTGAGAAGTTTGAAAATATACAGGTACTGCAAAGAATCAAACCGGACGAATACACTGATCCGGTTGACCGTAATGAATGAAAAGATTATGCAGGATGACATCAAAAAAGCGTGTGAGGTACTCAGAAAGGGCGGGATCATCCTCTATCCTACCGACACCATCTGGGGAATAGGCTGCGATGCCACCAATGAAGAGGCTGTAAAACGTATTTACGCGCTGAAACAGCGTGATGACAGCAAATCGATGCTGGTGCTGCTGGACAACCCGGCCAGGCTACAGACCTATGTGCAGGATGTTCCCGATATCGCATGGGACCTGATCGAGCTGGCCGATAAGCCGCTCACCATCATCTACGAAGGGGCTAAAAACCTGGCATCCAACCTCATCGCATCGGACGGAACCATCGGCATCCGTATTACCGGTGAACTATTTTCCAGGGAATTGTGCAAACAGTTCCGCAAACCCATTGTCTCCACCTCTGCGAATGTGAGCGGAGAGAAATCACCCTCCCGCTTCTCTCAGATTCAACCCGACATCAAAAACGGGGTAGATTATATTGTGACCTACAGACAAAAAGACCAGAGCGAAGCCAATCCTTCAGGAATCGTGAAACTGGGAAAGAACGGCACCATCCATATTATCCGTAAGTAAAGAATTTGGTTATCTTTGCATCCGGGTTTTGAATGATTTTATTCCGATGCAACTCAAAGAAACATATAATCAATTTCTGCTATGGCGTGATTCCCATATCAAAGAACGCCATTTTTTGCTGTTCGTTTGTTTTCTGGTAGGTATACTTACAGCCGTGGCCGCCTATGTGCTCAAAGCGGCTATTCACTTCTTCCAGGTTTTCCTCACGGAGAATTTCAGTCAGGCCAACCTGAACTTTTCCTATCTGCTCTTTCCTATCGTGGGCATCCTGATTGCCGGGTTATATGTAAAATATATGGTAAAGGATGATATCAGCCATGGCGTCACGAAGATACTCTTCGCCATTTCGCAACGCAAAAGCCGGATTAAACCACACAACATGTATTCATCACTCGTGGCCAGCTCCGTCACCATCGGTTTCGGGGGTTCGGTGGGGGCCGAGGCACCTATTGTCCTCACCGGTTCGGCCATAGGGTCCAATCTGGGAAGATTTTTCAAACTGGAACAACACAGCCTGATGATCCTTGTCGGCTGCGGTGCAGCAGGAGCCATTGCCGGTATCTTCAAAGCACCCGTTGCCGGCATTCTTTTTGTGATAGAGGTGTTATTGCTCGACCTCACCATGTCGTCCATCCTTCCTCTTCTGGTAACGGCCGTGACTGCCACCACCGTATCCTACATCTTTACGGGCATGGGCGCCATGTTTGCCTTTTCACAGGTTGAGCCATTCACACTCAATCGTATTCCCTGGGTGATTCTTTTGGGTCTGTTGTGTGGATTTATCTCCCTGTATGTGATCCGCACCATGAGCTGGTGCGAAAAAGTGTTTCATCAATTATCGACGTTGAACCGGTTTCTGCTGGGGGGCACCCTGCTTAGCGTGTTGATTTTCTTTTTCCCTCCTCTTTTTGGAGAAGGATACAACACCATCAATACACTGCTGGCGGGTGGCGATTCATTCCATTCGCTCACCAACGAAAGCTTCTTCTACAACCTGGAGAACCGGTGGGCCATTGCCGGATTTCTTGTTTTGGTCATTCTTTTTAAAGTATTTGCCACCAGCGCCACCAACGGCGGCGGAGGTACCGGAGGGGTCTTCGCTCCCACCCTGTTTTTGGGTTGTATCACCGGATTTGTATTCTCCTATGTGCTCAATCAGCTGGGATACACCACCTACCTTCCGCAGGAAAATTTCGCGCTGATGGGTATGGCGGGTGTGATGGCGGGTGTGATGCACGCACCTCTCACAGGCACCTTCCTTATTGCGGAGCTCACCGGGGGGTATGAGTTGTTTCTTCCTCTGATGATCGTATCACTGGTTTCATACGGCACCATCCTGTTGTTCGAGAAGCACAGTATCTACGCAATGCGACTGGCCAAGAGTGGAGAACTGATTACACACCACAAGGACAAGGCTGTACTCACTTTTCTAAACATGGATGATCTGATCGAGAAGGATGTCCCTACCGTGAAGCCCGGTATGACGCTCGGAGATATGGTGAAAATAATCTCGGCCTCCAACAGGAATATTTTCCCGGTGGTCAATGACGGGGGAATCCTGTTAGGGCTTGTCATGATGAATGATATCCGCAATATTATGTTCCGCCCGGAACTGTACGACCGGTTCACGGTAGAAAAATTCATGGTGGGTGCTCCCGCGAAAATAAACATTCATTCCGGCATGGAAGAGGCAATGGCTAAGTTCGAGAACACCAGGGCATGGAATCTGCCGGTGATCGATGACAAAGGTGTCTATCAGGGCATCCTGTCACAGTCATCGGTATTTAACTCTTACAGGGAGGTGCTGGTGGAAAACTACTCTGAATCGGATGAATAGGTCAATAAAAACAATGGATAAAAAGGCGTTACGGATAATATTTATGGGTACTCCCGCGTTTGCCGTGGAGTCGCTCAGGGCACTGGTGGAAAACGGGTATAATGTGGTGGGTGTCATCACCATACCCGACAAGCCGGGCGGAAGAGGCTATCAACTTCAACCATCGGCAGTGAAACAGTATGCGGTGGAAAAAGGATTGACTGTGTTGCAGCCGGTGAAGATGAAAGAGGAAACCTTCCTCACACAGTTGAGCGCATTGAAAGCCGATTTGCAGATTGTGGTAGCGTTCCGCATGCTGCCGGAAGTGGTATGGAGCATGCCGCCCAAAGGCACTTTCAACCTGCACTCTTCTCTGCTGCCACAGTACAGAGGTGCGGCACCCATCAACTGGGCAATCATCAACGGAGAAAAGGAGACGGGCGTAACCACCTTTTTCCTCTCTCACGAAATAGATACCGGCCGGATTATTTTTCAGGAAAAGACCGAAATCAGCGACAGTGACAACGCAGAGACACTGCACGACAGGCTCATGGTTATGGGAGCCCGTCTGGTCATTCAAACGGTCGATGCCATCCTGTGTAACTCAGTTCAGTCAGTACCCCAGGATGCGTTCATAGTTAACCCGGAGGAATTAAAACCAGCACCCAAAATATTCAAGGAGACCTGTCAGATCATTTGGGAGAAAACCGCCCTGGAAATACATAACTTCATCCGGGGTTTATCGCCCTATCCGGCAGCATGGACGGAATTACCACAGGGGACGGATGAGGAACCGCTCCGGTTTAAACTATTTGCCAGTGAGCTGATTAACGAACCGGTAGCAGAGCTGCCTGCCGGGACCCTGAGGACAGACAACAGGACTTATCTCGATGTAGCCGTGCGGAATGGATTCATCCGGATCACGGATATCCAGCTTTCCGGCAAGAAACGAATGAGGACCATTGATTTCCTCAACGGATACAGCTTTCCGGAAGATGCACGTTTCCGCTAAAATTTACCACCTGTAATTCAACCCGAAGCTGAGTGTCTGGCTTAACTGCCAGTATTTGAAATCGGGATCTGCTGGTACGCCGTCATCATACCTTGCATTCACATAGATACGGGTGGAGAATGCATTGCTCAGTGACATATTCAGGCTGTTTTCAAACTCCGACACCACTTTCTCATAGCTGGTAAAATAGGTGAGCCGTGAATCCCAGGAGATATACCGCGTAATATCATATTTAAGTATGGATGTAACAGTAGAACCAATATCCAGGAGTGATTTCTTCCCTTCAGGTATACCGTACCGTTTCACATCCACGGCATCATTTCCCACGTATTTGTAGTTAATGGATATCGGGGCCAAAGCAAGGGTCCATTTCACACGGCGATGACGCACCTTCTCTGATTTTTTATCCAGCTCATATTTCAAACCCACACCCGCATTGACATAGAGCGGAGCCAGAAATGAGGAACGGATATCGGTTGAATTGGGTGCATAATTATTGAACAGCTGCGATTTGGCTTCCAGGTTCGTTGAGTAGGAGAATCCTTTTACAAAAGCATTCACGCCAAAATCACCGTAATAACGAATAAGGTCATTCCCGATCCGATAATTCCGGACAGTATCATCGGGTGCGTTGAATAATGACAATCGCCATTCCAGCGCATTATTGAACCGTACTTTATCCTTCTGGTAGTTCGCTTCAATCTTGTGGTAGTTATTGAAATTCAAATTATTCGTTCCTCCTTTGTACCAGTTGCTGGAAAAATAATTCTGCGCAAACTGAAAGGAGTGTTCTCCGTGGTACTCCCAGTATTTTCTCTCAATGACGGCTCCCTCCACACCGGGTGCATCCAGCGAATAAGTCGTTTCGGTTTTGATCAGCTCACGGAAGGGGTTGAATGTCTCTCTCACCACCTTGTCATCACTCTCCACACGTGGTATTGAATCGAAGCTTAACACCGTATAGCGGACTCTGTCGGGGTATTTCCTGTAATAATTCTGTCTGACATGCTGGATAAAATCAGTGTGTCTCAGACCCGGAGCAAATGTCTTTTCCTGTGGAATAAGTAATCCCCTGTCTCTATCTTCTTCGGTTGGATAGAACGATAGTTCGCGGGGGAGTATCTTGCCATTGTAAATCATCGGCAGGAAAAGAGGGTTATAAAAAAGGGTATCACGAAACGTCAGCCCGCGCATTGATTCCGGATTATAGGTATGAACGGGCAACTGCAATGTACCGTTTTCATTTCTGTGGTATAGTGTATCGAGCGAATTTCTCAGGAAAAGCGTTTTCCTTGGGGGGACAATTGGAACGATTCTCTGAGGAGGAACAACAGGCGGAACGGTGTCCTCAGACGTATAGACAGACTGCGGAATCACTTCCTCCGGCGCAATCTCCGGTTGCGTTGTACGGCGTTCTATCTGCCGGCTGATATCTGTGATGTCGTGAAACAGATCCGTACTATCCAATACCTGCCGTGGATCTGAGTGTACATTTACTGCGCCATTCATCTCAGCAGCCACGGAGACAAATGAAAAAACAGATAAAATCAATGGGAGTACTACAATTCGTTTCATAGATAATATACAGTTCTTTAACATACTTATTCCCGGTTTACAGGCCAATGCGAATGGATGCAACAGGTGAAATAAACACACCTGTATCTTCTTTCGAAATGGCAAAGATATAAAAAAGTTTGATCTAAAACAGGAAGCATTTGAAACCATTCCCCCCATTCCTCTGTTATTTAACTGTCTTTTGAGATTAATCGGTTCCCTCCCGCGAAGAAATGAACTATTTTTTATACTTTTGCTGTGACGGAAAAATAACCGATTGAACTTTCTTTGTGCATGATTCATTAAACAGTTAATTCAATATCGAAATGCAAAAGTTATCCTACATTTTACTGATTGTTGCGGGAGGCCTGTTACTCACCGGATGCCAGGGCTATAACAGAATGGTCGAAAAACAGGAGGCAGTCACTTCCCAGTGGGGAAACGTCCAGAACGCTTACCAGCGCAGGGCCGACCTGATACCCAACCTGGTGAATACGGTGAAAGGTTATGCCGAACATGAACAGGAAACATTTACACAAGTTACCGAAGCCCGGGCAAAAGCCACGCAAACAAACATCAACCCGGAAAACCTTACGGCAGAAAGCCTGCAGGAGTACCAGCAGGCACAGAATCAGCTGAGTCAGGCATTGGGCCGGCTTTTGCTGATCCAGGAAAATTACCCCGAGTTGAAAGCGAACCAGAATTTCCTTGCCTTGCAGGATGAGCTGGCAGGCACGGAGAACCGTATAGCGGTGGAACGCAACAAGTTCAATCAGATAGCGCAGGATTATAATGCATACATCCGTAAATTCCCGCAGGTTATCTACGCGAAATGGTTTAAGTTTGAGGCAAAGACCTATTTTGAAGCAACTTCCGAGGCACAGTCAGCTCCGGAGGTAGCGTTTTGAGAAGGCTGTGAAAACCGTTGAGACTATGTTGAGCACAGAGGAGCTGAAAAAAATATCGGAATCGATCAGGAATGCCGAAAGTCACACTTCCGGAGAGATCCGCGTGTGTGTGGCCAGGCGTTGCAAAGGTGATCCGCTGGTGGCAGCCTTCAAAAAATTTCATCAGCTGAAAATGGACAGGACCCTGCTCCGCAACGGCGTACTTGTGTACCTTTCCCCCTCCGACCAGAAAGCAGCCATTTTAGGGGATAAAGGGATCAATGAGCATGTACGCCCCGACTTCTGGGACGATGCACTGGAAGAGATGCTTGCCTGCTTCCGCAGAGGAGACATCACGGAGGGTATCTGCAAGGGTGTGGGAAAAACAGGAGAACTGATCAAAGCACTTTATCCTGTCTCGGAAAACGATATTAATGAACTAAGTGATGAAGTTATTCTGGAAGAGTAAATATTTTCTCACCCTGATTTATCTGCTGATTGTGCTGGGTGTAGCGGCACAGGAGATTCCCGAGCCGATGGTTCCCTACCGGTTGGTGAATGATTTTGCCGGCATCTTCTCTGCTGCCGAAAAAGAGGCGCTGGAGCAGAAGCTGCTTGCCTATAACGACTCTACCTCCACACAAATATATGTGGTCACTGTCAGCGACCTGGGCGGTTACGCCGCATCGGATTACGCTTTCCGTCTGGGTGAAGCATGGAAGATAGGACAAAAAAGCAAAAATAACGGTGCTGTGATTCTCATCAAGCCCAAAATCGGCAACAGCAGGGGGCAGGCTTTTATCGGCACCGGTTACGGGCTGGAAGCACGTATCAACGATGCGTATGCCGGCCGCATCGTACGCAACGACATGATCCCCTATTTCATTGAAGAGGATTATTTTGGAGGGGTCAATGCAGCCGTCGACGTGATGATCGCGCGTCTTTCGGGTGAATTTGCCGCAGACGCTGAAAACGATGAGGGCATACCACCTTTTGCGGTCGTCATCATTATTATCGGCCTGATCATCTTGTTTACGGTTTTCTTCGGTGGCGGAGACCAGCACATCGACAGCGAGGGGCATCGCCGAGGGGGAGGACCACCCATCTTCTTTCCGCCCATCACCGGCGGGAGCAGAGGAGGCAGCAGCTGGGGCGGAGGCTTCGGTGGCGGCGGCTTTGGCGGTTTCGGTGGTGGTGGCGGCGGCAGCTTTGGTGGTGGCGGTGCCGGAGGAAGCTGGTAGAATGAAGTCGCTGATTACCATCCTGGGGCCCACAGCCTGCGGCAAGACTATGTTTGCCGCCCATCTCGCCCATGCACTCGACGGTGAGATACTGAGCGCTGACTCCCGCCAGATCTACAAACAGATGGATATCGGAACGGGGAAAGATCTAACGGAATATACCATCCGGGGGAGATTCATTCCCTATCATCTCATCGATATCCGTGAACCGGGGGACAAATATACACTGTTCGATTATCAGCACGATTTTCATGCAGCCTACACGGATATTCTCAGCCGCGGGAAAAGACCCATCCTTTGCGGAGGCACAGGACTCTATATTGAATCGGTACTGAAAGGATATAACCTGCCCGACGTACCGGTTAACCCTGCATTAAGGCAATCACTGGAAGAAAAATCAATCGATGAGCTCACGCAGATACTGCAAGGTTACCGTCCGCTGCACAACACAACCGATACCGACACAAAAAAAAGAGCCATCCGTGCGATCGAAATTGCCGATTTCGAGTCGAAACAGGCATCGTCAGTATGTAGCTTCCCTCCTTTGGAGAGCACCATCCTTGGCCTTCATATTGACCGGACATTACGCCGGGAGAAAATCACGAGCCGCCTGAAATCACGGATACAGGAAGGAATGATTGAGGAGGTGAAGCAAATCATCGATTCCGGTGTTTCACCCGATGATTTGATCTATTACGGACTGGAATACAAGTTCGTGACACTTCATGTGGTGGGAATACTAAGATATGAGGAGATGTTCAGGCAACTCGAAATAGCCATTCATCAGTTTGCCAAGCGCCAGATGACCTGGTTCAGGGGTATGGAACGTCGCGGATTCACCATCCACTGGATTGACACGATGCTCCCTCTGGAGCAAAAACTGGAACAGGCATATTCTTTGATCGAAAAGTAAGATAATCCCCGAAAAAATCGTAATTTTGTCATCCGACAGGGATGTATTGGCCGGTTTTATCCTGCAGATGCATTCACTAACCCAATTATTCATTTATATTTATGATCAAAGGAATATTCCCCGTTGAGAAATTCTCACCACTCGAAACGCCCTTCTATTATTACGATATGGATCTGTTGCGGGAAACACTCGATACAATCAGAAAAGAGACAGAAAATAAACCCTTTCATATCCATTACGCCATCAAGGCCAACCACAATCCCCGTATTCTGAAGGAAATCGCATCCTACGGATTTGGTGCCGACTGTGTGAGCGGAAATGAAATCCTGAAGGCGCTGGCATGTGGTTTTTCACCGGAAACAATCGCTTTTGCCGGTGTGGGGAAAACAGACCGGGAGATGAACATCGGGCTGGATCACGATATTTTCTGCTTTAATGTGGAATCGAAACCCGAAGTGAAGATCCTTAACGGGCTTGCCGCCGCAAAAGGTAAAACGGCCCGGGTGGCGTTACGTATCAACCCGAATGTGGATGCCCATACCCATCATTATATCACTACCGGTTTGAATGAAAACAAATTCGGTATCAACCAGCAGGACCTGCCCGAGATACTGGAAATCATTGCCGAATCGGCGAATATCAAACTTATTGGGATACACTTCCATATCGGCTCACAAATCACCGACCTCTCCGCGTTCGAGGATCTCTGCGTGAAAGCAGCCGAGCTGCAGGAATGGTTCAACGAAAAGGGCATCCGGCTACCGGTTATCAATGTAGGAGGAGGGTTAGGCATCAATTACCAGCATCCGAATCACTGTCCGATAGCTGACTTCGAGTCCTATTTCCGTCTCTTTGAAAAATACCTGAAGCTACAGGAGGATCAGTCACTGCATTTCGAGCTGGGACGCTCCGTAGTGGCCCCCTGCGGCTCACTGATTGCCCGCACGGTCTTCGTGAAGGAGGGATTGCAAAAGAAATTCCTCATCGTGGATGCCGGCATGACCGACCTGATTCGTCCGGCACTATATCAGGCATTCCATCACATCGAAAACATAAGCTCCGACGGTGAGTACACGCCTTACGATGTGGTGGGACCCATTTGTGAGTCGAGCGATGTCTTTGCCAAAGAGATGATGCTGAACCGGGCCGAAAGAGGTGATCTGATAGCGATACGCTCTGCCGGTGCCTACGGTGAGGCAATGGCATCACAATACAACTGCCGGCCATTACCGGCATCCCATTTCTCCGATTCACTATAACTGCAGATAGAATGGATTTGATCATTTCTTTCATTCCCAACCTCTCCCTGATTGAGCTGATTTGGGGGGGTATCCTGTTTTTATCTTTCCTGATTCAACTCTTCTTTTACCTCTTCGTCTATCGAAAGCCGGCTGCCTACCAGAGAAAAAGAGAAGAGAAGACTATTCCCGACGAAGCGCTGCCGGGCATTTCCGTCATTATCTCTTCCAAAAATAATTCTGAGGAGCTGAGAAAAAACCTCTCCTTCGTACTGGAACAGGATTATCCCCATTTTGAAGTGATCGTGGTGAACAGTGGATCGACCGATGAGACAGACATGGTACTGAAAGCGGCCGAAATAAAATATCCGCAACTTTACCATACCTATGTCCCCGCCGAAGCTGACAGCATCAACGAAAAAAAACTGGCACTCACCCTGGGCATTAAAGCAGCGAAAAATGATATTCTCCTTTTCACCGAATCATACTCCAGACCTTGCTCCACACAATGGATCAGGGAGTATGGCAAGGAGTTCGCACAAGGACGCGATATCGTCCTTGGATACAGCCGGCTGATCATTGACAAGAAAGTACGGATGCGGAAATTTATTCTTTTCGACAACCTGATCCATCACTTGAAATTTTTATCCATGGCCATTGCCCGCAAACCTTTTATGGGCATCGGCCGGAACATGGCATTTAAAAAAGAGCTCTTCTTTCTGCACAAAGGGTATTCATCCATCTTACATATTGAGGGTGGTGAGGACGATCTGTATATCAACAAAATTGCCAGAAAGAAAAATACCGGCGTGCTTCTTTCCCCCGATAGCATGACGGAAACGCACAGCGTGGACAACTTCTTAACGTGGAGGTCCCTGAAGTCGAAATACCTCTATACCCGGCAATTCTACAAAGGGTTCTCCTCCCATCTCTTCGGTTTGGAGACCATCTCCAAATACTTCTTTTACGCGGCGATTATTGCTCTGTGTACCATCAGCCTTCTTACTACCAATCATTACCTGCTGGGCTATACCCTGTTCCTCTTCCTCATCCGCTTTTGGATTCAATTGATTATCATCAACAGAAACAGTTCTCTCCTCGATGCTGTGCGATACCATGTCAATATACTTCCATTTGATCTGTTTCAGCCATTCAACAATTTACGTTTCCGAAGATATGCCAATAAAAGAAACTGGGGAAAATGACCAGGAAGGTTTTTTCCGGCCACGAAAGCGCCATTATGTCAGCTAAAAAACACCGGCTGTATCCTTGAGGGTTAAATGGGGTTAATCAGCAATTTATTCCGTTAAAAGTGTTAAAAGCCGGTCTGTATGGCAAAAATATGCATATTTTTTGACCTATATTTGTTGCATCCGAATTGAGAACAATTATCAATTTTAATCAATATGAACACAAATAAAACGAAAAATGTAATTTCCATTGCACTGATTGCAATCGTAAGCTCCTTTGTGACCCTGCTGGGATACAATGTGATCAATAAAAACAACGGAGGCTCTTTTGGCTTTGACTCCTCAGGAAATACGGCTTCAAAGGAGATTGGGTCGATGGCCGATTCATTTGACCAGGACAGAAATATGGTCCTGACAAATCTCACCACCGCAGAGGGATACCCCGATTTTACGGAAGCAGCAAAACGTTCTGTAGATGGTGTAGTACACGTGAAAACCAAGACCATTAGTCAGCAGCAATACATCAATCCTTTCGATTTCTTCTTCGGATTTGGTGAACGCGGTCCCGCACAACCACGTGAACAGGTGGGCTTCGGCTCGGGAGTCATCATCTCCAAAGATGGGTATATCATCACCAACAACCATGTGGTGGAAAATGCGACTGAGGTATCTGTATCGTTGAACGACAACAGAGAGTTCGTAGCCAAGGTGGTAGGAACCGATCAAATGAGCGACATCGCCCTACTGAAAATTGAGGGAACCGAATTTCCTTATCTCACTTTTGGCAATTCCGACGCCTTACAGGTAGGGGAATGGGTCCTGGCGGTAGGGAATCCGTTTAACCTCACCTCTACGGTCACTGCTGGTATCGTCAGCGCCAAGAACAGGGGCAATGTGATCGGTGATGGCATTGGTATTCAGTCGTTCATTCAAATCGATGCGGCAGTAAATCCGGGGAACAGTGGTGGAGCGCTCGTTAACACTCACGGTGAACTGGTTGGTATCAACACCGCCATCTATTCGCAAACCGGCAACTTTGCGGGTTATGCTTTTGCTGTTCCTATCTCTATCGCAGGTAAGGTAGCTGCCGATCTGAAGGAATATGGTACCGTGCAGCGTGCTGTGCTGGGCATCCAGGTTCCCAATATTGAGAACATCCGGCGCGAAGATCCCGCCAAAGCCCGTGAACTGTCGCAAATAAAAGGGGTGCTTGTGGAAGATTTCTCCGACCGCAGTGCCGCCAAATCAGCAGGTATCCAGAAAGGCGACGTGCTCACAGCCATCAACAATGTGCCTATCCATAATTTTGCCGAATTACAGATTCAGCTCAACAGATACAGACCCGGGGACAAGATTGGTGTGACCGTCGACCGCAATGGAAAGGAACGCAGCTTTAACGTGGAGCTTAAGAACGACGAGGGGAATACCGATATTACCCGCAGCACAGATCCAATGAGTACCCTGGGTGCTACATTCAAACCGGTTCCCGATGAAACAAAAAGTAAACTGGGTATATCAAGCGGAGTGATCGTGGAAAGTGTCGATCAAAATGGTCTTTTCAGAAAAGAGGGAATCAATAAAGGATTCATCATCATGCGGATCAACAACGCTCCCGTGAATAGTGACGCTGATGTGGCCAGAATAGTTGCTTCCACCTCGAACCGTGAGGATAAAGTGTTGCTGATAGCTGGATTTTATCCCAACGGAAGAACACAATACATAGCCATTGACCTGACAAAAAAGTAATACATGGTTAAGAATGGTTAATTAGTCTTTTTTTGGTAACAAAAACAACGTTATCAGTGTTTCTATAGCAAAGGAATTGGGTGTTATACCAAATTCCTTTGCTGCATGTTAAGTAAGAGGTGCATTTTTCGCGATCATAACGAAAAAATTTGTACTTTTGCAGCCCCAAAAGATTCAACGAAGATTATTCAGAAGTATAATATACAAATGAGACAATTAAAAATTACAAAATCGATCACCAATCGGGAAAGCGCTTCCTTGGATAAATATCTTCAGGAGATAGGTCGTGAGGACCTGATTACCGTTGAAGAAGAGGTAGAATTAGCGCAAGCCATCAAGAAAGGAGATCGCCAGGCACTGGAAAAACTCACCAGAGCCAACCTCCGCTTCGTTGTTTCTGTGGCAAAGCAATACCAGAACCAGGGATTGAGTTTGCCCGACCTTATCAATGAAGGTAACCTTGGCCTGATAAAAGCCGCAGAGAAATTCGACGAGACAAGAGGATTTAAATTCATCAGCTATGCCGTATGGTGGATACGTCAATCCATCCTGCAGGCACTCGCCGAACAATCAAGAATAGTACGACTGCCATTGAACCAGGTAGGATCGCTCAACAAAATAAGCAAGGCTTTCCAGAAATTTGAACAGGAGAATGAACGACGCCCGTCTGCCGAAGAGTTGGCCCATGAGCTGGACCTCTCTGTGGATAAAGTAACGGACTCACTGAAAGTATCCGGTCGCCATATCTCCATGGATGCTCCTTTTGTGGAAGGGGAAGACAACAGTTTGCTGGATGTGCTGGTCAATGATGATGCACCCATTGCCGACAGGACCCTGATCAATGAATCACTCCAAAAAGAGATCGACAGAGCGCTCTCCACCCTGACGGAAAGAGAAAGCGATATCATCAAAATGTTCTTTGGCATCGGGTGCCAGGAAATGACACTGGAGGAGATCGGCGATAAATTCCAACTGACACGCGAGCGCGTACGTCAGATTAAAGAGAAAGCGATACGCAGACTCAGACAGGATTCCAGAAGTAAACTACTGAAAAGTTACCTGGGTTAATTTCCTTTTATTGAACCCAAAAAGGGGAAAAGTGAGTAAAATGGCTTGTATATATTCTATTTGGCGTTTTTTTAACAGAAAAATAACTTTATGTAAAATTTAAGTTTTATATTTGCATTCTGATGTTTATGTGCTAAGGATAAACGCATAAACCTTTTACAGGTACAAAATACATATTTAAAGTAATTTTATCGAACATTTTTATAGCATAAACGTTATACATAAACAAAAAAAATGTACTGAGTGCAGTACATGTATCACAGAACAAAATAATATCGAGTTATTGTAATAAAAAATGTTTAATTAGAATTTAAATTTATGAAAAAGTTTAGTTTACTTTTATTTTCTGCTTTTGTTGCTTTTAGCATCAGTGCACAAGAAGTACAAAACGTTTCTCAAGGTACAGTGTATCTGAAAAACAAAGCAAGTGACAACTGGTATATAGGTCTTGGGGGTGGAACAAACCTTTACATGACAAAAGGTGAAAATGACGCTGACGCAAGTTTCGGCGATCGTTTGGGATGGATGGGACAACTGGAAATCGGACGCTGGAACTCTCCTAACTGGGGTGGACGTTTGGTGATCGACGGTGGTCATATCAAACATGTAGCTGCAGGAATTGATCCTGAACAGAACTGGCTGGGCGGTCATGTTGATGTGATGTACAACATCATCAACGCCTGGGGTTCATATGATCCTGAAAGGGTATACAGCCTGATCCCATACTTGGGTATCGGTTATATGTACGGATTAGATGCTGACTGGAAGAAACCAAACCCTGACGGAGACCTGTTCAAAAATCAGAACCAGACTCTTACCTATAATGTTGGTTTGATCAATAATTTCCAGCTCTCAAGCAATGTAGCTCTCTTCCTTGAACTGGGATGGAGGGTAATGCAGGAAAGTTTTGATGGAAGCGGACTTGGCGGAGATTTTGAATATGACAGCATGTTCACCGGTACCGCTGGTGTTAAATTCGGCCTGGGCGGAAAACAAGATTTCACACCTGCTGAATTGATGGATTACAACCTGATCAACGACCTCAACAGCCAGATCAACAGACTTCGTGCAGAAAACGAAGAACTGAGACTGAGACCTGAGTCTTGTCCGGAATGTCCTGAAGTGCAGACTGTAGAAGCAGCAGAAACAGTATACGTTCCCAACGTAGTATTCTTCCGCATCAACTCTTCAACCATCGACAAAGGACAGCAGATCAGTGTTTACAACACCGCAGAATACCTGAAGGCCAACGAAAATGCAAAAGTAAACATCGTGGCTTATGCTGACAGACAAACCGGTACTCCCGAGTACAACTTCGCACTGTCTGAAAGACGTGCAAGAGCGGTTGCCGATGCATTGACCAGCGAATACGGAATCAGCAGCGATCGTATCTCCATCGACTGGAAGGGTGATACCGAACAGCCTTATGCTGAAAACGACTGGAACCGTGTTGCTATCTTCTTCGTTGAGTAAGAGAACACGCTCAGTAAACAAAAAAAAACACCTCCTAGGAGGTGTTTTTTTTGTTTTAAAACGCGATTGAATCTGTTTCAAGGACCCTTGTCCGATAGCATGCCGGCCTGTCTTTACAGAAAGCTTTTCCGCCGGACCATTACTCCTTGATGTAGATACGTTTCACGCGGGGAGAGATGGAGGTGAGAATCTCATAGGGAATGGTTCCTATGCTGTCGGCAAGCTCAACCACCGGGAGACCTTCTCCAAAGAGCATCACCGTATCACCTTCCTTTGCCGGTATATCCGTCACATCTACCATACAGAGGTCCATGCAGACATTTCCCACGATGGGGGCATATTGTCCGTTGATTTTTACTTTCCCTTTACGGTTGCCGAACTGGCGATCCAGCCCGTCGGCATAACCGAACCGGATCGTGGCGATCCGTGCATCCCGGTTTAATCGTTCTTTTCTCCCGTAACCGATGGTCTCGTTGGAAGCGATCTCTTTAATCTGTAAGATGGTTGTCTTCAGTGTGCACACATTCCTGAGTCCGGAGAGTCCGCTGGCGCTGATGCCGTACAGGCCGATACCTAACCGTGCCATATCCCAGTGACTATCTGCAAAACGTTCTATTCCGGCAGAATTGAGGATATGTTTGTATACTTTATAGCGCAACGCCGTCTCAATATCATCGGCTACCCGTTTGAACGTATCCATCTGATGATGTGTAAAATCATCAAAAGTCCAGCTTTCACTGGCTGATAAATGCGAGAAGAGAGAGCGTACCTTCAGTCCTTTTTGAGCTTTCAGCGTTCGCACTAACTGCGGTACCTCTTCCGGCAGGAAACCCAGCCGGTGCATACCGCTGTCTATCTTCAGGTGGACCGGATAATCGGTGATACCTCTTCTCTCTGCTTCTCTGATAAAGGCCCCCAGGATCCGGAAACTATACACTTCCGGCTCCAGATCAGCGGACAACAGCTCTTCAAAACCGTTCACTTCCGGGTTGAGCACAATGACAGGCAGGGTAATCCCTTCATTGCGCAGCAGCATACCTTCTTCCGCCACGGCAACAGCCAGGTAATCACACCGGTGATACTGCAGTGTTTTGGCTATCTCAACAGCGCCGGCACCATAACCGTTCGCTTTCACCATACAGACCAGTTTGACGCCGGGCTGCAGTTTCGATTTATAAAAATTAAAATTATGGACAACAGCGTCAAGGTCGACCTCCAGCTGCGTTTCATGGATCCGTTCCTCAATCAGCGCGCTGATCAGCTCGAAATGATATCTGCGGGCACCTTTCAACAGGATTAGCTCCTGATGGAAATTTTTCCATTCTCCGGACCGGATAAACTCATCCGTTGACGTGTAAAACGTCTTTTCCGGCACAGCGAAGAGATGGGCATTGGCAGCAATGTCCTGCCCGATACCGATGAGTTTCCGGACACCTCCCTGCTCCACCATACCGGCTACCCTTTTGTAGAGCACCTTAGGTGCAACCCCTGACTGCAGGATATCCGACAGGATGATTGTTTTTTTCCGGGGACGATCCATCCTGCGTTGTTGCTGGAAATCGAGCGCTATTTTGATCGAGTTGATATCGGAGTTATAGGTATCATTGATCACCAGACAGTCGTTTTTCCCTTTACGCAGATCGAGCCTCATCGCAACCGGCTCCAGCAAAAGCATCCTTGCCGCTATATCGGCCGGGGAGAGGTGCAGATACAATGACACAGCCAGACAATGAATGGCATTCTCAATCGATGCCTCATCGGTAAAAGGAATCACAAAAGAGTCATCAAAATCCAGAAACGAATAGTGAATGGTTGTTTCTTCCTCTTTTTTTTCGATACCGGAGATATACAAATGAGCATCCCTGTCTTTTCTAGACCAGGAAAAGGTTTTCTGTGAAAGAACCATCATATCGACACAGCGCGTGACCGGTTCATTGTCCTCGTCGTAAATGAAGACATCGCAATTGGCAAAAAGCTCCAGTTTCTCCATACATTTCTGCTGCAGGGAGACGAAATTCTCCTGATGCGCCTCCCCTATTTTCGTCAGGACACCGATGGTAGGCCGGATGACGGGTTCCAGATATTCCATCTCATCGGGCATCGAGATACCTGCTTCAAAGATGCCCAGCTCCGTCTGTTCGTCCAGCTGCCAGACTGACAGCGGCACTCCAATTTGCGAATTATAGCTCCGTGGTGAGCGCACAATATTGAAACTTTCTTCCAGCAACTGGTAAAGCCACTCTTTCACAATGGTCTTCCCGTTGCTGCCGGTAATACCGATGACCGGTATATCGAATTGTGAGCGGTGGTACGCGGCAAGCTTTTGCAACGCGGACAGGCTGTTCTTCACTTTCAGAAAATTGGCATCGGTAAAGGGCGCCCATTCAGGGAACAGTTTCGTAACGACGAAGTTTCGTACGCCCATCTGGTAAAGTTCACTCACGAAAGCATGCGCATCGTTGTTTTTCGTTTCCAGCGCGAAAAAAAGAGTCTCCGAAGGAAGTGTCAGCCTGCGGCTGTCGGTGAGCAGGATGCTTATTTCCGCTGGTCGCGGATGGTCCTGTTTCACTCCCAAAACGGATGCTATTTGTTGAATACTGTATATCATGATCTGGTTTTATTTTATCTGCAAAAGGGCTCTTTCCTCCTCACACGATATCTCCGGGTGGTTCATGGCGAAAGCCTCCAGTTTACGGGCAGTTTGCCTTACAAAGGTGCGGTAAGTTTCCGTTACGGGATTCAGGGGACGATGGTCGAGAGCCCGTCTGATCTGTGACCACTCTTCGTTCACCTGCCGTGTTGAATCAGAAAAGTAGGTGGCTGAAAAGCGCTGCCATATATAATCCACTGCCAGGGAGGAGGGATGTATCATATCCTCATCGTAAAAACGGTAATCGCGCAACTCGTCCATCATCACCTCATAGGCAGGAAAATAACGGACACTCTCCCTGTAGCGGTTCTGCAACCGGTCTATCGCCAGATGAAGGATAGATTTACTGAGCTGGTTTTCATGAGCACCATCCTTCCAGTGGCGAATGGGGCTGACCGTGAAAATAAATTTCGCCTCTGGTTGAAGGCTCCTGCACAAAGTAATCACCTCTCCCCATTCTTCGGCGATCTCCTCTACCGTCAACCTGAAACGATGAAACCGGTCAGCAGGAATTTTATGGCAGTTCCCGGCGATTTCTCCCGTCTCTCTCCACGCATAGGCATATGCCGACCCAAAAGTGATCAGATAAAGCTCAGTGGAACGAATCATTTCCGCCGCCTTTGCAAATCTGTCCGAAATTTGGTTCAGACAGGCCTGTTTATCGGTGGAGGAGAATTGTCCGTGATGCATCAGGCTGTGATACATTCCCTGATGAAACAGCAGATCCGCTTCCGTGAAGGATGTGCCGGAAAGTAACCTTTTGATCGATCGCGCAACAGAAGAGGGATTGTATAAAACGCCAAACGGATTCACCTCTGTCTTAAACTTGTGTTGCAGCAGCTTTCTCCCGATATGTTCAGCAAAACAGGACCCGAAAAGCATCATCCGGGTTGCGTGATTCATCGAAATGTCCTGTTTCGGAATCTCTATGCGTGTTCTAAAATCCATTGTAACGGCCTTCACTATTTCTTTACAAAAGTAGCAATAAACCTGCCAATGAACTCAATGAAACAGTTTATAATTTGTGAAAAGAAAAAGGAATGGAATTAAAAAAGGAAAGGTTGTCTCACGACAACCAATCTTCATTGTTAACCTTAAATCTAATACCATGAAAAACACAGTGCAAATGTAAGCGTTTTTGTGTTATAAAACATAACTTTCGAGCAGAAAAATAGCGTATTTTACATAGTTTAACTATAAATACGCCATTTAAACCGTTTTGAACAAATTTTCAGGCTATTCAACCTGGAGGACGAGCCCTTTCAGGTATTCTCCTTCGGGATGATAGATATTGATAGGGTGATCGGCCGGTTGGGTGAGCTGATGCAGAATTCTCACGTTCCTTCCCGAAATGGCAGCCGCGCTAAAGACAGCCAGACGGAACTGTTCTTTGGTAATCACCTGCGAACAGGAGAAAGTGAAGAGAATACCTCCAGGTGCAATCTTTTCCAGTGCGGAGAGATTCAGCTTTTTGTAACCCTGCAGCGCGTTATTGATTGCTCCGCGATGTTTTGCAAAGGCAGGCGGGTCGAGCACGATCAGGTCATACTGATCGCGGGCGATCTCTTTCAGGAACTTAAAGGCATCCTCAGCGAAGGCCGTATGGCGGGGGTCATCCCCAAAATTGAGTGCCACATTGCGGCTGGTAAGCGTAACAGCCTTCGATGAGCTGTCCACTGAATCGACCCTGACGGCGCCGCCCCGCAAGGCATAGACAGAGAAACCACCGGTATAGCAGAACATATTTAACACACGCCGGTCAGCGGAGAACTGTTCCAGCAGCTGTCGGTTTTCGCGCTGATCGACGAAAAAACCGGTCTTCTGCCCTTTCAGCCAGTCGATGTGAAATTTCAGTCCGTTTTCCATTGCAATGCCGCTGACATTCTCTCCACCGGCAAGATACGTATCTTCCGGCGCCAAACCGGCTTTGAAGGGCAGGGTACCCTCCGACTTATAAAAAATATGTTCCAGCGACGCATCGGCGGCATACACATCCTTCAGTGCCTCAACGATCAGATTCAGATCCTTGTGCATCCCCACCGAATGAGCCTGCACGACAGCTGTATCACCATAGATATCGATGATTAAGCCCGGCAGCAGATCCCCCTCGCCGTGAACCAGCCGATAGGTGTCGTTGTCGGGACGGATCAGATGCAGGTTACGGCGCAGGTTACAGGCCCCTTCAATACGGTCTCTGTAAAATTCCGACCCTATCACCTCATCGCGGAACGACAGGATCCGCACGGTGATGCTGCCTATCTGATAATGGCCCACCCCGAGAAAGTCACCGTCGGAAGAAAGCACGCGCACCACCTCTCCCTCTTCCAGATCATCGGGTATGCGGGTGATGGCACCAGAGAAGACCCAGGGATGAAACCGTTTCAGTGATTCATCTTTTTTGGGCCGCAACACTATCTCCCTGTACTGTTCCATTGGTCGTTTTCGATTAAATGATTGTAAATGCGGAGACAGGCCCAGGCATCGATGGCTGCATAGGCCTGTTGTGCAGGAGTGAGCGTGGGCACTTCCCAGTTCGACAGACGCTGGCTTTTGGATATCTTCCTGCCGAAGAGAATCGCATAGATCTTCTGCAGGCTGTTATCCTCAATTCCGAACTTATCGACGAAGAGCTGCAGGTCGATAAAATTCTCCGGTTTGCGGATGGATCGTTTGCGGATGGCAGCGAAATCGTCCCGCAGCGAAAGACCTATCTTCCTGACGCCCGGATCACTCATCACAGACGCCAGCTCCTCGGGATAACCGATTTTGTTCAGACGGAACAGGAAACACTCTTGTTCGGTTGCCAGCTGCATCAGCGCCACATTGTTTACCTGTCCCCTTTTGAAGGCCGGCTTGGTCTCGGTATCAAAACCGAGAGCCGGTTTGGTGGAGAGAAAGGCCAGCGCTTTCCGAGCCTCCTCCGGATGATCAATCACAAAAATCTTTCCATCAAACGTCTCTGTCGGCAGTTCAGCCATCTGTTCCTTCGTAATCGTCAATCCCACAATGCTGTTCCCTTTAAAGTTCCTTCCTCATCCGATATTTCCCTGTCACTGCTTTTCAATGCGTGCAGCGGACGCAACACATTCACCAGTTTTTGTCCCCAAAACATGCGAAAGCTCTCCGAGCACAGATATAACGCATCATTCATCTGATCGGTGAGTTCAAACTGATATACCGACACAAAATTCCTGACATCCTGGTAGATATCCGCCATATTTTCCGAGACGAAGGCGGAGATAGGTCTGTCGCTGTACTTCATATCATCCATAAAAACATCCAGATAGGTGTCTTCCTCTCCCATCACCTCGGCGATACGGTTTGCCACGCGCGAATAGTCCTCTTCCCGCACGAAAGTGGACGGTGGCTCCTCATCTGTTGCCAGGGTTTCGGGTAACAGGGATGCTTTCACGTATAAAAGGGGAAGTATTTTCAACATTCGGTCAATCCACTCAATCCGCGGCAATTGTTCTTCATTTTCCAGAAAAACGCAGAACTCCACGGCAATAGTCACGAAGTCAATCACACTTTTATCATACACAATGTTGTTGATGTCTGCTTTTTCCATCCTCTTCTTCTTTTCATCGGGTCATTCATTTCAGCAGACAAAAATACACAATATTTTCGACAAAGTGATGCCGGCAGCGTCTATTCAGGCTATCCCGGGCAATCTGAATAAAAAAAACGCTTATCCTTGCCTGATTCAAAATAATACATTAACTTGCAGCCACTAAGCGACGTAATTTACCCACAGCAGGAAAAAGCGCTGTGGCGGTTTTCAGGAATACCTGCTCCGGCAGGATGTGGTTTGCCTCCCTGGAGATCACTCCGGTGGTCCCCACGGGCAATGGATACGAATCAATCAACCGCAAGAAACAGTGGAAAAAAAAAGACATCCTGCACAGATGAAACGGGCCGTTCATCTGTTACCTGTGTCTGTGATCATCGCGGGTATCACGGCGATTGTTTTCTGTGCAACCGTTTCACAAACTTATTGGAATTACCTGGGACTGCTGCTGATCATCTCCCTGGCGGCTCTGCTGGGGGGCGTTGTGCTGGGCTTTCTCTTTGGCATACCCAGGCTGAACCGAAACTACGATCCCCGGGAAGAGGATGACAGGAGTACGAAGTACACCCCAAATACAAATCTGGAAGATGTATCAGACTGGCTGACCAAAATCATCATCGGAGTCACGCTGACCCAGCTGGCAAAAATCCCCGGTTATTTTCAACGCATGGCTGATTATATACTCACAGACACTACCTGCGAAATAATGAACTGTGCTTTTGCAAAACCGTCCATCATCTCACTGCTCATTTATTTCATCATCGCCGGTTTCCTCACCGGATATGTCTATACCCGGCTGTACCTGCCCAATCTCTTTGCCATCATGGAAGAGAACAGGGTCAAAGAGGCCGAGATTTTCATCTGGCAAAAAGGAATGCACAATGCGCCCCGGACGGGCGAAATGAACGAAACGGCGTTGATCCTCTCTTCGCTGACGGAAGAAGAGAGGGAACTGTTGAGAAAGATTAAGTCGCAAAATAACCGGCTGACAGACCGGTATCGGTTGACTGTTCGGGAAAAAGCCGCTGTCAATGTGCTGCTGGCAAAGGGAATTGTTGCCATGCGCCGTGAACGCGTGCCGGATGGCGAAGAGGCCGTAAGCATTGTGGATGAAGATCTGCTGCTCCGGTTACCGTAAACAAGAAAACACGTCAGAGACAACAGCTGCGATAGCAAGAATGTGTATGTCCAATTTAAAATCATCAGAGATATGAAACCGCCAAAACTGGGAAAACAGACCTTTCTGCGGGATTATCCTGCGTCAGGGAGCTCTTTTGACAAATTCATCAGAGAGGTGTACGACAGGGAAGAGGATCAGAACCCTCTCTTCACGGGCAGGTATTTTCTGATCCTGAGAGAGGATCACAAAAACGAAGTAAAAACCACCAGGATGCTGGAAACAAAATGGGGGTTTAAGGTTGCAAACACCGCCGACTTCGTCACGGAAACGCTGAATGAAAGCAAGATAAAGGGTGCCGATGCGCTATTCTATCATGACCTGGGGGTGGTGCTGGTGGGTGCCGATGACGAGCTCATCCACCTGTTATCAGTTGAGGATATGGATTATCTTGTTGAGCCGGAGAAAGTGGTCTATATCCCCGATGATGTGCCGGAAGAAACAGCTGACGCATCAACCTGGGGTATCCGGATCACGGAGGCACTGCACTCACAGTACACCGGTGCCGGCATCGGCGTCGCAGTCATCGATACCGGCTTTGACACCACCCATCCCGATTTCAGGGGAAGAGAGCTGACTACCCACTCATTCGTACCCGGCGAAACCATTGACGATATGCACGGCCACGGAACCCATTGCATTGGTACGGCCTGCGGCTCGTTGGATGGTGACGGACAACGATATGGGGTGGCCAGCGGTGCACACATCTACGCCGGCAAGGTACTCAGCAACCAGGGCAGCGGTGCCCAGGCATGGGTACTGGACGGCATGACCTGGGCCGCCAACAGCGGGTGCAGGGTTCTCTCCATGTCGCTGGGATCGAGGGTCTTTCCCGGGCAGAGTTATGATGTAGCCTATGAAAGAGCGGCACAGTTCGCTCTCTCCAAGGGAACGGTGATCGTTGCAGCAGCCGGCAATGAGAGCAGACGGTCCAAAAATCAGTTCAGCCCGGTGGGCAGTCCTGCCGATTGTCCGTCTATCCTTGCCGTTGGCGCCATCGATGAAGCGCTGCAGGTGGCTGACTTCTCAAACCGGGCCATCAACCCGGGCGGGTTGGTGGACATCGCTGCACCCGGAGTAGCCATCTATTCATCGTGGCCTATGCCGGTAAGGAATCGCATGATCTCCGGGACCAGCATGGCTACCCCTCATGTAGCGGGTATCCTTGCCCTTCTTTGGGAGAAATTTCCCGATGCCACGCCATCGGTGATCGAAAAGGAACTGAGAGAGACGGCCAGAAAGCTGCCGCTATCGCCCGACGATGTGGGAGCCGGCTTATCCATCGCACCCAGGGCAAAATGAAATGAGACATATCATCATTACCATATCAGAGTATTATTTAGACCGTCTGGGTGCAGTGGCTGAGAGCCTGCGTGATGAGGGCCTGATCGTGACACAACTCTACGAGTTTGGTGTCATCATTGGCTTTGCCGATGAGGAGGTCATCCCCAGAATCCGCAACCGTGTGGAAATCGTCTCCCTGAACGAGGAAAAAGAGGTGACGATCCCACCACCCGATGCCGATATCCAGTCGCTGCCCGACGAATAGGCCGGAGAGCCCGCCCCATCCTCTGCAACGGTGAGCAGGCATCCCTCATGGATGGACCTGCCTCAGCGGTGTGCCAAAGCAAAAAAACAGGCAAACATTTTGTGAATCCGTTTGAAAACAATATCTTTGCATTCGAATAGAGAGAGGGAAGCAGGAGACACCGCTTCCTTTTTTGTTCATGACAGCTGCATATGCTCGAAAAGAACTTGCTTACCGACCTCGTGGAGGAGTATCTGAAAGGTTCACCCAATTACCTGGTGGATCTCTCTGTGGGTGCCGACAGTGTCATCATCATTGAGATGGACAACGACCAGGGTGTTGATATTGATGATTGTGTAGCGTTGAGCCGTCACCTGGAATCGAAACTCGACCGCGACAAGGAAGACTTCGAACTGACCGTAACGTCGGCGGGCCTCACTTCACCCTTTAAGACATTGCGCCAGTACAGGAAATACGAAGGCAGGGAGGTTGAGGTTCTCAGCAGGAAGGGACAAAAAATTACGGGGCGGCTGAAAGCATCCGATGAAAATGGGTTCACCCTCACCGTCACAAAAAAAGTAAAGCCGGAAGGGGCCAAGCGCAAAACAGAAGTTGAAGATGAACTCCGTTTCACATACGACGAAGTAAAATATACAAAATATCTGATAAGATTTAAATAATATATGGGCAAGAAGAAAGAAACCATCAGTCTCATAGATACCTTTTCCGAATTCAACGAGCTGAAAAATATCGATAAGGCAACGCTGATCAGCGTGCTGGAAGAGTCGTTCAGAAACGTGATCTCGAAAACCAACGGTACAGACGAGAATTACGACATCATCATCAACCCCGACAAGGGCGATCTGGAGATATGGCGTAACCGCACCATCGTGGAAGATGATGAACTGGAAGATCCCAACCTGGAGATCACCCTCTCGGAAGCATTGAAAATCGACCCTGACTTTGAAGTGGGAGAAGAGGTGACCGATGAGGTATCACTCGATCATTTCGGACGCCGCACCATTCTCAACCTCCGTCAGACACTGGCATCCAAGATCCTGGAACTGGAGAAGGACAACCTGTACAACAAGTACAAGGAGAAAGTGGGAGAGATTGTCTCGGGAGAGGTCTATCAGGTATGGAAAAAAGAGTTGCTGCTGCTCGACGATGAGCATAACGAACTGATTCTGCCCAAAACAGAACAGATACCCAGCGATTTCTTCCGCAAGGGAGAACATGCCCGCGCTGTGGTGGCCCGTGTAGAGAACAAGAACAACAACCCCAGGATCATCCTGTCACGCACATCCTCCGTATTCCTCGAACGCCTGTTCGAACAGGAGATACCCGAAATTGCCGACGGACTGATCACCATTAAGGGGATCGCCCGCATTCCCGGCGAACGTGCCAAGGTGTCCGTAGAGGCCTATGATGACCGTATCGACCCGGTGGGGGCCTGCGTGGGTATGAAAGGATTTCGTATCCACGGCATCGTGCGGGAGCTGCGCAACGAAAATATTGATGTCATCAACTTCACAAACAATACGAACCTGTATATCCAGCGCGCGTTAAGCCCGGCAAAGATCAACTCGATCACCGTGAAGGAGGAAGAGCATCGTGCCGAGGTCTTTCTCAATCCCGAGGAAGTGTCACTGGCCATCGGCAAGGGAGGCGCCAACATCAAGCTGGCATCCATGCTTACCGGTTACAACATCGAAGTGTTCCGTGACATTGATGAAGTGGATGAGGAGGATATCTATCTGGATGAGTTTCGCGATGAAATTGACGGCTGGGTCATCGACCAGCTGAAAAAGATTGGATGCTCCACAGCCAAGAACGTCCTGGCAACCAACAGAGAGAGGCTCATCAGAGAGGCCGACCTGGAGGAGAGCACAGTGGACGAGATACTGGCCATACTGCGTTACGAATTTGAAGATGAGGCAGAGGAAGAAGAGGAAGAAGAAGAAGAAGAAGTCACTGACACCGACATTGACACTGATGACACTGACTACACAGAAGCCGACATCGACACAGAGGCAGCGGCTGAACCAGAAACAGATGTAGATGCAGCTGCGGACGTTGATGCTGAAGACGAAGAGGAAGTAAAATAACCTCCGGTCAGGGCACTCAGCGCTCAAACGCAGAAAGGTCGTTCCGGTTCGCAGTCGGAATACACACCCGGCAATACTGTTCACAACAAACAAAGAGAGAAAAGGATAGAAGAGAAATATGCCTATTAGATTAATAAAAGTATCGAAAAATTTGAATGTAGGAATCAACAGCCTTGTTGAGTTTCTGCACAAGAAGGGTATTGAAATAGAAGCAAATCCTAACGCTAAAATAGAGGATGAACAGTATGACATACTGATTGCTGAATTCGGTAAGGACAAGAATATCCGCCGGGAAGCTACGGAGACACGCGAGAAGATGCACCGTCGCGATGAGAAACGCGAAACAGTGGCGATAGAAGGATACGAACTTCCCGAAGTAACTGCTCCGAGGAAGAAAACGGAAAAAGAGACTATCGAGACGGAGATTCCGAAGGAAATGAAGCCTCATTTCAATGTGGTGGGTACCATCGATCTGGAAAACCTCAACAAAAGGAAGACAGAGCCGAAGAAAGAAGAGAAGCCGGAAGAACCTTTGAGAGAGAAGGTACCGGAAGACGAACCAACATTCCGGCCCGTCGAAAAGACAGAAGAACCACAACCTGTTAAAGCTGCACCCGTGGTACCCGAACCGGTAAAAGAGGTACCGGTACCCGTGATGGAAGAACAGGTGAAGGAGGAAGTGCCGGCACGGGTTGAGGAGGTGATCGCCCCATCGGTTGATGTTGAAAAGGAAGCGATGAAGGAGGAAGCAGCGGTGACCGCTGACACCGGAGAGAGTCAGGCAGCACCGGCAGAAAAGGTCAGTGACGTTATTGCAGTAGAGGAAGTAAAACCGGAAGGAACCAGATCAGACAAGGTGTTCCGGCTGCATAAGAATAAACTGGAATCGAACATCGTGGTGAAAGGATCGATCGATCTGGATGCCATCAACGATCGTACCCGTCCTCCCCGTAAATCGAGGGCTCAGCGTAAGAAAGACCGACTGGATCGCGAACAGCAGGCACTCGACAGCAAGAAGCTGAAGGAAGAAAAGGTGAAACTGCTGAAAAAGGAGGCCATCGATGAAAAGAAGAAAAAAACGGACACGCCCTATGCAGATGACGACAGCAAGAAGAAAAAAAGGACGCGCATCCGCACCAGTAAGGTAAATATCGAGAAACCAGCGCCTCTCGGCCAGACTTCGAGAGGGGATAAGAGGCCGTCACTCAGAAAACCGATCAAGACGGAGGTAAGTGAGGTAGATGTACAAAAACAGATCAAGGAAACCCTCGCACGCCTCACGGAGAAGAGAGGCAAAAAAGGAGGAGCAAAATACCGGCGTGAGAAACGCGAAGCCAGTGCCTACAAGCACCAGGAAGAGCTCAAGCAGCAGGAACGGGAGAGTCGTGTCTTGCAGTTGACCGAGTTTGTGACGGCTAACGACCTGGCCAACATGATGAATGTGCCGGTGACCAATGTCATCTCCACCTGTATGAGCCTGGGCGTAATGGTAGCTATCAACCAGCGGCTCGATGCCGAGACCATCAATATCGTGGCAGATGAATATGGGTTTAAGACTCAGTTTGTGAGCGCCGACGTCATTGAAGCGATTGCCGAAGAGGAGGATAATCCCGAAGATCTGATTTCGCGTCCTCCTATCGTTACGGTGATGGGGCATGTGGACCACGGTAAGACATCACTGCTCGACAGCATCCGCAGCACCAACGTTATTGCCGGCGAGGCAGGCGGCATCACACAGCACATCGGGGCGTACAACGTGCAGCTGGAAGACGGTCGCAAGATCACCTTCCTCGATACACCCGGCCACGAAGCGTTCACCGCCATGCGTGCCCGCGGAGCTAAAGTAACGGACGTAGCCATCATTATCGTGGCTGCCGACGACAATGTGATGCCCCAGACGGTGGAAGCCATCAACCACGCGGGTGCCGCAGGCGTACCCATTGTCTTCGCCATCAACAAGATCGACAAAAACGGCGCCAACCCCGAGAAGATAAAAGAAAAACTGGCAGAGATGAACTACCTGGTGGAAGACTGGGGAGGAAAATACCAGTCTCAGGATATTTCGGCCAAGCAGGGTATAGGCATCCGTGAACTGCTTGAGAAGGTGCTGCTCGAGGCAGATATGATGGAGCTGAAAGCCAATCCCGACCGCAGAGCCGTGGGTTCGATCATTGAATCGGAGCTCGATAAGGGACGGGGTTATGTCTCTACGGTGCTGGTGGAAAACGGCACCCTGCACCAAGGTGATATTGTCATCGCAGGGGCCTATTTCGGTCGCGTAAAGGCGATGTTCAACGAACGCAATCAGCGCATCGACACCGCCGGGCCGGCAGAACCTGCACTGATCCTGGGCCTCAACGGGGCACCACAGGCAGGTGACACCTTCAATGTGATGGAAACGGAGCAGGAAGCACGTGCCATCGCCAATCGCAGGGAACAGCTGCAACGTGAACAATCACTGCGCACCCAGAAGATGCTCACCCTCGATGATATTGGCCGCCGTATTGCCATTGGCAACTTCCAGCAGTTGAACATCATCGTGAAAGGCGATGTGGACGGATCAGTGGAAGCACTCTCCGACTCACTCATCCGGCTTTCAACGGAACAAATTCAGGTGAACGTCATCCACAAAGCGGTGGGACAGATCTCAGAATCCGACGTGACGCTTGCCGCTGCGTCAGAAGCCATCATCATCGGGTTCCAGGTGCGTCCCTCACTGGGTGCACGCAAGGATGCCGAAAAAAATGGCGTGGACATCCGCCTCTATTCCATCATTTACGATGCCATTGAAGAGGTGAAGGCAGCCATGGAAGGGATGCTCTCACCGGAAATCAAGGAAGAGATCACCGGTAACGTAGAGGTGCTGGATGTGTTCAGGATTACGAAGGTGGGTACCGTGGCCGGCTGTATGGTACGTGACGGGAAAATAAAACGCTCCAGTCGGATACGCCTGATCCGTAACGGTATTGTCATCTTCACGGGAGAACTGGAATCACTGAAACGTTTCAAGGAAGATGTGAAGGAAGTGACAACAGGATACGAATGTGGTATAACCATCCGTAATTTCAACGATATCAAGGTGGGAGACGTCATCGAATCCTACGAGGAGACAGAAGTAAGGAAAACGTTGTAGAGAAGTCCCCTCAAATACAACAAATCCCGTTTATCGGGATGCAGGGACATTATATATATAGGTAACCAGTTGACATTGTAATTTTAATTCCTACCCTGACAGCGGCCGCATCCGCTTTTATCAAGGCTGATGCGGTCGCAACACACAGCGATGGAGAGAATTACAATAGCAACACGGGTTACCGGGAAAGATGCAATCGGATGTATTGAATTATTCACGCCATAAAATAGAGTATGATGACAAAAAAGATTTTTCTCAGTCTTAGTCTGTTTATTTTGATGATCAGTGCTTCAGCCTTTGCACAGGTTACACCGCATGTATCTGTTGCATTCGTCAATACAACGGAACTATTGAATGAGTTTCCGGAGAAGGAACAGGCTACACAGCAACTGCTTACCTTAAGTGAAAATTACAAGAAAGAGCTGGAACTGATGCAAAACGAATACAATAAAAAGTATTCCGATTTCATCACCTACCAGGCTTCGCTGGCCGAGAACATCAAGCTGCGCAGGATGCAGGAGCTTACAGAGCTGGAGAACAGGATGCAGCAATTCATGAGTCTGGCACAGAAAGATATAGAGAATCAGGAGAAAGGATTGATAAAGCCCTTGAAGCAACGAATCAGCGATGCCATCCGTGCGGTGGGCATTGAACGTAATTTCTCCGTTATCTACGATCTTGCAGATCCGGGCATTGCCTTTGTATCACCGGCAGCGGTGGATGCCAATCCTTATGTAAAAGAAAAACTGGGCATTCGCTAACCAATCTTCAACAATTGTGAAGGAGCAATCGGTCGGACAGGCGGGTGCAATCGGTATATTCGATTCCGGATACGGCGGGCTCACGATCTTATCCGAAATAAGGGCACTGCTGCCCGCCTATGACTATATCTATCTGGGTGATAATGCCCGTGCTCCCTATGGGAATCGCTCCTACGACAGTGTGTATGCGTTCACCCTCGAAGCGGTAGAGTGGTTCTTCGCACAGGGGTGCCAGCTGGTCATCCTCGCATGCAATACGGCATCGGCAAAAGCCTTGCGTAGCATTCAACAGATCAATCTGCCCACATTGGGTTCCGGGAAGAGAGTGCTGGGCGTTATTCGTCCCACGGCCGAAAGTCTGACGGGTCTATCCGCCAGCAACCACATCGCCATCCTGGGTACGGAAGGAACCATCCAGTCGCATTCCTACGAGATGGAGATAGAGAAGCTTCACCCGCAATTGACCGTCACCGGTGAGGCATGCCCCATGTGGGTGCCGCTGGTGGAAAACAGGGAATATGATAAGCCGGGTGCCGATTATTTCGTGAAACAGCATATCAGTCACCTTTTTGAAAGAGATCCGCTGATAGATACGATTATCCTTGGCTGTACGCACTACCCCCTGCTAATGAACAAGATCCGCCAGTACCTGCCGGACAATGTGAAGGTCATTGCGCAGGGGAAATATGTCGCCGCGAGCCTGAAAGACTACCTGCAAAGGCATCCGGAGATAGCGCAACAATGCACCAGACAGGGTACCGTGCAATACTATACGACCGAAACACCGGAAAAATTCAACCTGCAGGCCTCGCTCTTCCTCAACGAACAGATTGATGCCCGCAAAACAACACTGGAAAAGAAACTATGAACTGGTTCGATTTACTCATTGGCCTGCTGCTGCTGATCGCCTTCATCAACGGGTACCGTAAAGGGCTCATCATGCAGCTCGTGGGATTGGCAACCCTTGTGTTAGCGGCCATCTTCGGGGGGAGGCTGGCAGAAAGGATACTGCCTGAGATTCATCGACTGATCGAGATCTCACCCGACGCTGCCAGGGTATTGTCCTTTGTGCTTGCCTTTGCGCTGATCGCCATTGTTCTCTCGCTGGTGGGTAAATTGATTCAGAAATTCATCGATGTGGTGTTGCTCAGCTTCATCAACCGGCTGTCCGGAGCGGTGATAGCCCTCGGTACCATGATGTTGTTTCTGAGCATCATCCTTAACCTTGTCCTGATGCTCGATAAAGAGCAGGTTGTCATCAAAAAAGAGATCAGGGAGGAATCTTTTTTCTTCGAGCGTGTCGAGGCGGTTGTGCCGGCCCTTGTCCCCTATCTGAACCAAACATTTTGGGATGACTTTATCCCGGAGAAATACCGTGAAGAGATCGAAAAAAAATCGGACAGCATCTACCAGAGCCTGCCGGACAGCAATTCAATAGATTCCGCTTATCAGCATCGTTATTTCGACGTTAACTAATTGAAATGAAGATACATATCCACAACGAGGGAAAAAAACCACTGATCAGGGTATTGACGGTCCTGCTGCTCGTCAATGCGGTCACCTTCACCCTGCTGACCGAGACCCTCTTCACGGTCGTCGTGCTCGCCTGTTCCATCCTGCTGCTGGTCACCACCCTTAATTTCTACAAGAAGCCGGAACGGACCTACAAGGGCGATCTGCACGGGCTGGTGAACGCGCCTACCGACGGCAGGGTCGTGGTGATTGAGAAGGTATTCGAAAAGGAGTTCTTCCACGATGAACGTATCAAGATCTCTATTTTCATGTCGCTCTTCAATGCCCACTCCAACTGGGTACCCGTTAGCGGCAGGCTCATCCATTTCTCGCATGTGGAGGGTAATTTCCATGCGGCATACCTTCCTAAATCGAGTCACGAGAATGAACATACCAACATACTGATCGAAACACCCGGACATGGGGTGATCCTCACCAAACAGATTGCGGGAGCGATGGCACGCCGGATTGTGACCTACGTGCACGAGGGTGATGAACTGCATATCGGCTCACCCCTGGGATTCATCAAGCTGGGGTCGCGCATGGATATTTTTCTACCTCCCGACAGCGAGATACTGGTTGAACCCGGTGAAGAAGTACGCGCCAACATCACCTTCCTGGCGCGGCTCAACAAACAAGACAACGGACAATCATGAGAAAACAGATACCCAATATCATCACGTTACTCAATCTGCTGGCTGGTTGCATTGCCATTACGATGGCCTTGCAGGCTAATTTTAAAGCCGTGGTCATCTGGGTGGTTGTGGCAGCACTCTTCGATTTTCTTGACGGCACGGCCGCAAGGTTACTGAAAGCCTATTCTCCTATCGGGAAAGAGATCGATTCACTGGCCGATGTGGTTAGTTTTGGTGTAGCCCCCGCCGTAACTGTCTTCATGCTGTTGCGCGATACCCTGCCAATCCCCGGCATCTTGCAGCCCCTTACCCTTTACCTGCCCTATACGGCTTTTCTGATTCCCGTGTTCTCCGCCTACCGGCTGGCCAAATTCAACCTCGACGAGCGACAGACAACCTCTTTCCGGGGATTGCCCACACCGGCCAACGCCCTTTTCTGGATCAGCTATTGCTACGGTGTACATTTACTCACACCGGCACCGTTACCACTGTTCTACGTCACCCTCTTTTTCATTCTCTCTCTCTCCCTGCTGATGATTACCGGGATCCCCATGTTCTCTCTGAAAATCAAAAAAATAAGCCTGAAGGGAAACGGGAGGCAGGTGCTGTTGATCCTTCTGATGATTGTTTTTGTGGTACTATGGGGTATCATGGGCATAGCAGCGGGGATACTGGCCTATATCGCTCTTTCCGTGATCACCCGCAATCGGGAGCGGCAAATCGTTAAATAATACAAATGAGGGAGATGGATCATCCGATTCATCGTATCTTTACTTTATCATTTAAAAAATCGTTTAACATATGGGATTTCTGATCAAATTTCTGCTTGTTTTCATGGTTATCTACTTCCTGTTGAAAGGGTTCGTCAGCTTCCTACTGGGTAAACGGGGCAAACAGACATCACCCCGTCAACCGCAACGGCCTGAACAATCCAACCAGCCTGTGACACAGGAGAAACGCATCATTGAATACCAAAAAAAGACATTCGAGATCAGCGAAGCAGAGGATGTGGATTTCGTGGAGATCAAGGGGAATAAAGGGGAAGCCGGATCATAACCCTTTCCCGTTTAACCTTACCTGACTATTTTTGTACGGGAAGAAAATCAATCATTATCATACAGGAGAATCAACAAACACCATTTTTACAGATTATGACAGATATTTTTGAGAGGCTGAAAAATGTCAACGGGCCACTGGAGCAATACCGCAAAAAAGCGGAAGGTTATTTCATGTTTCCCGAGCTGGAAGGAGAAATAGGACCGAGAATGAGATTTCACGGCAAAGAGGTCATCACCTGGAGTCTGAACAACTACCTGGGACTGGCCAACCATCCCGAAGTGCGGGAAGCAGACGCCAAAGCGGCCGCAGAATGGGGGATGGCTTATCCGATGGGTGCCCGGATGATGTCAGGGCAGACCAGATACCACAAGGAGCTGGAGGAGAGACTGGCCCGCTTCGAGAAAAAAGAGGCTGCCTATCTGTTAAACTACGGTTATCAGGGGATGGTCTCCATCCTCGATTCACTGGTATCGAGAAACGATGTGATCGTCTATGATTCCGAAGTACACGCCTGCATCATGGACGGTATCTTTCTGCACAAGGCCAAAGGAGGCAAGAGCTTCGTGTATGCACACAACGACATGGAGAAGTGCGATAAAATGCTCGGCTTTGCCGTGAAGAAGGCCGAAGAGAACAATGGCGGAATCCTGGTCGTGACCGAAGGTGTCTTCGGTATGTCGGGCAGCCTGGGCGATCTTCCCGGCATCGTGAAGCTACGGGAGAAGTACGACTTCCGGATCATGATTGACGATGCCCACGGCTTCGGCACCATGGGTGAAACCGGCGCGGGAACCAGCGAGCATTTCGGACTGATGAACGAAGTGGATATCTATTTCGCCACCTTCGCCAAATCGATGGCCGGGATCGGTGCTTTTGTGGCTTCCGAAAAGGCAATCGTCGATTCGCTGAAGTACAACATGCGCTCACAGATCTTCGCCAAATCGCTGCCCATGCCCATGGTCATCGGTGCGCTGAAACGGCTGGAGATCCTGCAGACACAGCCACAGCACAAGGAGAACCTATGGAAAGTAGCTAAATCGCTGCAGGAAGGACTCATAGCCGAAGGATTCAATATTGGCAATACCCGGTCGCCTGTCACACCGGTCTATGTGAAAGGGAATGTAGCTGAGGGGACCAACGTCGTCGTGGATCTGCGGGAGAATCACGGCATCTTCTGCTCCATTGTGGCCTATCCCGTTGTACCCCGCGATGTGCTGATGCTCAGGCTCATCCCTACGGCATCGCACACACTTAGAGAGGTGGAGGAGACCATCGAAGTGTTCAAAAAGATTAAAGTGAATCTGGAAGCCGGAAAATACAAGGCGGAGGAGATGAAATCGATGTCGATTGAATAAAACGGCAGGATAACTATACGCACCGTCATCCCGGTATAAAGTCGAATAATATGCTTCGAGTAAAAATTCAGCACAAGTATCACTTAACCTGTACCCAGTGCGGGTACGAGACCCCCAATTTCTGGACCTGGTTCGACCAGAACCAGCAATGCCCACAGTGCGGGAGCAAACATTCGGAGGTGTGGTACAACAGACGATACCAACGGTTACCGCGTATCATCAAACGCAAGCCGGACAGCTTCTGGCACTATTTCCCCTTTCTCCCCCTGTTGCGCAGAAGGCACATCATCTCCAGAGGTGAGGGCGCCGTTCCCGTGGAACGGTGGACCTTTCTGCAGGAGTATGCCAAAAAGAACCATGGTCTCGACATCAACGTGCACGTCTACCGCAACGACCTGAACGGGGGTACCGGCACCTTCAAGGACCCTGCTGCCTCCATGGCTGCCAGCCTGTTCAATGAGTTGGGTATCAAACAGTACTGCATCGCCTCCACAGGTAACTCCGCAACGGCCTATGCCAAATACCTTTCCATGGCAGGTGTGAACTGCTCCGTCTTCATGCCGGAAGATGCCATCAGGAGCTCTGAAGCAACCATCAGCTCCTTCGGACAACAGGTCTTCCGGGTGATGGGTGATTATGCGAAGGCAAAGGAGATTGCTGCCGGATATGCCGGGTATTATCATATCCCGATGTCCACCGGCAACATAGATCCCATCCGTGTGGAAGCCAAGAAGACCATGGTGTTCGAGTGGCTCCGTCAGATGGATCAGTTTCCCGATGTATACATCCAGGCGGTGAGCGGCGGCACGGGACCTATCGCCATCGACAAGGGCATCCGGGAGATCAGCCATGTGTATCCGGAGCTGAAGAACCCCCGTTTTCTGCTGGTGCAGACCGACCAGTGTGACCCGATGGTGCAGGCGTGGGAGAAGTCGGAAGCAGAGGGATTTCCTGAGGGATTTGAAAAAGAGTACCCGGTAATCGATAATCCCCAGACTGAGGTACCCACGCTGGCTACCGGCAACCCGGCCACCTACCCTATCATTGCGCGACTGGTGAAAAAATCGGGCGGCACATTCCTCCGGATGCGGGAAGAGAAGCTCGTTCCGGTGGGCAAGCTGATGGCCTATGAGCAGAAAGTGATCCCCGGTCCCGCCTCGGCAGTGGCCATGGCCGGATTCTTTATCGCTTTGCGGAAGAACCTGATCAAAAACGGCGAGACCGTGCTGATCAATCTCGGCGAAGGCCCCAACCGCGCACCTGCTTACCTGGAACAGATGATCTACACCACTCACAACGTGAGCAATGTGGATGAATGTGCGCCCCACTCCATCGATGATTACCGCGCACAACTCTGGAAGGATGTGCTGGATTGAGTGAAAAGTGAAAAGTGAAAAGTGAAAGCTGATCGCTAAAACCAATAACGCTGAAAGCATCATCAACCCAACTAAAAAAGCTGATCGCTGACAGCTGACAGCTGACAGCTAAAAAAATGCAACCCAACAAAACGATATGGATCACAGGCGCTTCTTCCGGTATCGGCGAAGCGTGCGCCTATCTGTTCGCCCGGGAGAAGTGCAATCTGATCCTCACGGCCACACGCGCCGACAGGCTGGCAGTGGTGCAGCAGGAATGCATTCGGCTGGGCGCCCGTTGTGAGATATTGCCTTACGACCTGTCTGATCTGATTCATATGGATGTGCTGACAGACAAGGCCATTGCGCTCTTCGGCAATATGGATATAGCTTTTCTCAATGCCGGCATCAGTCAGCGTTCCACAACGCTGGAGACCTCTGCCTGGGTGGATGAAAAGATCATGCAGGTGAACTTCTTCGCACCGATGCAAATCGCCAAGCGGCTCCTGCCCGCGATGATAGCACAGGGGGGCGGCACCATCGCCGTCACCAGCAGCATCTCCGGCAAGTTCGGCTTTCCGTTGCGCTCAGCCTATGCCGCATCGAAGTTTGCCCTCTACGGCTTCTTCGAGACGGTACAAGCCGAGTATTACAACGACCGGATACGGGTGGTGATGGTCTGCCCGGGCCGCATACAAACAAATATCTCTTACAACGCACTGGAGGCAGACGGAAAAAAACACGGACGGATGGACGAGGGGCAGGAGAAAGGGATCACGGCAGAAAAAGCGGCCCGCAAGATCGTGAAAGCGATCAAAAAACAAAAGCCGGAGGTGCTGGTGGGAGGTTCCGAACTGCTGATGGTCTATATCAAACGGTTTCTCCCGGCCCTTTCGCGCAGGCTGGCACGCCGGATCAAACCCGTCTGACCGCTGCAACGCGTTCCGTCTGTACCCATTTATTTCGAACCCGTTGCAAATGGAATCACTATTGTCCCGGCCAGGAACAAGGATGCCACAACAGCAGCCGCAGCGCCGGAAGAGGCATTGGCAATTGAATCATCATTATCTCAGTTAAGCACACATATGGACAAAAAGTACTATATCGCCGGCATCCAGCAGATCGGCATCGGCGTGGAAAACTTTGCCGAAGCCTGGAAATATTACATCGACATGTTCCAGATGAACATCCGCATCCTGGAAGATGACACCGTGGCGGAGCTGATGCTCCCCTATACCGGTGGCAAACCACAGAAGCGTCATGCGGCCATTGCCATCAACATGCAGGGCGGCGGGGGATTTGAGATATGGCAGTACTCCGAACGGAAACCGCAACCCGTCGGCTTTGAAATTCAAACGGGTGACCTGGGGGTATTCGTGGCAAAGATCAAGAGCCGCGATGTGGCGAAAGCCTACGACCTGTTCTCCGGCAAGCCGAATGTGCATCTTTTGGGAGGATTGACCGATACGATTGACGGTACCAAAACCTTTTTCATCAAAGATCCGTTCGGCAACCTGTTCCAGGTTGTGCAGGAAACTTCGCTCTTCCGCGATGAGAAACGACTGACAGGCGGTATCGCCGGCGCCATGATCGGGGTGACCGACATCGAAAAAGCAATGCCGGTCTACCGGGATATTCTGGGCTATGACACCATCGTTTCCGACCAAACCGGCACCTTCGACGATCTGAAAGCGCTTCCCGCTGGCGAAGGTCGTTTCCGGCGACGCCTGCTCACACACAGCTCACCCCGCAAAGGCGGCTTCAGTGAGCTGCTGGGAAAATCAGCCATTGAACTGGTGCAGCCGCTTGAACGTACACCCCGAAAAATTTATGAAGGCCGCTACTGGGGAGATCCCGGGTTTATCCAGATCTGTTTCGACATCCGGAATATGGATGCGTTGCGTGATAAATGCACGGATATGGGTTTCCCTTTCACCGTCGACACCACACAGAAGTACAGGGAGGGTAGCTCCTTCGGTATGGGAGATGCCGCCGGCCAGTTTGCCTACATCGAAGATCCCGACGGCACGCTGATCGAGTTCGTGGAGACCCATAAGATCCCGGTGATAAAGAAGCTGAACCTGAGCCTCGACCTGCGCAAACGGGATCCCGAAAAACCACTGCCACGCTGGATGCTGGGCATGCTGCGCTTTATGCGGGTGAAACCGGAAAGTCTGTAAGCTGTTATTGCACACCGCTTCTGTCTCCCGGAGTCAGCCCGATAAGGTACTGTCCGCACAAATAAACATAAAAAATCCTGTCCACAAAAATAAGCGGTTTCTCTACACAATTTTTCCGCCGTTTTTCAGTTATAGTGATAATGGAAAAACGGCGATTTCTCTGCTTATCGCTTCTTCTGTTGTTCTGCCTCTCTGCGATACAGGCGCAATGGGATGCACCGTTCAGTCACTATTGGACGGTAAGGGGATTTTATAACCCCGCTTTCGCCGGCGAAACAGAGCAGATACGCACCGCAGCCGTTTACCGGTATCAGTGGGCAGGCATCGACAATGCACCCCAAAGAGTGGTGCTGACTGCCGATATGCCGGTGGCGTTTCTGCAGCGACGCCATGGTGCCGGCATCGTGGCCTCTTCCGAGCAGATGGGTTCGCTCCGCAATACGTTGCTGGCCGGCCAGTACAGCTTCCGGCAGGCATGGGGGTCAGGGGCGCTGCAGCTTGGGCTGCAGGGCGGCATCTACAGCCTGCAATATGATGCAGGCAGTCTGCACCTTATCCCCGGTGGTGAGCCTTATGAGCGGGGTACACTGCAGGTGAACCCCGCGGAGCGACAGCTGGCCGATCTGAATGCCGGCATTGCCTGGAGCGGGCATTTCTACGCGGGCCTGTCGGTGCTGCACCTCACTCAACCCGCGTTTGATGCGGTACCCGATTCCATTGCCGCCATCGGCCTGCAGAGCGATTCAGCCCGGTCATCCATTCCCCGCTCCTGGCATTTGCTGGCCAGATACAATATCAGACTGTTTTCTCCGTTAGAAATACAACCGATGGTGCGGGTGCAGTCCGATCTCAGTGTGACACAGGTACAGGCCACACTGCGCCTGAAATACGACAAAAGGTTCTCGGGCGGTGTGTCGTGGCTGTCAGACGACGGCTACGCTTTCTTTGCCGGAGCCACGCTGCAGGGGCTGGAGCTGGGATATGCCTACAGCCTGCATACCTCTGGTGTGGGGAGTGAAAGCAAAGGCAGTCATGAGCTCTATCTTCGCTGCAACTTTCCTTTGGACTATTTCAAACCGAAGCTGCAGCCCCAGAAGAGCATCCGGCTGTTGTGAAACGATTCAACGATTCAACGATTAGCAGATGTGATAATGCGATGATGTGATGATGTGATGATGTGATGAATGTGGTAATTCGATGATGCGATGATGCGATGATGTGATGATGCGATAAAGTGGTGAATGTGCTGATGCGGTGAATGTGGTGAATATGATGAAACTGACGCTGATTGTTGATTGCAGCGCAGCGAATATCCTGCGAAACGGGAAAGCTGATACTGATTACTGAATACTGATAGTTCAATGCTGATTGTTGAGAACTATTACTGATTACTGATTACTAAATGCTGAGAGCTGAACACTGAAAACTGATAGCTGACTACTGATTTCTAACAATATGAAGCAATATTTCCTTTTCCTTTCAGTGCTGATACTGATTATCTCCTGTGGACGTCCGGGGATCGGCAGTATGGGGGGCGAGCTGACCGGCGTTCCCGTGGGAAAGGTGTGGGATGAGCCCACACCCTACAACATGGTGCTGGTGACACGCGGCGCCTATACCATGGGTCCGGGCGAAATCGACTCGCTCTGGGGCATCACCATTCCCACACGGGGTGTATCGGTCGACAACTTCTGGATGGATGAGACCGAGATTACCAACTCGCAGTACAAACAGTTTGTCTACTGGGTACGCGACTCCATCATCCGCGAACGAATCGCCGACCCGCGCTATGCGGGTGACGACTTTTATAAAATCGCCGAGGATGAATACGGAGAGCCCGTCACCCCACGCCTCAACTGGTCCGCCCCCATCCCCTGGACCCGCAACACCGAAGAGGAGGAGGCAGCCATCAACAGCCTCTACGTCACCCATCCCATCACGGGACAGAAGATGCTCGATGCGGCACAACTCAACTTCCGCTACGAATGGTTCGATGCGGCGGAGGCAGCCAGACTGCAGCACCACCTCAGCAGGGTGCTGGGAGCCGTCGCTGCGGGAGGCAGTCCCGCTGCGGAACAAACGGTGATGATCACCAAGGACACTGCGTATGTGGCCAGCGACGGACGCATCGTCAACGAGACCCTCACCCGGCCGCTGGGCAGCCTCTACGACTTCGTCCACACCCGCATCGTCAACATCTACCCCGACACCACCTGCTGGGTGAACGACTTCCCCAATGCCAACAACGAGGTCTATATGCGCAACTACTTCGCCCATCCCGGCTATGCCCATCACCCTGTGGTGGGGGTCAGCTGGGATCAGGCCACCGCCTTCTGCGAGTGGCGCACCCTGTTCCTGCGCAGGAGCATCAACAAGGAAGGGGTGCAGATCGAGAAATACCGGCTGCCCACCGAGGCGGAATGGGAGATGGCGGCGCGCAATGCCAACTCCGACAACCGCTACCCGTGGAATTCGGACAGCACCACCGGTGAGGGTGGCTGTTACCAGGCCAACTTCAACCCGGGCGAGGGTGCCTATGCGGCGGACAATCATCTGATCCCGGCCAAAGTACGGAGCTTCAAGCCCAACCAGCTCGGGCTGTACGATATGGCGGGCAATGCAGCGGAATGGACATCGACCTCCTATACCGGGTCGGGGAATGAGCTGATGACCGACCTGAATCCGGAATACAGGTACGATGCAACCACGGACGACCCGTCCCTGCTGAAACGCAAGGTGGTGAAGGGGGGCTCCTGGAAAGACAATGCCACCTTTATCCGTTCCGATATGCGTGACTCCGAATACCATCACAGAGGCCGCTCCTATATTGGATTCCGTTGCGTGAGGACGCAGGTGGGAGGAGGAAAGTAAAAACCAACACAGGAAAAAGACACCCATATGAATGCATACAAGAAATATAAAAACAGGCTCGAACAGTTCCTGCAAACGGAACGCGGAAAACGATTCATTAATTTTGCCTACAGCTTCGGTGCGGCCATCGTGATCCTGGGTGCCATGTTCAAGTTGCTGCACTTCCCCTTCGGCAACGAGATGCTCTTTATCGGGATGGTGACCGAGGTGTGCGTCTTTATCATCTCCGCCTTCGACACGCCGGTTCGCGATTATCCCTGGGAGCAGGTATTCCCGGTGCTCGCCTCGCAGAACCCGGAGGAGCACCCCGATTTCGGAACAGATGCCTTTACACCACTATCCGCTGCCAGGCCTTCCGCGACACAGGGTATGCCTGCCGGAGATCAGCCCGTACAATCCCTCCCCGGAACAACGACGGCGATTCCCCCGCAACTGAACGGTCACGCCGAGGAATACGGCAAACAGATGGAGAGCCTGAACCGCACACTGTCGGGCCTCAATGCGCTCTACGAGGTACAGCTGAAGAGCATCAGCGGACAGATCGACACCATTGAGCAGATCAACCGGGGGCTGCAGCGGCTAAAGAACACCTATAGCGACACCATTCCCGACGGCACGGTGATCGGTCGCGAGACAGAACGAATGGCGGCACAGCTCCGCGAGCTGAACGACGCCTATGCACGCATGCTGCAGGCCATGACCGTACACAGGGGCGGCAACAGCACAGCCTCTCAACTGTAATTCAATCCTATACATGGCAGTCAACAGTCCCAACTCCCCCCGTCAGAAGATGATCAACCTGATGTACCTGGTCTTCATCGCGATGCTGGCCCTCAACGTCTCGGTGGAGGTGCTCGACGGCTTCGGGGTGGTGGATGAGCGGCTCGGCGAATCGTCGCAGACCCTGCAGGAGCAGAACAGGCTCATCATGGAGGAGCTCTCCGCCTACCGCGCCGCGAACCCCGAAAAAGCGGGTGCGTGGACCGACAAAGGCCTGCAGGTGCGCAGCATGAGCGATTCACTCACACAGTACATCCGTGACCTGAAGCTGCAGATGGTGCGGGAGGCGGACGGGAAGCGGGGCGACATCAGTCACATCCGGCATAAGGACGACCTGGAGGCCGCTGCGGTGGTGATGCTCTCTCCCCTGCGGGGTGAGGGAAAGAAGCTAAGAATGGCTATCGACAGCTACCGTGAGCAGCTGATGACGTGGGTGGACGACCCGTCGCGCCGCGCACTGATCGCCTGCAACCTCTCCACGGATCCCCGAGCCGGCGGCAGGAGCTGGGAGGCGTCGCTGTTTGAGCAGATGCCGCTGGCGGCAGCCGTTACCCTGCTCACCAAGATTGAGAACGACATCCGTCTCTCAGAGGGAGAGGCACTGGCATCGCTCCTCCAGAGTGTGGATATGGGCGACTTCCGGCTGAACCGACTCAACGCCTGGCTGATCCCCGAGTCGGAGACGGTACTGCAGGGCGGGAGTTACAACGCACGGGTGATTCTCGCGGCAGAGGACAGCACCAGCCGTCCGCACATCGTGGTGCAGGGGCAGGCGCCGGAAGTCGGCGACGACGGCTTCTTCTCGCTGCCGGCTCCCCGCAGCGGCACCTTCCCGGTGGAGGGGTATGTGGAACTGACCGGCAGTGACGGCAGCGTCACCCGGCGTGATTTCAGCAGCAGCTATACAGTTATCGAGCCGATGGCCACCGTCGCCCCCACACTGATGAACGTGCTCTATGCCGGCATCGACAATGAGGTCAGCATATCGGTGCCTGGTGTCGCACCGCAGGAGGTGAGCGCCGTGATGACCAACGGCACCCTCGGTCGCCGCGGCAACCTCTGGGTGGCCCGTCCCGCTTCTGCCGGCAGGGAGGCGGTCATCACCGTCTCGGCACGCACGGCGGGAGGTGAGGCACGCAGGGTGGCGACGCACACCTTCCGGGTGCGCACCCTCCCCGACCCCACCCCCTATATCGAATACCGCGATGCCGGGGGCAACCCGGTGATGCGGAAAGGAGGCAGCATCCCGAAGGCAGCCCTGTTGCAGAACGACGGCCTCAAAGCCGCCATCGACGACGGCATCCTCCACGTGCCTTTTCAGGTGAGAAGCTTCCGCACCGTCTTCTTTGATTCCATGGGCAATGCCATCCCCGAGGTATCAGACGGCAGTCGCTTCTCGGAGCGACAAAGGGAGCAGATCCGGCGGCTGATTCGTGGCAGCTACTTCTACATCTCCGGCGTGCGTGCCACCGGCCCCGATGGTACGGAACGCGAAATTGCGGTAATGGAACTGAGAGTAAATTGATTAAAAAGCTATGACAACCAAGACAATATTCATCCTATTCATTTTAGTAGGGCAAGTAACGGCCCTCTACCCGCAAACCACTGCCCGGGAACGAATTGAGCAACGGCGGCAGCAGGAGCGGCAAGCATCTGTATCCCCTGCCATCCGGGAAAACCGACCAAACATCGAAGAGGAGATCGCCGATGCCCGCTGGTCACGCGTCATCTACCGCTATATCGACCTCAGAAAGGAGGGCAATGCACCTCTCTATCATCCCTCCACATCCGCAGGGGGTCAGCGCAATCTCTTTGCCATGATCTTCCGGCTGCTGCAGGAAGATCGCATTCGGGCGTATGAGTACCTCGACGGCCGTGAGGAGTTCACCGAGGAGTACCGTGTTAACTTTTCCGGGCTGGTCAACCGCTTCGGCATCTACCATGAAACGGAGAACGGCGTGATCACGGTGAACGATGCCGACGTGCCCTCCAATGAAGTGCTGGGCTACTACCTGAAGGAAGCCTACTACTTCGACACCGCCACATCGGCCTTCCAAGTGCAGCCTGTGGCCCTCTGCCCCATCCTCTTCCGGCAGGACGACGATGCCTCCGCCGATACCCGCTATCCCCTCTTCTGGATTCAATATGGTGAGCTCGAGCCCTACACCCGTCGTATGCCGCTGATGGCCTCCGCCCTCAACAACCGCGTCACCGAGACGGTGGATGACTTCTTCCGGAAGCGGAGCTATAGCGGCGAAATCTATAAAACCGGCAACCCCGGCAACCGCTCCATCTCGCAATACACCTCCACCCCTGAGGAGATGAAGGCAGAACAGGAACGGATCGAACAGGAGCTGCTCGATTTTGAGCAACTCCTCCGCCAGGAAGAAAAAACGGTTGCCGCCCCACCCAGTGAGGCCAGCCGGCGCAGCAATAAAAAATCTTCCGGCACCGCATCCACCTCCGCATCCCAAACCATGCGGAACCGGAGGTACTGACACAACAGAAAAACGTTCAGGATTAACAAAAATACTCCCATTTTCTTTTTTTATCTAAATTATGGTTATATTTGCCGCACAACCCTGATACTGATGGAATACTCCTTATTTCCACCACCGCATCCGGATTTGACGAATTGTTACCGGAAATTAGAAATACAGTAAAAATGGAAATCCAGTACAGTGAAAACGGTAACAAGACTACAGCGATAATGGTAACAATAGTGCAGTAAAAACGGTAACAATTGTATTTTGAGATATAATTTCGACCTTTAAG
>CAKMJT010000014.1 GCA_927407015.1 uncultured Proteiniphilum sp. | reverse complement strand
AAGACTGCCCACGGCAAATCGGAACGTTTCCGCAACGGATTTGACCGTTTTTTGCTCAAGATCCCAGTGGTCGGCGATATTATCACAAGAGCGAATCCGATGTCCCCAGTGCGGGCACCGCGAGCTTGGCAGCAGCAGATTGAAGCGCTCACTTATCTGCTCCGGCGGGCACTCGAGATACTCACGCGCCTGCGCACGCCACTCACGCTGCATCATGATCGGCAGGCGATAAATCAAGACATTGAGAAAGCTGCCGATCAACAAGCCCAGCAATGCAGCGAACAAAACAATGGCATGCCCATTCCAGAATCGCCCAAGGGAGGTGTACTGAATGCACGTATCTTGTGGACCTTTTCAAGGGCCTACCGTCTGTTTGGAAATGAGGAATACAGTGTGTTGGCAGATCGTGCACAGGAATATTTCATCCGCTATTTTATCGATAAGGAATACGGTGGTTCCTATTGGACGGTTCATGCCGATGGTACCATGGGAAACTCAGCCAAACAGACCTATGGTATTGCATTTGCCATCTATGGCCTGGTCGAACACTACAGGGTTACGGGTAATAATGAGAGTCTGAACCAGGCTGTTTCGCTCTTTCAAACATTGGAGAAATATGCCTATGACCCTCTAAACGGAGGATATATTGAATCCTTCAACAGGGATTGGTCGAAGCCTGAGAAATATGGTTATGACGGTTCGGGTGTTGCACCCAAGACCATGAATACACACCTGCACGTTCTCGAGGCCTATTCTCTGCTCTATCAGTTGTGGCCGGATACCACCCTTGAAAAGCAACTGCGCAGTTTGATTACACTTTTTACTGGAAAAATACTCAACAAAGAAACCTGGCACCAAAAGCTATTCCTGACCATGGATTGGAAGAACCTGGAGAATATCGATTCCTACGGTCACGATATTGAGTTGTCCTGGCTGATCTATGAAGCTGCCGAGGCACTTGGCGACAAAGAGCTGTTGGGTGAGATAAAAACAGTCACTTTGAATCTGGTTGACATGCAAATGGCTGAAGGCTGGAACAAAGAGTTGGGTTACATGAATTACGAAAGTGTGGATGGCAATTTGATTCAAAAAATTGAGTGGTGGCCACAAGCTGAGTCGGTTGTTGCATTCTACAATGCCTGGCAGATCACGCTGGATGAAAAATATCTTTCAGCAGCGCTCAGGACCTGGAATTTTATGAAGGACAACTTGATTGACTATGAATACGGCGAGTGGTATAGCGGGTTAGGTGCTGACAATAAGCCATCAACGCGACGACCGAAGGCTGATCTCTGGAAATGCCCTTATCATAACAGCCGAATGGGATTTGAACTTTTCGTCCGCTCCCAATTAAATCAAGAGAATAATCAAAAACAATAATCAAATTTGAAACGCTCAGGTAACCAGCATTTGCAGCAGTATCTGGGGTAATACAAGTAAGAAATATGAAACGACGTCAATTTTTGAAAACTACGGCCATTGGGGGTGCTATGCTGGCGATAAACCCTTCTTTGAATGCCTTTGAGATTGCTGATAAAAAATTCTTTGAAAACAAATTGCCACGATGGAGAGGCTTTAACATCCTCAACTATTTCTCTCCCCGCCGGTATGTTCCCAATCCCAGCCTGATATCAGCTACTGAGCAGGATTTCAAATGGATGGCCGATTGGGGATTCGATTTTGTCCGTATCCCCATGGCCTATCCCAGTTATCTGAACTACGCTCCAAATTCCGGAAGAGATATTACTCCTGAGGAGACAGTTAATTTCAGGGAAGAGGCCGTTGATTCGGTTGAACAGATTGTATATCTCGCGCACAAGTATAATCTGCATGTGAGCCTGAACCTTCACCGCGCCCCGGGCTTTTGCATCAACGCCGGTTTTCATGAACCTTTCAACCTGTGGAAAGATGAAGCTGCACAAAATGCCTTCTATCAACACTGGGACATGTGGGCAAAGCGTTTCAAGCATGTGTCGCCTGAGAAGCTGAGCTTCGACCTGGTGAATGAGCCCTGCTTCAAGGAGGATATGAACGATCAGTTTTCAACTGCCAGACCGATTCCCGGTGAGCTGTATCGAAAGGTTGCCATGGGATGCCTGGAGGTGATAAAAAAGTATAATGCCGATAGGATCGTAATCGCCGATGGCAACGATGGTGGTTCTCTGGTCGTTCCCGAACTGACCGATCTACCTCTGGGCCAGAGCTGCAGAGGTTATTACCCTCATTATATCTCCCACTACCGTGCCAGCTGGGTATGGAAAAATCCGGATGATGCTCCTATGCCGGTTTGGCCCGGTGTGATTGATGGCAAACGTTTTGACCGTGAAGTGCTTGAAGAGTTTTACCGTCCCTGGACAGACCTGGTGAAACAGGGTGTAGGCGTGCATTGCGGGGAGTGTGGTTGTTACAAGGAAACGCCGCACGATGTTTTTCTTGCCTGGTTTGAAGACATGTTGCAGATTTTGACCAGCCATCAGATCGGTTGGGCATTGTGGAATTTCCGAGGTGACTTTGGCGTGCTGGATTCAGGAAGAAAAGATGTGGCGTATGAAGAGTGGCACGGACATCAGCTGGATCGCAAGCTGTTGAGTTTGCTGCAAAAGTATTGAGCAGTGGATGAGCATATGGTATGAAGATATTCGTTTACATCATTAAATTCTTCATAACCAAAAGAAATTCCGGAAAATGGGGTAATTGTTTGAGAAACTTTTTGTAATTTCGTTTTTCTGTAAAAATTTTCTTTGTTTTTGTTTTTATATCATAAACAGGAGAAATCTTGCACATCGTAAGTCGTTTGGTAAAATGTTTCTTATCAACGATTTACTTACTTAAATGCACAACTAACGTGCGGAATTTAGGTATTATCAAACATAAAGAATCATAACATGAAAAGAACAATCCCCCTGATCCTGATGATCCTGCTCGCATGCGGAGCAACACATGCACAGAAACAATACAGCATCTCCTCACCCGACGGGAGACTGACCGCTGAGGTGACCGTGGGTGAACAGCTTACCTGGAGCCTGGCTCACGACGGCCGGCAGCTGATCGAACCCTCTCCCGTGTCGCTCACTCTCGCCGATGGCGAGCAACTCGGCCCCAATGCCCGCGTGCGGCGCGTAAAACAACAAAGCGCTGATGAAACCATCCCCTCTCCCTTTTGGATATCCTCCAAAGTGAAAGACAATTACAACGAGCTGCTGATCACTTTCCGCGGCGACTGGGGCATCACTTTCCGCCTGTATGACGACGGACTGGCCTACCGCTTCCACACCAACCGCAAGGGAACGCTCACCATCGCCAACGAGGAGGCTGCTTTCCGCTTTACGGGCGACCACCAAGCCTGGGTACCCTACGTGAAGGGGGGACTGGGTGGCGACCAGCTGCAGAGCTCGTTCGAGAATACCTATGTACATGTGCCCCTCTCGCAGATCGACCGAGAACGGCTTATCTTCCTGCCGCTGCTGGCGGATGTTGCAGAAGGCAAGCGGCTCCTGATCACCGAGGCCGACCTGGAGTCCTACCCCGGCATGTACCTCACCCCCGATAAACAAACACCCCACACCCTCAGGGGGCTCTTCGCCCGGGTGCCCGCTGCCGTGGAGCAGGGTGGTCACAACATGCTGCAGATGCGCGTCACCGAAAGAGAGGAGTACATCGCCAAAACCGGAGGGAGCCGCACCTTCCCCTGGCGCGTCTGCGTGGTTGCCAATAACGATGCATCGCTCGCTGCCAGCGATATGGTCTACCGCCTGGCAGCGCCCCCACGACTGGCCGATACCTCCTGGATCAAGCCCGGCAAGGTGGCCTGGGAGTGGTGGAACGACTGGAACATCTACGGTGTCGATTTCAAGTCCGGCATCAACAACAATACCTATAAGTACTACATCGACTTTGCCTCGGAGCATGGCATCGAGTATGTGATCCTCGACGAGGGGTGGGCCGTCAACCTGCAGGCCGACCTGATGCAGGTGATCCCGGAGATCGATATACCGGAGCTGGTCGCCTACGGTCGTGATCGGGGCGTGGGCATCATCCTCTGGGCCGGCTACCACGCCTTCGACCGCGACATGGAAGAGGTGTGCCGCCACTATGCCGCGATGGGCGTGAAAGGTTTTAAGGTCGATTTTATGGACCGCGACGACCAGGAGCTGGTCGACTTCATCTACCGCGCCGCAGAGACCGCCGCACGGTACAAGCTGCTGCTCGATTTTCACGGCATGTACAAGCCTACTGGCTTAAACCGAACCTGGCCCAATGTACTCAACTTCGAGGGTGTGCACGGCCTGGAGCAGCTCAAGTGGTCGCCAGAGAGCGTCGATATGGTCACCTACGATGTCACCATCCCCTTTATCCGCATGGCAGCCGGGCCGATGGACTACACCCAGGGAGCGATGCGCAATGCCGCACGCGGCAGCTACCGGCCGGTCAACTCCGAGCCGATGAGCCAAGGCACCCGCTGCCGCCAGCTCGCCCTCTACGTGGTGTTCAACTCTCCCATCAACATGCTGTGCGACAGTCCCACCGAGTACATGCGTGAGCCCGAGTCGCTCGAATTCATCGCCTCCATCCCCACCGTGTGGGATGAGACCGTGCCTCTCAGCGGCAGGGTAGGCGAACACCTGGCGCTGGCACGTCGCAGCGGCAGCGACTGGTACATCGGCGGCATCACCGGCTGGGAGAGCCGCGATATGACGGTCGACCTCTCCTTCCTTCCCGCAGGGCAGTATGAGATGACCCTTTTCCGTGACGGTACCAACGCCCACCGCAAGGGCACCGACTACCGGAAAGAGACGAGCACGGTTGCATCGGGAGAGACGATTAGCCTGCACCTCGCCCCCGGAGGCGGCTTCGCCGCGAAACTACGAAAAATATAGATTCATAAAATTCAATTTATCGTGAAACGAGCATGATTATCTCGAGTTCAGTAAACTCAGACTTTTGCAGCACTCGGCAAAGTAAATAAATTTACGCTACTCTCGTTTCATGCAAAAGTTTCATACGACCTCAATATAAAAGAATAAAATATCACGTATGCAAAAATTATTGATCCTCTTCTCCATTTCTCTTGTTGCCGGCATGTTATATGCTCAGGAGCAGTCAGACCGTTATGCGGAGATCACCAACCCGAAGCTGCTGCACATCAACCGCGAAGAGCCGCGGTCGACCTTCTACTCATTCACGAACATGAAGGAAGCCCTTGCTGCCGGTTACACATCCAAAGGAAGCGAGGTGGTGCTGTTGAACGGGATCTGGAAATTCCATTACACGGATCAGTTCAACGAACGTCCCAAAGAGGGTTTCCAGGATCCCGGTTTTGACGACAGCAGGTGGAGCAACATCCGGGTTCCGGGGAACTGGGAGGTGCAAGGCTTTGGTGTTCCCATCTATGTAAATACCACTTACGAATTCACCTCACCGGGACACGCCCCCTATTGGGATAAACCGAATCCCCCGCTAGTTCCGGAAGCGTTCAATCCCACGGGAACCTATCGGAAAACGTTTACCCTTCCGGATAACTGGCAGGGGAAGGAGATCATCCTCGTCGCCGATGCTGCCAGGGGAGCAGCCTACTACTACCTCAACGGGGAGTTCGTCGGCATGAATAAGGAGGGCAAGCTGCCCGCACGCTTCAATGTGACCGATCAGGCAAAAGCGGGTGAAAACGTGCTGGCAGTACAGATTCACCGTTGGAGCAGCGGATCCTACCTGGAATGTCAGGACTTCTGGCGGCTCTCGGGATTCGACCGTGATGTCTATCTTTATGCCCGTCCCAAACTGCACCTGGCAGATATCTTCGCTCGTCCGGGCCTCGATGCCAACTACACCAACGGACAGTTTGCGCTCGACGTCTCCGTGGCCTCCCCGGAAGGGAATAGCCGGCCATTTACCGTCACCTACACCCTGTTGGACGAGATGGACAAAAAAGTGGCCGGCGGATCCCTCTCCGATAAGAGTTCCGGAAAAGCATCCGTTCGCTTTGAAGAGATGATCCCCGGCGTGAAAAAGTGGAGTGCCGAGACACCGCACCTCTACACGCTCGCCATTGAGCTGAAGGACGAAAAGGGGAGCACCCTCGAAATGACAGCGCTGAAAGTAGGTTTTAGGACGGCAGAGATCAAAAACCGCCAGTTCCTGGTGAACGGGCAGCCGGTACTGCTGAAAGGGGTGAACCGGCACGAACACAACGAACATACCGGTCATTACGTCACCGAAGAGCTGATGCGCAAAGATTTCGAACTGTTCCGCAAATATAATGTCAACGCCGTGCGTAACAGCCACTATCCCCAGCCGGAGCTGTTTTACAGGCTGGCCGACGAATACGGGATCTACGTGATCGACGAGGCCAACATTGAAAGCCACGGCATGGGATACAACCTCCGAAAAGGAGGTACGCTGGCAAACAACCCGCTTTTTCTGGAAGATCACCTGAGCCGCACCACCGGCATGGTGGAACGGGACAAGAACCACCCCTGCGTCATCACCTGGTCACTGGGCAACGAGGCAGGTAACGGATACAATTTCTACGAGACCTATCGCTGGATCAAGAGCCGCGACACCTCCCGTCCCGTGCAGTATGAACGGGCTGTATTGGAGTGGAACAGCGATATCTTCGCACCGATGTACGCCGATCCCGATGAGATCGAGCGGTACGCCAACGATTCCGCATCCGACCGCCCCCTTATCCTCTGTGAGTATGCACACGCCATGGGAAACAGCCTGGGCAACTTCACCGAATACTGGGACATCATCCGGAAATACCCGCTGCTGCAGGGGGGCTTTATCTGGGACTGGGTAGACCAGGGACTGGTGAAGAGCGATGAGAAGGGAAACCGTTTCTGGGCCTACGGCGGCGACTACGGACCGACAGGTACTCCCAGTTCGGGCGACTTCTGCATCAACGGTGTGGTCTTCCCCGACCGGAGCGTGAAACCGCATACCGAAGAAATGCGCAAGGTGTACCAACATGTCTGGTTCCGCAATTTCAACCCGGAAACCGGATCCGTGGAGCTCTTCAACGAGCAATTCTTCTCCGACCTGAGCCGCTACCGGATCACTTACAGCATCAAAGCCGGAGGAAAGGAGCTGGCCCAGGGGAGCATGCAGGCAGAAGCAGCTCCGCAGGAGACCGTAAAGGTAGTGGTACCCGGCTGGTCCCGTTACGCCGGCCGCAAAGAACAGCTGACCGTCAACTTTACGGTCACACAGCAGGAGGAGGAACGGCTGATCCCTGCCGGCTGGGTGGTAGCCCGCGACCAGTTTGTGGTCAACGATTACCCTGCCCTGGTGACCGGTAAGCTGAAAGCAGCCGGAGTAGAAGAGACCGAGACATCGGTGATCGTCAGCGGCCGCCGCTACAAGGCTGTGTTCGACAAACAGACCGGTCTGCTCACCTCCTACCGGGTAGATGGAACAGAATATATTCACAACGGCGCGGGGCCCCGTCCCTTCTTCTGGCGGGCTCCCATCGATAACGATTACGGTGCACGGCTTCCGAAGCGGCTCTCCGCATGGAGAGAGGCCAGCTACCGGGAACCCAGGGCGGAAAACCTGAAGATCACCCGCGGCGAGACAACAACCCTTACCTACCGTTACAGCTACCCCGAAACCGGGGCCAGTAACGAAGTGACTTATACCCTCTATGACAACGGCACCCTCCATATATCCAATCGGTTCGATGCCACCAGCTCAGATACCGAAATGATCCCCCGTATCGGCATGCGGATGCAGCTTACCGAAGAGCTGGTGCAGGCGGACTATTACGGCAGGGGCCCCTGGGAGAACTACGACGACAGGAAAAGCTCTGCATTTGTCGATCGCTACACATCACCCGTCAGCGAGATGGTTACCCGCTACGTGCTGCCGCAGGAAAACGGACATCATACCGATACCCGCTGGCTGGCACTCACCCAAAAGTCGGGCAGTGGGCTGCTCTTTGTGGCGGACGACCGGTTTGAGTTTAACGTGTCCAACTATCTGCTGGAGACGATCACCAACGGAGAATCGCTCAACAACGACGCACCGGCAGGAACTGCGCCCCGGAACAAGCATATAAGCGACTACCGCCCGTCGGATGTGGTGGACCTCTTCATCGACCACCGCATGCAGGGTGTGGGAGGAAACACCAGCTGGGGCAAGCTACCGCTCGAGAAGTACCTGATTCGCCCGAGTATGGGTCCTGTCACCTACGGCTTTACGCTGATTCCCATCAGGAGCAGAAATGAGATCGAACGTTATTTCCGGGAGTGAAAAGTCTCCCGGAAGTATGTTGGAAACAACGGAAGTGTTCTGACTACCGGAAGAGGAAGCAGCAAGGGAGAGACTTATGCCAGCTACAAGGACGGAATGGTGGATGAACCGACAGCATCCGATCACCGGTCCATGTTTCCGGATCAGATGGTCATCTTTTTTCAAAATGATGATGATCCCGATATTTAGAGAACGTATATCCCCATCGGAAACCGTTTCTTCTAAATTCTTTCACAACCGGATGTCCGGGATATAACGTTCCGTTTACGGTAGTGTCTAATACCGCTCCTTCGGGTTGATTGGGGCGGTTTGTTTTTTTCCATTGCACAGGATTGAACCGGGGGTTGATATCGATGGCCATGCCGGTAGCATGTTTAGAGTAGGAAATGTTGCGGTAGCAGAAGCTGTAGGTGTTGTTATCGTCCATCGAGAGACTGTCGTTCCAGTCGTATTTAACGATGGGAACAGCTTTGTCGATGACAAAGCCTTTTCTGAGCATATACTCGAAGAGCTGGCGTAGATCAGCTGTAATTTTGCGGTTGGAGAGAATTTGCCCGCGATGGATCTTTCCATCTGTAGACAGGTAGATCACATCGAACAATTCCAGCTGATGAATAATATCTGATGGCGCTTTCGTACCGGCAATTGCTTCCTCAAAGGTGTAGCTGGCATCAACCAGCGTATCTTGTTTTACCGCTTCCTGCTCCATTGTGGATATCGGTATATCAACAGTTTGTTGTTGTTTTTTTTGTTCGCTGCAAGCACATAAAAGAAGGAGTAGGAAAAAGCCAAACCAAAATTTCATCAACGCAGATAATTTGTAGACCATCATTGTTTCCGGGAAGACAGATAATCTGAGGTGTTTATTTTGCTGGGACAGACTAACTCAGTTCCAGTCCGAATTCATCGGAGAGTTTTTGAAGCGCCGGGTTCTGCTGTACCATCTCGTCGAATATCTCGCGCGAAGTAAGAGGTTTTTTGATGGCGTTATCTTTCGCAATCCGGATGGTCATGGTGATCTCCCCGTTCTGCAATGTTTCCCTGAGATAAGAGAGAATGGAATTGCTGTTGTCGGTGAGGTATTGCTTGTTAAGCTCGGTATTTACTTCTACCTCGAATAGTACATCGTTCAGCATCCTGGGCATGTAGAGTGACATGGTGTTTTTGAGCAGTTTTTCCTTTTTCAGTCTTCCGGCATACTCTTTCCATGCGGCAATCAGTTCCTTTTCCGTGAAGAGGTTGGTACCGTTGTGTAATACCTCGGTCTTTGTGGTAACGGTTTCAGTTTGCTTATTATTTACCAGGGATGAAAGTGACACTCCCATGCTTGTCATAGAGACACTCTTTCTTTTGGGCGCTGCCGGCTTTTCATCACTCTTTTCCGGCTGATTCCCGATTTCCAGGGTCTGTTTATAGGGTGCAGGAACTTGTTTTCCGGCTACCGGAGAAGATTGCTTGTCATTTTCCTGCAGATGCTTACCGGCTTCCTCCGGCTGTACAATATTTTCCAGGTCTTTCCGGAGAGCAGTCGTTGTTTGTGGAGTCACGGTCGCAGCCTCACTCCTTACAACGCTTCTTTTGGGTGGTACTACCGGTTCAATAGCCGTTTTTTTTTCCTCCCTGCCCGTGGTTGTCCCGTCGGACAGCTGGCATAGCCTGATCAGCGTCAGTTCCAGCAGTAACCGTTTGTTCTTGCTGAGACGGTAGTTGAGATCACAGTCGTTGGCCATCTCGATGGCACGGTAGAGGAAATCATTGCTGCATTGCCGGGCCATGGCGATATACCTTTCCCGGATGGATGCTCCCACTTGAAAAAGCTGTGCTGTGACCGGATCTTTGCACACCAGCAGATCCCGGAAGTGGGAGGCAATGCCGCTGATGATGTACTGACCTTCGAACCCTCTGTTGAGGATGTCATTCAGAATGAGCAGGCAGTCCACCACGCTGCCGGCAAGGATGGCATCAGACAGCCTGAAGTAGTACTCGTAATCCAGCACGTTGAGGTTCTCAATGACGTCCTGGTAGGTGATGTTTCCACCGGTGTAGCTGACCGTCTGATCGAAGATGGAGAGCGCGTCGCGCATTCCGCCGTCCGCTTTCTGGGCGATGATATTAAGTGCTTCCGGTTCGGCATGTACTCCTTCCTCTTTTGCCACATACTGCAGATGCTCCACAATATCGCTGATGCTGATGCGATTGAAATCATACACCTGGCATCGCGACAGGATCGTGGGGATGATCTTGTGCTTTTCTGTGGTTGCGAGGATGAAGACAGCGTGCGAAGGAGGCTCCTCCAGCGTTTTCAGGAACGAGTTGAAGGCAGCCTGTGAGAGCATGTGTACCTCATCGATGATGTACACCTTGTATTTTCCGATCTGGGGCGGTACCCGTACCTGGTCTATCAGGTTGCGGATGTCATCTACACCGTTGTTGGAGGCGGCATCCAGCTCATGGATATTGTATGATCGCTGTTCGTTGAAGGCCACACACGATTCACAGACATTGCATGCTTCGTGATCGTGCATCGGATTCAGACAGTTGATCGTTTTGGCAAAGATGCGGGCACAGGTGGTCTTCCCCACACCACGCGGCCCGCTGAAGAGATAGGCATGTGCCAGCTTGTTGCCGGCAATTGCATTTTTGAGCGTGGTGGTGAGTGCGTCCTGCCCCACGACGGAGCGAAAGGTGGAGGGCCTGTATTTTCTCGCTGAAACAATAAAAGTATCCATGACTGAATCGGACAAAATGTGAAATACAAATGTACGAAAATTATCGGTTAATTTCAACCGGTTACTTCCGGTGAACAATTTCTTCTTCCGGTTTTTTTATATCTTTACACCGACAACGGTCAGATCACAGAGATAGGGCTGGCTGCGGCATCTGATTGACATACCGGTCTTTTGGTCCTGATGCCAGACGAAACAATCTCTGTGCCAACTCAAAATGAAAAATAAAAACGATGAGACGCCCTGGTTTAACTATATGCATTGTATGGATGTTGATGATCGGTTTTTCCTGCTCATCAAGCAAGAAAACACAATCGGAAGTGCGGGAGCCATTTGAAACGGAACTCCAGACCGTCGTCCCCGATACGTTCGTGCTGCCCCGTATTCCGGAAACACTGACCAGCTCAGATGACAGGGCTGCTTATCTGGTAATGCATTTCTGGGATCGGTTTGATTTTACCGACAGGGAACTGATTGACCGGCCGGAAATTACGGAGCAGGCTTTCGTCGATTATATCAATATCCTGAACTATGTCCCCGGGAAAACAGCCGATGCATCTTTTCTCAACACGTTGGATAAGGCAGAGGCAGACACTGCTGTATTTGTGCATTTTGCAACGCTATTCGAGAAATATTTTTACGACCCCAATTCTCCTTTTCGCAACGAAGAGTTTTATCTTCCCGTTTTACAGGAGCTGGTTCAATCTCCCCTGTTGCCACAAACAAACCTGGAGCGATATGAATTCCAGTTGGAGATGGCGATGAAGAACAGGATTGGGCAGAAAGCCACCGATATCACCTATACACTGGCATCGGGGCAGTCATTCGCGTTGCATGACCTGAAAAGCGAATACACCCTGCTGATGTTCTCCAATCCCGGTTGTCCCACTTGTGAAGCAGTAATGGAACAGCTGAGCCGTTCGAAGGCGCTGAACGAAGCATTGTCTTTGAACAGCCCGACACGTGTGATGCTGACCATTCTCACCTTCTATCTCTACAACGATTTGGATGAATGGAATAGTCACTTGCCGGGAATGCCTGTCAAATGGGTACATGCTTATGACAAAGAAATGAAAGTGCTGAATCACAGATTGTACGACATCAAAGCAATCCCCACGCTTTATCTGCTCGATAAAGAGAAAAAAGTAATTTTAAAAGACACATCGATAGAAGCTATTGAAGCCTTTTTCTCGGTTAATCGCTGATAATTAGGTGAATAAAATTACCCAAATGTTAAAATTAACATTTGGAAGGAAAGTTTGTGCCGCAAAAATTTCCGGTTAGAAAAAAGTAACGTACTTTTGCCACCCTTAATGAGTGACTTTTAGTGAAAAGTCCAATAAATAAAGGGATTAAGCGTATTGCGTGAAGCAACACCCTGATCCGGATTACTAACTAAAATTATTTTTTATGAAGTACGTGAACTTTTGCCTTCTGGTAATTATGTCACTTGCATTATCGGCTGGTTCGGTGAAAACCGAAGTACCCTCCACTGGTTATCATCCCGGTGAAACAATTCCTGATATTGTTTTAACGGATCAGGAGGGGAATACACGACACCTGCATGATTTGAAAGGCAAAAAAGTTGTGGTAAATTTCTGGGCTGCCTATGATGCCTCATCCAGGGCGAACAATGTGATGCTGCACAATTATCTGACGATGTATGAGGCAGATGTTGAATTTCTTTCCATCTCTTTCGATGAGAATAAAAATGTAGCGGAAAGAACGGTGGCTTTGGATAATCTGGAGCATATTTCACTGTATTGTGAAGTGAACGGAACCCAATCTAGTCTGTATAAAGATTTTAAGCTCAGCAGGGGTTTCAGCAGTTACTTAATTGATGAAAACGGTGTTATCACTGCGATGAACATCACTCCCGATGATTTGAGGGTCATCCTTTAAGTTTGAATCGCAGGAGACGAACAGGATAGTCATTCGTACACAGGTAAATGATTCAAACGCGTTTCATGCCCCAAAGTGTAAAAATGTATGATAATAGAATGAAGAACGGATGCTGATGTTGATCGGCGCCCGTTTTTTTGTATGTGTTAAACCTCCGATATCACCCACCCATTTCTTTTTTTCTTCGCGGGCATCTTGTAAATTATTCCACTGAAGGCGTCAGCAATCAATATTTTATATTTACGGTGATTCCGTCGGGATGATTCTCGAACTCAATCAGCAGGGTGTGGCTTGCGGCATCCCACTGCCAGTTGTTACCGGCAGGCGGTTCACCGCCGGCATCAAGGATGGTGCATTCCTCCGGTGACTCCGGCAGCAATACACGCATGACATTGGTTGATTCCACCGGACTCTTTGCCACGAAAGAATAGCTGTTTTTTGAACTCTTTTCGTCGTATACCCGTGCGGCAGTAGCCAGCACCTGTGGTTTTTTCGGGTCGTTCACGCTATCTAAATTAAATAGAAATGACTGACTACCCGGCTCTGTCGTTTTTGTATTGATCACCGGTAACCGGTAGTCATACAGATCGATGAACGTCCCTTCCATGATAAAAGGCTCGCTTGTTACACCCTCATCGAGCACTGCAATCAGCTCATAAGGGCCCCGTGTCAGATGAAAACTGTTTTTCATCTGCAGGGTGCCGGCACCGGCAACCTCTTCATACAGATGTTTGACCGTGCGGGTCAGCTTCTCATCTCCTCCTGCCTGCAGCACATATTCTTTCGGATCATTCCGCAGTATGCATACCGTACCTTTTCCCACACGATATTCCCCTTCAGCAGGAGCCTTCTCCAGTCCCAACGATTCAAACAGATGAGCGGAGGCGGTGGGATAGTTCAATCCATCAGAATTCCACCATTCGCGAACTGTCTGGAAAGGATCGTCATCGCGTCCGCTGAAGAGGAGTATACCCCCTTCTGTGACCCATTTGGCCAGGTGGGCATGCGCCTCTTTATCCAAAGGCTTCATATTCGAATAGGTCATCAGGAGGACCTTTGTCTCTTTCAGCGTAGCGGGGTAGGACAGGTTCTCCATGTGAACCGTCTTTACCGGGATACCCCGTTTAAGCATCGGCAATACATGGCCGTAAAAGTTGGAGAGCTGCGGATCATCATATCCGTCGTGTGTGGGAAAACGCTGAAACATCAGAGAATTGCCCATCAGTACACTGATCCCTTCTGAGCCCGTCACCTTGTTATCCGACAGCGGCATATGCTGCAATGCATTGACCATGACATGCATCTGTGTGGCATACGCACGCGGGATCCTGGCTTTTTCCTTACTGCCTGCAGAGACGTTATAGAGTCCCTCATACACCCTTTCGGGCCAGGGCATGATCTCGTAGTCGGCGATTCCCGGATAGAGCAGCTGTGCGGTGAAGGTTGCCTGATAATTACGCCGGTAGTCCTCCCAGTCGCGGGGCCAGTCCTCGATAGGGTCTGTCAGGAAAAACATTTTACGTCCTGTGGGTGCTGTCATCGACTCCATGCTTCCATATTCCAGGTAGGCTGTTTCGAAAACACGTTCTTTCTGCAATCCATTGTAATAATTGGGTTCGCGTGAGGTGCCTGTCCATACCTGGGCAATGTATCCGTCGACCACCGGCAATGAAGCGAGGCTTGCCTCGGGACTGACGATCTGCCACTGAGAATAGTTCACCAGTGAGTGGGTGGGCACGTAGCAGCGGATATCCATTCCCTTCGATCGCCCATACTCCCTGGCGTAGGTGAAAACTTCCTCCAGCGCTCGATAGTAGAGTTCATATTTCAGCCTGTTGGAGAGCCAGGTGTTCTCGGGGCTCTCATGTTGGGGACGCCAGGGAAAACCATAGTATTGCTCCCATTCACGTTTGAAAGCATCGCTGTAACCTGCCCGTGCCCAGAACTCGGGTTCCTCCATATAGATGGCATCTATCCCTGCATCGATCACCCGCTTCACATGTTTCTCCTTGAGATAGGTCAGGAAATTTTCCGTGGGGATGATATAGGGTACCATATGTCCGTGCCAGATAGTATCACCGTTCTGAGTGACTTGTCCTTCGTCGAGATGCCATTGACCGTCCCATTCGCCGGTGAAATAATCCTGATACTCACCCCAGGCGATGCCGGTCATGAAATGGGTCTTATACCCTCTCTCCTGCCAGCTCCTCACACGTTGTTCGAACGGTACGCGGCGCGATCTGTCGCTCGGATTGCCTCCCACACCATAGATAATGGCCACATCACCCCTGTTGTCGATGGTCGGCCGCCATTCACGGGATGTCTGGAAAACCGTTTTCTCCTGTGGGTAGGTATTTTCATTTACTCTTTTGGCGTGTGAACAACCTGTCATCAAAGAAAGGGAAACAGCACACGACAGTAAAAGGGTTACGTTGTTTATCTTCATGATGTCCGATATGATGGTTCTGAAATCTCTCGTCATGCAAAAAAAGGAGCATGAGACCGGAGAAAAAGATTCCCGGGTTCATGCTCGTAGGGCTAAATAGGTGCTGTATGCATTTATATAAGCTACTTCATTAAAATGAAAGGAGCAGATCGTTCCATATGAGGTACTGCCATTACCGCCTCACGGGAGAGGGAAAGGGTTTATTTTGCTTTTCCCTGGTTTGCCACAGCATCCATCAGTTTTTTGATCTCTTCGGGATCGCCCAGGAAGTAATCCTTTTGCAGGTTCATCTCATCGTCGAATTCGAAAACATAAGGAATGGCAGTGGGCAGGTTGAGGCTCACGATCTCTTCGTCAGAAATATTCTTCAGGTGTTTGATGATACCTCTCAAACTGTTTCCGTGTGCAGCGACAATCACCTGGTTAAGGTTTTTCATCTCCGGGACGATGGTATCGTTCCAGTAGGGCAGAATGCGTTCTACCGTATCTTTCAACGCTTCGGTAAGGGGGAGGTCGTTTTCATCCACTCCCCTGTATCGTGGGTCCTGAAACGGAGAGCGTGGATCTTCCTTTTCCAGGGGCAGTGGCGGCACATCGTAGCTGCGACGCCAGATGAGTACCTGATCGTCACCATATTTGGCAGCTGTTTCAGCCTTGTTCAGTCCCTGCAGCATGCCGTAATGTTTTTCGTTCAGTCGCCAGGTCTTTTCCACCGGAATCCAGTCCAGATCCATCTCATCGAGCACTACATTCAGCGTTTTTACCGCTCTTTTCAGGTAAGAGGTATATGCCTTTTCGAATTGAAATCCCTCTTTCTTCAGATATTTACCTGCTTTGTGGGCCTCTTCTACTCCCTTTTCGGTGAGATCAACATCAGTCCATCCGGTAAAACGGTTCTCCTTGTTCCAGACGCTTTCGCCGTGGCGAATTAAGACTACTTTCTTCATACGATTATTTTATTTTTGTGATTAAACGCGATCATTGTACTGTTTCGATTCTGAGTTTACAAAACTACATAAAATAGCCCTATTTTGTGGCATCAGGATGCACATTTATGATCATGATCATTCGTGCAATGGGATGCTGCCGGGCAGGTACTCCTCCATTCTCTTGAGGTGTCGCAACTGGATCAGAAGCAGATAGAAAGAAAGCAACGCTGCCAGGGAGTCAGACACGGGCATCGCGATCCATAAACCGTTGAGCTCCCAGAAACGGGGGAGGATGAGGATGCCGGGCACAAGGAAGATCAGTTGCCGGCTTAAACTCTGAATGATTGATTTGGCGGCAAAGCCGATACTCTGGAAAAAGCTGGAGCTGACGATCTGGAAACCGACCAGCGGTAGCCCGATCGCGGCGATTCGTGTGCCTGTCTCGGTGATGCTGAGCAGTTCCGGATCGGTTGTAAAAGCGGAAGCCAGCAACCTGGGGAAGAACAGCCCGATCAGAAAACCCGTGGTCGTGAAAACAGTCGCCACTTTCAGTGAGTAGAAGAGCGTCTCGCGCACCCTCGCGTAATGACCCGCACCGTAATTATACCCGATAATAGGCTGGGTTCCCTGATTGAGTCCCATCACCACCATCAGGATAATCATCAGAATGGTGTTGATGATACCATAAGCACCCACAGCCAGATCACCTCCGTAGCGTAGGAGAGAGGTGTTCATCAGCAAGGCTACCCCCGAGGCGGCTACCTGCATGCTGAAGGGTGAGAGGCCTATGGACACAATAGACAGGATAATTTTCTTATGTAAGCGTACATTGTGCCACCGCAGGCGGATCACACTGCTTTTACGGGTGAAGTGATGCATCACAAACAGCATCCCGATAAACATGGAGATCACCGTTGCCCAGGCCACACCCTTGATGCCCAGATCAAACACGAAGAGGAATATAGGACTTAAAATGATGTTCAGCACAGCTCCTATCAGCATGGTGTACATCGCTTTGGTGGGGTATCCCGAGGAACGCATCATGGCATTGAAGTTGTAGCAGAGGCTCACGAACACATTTCCCAGCAGTACTATCTGCAGGTAATCACGGGCATAGGGGTAAGTGAGGTCACTGGCACCAAAGGCCATCAGAATCGGTTCCAGGAAGATGTAGAACAGGGTGATGAAAACGGCGTTAAGGATTAAGGTGAGCAGGAGTGAGTTACCCAGTATCTGCTCGGCCGTCTGCTTGTCTTTCTTCCCCAGGCTGATGGAGATACGGGCTGCAGCACCGGCTCCCACCAGCATGCCCAGTGATGAAGTGAGGTTCATCACCGGGAAGGTGATTGCCAGACCCGAGATAGCCAGTGCACCCTCCACCTGACCGATGAATATGCGGCCCACCACATTGTATAATGCGGTAACCATGGTCCCCACTATCCCGGGAAGTGCGTAATCCCAGACAAGTTTGCTGATTTTCTTCGTCTGAAATTCCAGTTCTTTGTTTGTCTGCAAAATATTTCTTTGTAAGTGTCTATTTACTGGTCATTATTTCCAGCACCCGCTGAGTGTCAGTGCACGGATGAGTTGCTCTTCGGAGCATTGTTCATTCTCGGCATAGGTAAGTATAGGCATCGTTGCCGCAATACCCTGATTACCGCTGCCCGAATTACTCATCACCGGCACCATGGCACCGTCCATTCTCACATCGCAGGCACCTGCCGTGGAGATCACCATACGGCTGTGCAGGTTGTCACCGAAGAGATGTCTTCCCCTCCGTTTCATTATGCTTCTTGCCACATGGTGGCCGTAACTATGCGTGAGTGCCTCTTCTGATGCTTTTTTGTTCATGAGTGCACCATCCAGTATGAACCGCAGCTCTTCAATGGGAGATTCACTGGCATAGTCGAAGATGTCCTGAAAAGTAAGAGGGAGAGAATCCCTTTCACAGGTATCACCAACTACCGTCTCATTTTCGTTGAGCAGTATCTCCCCATTTCTTTCTATATGGGAGAAACGGGTGTGACTTCCACGTATCACTGCCAGGGATGAATCTATTTCCTCACTGCATCGTATTTCGATGTACAGCTTATCGGGAATGTCTGGCCGGAGATGAATATGAATCCTGCCCTCATCGATGAAACGTTTGCCGTTTTCCACATCCTCCGGCGTGACATCCTTCAGCAGCTCCAGTCCGTTTTCCGGGTTACCGGTCAATGCGCCCAACGCGATGGCAATCGGCAACCCAATCATACCGGTACCCGGAATACCCACACCCATGGCATTTTTCACCACGTTGGCGCTCAGGAATGCGTCAATCTTTCCAGGTCTCTTCTGCAATATTTCACACGCTTTGGCAGTACACAGCGCAACCGAGATGGGTTCCGTACATCCGATGGCAGGTGCAATTTCCTGCTGCATAAGTAGTTGAATGTGGATTCTTTCTTCTGTAGATAACATACACTTTCCGGAGGAGTGATCAAGTGGTGCAAAATTAGTGAAAAATCCGCACATTTGCAGGTTTATTCCAACTGCTTTTAAGAATGTGATTTGTGATTTCAGATAATTAGTTTTATTTTTGAATCATAAACCTGAAAGCTATGACCAATAAAGAACTACTGTTGCACTTTGTGTGGAAATTCAGGCTTTTCCCTCCCGGTTCACTTGAAACGGTTGATGGGCAGAAGATAGAGGTGATAGATCCCGGGATGCATAACAGGGATGCCGGTCCCGACTTTTTTAATGCCAAGGTGAAAATCGGGAACAAATTGTGGGCAGGAAACGTAGAAATACACCGTACTTCTGCCGATTGGGAAAAACACGGGCACCACACCGACAAAGCATACAATTCGGTCATCCTGCACCTGTCGGAAAAAGTGAACAGGGAGATTGTGAACCAAAAGGGACAACAGGTGCCGCAATGTGTATTGGTGGTGCCGGAGAATGTGTGCCGGAATGCCGATTATTTACTATACAGCGACAACACGTTGCCCTGCGGAAACCATCTTTTTGCCCTGCCAAAGGTGCTCATCAGCTCCTATCTCTGTGCATTGTCCATGGAGCGACTGGAACGGAAGACAAACGATATATTCAGACATCTGGACCGGTTCAATAACTCATGGGATGATGTGTCATATGTGATGCTCTCCCGCAATTTCGGGTTTGGATTGAACTCCGATGAGTTTGAAGCTTTGGCGCTTTCATTACCCTTCAATTATATCCAGAAACACAGCGACAATTTATTGCAGGTGGAAGCACTCTTGTTCGGCCAGTCAGGTCTGCTGGAAGATACCACTGAGAAAGATGCGTATTATGGGCGTTTACAAAGCGAGTATCAGTTTTTGAAATCGAAATACGCTTTAAAAAACAGGGATGCTTTTCATTTTAAAATGATGAGAGTACGTCCAATGGCTTCTCCCTGCGTGCGAATAGCGCAACTGGCGGCGCTTTTACAAAAATCGGGCAGGCTGTTTTCAACGATACTTGAGGAAGTGGACTATCCTCTTTTGCGCAACTCTTTCCAAATGGAGCCTTCTTCATACTGGCAAACACAATTCCAAATCGAATGAAGAAATGCTGGATTATATTATCAATATATATAAAACACTTATGACGCGTGGTATTTCCGTTCTTGTACGCGGAACCTTGCAAAATTCAAGCATTGATATGGCTTTTTCTGATTGCTCAACTTGCGGGGTGACTTGCAGGGTGACTTGCGAGGTGACTTGAATCGGGATTGATTCTTATGACGATACCAGATAAACCAAAGAGTTCAAAAC
>CAKMJT010000013.1 GCA_927407015.1 uncultured Proteiniphilum sp. | reverse complement strand
TACGGCATCGAAGATTCCGACGCCTTCAACACCGACAACAACGTCACCAACTTCATCGTCGAAGGCGGTATCCCAGAGTTCGAGAATATGCCGCATGACCTCGACATACAGCCCCAGCTTGCTGTTGAAGTAATAGGAATGGCGATTTTAGTCGCTTTTGCAACATCTTTTATTTACTATGGCATAAGTACCATACACAAAGAGATAAAGGCACACAGGGAGCATAAGCGATTGATGCGGGCAATAAAAGAGTTCACAACCCACTTAAAGAACTATAAGCTATGAAGCAGACCGATAAACAAATTAAGATTAATACACCAATAGAATTACTTCAATTCTTTGATGAGCATTTCGATGAGATGACCGATGGAGATGTTCAAAAAATATTAGATGAGGTGTTGGGCGGTATTTGGTTTGTGAGTTTCATAACTGAAGAATATAGGCTATCTGAAGTTAAATTATTGGTTGGTGCTACACTTGCAGATAGCAAGGAAAAATACCGTGTATTTATACGTCCGTTTGGTGCATTGGATGAGAAAATACTTGCCCCATTGAATAGACCCACCACACCCCAGCAAGTGGAATATCTAAAATGGGTATGGAATCGTAAAACGGGCAATTGGTTTAAAAATTCCGATTTTGAAAATATTCAATACCCTGACTATATCAAAGCTTACATTTCAAATGAAATAGATTGATGATTGAGGATTGAGGTTTGACAGGCAATAATTTTTTACTCAAAAAGAGCGGACAGATGTTCGTTCTTTTTTTTGTCAATGATCCGATTGAGAAAATCATCAAATCAACCCCGATTTTCATCAATGAAAATTTAGAACCGTTCTAAACAAAAGCACCCAAAAGAGCCATACTTCATGCTTTTTTGGATGCGCGCGTGTTGCATTTGGTGTGGTGCCAAAAGTTGAACACCCCTGAAACCTTGAGCGGCAAACGAGACTCGAACTCGCGACCCTCAGCTTGGGAAGCTAATGCTCTACCGACTGAGCTATTGCCGCAGGAATACGCTGCAAATGTACCGATTTTTTTTATTCGTTATACAGCTTTGCATTGTTTTTTACCGCAAATTTTAGAGAATACCGAAAAATTATTTACCTTTGCAGCCACAAAACCATCGGGATGTAGCACAGTTGGCTAGCGCGCCACGTTCGGGACGTGGAGGTCGGGTGTTCGAGTCACCTCATCCCGACCAGGTTACCCAGTAACCCGCAGTGGGACTATATCAGAAGCACTGCCGGCCGGAATTGCCGGAACAGACAAGGGACTGGGGATGATTATTGGGAACAACAAAAAAGACGAAAGCTCCGGCTCTCGTCTTTTTTTACTGTTATATTGCAGTGAAGGTTTGGTATACGCGGGGCATTGCGTGTGTGATTCTTTCCGCTCATCCTTCCCGCTCGGGGGATGGGGCTTGCTCTACCCTGCAGCGTCTACCTCATTCAGTTGAGATTATTTGGATTCGTCGCGCATGATGGGTATCTCACGCTTCACACTCTGGCTGAGTGAGATCATTGTCTCGGTGGCTACCACGCCGGGAATCTCCTGGATACGGTTGTTCAGCAGATCCATCAGATGCTCGTTATCACGGGCAAACAGCTTGATCAGCAAAGTGTAAGGGCCTGTGGTGAAGTGGCACTCGGTCACTTCGGGAATCTTGTCGAACTCGGGGATCACGTTCTTGTACATAGACCCTTTCTCCAGCTTCACACCTATATAGGCACTGGAAGCATATCCCAGCACTTTCGGATTCACATGATAACCCGACCCGGTGATCACATCGTTTTCGATCATCCTCTGCACACGCTGATGGATGGCGGCACGTGACACGCCACACTGCTCAGCTACATCCCTGAAGGGGATCCGTGCATTTTGAGAAATAATTTCCAGAATCTGTCTGTCTAGCTTGTCAATCTTCTCCATGAGAAATCTGCTTTGAATATGAATCCCAAAAGTAATCATTTTCCACCGTATTATGACAAAATGGAACAATTATTTTGAGATAATCGCACTTTTTACATCATTCCACCCAAAAAAAAGGTTAAACTTATCTTTTTGGCATTAATTTAACATACTGCGTCGCAACTAGGAAATCGAACGGAGTAGTTATTTTAAGGTTGGGTTCCTCACCGTCGACCAGCATGATCGGCAGGCCATCCTTCTCCGCTACCGAGGCGTCGTCGGTAAAGGAAGGGTCATAAACGGTCTCATAGGCCCGCTTCAGCGAAGCGGCGGGAAACACCTGGGGTGTCTGCACCACCCGCAGCAGCTTCCTGTCGAGCATGCGGCTGCCTTCATCCGTCAGCAGGCGCACGCTGTTCATCTCCTCCACCACCGGAATAACACCGCACTGATGGGCCTCGGCGGTGTCGAAACAGCGGCCGATCAGCTCCGTCGTGACGAAGGGACGGGCGGCATCGTGCACCCCGACCGTTTCTTCTTCGGTGATCTCCTTCAAACCGTTTTTCACGGAATGAAAACGGGTCTCCCCGCCGGTCGTCACCCGGTGCGGAACGGTAAACCGATGGGTCGCGCAGAGCTGCTCCCAGGCAGGCTGAAAGCCTTCCGGCAGCACCACCACGATACGTAGGCTGTCGTCGTACGCATGGAACGCTTCGATCGAGCGCATGAGCATCGGTTTCCCGCCGAGGAGCTGAAACTGTTTCGGCAGGTCACCACCGGCACGCACGCCCCTGCCGCCGGCGACGATGATCACGCTCCGTTTGCTGTCGGGGTTCATGAGATATCTTCGAGTATTTTCCGGAGCTCCTTGTCCGTTTTGGTCAGTTTCTCCCGGCAATAGGCAATGAGTGCCGACGCCCGCTTCACCTTATCGGTGAGGGTATCGATATCGAGCTGCCCCGATTCGATGGCTCCCACAATCTGTTCCAGTTCGTTCTTCGCCTCTGTGTAGGTCATTTTTTCCATATCATTTGCTTTGCTGATTTTCTGTTTCTCTAATCCCTTCGTTATTCGGTGGCAGGGGGTCCGGCTTCCTGAGTCCGGTGACGACCGATGTGGATACACCGTCCCTAAAACGGGTCTCTATGGTATCATCCACGGAGATATCCTGAAGGGAGGTGATGATCCTGCCGTTCCGGGTGGTGAGCGTGTAGCCCCGCCGCAGGATGTGCTCCGGCGAGACCATCTGAATATACTGCTGTTTACTTTCCATATAATGAAACTGCTGCTGCAGCTGCTGCTGCAGTGCGTGCGTCATGGTGACCGTGGTACGCTCCACACCTGCTATCTCTCTCTGCAGCAGGAGAGCCGACTGATGCACCACCTCTTTCGACAGGGCAAGCAGTGCCGACTGTTCGGCGAATATCACCGCCTCGCTCTCAGCGATGATCCGCCCCTGAAAATCGGCCAGCTCCGAGGCCGTCCGCGTCAGGTGGCTGATGAAAAACTCCGCTACTGCCGTCGGCGTCTTGGCACGGGTGTGCGCTACATGATCGAGCACGGTGACATCCCTCTCATGGCCGATGCCGCTCACCACGGGCAGAGGGAACTGCGCCACGTTGGTGGCTACCGCATAGCTGTCGAAGCAGCTCAGGTCGGAGGTGGCACCCCCGCCGCGGATGATCGCCACCGCATCGAACAGATGGCTGTACTGATATACGCTCTCCAGTGCCGCGATGATGGACGACTCACTTCTGTCGCCCTGCATGACGGCAGGGAACAGCTTCGTGTAGAAGGCGAAGCCGGCGGGGTTCTTCGACAGCTGGTCGCGGAAATCCTCGTAGCCGGCGGCGGTAGGTGATGAGATGACCGCTATCCTGTTTGCCAGCTCCGTCAGCGCCAGCTCCCTGTTGAGTGTAAGCACCCCCTCCTCTTCCAGCCGTCTCAGTACCAGCTGCCTGTTCCGCGCTATCTCACCTACGGTGAAGGAGGGGTCGATATCCACCACGGTGAGTGAGTATCCATACAGCTCATGAAACTCCACCGATACGCGTACCAGCACATTCAGACCGGATGTAAAGGGCTGGCCTGTCTCCGTCTCGAAGTAGGCGGAGAGCATCTGGAAGTGGTTCGACCAGATCACACCCCGAGCTTTCGCCACGATGGATTGTGTGGAGGCATCCTTTTCAATGAATTCGAGATAACAATGTCCATTCTGGTTGCGGCGCACATCGCTGGTCTCCGCCCGCATCCAGTAGGTCTCCGGCAGCTGATCACGGATGGCGCTCCTGACGCGGCGATTGAGTTCCGATAACGAAAATGAGTTCTCCACCATGGTCATAGTTTTATCCGGTAGGTTATTTGCATCAACGGATCGTCGGTCACAAAATGGATGAACCGGTTATTTTGTCTCACCACTGCCGGCAGGGGTACAAGCAGCGACTCATTCCCGCCGAAGGTATGCGCAGAGATCACGCTTCCCGACTCATCCAGCAGCCGGAATGAATAGGCATCGGCACTGTATTCCGGGACGAGGAGGGTAACCCGGTAATGACCGGCACCGTCGGGGCGGATGCTCCAGCCATTCTCCTCCACCATTTGCGGATGTACCGGAAGTGTTTCCAGCGCCCTTTTCATCGCTTTCTGAAAATCGGGTATGCCGTGTCCGTACACTGAATCGGGGTGACTGTACCTGTCGGATGATTCTTTGATCAGCTGTATCAGGCCGGCACGATGCAGGTCGGGGTTGATGGACCAGAGTGATGTCGCCAGTCCCGCCAGAAAGGGAGAGGAGAGTGACGTTCCGTTGGTCATTCCAATCGATCCTTCCTGACCGATGGTGATGGTACCTCTTCCCACCGACACCACATCGGGCTTGATGCGTCCGTCGGACATCTTCCCGCGCGAGCTGAACGAGGCGATAAGGCTGTCGGTACCCACCGCACCCACGGCAAGCACGTTCCGTGCATCTCCAGGAGGGGTGGATTTCTGCCAGGGTTTATTCCCCTCATTCCCCGCGCTCACCACCACCAGCATCCCTTTCGCAAAGGCCATGTCAGCGGCCAGCGACATCAGCGAGACAGTGCCTGTCAGGTCGGCATGGGTATAGTTCAGGAGTGTGTCATCGAAATGATAGTAGCCCAGCGAGGTATTGATGACGTCGAGGCCCAGGCTGTCGGCATACTCGATGGCACGCACCCAGTAGTCCTCCTCCACGGGAAACTCGCTGGTGGTATCCTCCGACCGCAGAAGCCAGTAGGAAGCCTCCGGTGCTGAGCCCATCATCACCCCCGGCAGGTTGGCCGCCATCGTCGATACCACCTTGGTACCATGGTCGCTCGCGGCAAAGAGCTCACCTCCCGGCACGAAATTCATGAATCCCCGCAATTTCACTGTCTCAAACCACGGTATCACGTCGAAATTGGTAAAGCCGGCATCAATCACCCCCACGGCCATCCCTTTTCCCTGAAAACCGGCTTGGGCCAGTTTATCGGCGTGGTGCATCAGAAACTGTGCGCCGGTGATGCCGAAGAAATCACCGGGAGCAGTCTGATCACCGCACTCTATCCTCTCGAGGCGGGGACGGACCCTGCTGCTGTAGGAACGACTACGACCCTGCCACACATATTTCACCGAGTCAACAAAGGGGAGGGATGCTATCTGTTTTATTCTCAGGCTGTCCTCCACCTGAACAGTTACCGTCTTCAGCCATTTGCTGTGTGAAACCACTTTCGCTCCCGCCTTCTCCAACAGCGTGAAATAATCGCGCGAGATGGGGATGTCAGACGCATCGATCATCACCTGTTGCCTTTTTCTCCGTTCTATCGCCCTCCCGGAAAGAAATTGTTCAGGCTCGCTGAGGGAGTATCCTGCCTCACCCTTGTCGCTCAGGTAGACCCGGAACTTGTATTGCAGCGACGGTGAGGCGGCCTGTCCAAAGGAGACAAGAGAAAAAAACAGGAATAAAGCGGTATAAAAATATCTCATAGAGAAATCGTTCACTAAAGTTGGTCTTTTGCATGAGGTGCTGCTGTTCCATTGTCCGGTAGAGAAAAGTGATCTTCCCTTTTCCCGGGGCATGAAATAGTGACCCGCCATGGCGTTGTCCGACCGGCATAATTCACCAGGAAAAAACAAATGTACTGATGTTTCGGCAAAAAAAGAAAACCCGCACCCTCTTTTTCAAAGATGCGGAATTAACGGTAACCTCTATCCTGCCGGATCGCCTACTTCTTCCCGGTAAACTGATCTCTGATCTTCTGCCTTCTCTTCAGGATCAGGTGAAGCAGCAGGGCCAGCAGCACGCTGACACCGATAATGGTAAAGTACTCGCTCCAGTTACCCGATGCCTTGTACCGCGGATAACTCATGATGCCCAGGATGGCAACATATAGGAACAGCACGGCGGGGAAGAGGTAATATTTAGGTATTTTTCGGCTCATAGGCGGTGGATATAATATCGGCAAAACGTTCTATTTTTTCTTTCGAGAGGGCGACAACCAGATCATCCTTCTCGATCATCTGCTTCGTGATCATCCGTTCCCAGAAGCTCAGCTTCAGCTCGTCCACCTCGCCACCGAAGTAATCGCGTATGATTGCCTGCTGGCTGAGCAAACCGGGAAAAGCGTCATCGAGCTGCTTCTGAGCCTTCTCCCCCGTATACAGACAGTTGACGAAGAGGCCGAGACGTTTGGTGGCCAGCAGCTCAAAATGCTCATCGCAAAAAGTGGCAATCGACTCCTGAATTTTCCCCGAATGGATGGAACCACCCACAATGATGGTGTCGTACGTGGACAGTTCCGGCAGGGTTTCACGTTGGTTGAGATTGCACAGGTCTACCTTCCCGTTCATGAGACTGAACAGTTCCCGCGCACATTTTTCCACCGTTCCGTGGTCTGACGCAAAAACGATGAGTGTATTATCCATATATCCTATTTCAGATTCTCCAGGATAGTGACAAGATAGTCATAGGCTTTCCCCACGGTATCAATCTTCACCGCTTCATCGGGTGAGTGAGCTCCGGTGATGGTCGGCCCGAAAGAGACGATATCCAGCTCTTGCCCCACATTCGACTGGATGATGCCACATTCCAGTCCGGCGTGGATGACAATCACTTTCGGCCTCTGATCATATTTCTCGAGATAAATCCTCTCCATCGTATCCAGCAACTCCGACTGGGCATTGGGCTGCCACCCCGGATAGTCGCCATCGAATTCCACCTTCGCGCCGGCCAGCAGAAAGAGGCTTTCCACCGAAGAGCAGACCCAGTCTTTCCGGCTTTCGGAGGAACTGCGTACCAGCAGCTTCACGTCGATGCTCTCTTCGGTAGACTCCACCAGCGCCAGGTTCAGCGAACTCTCCACCACGCCGGGGAAATCGGCCAGATAGCTGATCACCCCGTTGGGGCATCCTTCTACCGCGTTGATCAGGTCATCCTGTATCTCTTCGGGTATCAATACCCGGGGGAGATCGGTTTTTTCAGCCTTGAAGGAGATGCTCTCCTCAATGCCGGTAAAATCTTCACGGAACAGCTTTTCATATTCAAGCACCAGATCCATCAGGTCATCGGAGAGTTGTCCGGGAATGATCAGCACGACGAACGATTCGCGGGGAATGGCGTTCCTCAGCGAGCCTCCCTGTATGCGGGCGATGCGGGCTTCGTAATTCTTCACCACATCCTTCAGGAAGCGGTTCATCAGCTTGTTGGCGTTGGCACGTCCCAGATGGATCTGTACACCGGAATGACCGCCCTTCAATCCACGCAGGCTTATTTTATATGCCACATCCCCTTTGTCGACGGAGGTGTCGGGTTTAAACCGGAAGGAGACGTTCACATCCCTTCCGCCGGCACAACCGATGCACAACTCCCCATCTTCCTCGGTATCGAGGTTGAGCATCAGGGACCCCTCCAGGAAACCTTTCTCCAGGCCGTTGGCGCCATCCATCCCCACCTCTTCATCGACGGTGAAGAGGGCTTCGATAGCCGGATGATTCAGCGTCCCGTCTTCCAGCACAGCCATCATCATGGCACAGCCGATACCGTTGTCGGCGCCCAGCGTGGTGGAACGGGCCTTCACCCATTCACCGTCGATGTACGTGTCAATGGGATCTTTGGTGAAGTCGTGCGAGACATCGGAATTCTTTTGCGGCACCATATCAAGATGTGACTGCAGGATCACTGTCCTGGCACTCTCATATCCTTTCGTGGCCGGCTTTCTGATCACCACATTACCCGTCTTATCCTGTTTGGTTTCCAGATTCAGGGCTTTTCCAAAATCCTGCACAAACTGCGTCACCTCCTTCATCTGTCCCGTGGGACGCGGTATCCGGGTAAGGGCATGAAAATGTTTCCAGATAATTTCCGGGTTTAAACTGAGAACTGCTGCTGTAGCCATATCATTGATTTATTTAGTTGGTTTTTTCTGTTATCATCACCGGGTTCTCTCTTTTAACATACGGCAGGGCGAAGACGCCAAAGAGTCCGTAAAGGATCTGCCATACCGACTGGATCGTGAAGACGGCTCCCGCGAAGGCGAGCGCTTCATTTTCCGCCACACCCAGAATAATCAGCGAAGAGATGACCATAAAATGCCAGGGTCCAATCCCGCCCTGCACCGGCACCGAAATGCCGATATTGGTCATCGCAAATACAATCAGTCCTGCCAAAGGACCGAGTCCGCTGGTAAAACTGAATGCATAAAAGCAAATGTAAAAATACAAATAAAAACACAACCAAAGCAGTATTGTGTAAATTATTATGCGCTTTTTCTCCTTCATCCCCGAGATAAGCTTCAAATCGTATTTCAGGGTATCGAGCAACTGCTTCATCTTCTTCATCAGCGATGTCTTGCTGAAAACCGTCAGCATCAGGATCACACTCAACAGCATGGCGCCTATGGCAAGATAGATCCACACAGAGGAGAAAATACGGGTCATATTTTCAGCAAACTGGGGGTTGTTATTGAAGTAGGAGATGAAAAAATCGATGTAGAGCGCCACACTGACAAGGATAACCGTCACACCGGCAATCACATCAATCACCTTGTCTATCAGGAATGTCTCCAGCGTTTTGGAGAAGGGTATTCCGTCATACTTGCTCACCACGGCGCAGCGCCAGATATCGCCGGCGCGGGGCAGCACAAAATTGATGGCATAGTTGCCGAGGGTGGCATAGACCAGGCTGGCTCTCGGGGGCTGATAGCCGAGAGAGTTGACAAACAGCTCCCATCTTAGTCCCCTGAGTGCGTTACCCATCAGGCCGAAGATCAGGGAGAAGGCAATGATGCCGAAGTTGGCCGACTTGACGATATGCCACAACTCTCCCATATCGGTATTCCGATACATGGCCCATAAAATAAAAAGTCCCAATAGCAAAGAAAGCACTGTCTTCAGCAGGTTCTTCGCAGATTCAGCATTCATTTTCACCTGTTCACCTTTTTTTATCTGATACAATCAAGAGGATAGCTGTTGGGAAAGAGTCCCGCACACACTGCAATCAACAACCGTATCTTGTTTTTTTAGAATGCGTTTGTCAAATATTCTATAATAAAATGTTACCTTTGCGGCGGTAAAGATAAGGAATAATCGGCATACTGCAATGTTTCAGGTAAGAGCAAAAAAAAACCTAGGCCAGCATTTTCTCAAGGATGCTGAGATCGCGCGCCGCATCGCGGCAACGCTCGACGGCTACCCCGCACTCCCCGTGCTGGAGGTGGGGCCCGGCACCGGCATGCTCACCCAGTTTCTGTTGCAGCAGGAGAGAGATCTCACCGTGGTGGAGATAGACCGGGAATCGGTAGATTACCTGAACAAACATTATCCCGCGCTGCAGGGACGCATTCTCCGGGAAGATTTTCTGCAGATGGATCTCCGGACATATTACAGCGGGGAGTTCTGCATCATTGGCAATTACCCCTACAATATCTCCTCGCAAATCTTCTTCAAGGTGCTCGACAACAAGGAGTTCGTCCCCTGCTGTACCGGCATGATCCAAAAGGAGGTTGCGGAACGCATGATTGCTTCACCCGGCAGCAGGACCTATGGTATCCTGAGTGTTTTACTCCAGGCCTGGTACGATGTGGAATACCTGTTCACGGTGAATGAGCAGGCGTTCATTCCTCCGCCCAGGGTTAAATCGGCAGTGGTACGCCTGACGCGTAACAAGCGAAAGCAGCTCAACTGCGATGAAAAATTATTCAAAACGGTAGTGAAGACATGCTTTAACCAGCGACGGAAGATGCTTCGCAACTCCATCAAGTCACTGCTGTCAGAAGAGACTCCTTCACCCGACGACCCGATGCTCACAAAAAGACCTGAACAGCTCTCCATAGAGCAGTTCGAGCAGCTTACCAACCTGCTGGAACCATTGATCAGGCAAGCGCAGCGGAACCAGCAAAAGGAGTGATTATTCACGGTTTAAAAAAGAGACATCATGGCGGAAGTAAAATTATTCTATCATAAGGAGGGTATCGTGAGATTAAGCCGCAGCCTCGACTTCCTCAAATCAAACCCCATACAGAACTTTTTATGGATCGACCTCAACGACGTGGACGAAGAGGTTGAAAACGAACTGGAAGATTTCCTCAAGATCTATATCCAGGAAGAGGAGGAGATGATCGAGATCGAGATGTCGTCGCGCTATATCGAGACCAACGACACGCTGGTGGTGAACTCCAACTTCCTGTTATCGAACTTCGAGACCGACCCCGTCTCATTCATCCTCAAGAACAATATCCTGGTGACGGTGCGCGGGGAAGAGCTGATCTCTTTCCATGAGACGGTGAAGAAAATATCGGCCAACCCGCGGAACTACCCCACAGGTGCGCATGTACTGGTGGCGCTGCTGGAGACACGGGTGGAGTTCGATGCCGACATGATTGAGAACATGACGCAGAAGATCACACAGTTAAGTAACTCTCTCACGCTGCAGGAGGCCGATGAAGAGCTGCTGTCGGAAATCAAGAACCTGCAGGAGAAGACCATGCTGCTCCGCGAGAACATCATCGACAAACAGCGGACCGTATCGAGCATGTTACGCAGTGAGTTTATCCCCGCGGAGTTGCAACCCAAGCTGACGATCATCATCAAGGACATCAACTCGCTGGTGGAGCACATCAAGTTCAGCTTCGACCGTCTCGACTACCTGCAGGATACTTTCCTCGGTTACGTGAACATCGAACAGAACAAGATCATCAAGATCTTCACCATCGTCTCCGTCATCTTCTTGCCACCCACACTTATCGCCAGTATCTACGGCATGAACTTCACATTTATGCCCGAGATGGATAAAAAATGGGGGTACCCCATTGCGCTGCTGCTGATGGTGCTCTCCTCGCTCATTATCCTCTACTACTTCAAGAAGAGGAAGTGGTTATAATTACCTGTTACCGGGACAGCTTCTCCAGCAGCCCCTTTCCATCGGGCAACAGACACCCAGCTGTTATAGGCCCAGCTCAGGAAGCCGTCTAAACCGGCAGCCATGGTGTACCAGCCGATAAAAGCACCTTCACCGGGATCAGAGAATGTGAAAATATTGGGGATCACATCGGCAGAACTGTCATACCAGGTGGTGACATGCCCCCTCTGTGCACGGTAGGCCCTGTCCTGCGGGTCGACCACCGCACAGTGGGCCACACATATCATACAAAAGCCATAGATGATTACTCCAGCATAAAATGCATCTGCGGTTTTTTCTCCGGGAAGATCGTGCGCAGCGGTCCCGGCTTACCGGAGGTGTGGTATCCCAGAAGAAGTGGCGCCAGCTCATCGATACCGGTGCTGAAGGCGGGTGAAACAAATGTGCCGTCTCTCACCGCTTTACCGCCGGCGACCGTAAAGGAGCCATTGTTACCTTGCAGCAATGGGTCATGCACAACCACAGAAAACGATGCTTGCAAGTAATGGCCGGCAAAGAGCGTAAGCAGTCTTTCCGCGTCAATCACGCGAGCCATACCGGTCAGGTTTTTTTTGGACGGGAAATCGTAGAGTGCCGCTTCCTCAGTCATAGCCCTGAAGTCATCGAAAGATTTCTGAACGGTCATGTCCTGCCGGCGATAGAGGTTGCTGAACGTCAGAAAGGCAGTCTGCAGGTCACGGGGTGTGGTGTATGTCAGATCCCGCAGCGATGGCAACGGTTCCGTGCCCGGGTCGAAGGTCTGTGCAAAACCATATTGACCGTAGAATTGCAGCAGCCATGGCTCCTGGGGGACAAGCAGCATCAGCGGCACATCCCTTTTGAGGGCTTCTTCAAAGCTTCTCAGCAGGAGCTGCCGGGTATACCCTCTCCTGCGGGCAGCGGGCAGCGTGCAAACGCCGGCAAGGTAGATGACGGGTATCTCCGTACCACAGAAAGTGAAATCATAGTGCAGCATCTGCAGGGAAGCCACCGCACTGCCCTCATGTACATAGAGCAGTGTATTTTCGTTCCGGTACTTGTGCCGGAAATAGATCTCCATATAGTCATCGGGATCGTGAAAGCAGCTCTTCCACATGTTCCACACATCCTGCCTGGTTGTGTCGTCGGCAAATTGTATCATGACAATGATTCCTTCAGTCTTGCATTGTATTTCTCAAGCAGTATATCGGGCTGGTAGGATAGTTTGGCCTGACGCAGATTTTCCATACCCATATCCTCTTCCCGATTGATATAGATGTAACCGGCCGCTTCGTTCTCCGCGAACTGCTGGTTGATGATGGTGTAGGCACCGTGGATGCCGGCAAATGCCTTCTCCACATGCACCACGATCGTGTCTGCCGTCAGCGGTTCACCGATGGCGAAGGCAGCAATCTCGTTGTTCACACAGATGAGTCCTCCCCGCAGCCCCAGGTACTCAAAATTATCGAGCATCAGCGTGGTGGCTAAATCGTCATAGACGAGGGAGGGGTCCTTCTCTTCCCGGTTGATCTCCATCCACTTGTCGAGCATGTTCTTGCATTCTCTCACCAGGGCGGGATTGCCGGTGAGCGACTTGTACTTCCAGTCGTTCTCGCGTTTAAAACGATTGATGTGATTCCGCTTGCTCTGCAGTTTCTTTCCTTTCAGTTGCGTCAGTTTCACGGTGGTATAGATATAGTCGGAGACACTTCTGTTCAGGTGGTAATCAAACATGCCGGGCATTGCTTCCTCAATCTCATCGATCATCGTCTTTGTTAACCCACGCAGCTGAAAAACTGTGTCGAACTGTTTGTGATCGTCCTGAATGATCTCTATCCCTTCTTTGATGTTCCCTGTTCCAATGGGTTTCAGGTAGGAGTTTCGCTTGTTGTTGTCCTTAAACCGGATCATCAGCCAGCCATCGGCTATGGCATATTGGGTGTCGAACTTTCTCCCCCAGCAAAATAAATTGGTAAAGCACAGGTCGGAGGCTCTGTAATTTTGTTGGCTGAGACAGGCATTGATGATCTCTTTATCCTGCAGCTCCAGGGATTTAAATGTAAGCATATTCGGGTGCTCTCTTTATCGTGTGACTAATGTGAACAATTATGCATCGGAAAAGTTTAACAAAAAAAGGAATGAGCTGCTCATCCCGTACATATGGTGTCATCACTGGTCAAAAGCGCTTGAATCCCACGATCTCCCTGATGTCCGCAATGGTCTTCGAGGTGTTCTCCCTTGCTTTTTCTGCTCCTTCCATGGTCACTTTACGCAGGTAGGCATCGTCCCGTTCAATCTCGAGGATCCGTTCACGGATGGGTGATAAGACCCGGATGATATCCTCTGCCAGCTGTTTCTTCAGGTCACCGTAACGAATCTCACAGTTGTTCCATTTATCTTCAAAATGCTGCACCACTTCGGCTGTAGAGACAACACGAAGGATGGTGAACAGGTTTTCAATGTAGTCAGGTTTCGGCGAGTTGGGCACCCTGGGACCCGCGTCAGTGAGTGCTTTTTTCACCTTCTTCTCTATCTCATTGGGACTATCACTCAGGTAGATGGCATTGCCTTCCGACTTACCCATCTTCCCGCTGCCATCCAGTCCGGGTATCTTCACCAGTTCATTTCCGAAGTTATAGGCCACCGGTTCCTTGAAATACTCCACACCGTAGAAATTATTGAAACGGCGTGCAAATTTGCGTGTCATCTCCAGGTGCTGCTCCTGGTCTTTACCCACCGGGACCTTATCGGCACGATGGATCAGGATATCTGCCGCCATGAGAACAGGGTAAGTCAGTAGACCAGCATTCACGCTGTTCTTATTGTTTTCATTGAAGATCTCCCTTTCAACGTCGCCTTCCTCCGAATTCAAACGGTCGATATGCAGTTGTTGGCGAGCTTTGTCTTTAAAGGAGGTTGTGCGCATCAACTCGCCGATCCCCACGTGCATGTTGAGATAAAGATATAATTCCGCCGTTTCAGGCACATCGCTCTGCACATAGATAACCGATTTCCCGGGATCGATGCCGGCTGCGAGGTAATCCACCAGCACATTCTTCACGTTCTCATGCAGCATCGTAGGGTCGGGATGGGTGGTAAGGGAGTGTATATCGGCAATAAAAAAATAACAGTTGTTCTCTTCCTGCATCCGGATGAAATTACGCAATGCGCCAAAATAGTTCCCCAGGTGTAACTTTCCGGTGGAACGAATACCGCTTAAAACTATATCCATGTTCTTTTTCGATTATTTTGAATGCACAAAGATAAGAAATTATCGGCAAATAGTCGTTACAGAGCCCTGCTCTCTCTTCAGAGAACCTATTGATACCGGTTCTAAAAAAGCGCCATTAAGGAAATATTTCCGCAAATAGTTCTTTTTTGATGTTTAAAAGTATTATTTTTGTAGCCATCATTTATAAGTCGCAAAGAAAGATTGAACAGAAATCCCTGTTTTCAATCATGATCCATTTCAAATCATCTAAATAATTAAAAAAAGAACTTTATGAGTTGGTTAATCAAATCATCTATCGGACGGAAATTTGTGCAGAGCATCTCCGGCCTTTTCCTGATCTTGTTTTTGCTTTTCCACATGTCCATGAATCTGGTGCTCATCTTCAATTATGAGACCTACAATTTCCTGGCCAATGAGATATTGGGAGCAAACTGGTGGGCGATCATAGGTACCGGTGTCATCGCACTGGGATTTGTGGTACACGTCATCTATGCTATCATCCTGACGTTGCAGAACAGAAAGGCACGCGGCAGCAACAGCTATGCTTCTTCCAGTCAGACAAAGACCCCCTGGTCGTCCCAAAACATGTTTGTGCTGGGCCTTTTCATTTTATTGTTCCTCTTTTTGCATCTCTATCAGATGTGGTATCAGATGCAGTTTAAAGAACTGTTCATGATCGAAGGGGCACGTCATGATGGTGCCCAGCTGGTGGAAGAGGTGTTTTCACATCTCTGGGTAGTGATCGTATACGTGATTGCCTTCATCGCCCTGTGGTTCCACCTCACCCATGGATTCTGGAGTGCACTGCATACGGTAGGCTGGAATAACACCGTCTGGATGAAACGTATTAAAGTGCTGGGTAACATCATCTCCACCGTTATCTCCCTGGGATTTATCCTTGTGGCAATAGCTATTTACCTCGGATACTCCAACTTATTAGGTTAACTAAAGAACATTTATAATATGAATACAATCGAATCAAAAATACCCAAAGGTCCCTTAGCCGAAAAATGGACCAACTACAAGAATCATCAGAAACTGGTGAACCCTGCCAACAAACGCCGTCTCGATATCATCGTGGTGGGTACGGGACTGGCCGGATCATCGGCAGCTGCATCGCTGGGTGAAATGGGATTCAACGTGCTGAATTTCTGCATTCAGGACTCGCCGCGCCGCGCACACTCCATCGCGGCACAGGGAGGCATCAATGCAGCCAAAAACTATACAAACGACGGAGACTCTGTATATCGCCTCTTCTATGACACAATCAAAGGCGGAGATTACAGGGCCCGTGAAGCCAACGTTTACCGTCTTGCCGAAGTGTCGAACAACATCATCGACCAGTGTGTGGCACAGGGTGTTCCTTTTGCCCGCGAATACGGCGGCCTGCTGGATAACCGCTCTTTTGGCGGTGCTCAGGTATCGCGAACCTTCTACGCCCGCGGACAGACGGGACAGCAGCTGCTCCTTGGTGCATATTCCGCACTGAGCCGCGCCATTCATAAGAAACAAGTAAAGCTCTATACCCGTTACGAGATGGTGGATCTGGTCATCATCGACGGACGCGCCCGCGGCATCATTGCCCGCAACCTGGTTACCGGTAAGCTGGAGCGCTTCAGCGCCCATGCCGTGGTAATTGCAACGGGCGGTTATGGGAACACCTTCTTCCTGTCGACCAATGCCATGACCTCCAACGGATCGGCAGCCTGGCAATGCTACAAACGGGGGGCTTATTTTGCCAACCCCTGTATGGCACAGATTCACCCCACCTGCATCCCGGTGCACGGCGAGTTCCAGTCGAAGCTCACGTTGATGTCGGAATCGTTGCGTAACGACGGACGTATATGGGTACCCAAGAAGCTGGAAGATGTACAGGCTATCCGCGAAGGAAGACTGAAGCCTACCGACCTGAAAGAAGAAGATCGTGACTACTACCTGGAACGCCGTTACCCGGCCTTCGGAAACCTTGTCCCCCGTGATGTGGCCTCACGTGCAGCCAAAGAACGCTGTGACGCGGGATATGGTGTGGGTTCAACCGGACTGGCTGTTTACCTCGACTTTGCCGAAGCGATCGGACGTTTGGGCAAGGATGTGGTGGAAGCCCGTTATGGCAACCTGTTCCAGATGTACGAGAAGATCGTGGACGACAATCCCTACGAGACGCCCATGATGATCTACCCGGCCATCCACTATACGATGGGTGGCATCTGGGTTGATTACGAACTGATGACCAACATCCCCGGCCTGTTCGCCATCGGCGAAGCCAACTTCTCCGACCACGGTGCCAACCGCCTGGGCGCCTCGGCACTAATGCAGGGGCTGGCCGACGGATACTTCGTGCTCCCCTACACCATCCAGAACTACCTGGCCGACCAGATCAACGTCCCGCGCTTCAAGACCGACGCACCGGAGTTTGCACAGGCCGAGAAAGAGATCAACGACCGCATTGACCGACTGATGAACATCAGGGGAAAACACTCAGTGGATCATATCCACAAGCAACTGGGACACGTGATGTGGGACTTTGTGGGTATGGGACGCGATGCAGAAGGGCTGAAGCAGGCAATTGTGAAGCTGAAGGAGATCAAAAAGGATTTCTGGACCAACCTGCTTATCCCCGGCAACAAGGAGACACTCAATGTAGAACTGGAGAAAGCTTTGCGTCTGGCCGATTTTATTGAGATCGGAGAACTGATGGCGCACGATGCACTCGACCGTGAGGAATCGTGCGGCGGTCATTTCCGTCTGGAACACCAGACGCCCGAAGGTGAAGCACTGCGTCATGACGACCAGTTCTCCTATGTTTCCTGCTGGGCATACCAGGGAGAGGAGAAAGCTCCGGTCATGTACAAGGAACCCCTCGAATACGAATTTATTGTTCGTCAGCAGAGAAACTATAAATCTTAAGTGGTTGATGGGGAAAGCGTAAAATTATAACAACAAACAATCATGGATAAAGATATCAACATAAAAGTAAAAGTCTGGCGTCAGAACGGGCCCAAAGAAAAAGGGCATTTTGAGACATACCCGTTGGAAAATATCTCTCAGGGAAGTTCTTTTCTGGAAATGCTTGACATCCTCAACGAAAAGCTGATCAACGAAGGGAAGGAAACGGTGGTGTTCGATCATGACTGTCGTGAAGGAATTTGTGGAATGTGCAGCCTGTACATCAACGGACATCCCCACGGACCCGATGAAGGCGTTACCACCTGTCAGCTGCATATGCGCCGCTTCAACGATGGCGACACCATTACTGTGGAGCCATGGCGCTCCGCCGGATTCCCGATTATTAAAGATTTGATGGTCGACAGATCGGCCTTTGATAAGATCATCCAGGCAGGCGGCTACATATCGGTAAACACCGGTAGTGCTATTGATGCCAACGCCATACCCATTCCGCGTGACGACGCCGAGATGGCGATGGATGCAGCAGCCTGCATCGGCTGTGGTGCCTGTGTGGCAGCCTGCAAGAACGGTTCAGCCATGCTCTTTGTATCGGCCAAGGTGAGTCAGTTCGCATTGTTACCACAGGGACGAGTGGAAGCAACACAGCGTGCCAAATCGATGGTCGCCAAAATGGATGAACTGGGCTTCGGCAACTGCACCAACACCGGTGCCTGTGAAGTAGAATGTCCGAAGAATATTTCCATCACCAATATTGCCCGGCTGAACCGGGAATTCTTAAAGGCGAAGTTCAGGGATTAAGCGGGTTCAAACCTGTACCTGCAAAGCGTTTCTTCACTCCTCACGGAGGATGAACGCTTTTTTTATATCGTTTTTAATGTTTCTTTAACAACCGAATGCAGCTCATTGTTGTTTAACAGGTATCACAAATGGCGATTTGTGGTGAAGTATAACAATCAGCAAACATCATTATCGCTGTACGGGATGAGCAGATGCCGCCTAATGCCGGTACATGCCATAGCGTAGAAGCAGAATGAAAATCACATGTTTTACCTAAACAAACAAAAGATGAAAACAAAATCAATGATTAAGACCGGCGTGGCCGTCTTCCTGCTGGCCATGCTCAGTGTACCGGCCTTCTCACAAATCAGGTTCGGTGTAAAAGCAGATGTGGGACTGAATAATCCGAGTTTCAACAGCGATGCGCTCAAGGTCGAAAATATGACATCGTACAGCATCGGCCCTTCCATTGAAGCGATGATTATGCCTCTGGGTGTGGCCGACCTTGGCATAGAGGCCTCGCTGCTCTATAACGACAACCGCATGACGGTTGCACGACTCTCAGGTGATGGAACAGAAGCTGACAGTGAAATAGCCAACCGTTATCTGATGCTTCCGGTCAATGCAAAGTTGAAATTCGGAATGGGTATGCTGCCACTCAGACTGTATGTCGCAGCTGGTCCCTATGCGGGCTATCTTATCCAGGGTGATGAACTGGATTTTGATCAGGCTGCCAGTGACATAAAGGCTAAGGAGTTTCAGGCAGGAGCCAATATAGGCGTTGGCTTTGAAGTCCTTAGAATGATACAGGTAGGTGTGAACTACCGGACACAACTGACCGATAATTATGCTGCCGACGAACCCGACTGGAGTGATCCCCTGAACGGCAAATCAGAATCCTGGAGTATCACAGGATCCATCTATTTCTGATGCATGTATGCTGACGTAATACTTCCCCTTCCACTGTCCGATCGGTTCACTTACGCCATTCCGGCGGAGATGGTGAATAAGATCGGAGAAGGATTCAGGGTTGTTGTTCCCTTCGGAAGTCGGAAATATTACACCGGAATCATTACCCGTATTCACCGGGAAGCTCCCGGGATCACCGGAATCAGAGAGATTCATTCCCTCATCGATTCACACCCCGTTGTGAACGAACAACAGCTGACGTTGTGGGAATGGATCTCTTTTTACTATTTAGCTCCCCTGGGCGATGTGTATAAGGCAGCACTCCCCTCCTCGATGAAACCGGAGGACCTGCTGCGGAAGTTTACACCCCATACCGAAATATTCCTTCAGATCAACCCCTCCCTCGATCAGCAGACGATGATCAGGATGGCCGGCAGGGCGAAGAAGCAGCAGGCACTGGCAGATGAGATTGGGAGTTATCTTACCGCCAACCACACCGGGAGCGTCAGTAAAAAAGTGGTCTCCGGCTTCTCCTCCTATAGCGCCTCTGTCCTTAACGGGTTGCTGCAGAAAGAGATCCTGACAGCCTTCCCGGTTGAGACCAGCCGTCTTGAAACCATCATCACCCCTACGCACGAACCCTTCCCGCTGAATGACCATCAGCATCAGGCCCTGACAGGGATAAGAGAATCCTTTGACAACAAAGAGACAGTGCTGCTGCACGGTGTGACATCGAGCGGAAAAACAGAGATCTATATCCATCTCATACAGCAATATCTGGCGGAAGGGAAACAGACGCTTTACCTGCTGCCGGAAATAGCGCTGACCACACAGCATACAGAGCGACTGAAAGCTGTTTTCGGCAACAGGCTGGGCATCTATCATTCCAGAATCAACGATAACGAGCGGGCGGAGATCTGGCAGAAAATGCTGTCGGATCAGCCCTATGAGATCATCATGGGCGTGCGTTCTTCACTGTTCCTTCCCTACCAGCACCTGGGGCTGGTCATCGTGGATGAGGAACATGAGGCAAGCTACAAGCAGCAGGATCCGGCACCCCGCTACCACGCACGTGATACAGCCATCATGCTGGCCCGTTTCTTCGGGGCAAAGACGCTGCTGGGATCGGCCACCCCCTCGGTGGAGACCTACTATAACGCACAGACGGGGAAATATGGGCTGGTCACGCTGACAGCGCGCTATAACGGACTGAAGATGCCTGTCATCCGGCTGGAGAACAGCCGTGAGTTACGCAGGAAGAAAAAGATGAAAACGCTGCTGGCGCCGGCACTGATTGAACAAATAGGAGCAGCACTGGAAAACGGGGAGCAGGCTATCCTGTTTCGCAACCGCCGGGGTTTCGCACCCCTGATCGAGTGTAAGCAGTGTGGCTGGGTACCCAAATGCAGACGCTGCGATGTGTCGCTCACCTATCACAAGAAAAGCAGCAAACTGGTGTGCCATTACTGCAACAGCTCCTATCGGCTGCCGGCAGAATGTCCCTCGTGTCATGAAAAGAGTCTTGTACCCCTTGGACTGGGAACAGAACAGCTCGAGGAGGAGGTGTCGCACCTGTTTCCCGGCAGCGTGGTGGCAAGAATGGACATGGACAGTACACGCAGTAAGGACGCCTACGAGCAGATCATCACCGGCTTCCAGGAGAAGAGGATCCAGATCCTGGTAGGCACGCAGATGCTTTCCAAGGGGCTTGATTTTGACAATGTAAGGGTGGTGGGTATTATTTCAGCGGACTCATTGCTCAATTACCCCGATTTTCGTTCGCATGAGCGGGGTTTTCAGCTGATGACCCAGGCCGCAGGGCGTGCAGGTCGAAAAAACAGACAGGGGACGGTCATCATCCAGTGTACAGATCCCGGTCAGCCCGTCTTCGCGTATGTCCGTAACAATGATTACGAGGCATTCTTCCGGGCACAGCTGTCTGAACGAAAGCTGTTTCATTATCCACCGTTTTACCGCCTGATCCGTATCGTGTTAAAACATAAGCAGGAACAAAAAGCAGAAGCAGCAGCAGCCTCGTTGGCAGGTATGCTGAGAGAATCGCTGTATGAACGTACGCTGGGTCCCAATAAACCCATCGTGAGCCGGATACAGTTATACCACATCCGTGAAATACTGCTGAAGCTGGAAAACGGGCTATCGCCCCAGCGGGTGCGCGACATCCTGAAAAAAACGGAAGTCAGGCTGCGGAGCTTCCCTGAATGGAAGTATGTAACACTTTATTACGATGTGGATCCACTGTGACAGCATATACCCAAAAAACCGGCATCACTTTCGTCATACCGGTTTTTATCCGCTTTATCGTTTCGCTCTCACAGAGCGTTATTTCATTTCAATCTCTTCTTTCAGATCGATTTCGTTTCCCTCAGTGTCAAAAAACAGATATTGCAGGAACCCGAGCTTCTGATCGGGAATAATTTTCATTCCTACATTATATTTTTTCTTCCACCGGTACTTCAACGAAAACAGACCCTGCTGAACGTACGCTGCAACATAAGGATGTATGTGCAGACTGAATTTCTTCACTTTTAACTTGTTAACCAAATAATCGATTTTCCCTTCCAAAGTATCAGTGAAAAGAATCGATGATTTTATTTTTCCTTTACCAAAGCAAGTGGGGCATACTTCGCTTGTGGCAACTTCCATTTCGGGACGTACACGCTGACGTGTGATCTGCATTAACCCGAACTTACTCAATGGCAAAATGTTATGCTTGGCTCTGTCGGGCGCCATCAGTTCCTGCATCCTTGCGAGGAGCTTATTGCGATGGTCACCTTTACTCATATCGATAAAGTCGATAACGATGATGCCTCCCATATCCCGCAATCGCAATTGACGGGCTATTTCCTCGGCGGCGGCCACATTCACCTCATAAGCGCTGTCTTCCTGACCCAGCTTCGATTTGTTGCGGTTACCGCTGTTGACATCGACAACATGCAGTGCCTCGGTATGTTCAATGATCAGGTAAGCACCGTTTTTAAACGTAACAGTTTTTCCAAAGAGCGATTTAATCTGTTTCGTGATGCCGAAATGATCTAAAATGGGCAATGCACCGTTGTATTCCTTTACAACATTCTTTCTGTCCGGTGCGATAATGCTTACATAATCAGCTATCTGTCTCGATACATCTCTGTCATTGACATGTATCTGCTCGAAAGAGGGACTGAAAATATCTCTTAACAGAGCTACCGTTCGCCCTGTCTCCTCATAAATGAGGGTAGGAGCCTTGGCTTTCTGTATCTTCCCGATATTGTCTTCCCATTTCCTGACCAGCACTTTCAGTTCTGCATCGAGATCCGCAACTCGTTTACCTTCGGCATTCGTACGTATAATCACGCCGAAATTCTTGGGTTTGATACTTTGAATGAGTTGCCGGAGTCGGGCGCGCTCCTCGCGCGATTTGATTTTTTGCGATACCGATACACGGTCGATGAATGGAATCAACACCATAAAACGTCCCGCGAATGAAATCTCGGCTGTCAGTCTCGGTCCTTTGGTAGAGATAGGCTCTTTGGCTATTTGCACCAATATTTCCTGTCCAACCTTCAGCATGTCCGAGATGGAACCTTCTTTATCGATATCGGGTTGCAGCTTCATCTTCTGAAGTTGCGGAATCCTTTTTTTGTCTTCAACCTGCTTCTGGAAATCCAGAATCGAGTTGAATTCAACCCCTAAATCCAAGTAGTGAAGAAAAGCGTCCTTTTTGTGTCCCACATTCACAAATGCAGCGTTAAGGGCGGGCATCAGTTTTTTTACTTTGCCCATGTAGATATTTCCAACCGCGAAAGAGCCTTCCAGGCTTTCCTGTTGCAGTTCTACCAGTTTCTTGTCTTCGAGAACCGCAATGGTGATTTCCTTGGGTTGAACATCTACAACAAGTTCGCTTGTCACAATTGTTCTTTTTTTAATGTTTTCATACTAATTTTGGGCTTCTGTCTTCACAACAGAAAGGAAGTTCACTCCTGAACCTTTCCCCTGTTTTATACACAAAGAACAAACTTAATTCCCGTATGGTTTTTTGATAAGTTTGTTCCTGTATATGGTTGTAAAAAAAGTGTTACGGGCCTATTTTTTCTTTTTGTGCCTGTTTTTTCTCAGTCTTTTCTTACGTTTGTGGACAGACATTTTATGCCTTTTTCTTTTTTTTCCGCTTGGCATCGTTATTTCTCCTTTTAATTTAAATTATTTGGTCCCTTTCACCTGAGCTACAAACGTTTTAGCCGGTTTGAAAGCAGGAATATTGTGTTCTGGGATGATGATGGTGGTGTTCTTTGAAATGTTGCGCGCTGTTTTCTGTGCTCTTTTTTTCACGATGAAGCTGCCGAACCCTCTTAAATATACATTTTCGTTGCCAGCCAAAGAATCTTTCACCACATCCATAAAAGATTCAACTGTTGCCAATACTGACGCTTTATCCACACCAGTGTTCTTTGCAATCTCATTTACAATGTCTGCTTTAGTCATTTTAGTTATATTTTAAATATTAATAATAGCGTTGGTCAATTAGTAAAATTTTGGATTGCAAATATATAGCTTTTTTTTCAACCCGAAAAATAATTGCAGGGAAATTTTACGTTTTTTCTCAATTTTCATCAAATATGCACTTTTTGGATTAGTTTTGTAGTATAATTAATGATGAAATGAAAAAATCAGCAGCGTTGCCGGTCATCACAACACGGTTATTGGATTGGTATAAGGAGAATAAACGCGATCTGCCCTGGCGTGAAACAACCGATGCCTACAGTGTATGGATTTCGGAAGTGATCTTACAACAAACGAGGGTCGCACAGGGAAGCGATTATTATGTACGTTTCATGCGCCGGTTTCCCAACGTGCACCTGCTCGCCGAAGCAAATGAGCAGGAGGTACTGAAGCTATGGCAGGGTCTGGGCTATTATTCACGTGCCCGGAATATGCATGCAGCGGCAAAACAGATTGTAAGCCGCTTCAACGGACGGTTTCCGAGTCACTATTCCGATATCCTTTCCCTCAAGGGTATTGGCGCGTACACGGCAGCAGCAATCACTTCCATCGCCTTCAACGGGCCCTTTGCCGTTGTCGACGGCAATGTGTTCAGGGTAATCGCCCGTCTGTTTGCCATTGAAACACCCATCCATACGTCAGACGGGATAAAAACCATCACAGAGATTGCGCAACAGCTGATTGACCGGGATCATCCGGGCACATATAACCAGGGTATCATGGATTTTGGATCTGTCATCTGTACGCCCCGGCAACCCAAATGTGCCGATTGTCCGCTGCAGTCGGCCTGTATGGCCTACTCCCTGCGCCGCGTGGCCGATTTTCCGGTGATAAACCGCAAGAACACCATCAAAAACCGTTATTTCAATTATTTTCATATCGTTGACGGTGATAAAACCTACCTGCAGAAACGGGATCATGCCGATATCTGGAAGAACCTCTACGAGTTCCCCCTGATCGAAACATCCTCACCGGTAGATTTTATGCAACTGGAGCAAATGCCCGAATTTCGGGACCTCTTCTCCGGTATCCCTTCCCTGTCGGTGGACTATCCGTTGACTTTGAAACATCAACTGACGCATCAGGTGATACATACCAATTTTTACAGGGTAATTATCCCCGATCAATTTACCTACCGACAATCACAGCCGGTCATCAGCGTTGAGAAAGCAAACCTTTCTGACTATCCAATATCAAGATTAACACACAAATATCTTGAAACAATTTAGAAAGTTATTATGGTTAATTACAAAATTATGTCTAATTTTGCTTTTGTAGCGTAAATTATTCTTAAACCAAAAAATTATTAAGTTATGTCTGTGAACAAAGTTATCTTAGTTGGAAATGTGGGAAAAGACCCTGAAATGAAGTATTTTGACAATGACGTTGCGAAGGCTAATTTCTCACTCGCAACCAGTGAAAGGGGTTACACCACTTCAGGCGGCACTCAGGTACCTGAACGGACGGAATGGCACAACATTGTTTGTTGGAGAGGATTGGCACAGATTGCGGAAAAATTTGTGAAAAAGGGAACGATGCTTTACGTGGAGGGGAAGATACGCTCCCGCTCTTATGACGACCAGAACGGTGTGAAGAGATACATTACCGAAGTGGTGGCGGATAATATTGAATTGCTGACCCGCAAATCAGGAAGCGGAGAAGGTGAAAATGGCGGTAGCAGGCATGATTTCTCGAATGCCGGCGACACTCCTGAAATCCCCGGTGAAGTATCGGATGTGGATGATTTGCCATTTTAATTAAACAACAGTATGAACGGGAGAATGTTTTACCTCTTTTCATCCGGTAAGGCGATAAAACATTCTCTTTATTTCATTAAAAAAACAGTCACTTGGATCCCGACCCTTTATCGTTTTTATTACTGAACCTTCCGACTTTCCTGCCGGCAGTATCTGATTATTTTTTCATGGCACTCCTCCTTCTGCTGATTATTTTAAATGCAATTATTTCTGGATCGGAGGTAGCCTTTTTCACGGTAAAACAAAACTTTGACGATGAATCGCACCACACCGGTGAGCATAGAAAAAACCGTATCACTACCCTTCTCCGCAAACCGGAAAAGCTCCTGGCTTCGATTGTTGTCGCTTTTCATTTACTGAACGTAACCATCACCGTACTCATTATCGTATTTCTACACAGACTACCCTGGTTTCAACGGGGTATAGTCGAAACACTTTTTCTGGAGATCCTTATCCCCATAACGGTGATTCTCCTGCTTGTGGATATCTTACCCAAACTGGTTGCCTCGCACGATCCACTCCGTTTTGCGGGGTATAATGCTCCATTTATCCAGCTGGTGAACTGGCTGATGAGTCCCTTTTCCTCTTTACTCGTCAAATCTACAAACATATTCAGCTACTCCATTATACAGCGGAAACATGAAATATCGGTGGATGATCTTTCCAAGGCCCTTGAGATTACCTCGAACGAGATCACACATGAGCAGGAAAAAGATATGCTGGAAGGCATTATCCGATTCAAAGACAAGGTAGTAGACGATATCCTCGTCTCCAGAATCGATATGGTAGCCATCGATTCGCAAACACTCTTCAGGGAGGTGATTGATTTTATTGTAGAAGCCGGTTTTTCGCGTATACCCGTCTATACCGGTAATCCCGACAATATCAAGGGAATCCTGTATGTGAAGGATCTGCTGCCGCATCTGGGAAAAGCCGACAATTTCAAGTGGCAGTCTCTCATACGCCCTGCCTATTTCGTTCCGGGTACCAAACGGATCGATGATTTGCTGGAAGAATTCCGCGCCAACAAGAATCATATGGCCATCGTGGTGGATGAATATGGCGGCACATCTGGATTGGTTACGATGGAAGATATTCTCGAGGAGATTGTAGGGGACATCAGTGACGAATACGATGAAGAGCTGCCCTTTTTCAGTATAGCTTCAGACGGTTCCTATATCTTCGAAGGGAAGACTCCGCTGGAGGAGTTCATTAAAATCACCAGCCTGCCGGAGAAAGATTTTGAGAAGATATCGGAAGAAGCAGATACACTTGCCGGGCTGCTTCTGGAGCTGAAAGGCGACTTTCCAAAACGAAAAGAGAGCTTCACCTACAAAAAACATACTTTTCAGGCAGAGGAGCTGAGCAAGAAACGAATTACGAAGGTTCGCTATATCCCGCCAAAAAACAGGAAGGATGAAGAATGATTGCGTCAGGCCTACCCTATAAGAACAACGAATGCTGATCAGGAAAGAACATACCGACAAAGGAGGGTTGCTGGGAATCTGGAAAATGGATGAATCACGGGAGGAACTGTTGCATCTTTTCCCTGATAATTTGCGTCCCCAGGCTTTGGAATATGTAGCAGGGGTACGTTCCGAAAGACGATCCATTGAATGGCTGTCCACCCGCATCATGTTGCTGAAGATTCTGGGAGAAGAACAGATCATTCACAACCGGGAAGACGGAAGTCCTTTTCTGGCAGAAGGAAGTAAGTTTATAAGTATCTCCCACACCAGGGCATATGCGGCAATCCTGCTGCATGAACAATTTCCTGTCGGCATTGATATTGAAACCCTGTCGGAAAGAATCATCAAAATTGCCGGAAAATTTATCTCAGATGAGGAATATATCGATCCGTCCCAGAAAACAACCCATCAGTTGCTGCACTGGTCGGCAAAAGAGAGCTTGTTTAAGTTGATGAACAAACAGGGCATCGACTTCAGGAAACATCTTCACATCCAACCTTTCACACCCGTTACGGACGGCATCATCAAGGCAACGGAAACCAAAACTGTCGGTGCACAATCGTTTGACGTCCACTATGAAGTGCATCCCGATTACGTACTGACCTGGGCCATCGGCTGAGGGATGATTTGATCATTCAGCGAACCGGTGATTCTGCAACCCCGCGACACCTCCACCCTCATATGGAATTCAAAAAACACCCCGGAGAATTTCCCCGGGGTGTTTTGGTTTTTATTCGTTCCGACAAGCGCAATCAGACATTCAACGACACCCGTTTGAAAACGGTTACCGCGAGTTCTTTGTCACTCTCTTTCAGGAATTGCTCAATCGTCTTCTTTGAATCCTTCACATACTCTTGCTGAAGCAGTGTTGATTCCTTGTAGAATTTCTGCAATGCACCTTCGGCAATACGGTCCAGCAGATTCTCGGGTTTACCTGATTCACGGGCTTTCTCGCGGGCGATCTCGAGTTCCTTTTCCTTTACCTCGGCAGGGATAGCATCGGGTGTCACGGCGATGGGATTCATGGCAGCAACCTGCATGGCCACATCCTTGGCTACATGCTCATCCACGCCGGCCTTGTTGAATCCGACGAGGGTAGCCAGCTTGTTACCCATGTGGATGTATGCTGTGACATGGGGAGCTGTAATATGCTCGTAAAAGCCCAACTGCATCTTCTCACCTGTAGCGCCGATCTTATCGGTCACTAACTGTGAAACGGTACCGTTAGGCAGCTCCACGGCGAGCAGCTCTTCCAGTGTTTCGGGTTTAAGGGCGATCGCTGCATCCAGTATCTGGCGTGTGAGCGCAATAAACTCTTCATTTTTGGCCACAAAGTCTGTTTCGCACTGCAATGCCACCACTGCGGCAAAATCTCCGTCTGTTTTTGCCAGCACACACCCTTCCGATGCCTCGCGGTCTTCACGTTTCGCGGCTACTGCCTGTCCTTTTTTACGGATTATTTCCATTGCTTTGTCGAAATCTCCGTTGGATTCGTTCAGTGCATTTTTGCAATCCATCATTCCCGCACCTGTCATTTTGCGCAGATGCTGGATTTCTGCCATTGTAACTGCCATATTTTGTTTCTCTGTTTTATTGTTTATTTATTCGTCAACCTCTGCGTCCTTCGTAAATTTACTGACCACGGCAGCTTTCATCGCTTCGGTGTCTTCTTTCTTCACGCGTTCTTTCTTCGCTGCCTTCGATTTACGTTCTCTGCGCTGTGGTACTTCCTCATCCTGTTCTTCCGATGCAGCGGCATCTGCCTTCTCCACCTTGCGTTCGTCAAGACCCTCCTTGATGGCCTCACACAGGAAGCCCAGGATCATGTCTATAGCTTTTGAAGCATCATCGTTCGCCGGTATCACGAAATCGATGCTGGAGGGATCTGAGTTGGTATCCACAATACCGAAAACGGGTATTCCCAGACGTTCTGCCTCTTTCACCGCGATCTGTTCCTTCATGACGTCGACGACAAAGATGGCCGAGGGAAGACGGGTCAGATCCTGAATAGAACCCAGGTTCTTTTCCAGTTTGGCGCGTTGACGGGTTACCTGCAGCTTCTCGCGTTTGGATAAGGTATCGAACGTGCCGTCCTTGATCATCTTATCTATGTTGCTCATCTTCTTCACCGCCTTGCGGATAGTGGGGAAGTTGGTGAGCATACCGCCCGGCCAGCGTTCAATCACATAAGGCATGTTGATACTTTGCGCTTTCTCCTCCACGACAGGCTTAGCCTGTTTCTTGGTTGCGACGAAAAGGATTTTTTTCCCTGCTTTAGCAATCTGCTTCAGGGCAGCAGCAGCCTCTTCGGCTTTTGCAATTGTTTTGTACAGGTCGATGATATGGATTCCGTTGCGCTCCATGAAGATATAGGGAGCCATCGCCGGGTTCCATTTTCTTTTTAAGTGACCGAAGTGGGCACCGGTCTCAAGAAGTTGGTCAAATTCTAATTTTGGCATGTTTGTTTTTAATTTGTGCGTTTACATTCTTTTTCTAAACCGAATCGCAAGGTAAATCACCCCTCTTTTCACTTTACCTGTTCCGGATAACGTCCTTACGATTTAGATACTAAACGTTGTAGCCCTGCGGCCTGCTTTATCTGTCTATCGTGATGTGCCGTGTGAAACGGCATCATCGGCGGATAGCCTGTTCCAAAAGTTAACGTTTCGAGAACTGGAATCTCTTTCTTGCCTTGGGCTGTCCCGGTTTCTTGCGTTCTACCACGCGCGGATCGCGGGTCATGAAGCCTTCAGCTCTCAGAGCCGGTTTATCTTCGGGATTTATTTTTACCAAAGCGCGCGCAATTCCTAATCTGGCTGCCTCCGATTGTCCCTTGTAACCACCACCGCCGAGGTTGATTCTGATATCGTACTTATCCAGTACACTCAGCGTGTTCAATGGCTGTTTGACAACGAACTGAAGGATAGAAGAAGGGAAATAATTTTCCAGATCACGTTTATTGATCACGATCTTGCCCGTACCTTCGGTGACAATAACACGGGCTACCGCTGCTTTGCGCCTTCCTATTGCATTTACTGCTTCCATCTTTGTTATTTTAGCGTATTAATATCTAATTTTTTGGGTTTCTGCGCCTGATGCGGATGCTCGGTACCGGTGTATACAAACATGTTCGTCAAAAGAGCATCACCCAGCTTATTCTTGGGTAACATTCCCTTTACTACTTTTCTGAAAAGTCTGTCCGGGCTCTTCGCCAGCAAATCGGCAGGAGTAAATTCACGCTGTCCTCCCGGATAACCCGAATAACGATAATAAATGCGGTCAGTCCACTTGTTCCCTGAAAGCTCCACTTTATCGGCATTCAGGATAATCACATTGTCGCCGCAATCTACGTGCGGTGTGAAGCTGGCTTTATACTTACCTCTCAGCAACTTGGCAACTTTGGAACAGAGACGACCCAGGGTCTGTCCCGCAGCATCAATTTCAACCCATTCTTTCTGTGCCGTTTCTTTGTTGACAGAAATGGTTTTATAACTTAGTGTATCCACTTTTGTTGAATTTTTAATTAGTAAATAATTGTGAAGTTGATTTTCCTTGCTTCCCGTTTTGTCTTGCTAAGGGACAGAATAGGCAAATAAAAAGCTATAAATCAAACTTTTAATTGATAAAAACTAATAATCGGACTGCAAAGTTACAATAATTCAGATTATTAACAAAGTATTTTAGCCGATTTTCTTTCTTCCCTGAGCATGTTTTTTTCGTGATCAGAAGGCAGCGGCCTTCCTGAAATCCCTGCCTCAACAGCATTCACCGCTGTTTTTCTGTCTCTGACAAAAAATTTACACAGTGAATTTTTGTGGTTTGATAAGAATAATGTATCTTTGCACCTACAAAACAGGGCTCCGTAGCTTAACTGAATAGAGCATCTGACTACGGATCAGAAGGTTACAGGTTTGAATCCTGTCGGGGTCACCAATATAAAACGTATCACTCTAATAATAAGAATGATACGTTTTTTTAGTGCAAATAAATGAACGCAAAATGAACATTTAGCCCGCTTATAGCCTTATTTACGCATAAAATCCGCTAAAATCGTTGTCATTTCATGCCCAAATATTTTTTTACGGGGGCGGGGTACTCTATACCTTCGTAATCAGAATTTTTAAACCAATTGCCCGTTTTACGATTCCACACCCATTTTAGAAATTCCACCTGCTGGGGGGTGGTGGGTCTATTCAATGGGGCAAGTATTTTCTCATCTAATGCGCCAAACGGTCGTATAAATACACGATATTTTTCCTTACTGAAGTTATCTGCAAGTGTAGCGCCAACCAATAATTTAACTTCAGATAGCTTGTATTTTTCAGTTCTGAAACTCACAAACCAAATACCGCCCAACACCTCATCTAATATTTTTTGAATATCTTCATCGCTCATCTCATCAAAATGTACATCAAAGAATTGAAGTAATTCTATTGGTGTTTTAATCTCAATTTGTTTATCAGTCTGCTTCATAGCTTATATTTATTTAGAAGATTGGTAACCTCTTTTATTGCCTGTATCATTCGTTTATTTTCGCTGTGTGCCTTTATCTCTTTGTGTATGGTACTTATACCATAGTAAATAAAAGATGTTGCAAAAGCGACTAAAAACGCCATTCCTATTACTTCAATTATCTGCATCATTGCCGTTTGTTGTTAAATTAATGGTCAATACATTAAAGCCTTGCGCTTCGTTTTCTCTCAAGTCATCCACGCTTACCGCCTGTAAGGTTGGTAAAATGAATTTAGCCATTTCGAGAATAAATCGAATCCTGTCTTTTGGCTCAAGTTCATCTAAATCATTTTGCAACCTTTCCAAATTTTTTTCAACTAACAACTGAAATGATTTTCTAACTTCATTAGTAACCCTATTTCCTACACCCTTGCGAGTACCCAACTTGCCCGCCCTACTTGCTAATTCCCTGTTTTCTGTAAATGCCATAACTTCAAAATTTAAAATGTAAATTAATTATTTGATTGTCAATATTATATCATAATCCGTTGTGTTACTTCGTGTTACTATAACACACGCCCACGGGGTAAATAAATTCAACTGTTATTGATTTTTGTGTGTCCGGAATTGAAGTTTTACCGCCCGTGTATTTTGCCGTTGTTCTATCCCTCGCATTAATCCAAATTCGTTCACGGTTGCGCTCTTTAATCATCTTATTGAATGCCGTTACTCCCACTTTGGCAAATCTCTTTATCGGTGAACGCTCACCCAAATCATGGAATAGGATAATATAATAGTTACTTTGCCTGTCGGTTTTGAATACTGCAATCGGCTTAAACCGACCTATTATATCAGTAAGCTTTGCATTTGTGCCATCATCCTTAACCAATCTGTGGAATATAGTTTTTTCTCTCATTGCTGTAATCTTTATTTTATTTATCTATCAATCTACTAACTTTGTGAGTTTTTGCATCGGTTGTAACATGTTACGACCTTGTACAACCTCTGTTACAACCTATCTATCTGTGTATCAACTCCGTTACGACCGTTACAACCTAAACGCATATCATATTTATTTTATTTTTTTTTATTATACTTCTCTATTTATATTCTTTATGTGCGTTAATTGAAATAGGTTGTAACAGTCGTAACGGCGTTCAGTATCAACACTTTAGGTTGTAACATCGGTTGTAACACGGTTGTAACGGTTACGACCTTATCAATCAAAACGGCACATCACTTGCATCATCCCCATCACCCCCATCATTTAAACAATACCATGTTTTCTCTCTCTTATTATATCCCATTTCTTTTTTATGATAATCTATGTATGTATCAATGTACCGCTTCACATTGTTACGGTGAAAAATTCCATCCCATCTTAACGGACCGTTTTTATACTCATTTAGAAAGTCCATTGCTTTAAACCTTCCGTTTGATTCCAACACTTCAAAAATTCGCTCAAATTCATCTAATAAAACATCATTTGAAAAGTACGCCCTGAAGTTATCTGCATCTTTGGAATACTCAATTCCTTCAACGCCTATTGACAAATACAACATCACACATGTAATTAGCAACTCATAGAACAATTGCCACTCTGTCGCATCCCAATCATAAAAAAATGTGCTGTTAAAATAGTCATCGGGTTTATTGTTGGTGTTCCAAAAATCAGAAAACTTATACTCAATAAAACGCCTATTTGTTGAGGTCGCATCCTTATCATACCTAACCGCCCAATTTGTTGTAATAACAAATTTAGGTGCATCCTGAAAGGGTATAACAACCGCTTGCGTTCCTTTCCTTTCGGCTGTTATATCGCCCGTTATTTGCGTATAAAGTGCATCGTAATTGAAATTAGCGGGCACATCGTCAATAATATAAACATCATGGTATTTTTGCAAGTCCGCAAATACGTGTCTGTATCCCGGCTCAAATTCAGTACCACCACGTTTATTATATCCCCTGACTGTCTGAAGCGCAATTGCCAATAAAGATTTGCCACGCCCGCCATTCCTTCTCTCATCGTCTGCACCCTCATCAGAAAGTATTATAGCGGGGTTTTTAGCGGGGTTCTTGTAGTTGCTTATCAAATACCCTATCATTGAATAAAACGCCCGTACATCGCTTGTTTCCTTCTGTGTGAGTTCCTGAACATCTTTTTCTTTCCCTACAATTGCATAAATTATAAACCGCTCAAATTGTCCTATTCTTCTATTATCGGGGTCAAAATTTATAAATGTATGTTCTTGTGATTTTGTACCGATAAAAAAACCTATCTCACTACTTTTATAGTCAATCAATTCAATACCGATTTTCTTAATCTTTGCTACACCATTTTTGAAGGGAATGTAAACCGTTTCTTTTGTGTCCTTATTCAGGTTATAGGGTTCACCCTTTAATAGCTTCCAACTTTTCAGAATATCATTCTCTTTAGCCACTAATTGGTTTTCTATTTCGGTTCTATTGTCGGGGTGTCTAATGTGATTTTTAAGGAATGAAATTGTATCTGTTTTGAAGTTGAAGGGGTTCAAAATCTTATTATCGTTTTTGATAATTGTGATTGTGTCGTTTCCTTCTTCGGAAATTCTCATGAAGTTGTGCCGTTTAAAATATTCCGCAATCCGTGCGGGTTTTATCTTAAAATCATCAGTATAAAAAATAAAACTTTCCTTCTCTTTATCGCTCTCTAAATTGCTATCATGGTAGTATGAATTTTCCTCACCATATCCATTATTTAAAAGCTGGGTTCTTGCCTTCTTCATATCATTGCCACATTCTAACACGGCAAAAACCTGGGCGGGGTTATAAGCTTGCGAAGCTTCAAATTCTGTCGCATCAGTAAACACATAAAAGAGTTTATCCTGTTTCCTGTATCCACCTGAAACACCGCTTTTTTTACCCGCCCTTGTTAATGTAATCTCATCGCCTTTATCGCCCTCAATAGTCCATCCGTGCGACTGTAACAATGAAATAACATCGCCACGTATGTTATAATCGTCAAAGGGTGAAAGTGCTTCTAAACGCCTTATTTGCCCTTTGGGTGGCGGTGGTGTGTGTGTTCCTTTGGTTGGTTCGTTCCAATACCCCTCAAGTTTCCTAAACTCAAAGGTTTCATTAAAAACAACATTCTCATCATGTGGAATAAAACACGCCCTTGCTATATCCTTTCCCGATTCATCAACATCTAAATCAAAAGCATCTTTGCAATACCTTTGATACATTCTAAACACCTTCTCATGCTCATCTTTAGTTGTTGCCGGCACAATCCATTTAATGCCATCCCCTGAAGGTGAAATAAACAAAAGCACCGTATCAACTTGTTTTTGATTGAGTAGTTTATTCTTTATATTTTCAACCTCTACATGGTCAAAGTCCAAAGCAATTAATGAAGAATATTCAACCAATGCCGTTTTCTTTCTTTCGGTGAACGTACCGGAAAAAGTAACATAGTCAAATTTAGTACCCTTATAGCTTCGTGCCTTATCCACGTCTGAAAAACTTCTTAATTTATCAGTATCGTTTTTAAAGTAGGGGTCTTTTATAACCTTTGCCACATCTGAAAGTGTGATGTTCTTATAAGGGTGTGTGTTTTTTATTGGTGCTTTGAAGTAGGAAAATTCATGAACAACCGTTTGGTTATTAGATAAATTACCCTTATCTTTACAATTGCCGTTTAAAGATACTGAAGGGGCGTTAATATGATTATTCATTTAACGCTCCTTTCTTTTTTACTTCAGTAAACAACGCTTCAATATCGGTGCGCTTATAAAAACGTTTTCCACCAATAGCATAAAGTTTAAGTTTTCCCGAATTTTCCCAATTCCAAAGGGTGCTACTGCTTGCGAGTGTACCTCTAACCTCTGTTTTCGGTATGTACTCATTAAATACACCCTCTGCTTGCGTGGGCGGTGTGGCTAACTCACCCCTAACAGCTTTTAATATGTTTGCCGTTACTGTTTCGGAAATGCTTGCTATAAGCTTTTCGGGGTCAATGGGGCTTAATACAAAATTGTGCATAATACTTTTTATTTTAAGTTTATGCACAAATCTAAAGGTGCGTTTTTCGGGGCACTACGGGGCGTTGCCCTACTTTTCCCCTACTTCATAACTGTTTCTTTTCAAAATATTCAATTAGCGTTTTTCTATCTTCTGAAAGGTCTAATATTATGCTTTTTATGTTTGCCCAATCACCACCCAACCATGCACTTATTTTGCGACCTGAATTAATGTCTATACCCTGTAATTCGTTGCAAGCTTTATAAAAAGTATTACCACTTTTCCCGCTTCTTTTTTTGCCAATTACTTCTAACCTCTTTTTTTGTCCTTCTAAGCGGTTGCGCCCGTTCGCATCACAATCAAGTATGTACGCTAAGGCGTGATGCTTTGCGGTGGGTTTCCGTTGGGGTTCATCACTTACAACATTGCTATTTTTGTTATTGATTTCATTAACAACGTCAATTATAATTTCAAGTCTGCGATATTCGTTTCTATGATTCTTAAAGTTGTTTATCGTACCACTTTCCAACTCCTGACTACATTTTTTCAAATACTTTTCTTTTTGTATTTTTTGATTTTCTCTTATTTCGGGCCATGTAGGGCTATTGGGTGAAGATGGAATAGAGAATGTTTTATAATCAATATTATTGATTTCATTACTAAGGAACTTTTTCCATAAATTAAATTCAAATTCTAATCCCTGCATTTTTTCCGTTACATCTTTTATTAATCCCGCTGAAAAATCATCCCACGTGTAAAAAGCATCTCTTTCGGCTATTTTTGACTGTCTAATAATATAGCTTTTCAGGTTACCCCTGTCATTTGCCTTTAATAGTGCTGTATTGATTATTGAATGAAAAGTTATCTGTGTCATCGCTGTAATATTTTGATTCATGATACTATCATATTAAGTTTAACATTAAGTCGTATGATTCTTTAGCGGTGTCCTTTGAGGTTTTACCTATGTACTTTAATAACATCGCTTCTGTGCCGTGCCCTGTAATATCTTTGATATAAGATGTTGGCAATTTGCCGTAATAGTTTGTGGCAAATGAACGTCTGCCCACGTGTGAAGAGATTAATTGCCACTTTGGGTAAACGCCCGTTTCTTTGCGTGTGCCTAAATCTGTAACGGTTGCTATTTTACCCCTTACCGGCTCATTTATTTTAGCTAATCGGCAAACGCTCTTAATGTAATAGTTATATCTTTGGTCGGTTGTTGTTGGTGGAAAATTGCCGTTTCTTTTTTTCAAAATATCCTGCACAATGGGTAACAAGGGAATAGATACATTCTTATCGGTTTTCGCTTGCTTCACGTCAATGAATGTTCTACCGCCTTGCCTTCGTATCATATCGGGCGTAAACCTCTTAAAATCGCTTATTCGTTGCCCTGTGTAGCATGATATTACAAGCCAATCCCTTGCGCTGTCTAAGTGTGGGGGTAGGTTATTTAATTCAATTATCTGCTCCAATTCATCTACTGAAAGATATATTTTAAATGTGGGTGTATCTTTAATCCCTGTTGATAAAAGATGCAAGTTTTTGTTTACCTCAATATCATATTGTTGCGCTTCATTGCAAACGCTTCTAATGATTTTAAAATTATCATTGATAACTGAATTATCGTACTGCTTCTCTTTGCTCCAATTAATAAAATCAGATAAAAACGATTTGTCAATATCTTTTATTTTGAACGTGCGCTCTTTGTCATTCTCAAAGGTTGCTATCTTATTGCGAACAACCTTCAACTTTCTTAATGTACCCGCCTTTATTGTGTGCTTCTTTATGGATAAATAAAAATCAAAGAATTGCAACAACTCATCAGATACTACGGTCTTTGTTTTGGGGTTATAAAAATCATGTACGGTATCTTTTAACCAATCCTTTGTAATATCGGCTGTTTCATTTTCGTACCGGTCTGTTATGAATTTGGCTAATAGGGTATATTGTTTTTCAATATCAGTTTTAAGATTTGCTTTTTCAACATTTTTAAAAATGGTGTTCTTTTTATACTCACCCCAAAACGCTTTTGATACTTCAATATTCGTGCGGGTGTAATAAGTTTTGGGTTTTCCATTCTCATTAAATACAAATCTAACTTCTACCTTTGCGGTAGGTTTATTTGAGCGGTACTGAAAATATACGTTTGCCATATCTTTGTTTTTAGTTCTATAAAGATACAACAAATGAACGTAAAATGAACATAAAAAACGAACAAATTCAAATATATTTGTTCGCCAATGGAAAAGATAAATTCTGTATCTGTTTGTAGTATTGAGAAAAACGTTTATATTTGTTTTTGTTCATTCGGTACTGTTTGGGTGGTTGTGATACTGTCGGAGTCACTGACCGGAAACTATGCAGCAATCTGATCGCTGGATAGTTTTTTTATGTTGTACCCTACTCTCCGGTACTGTTCTCCCTGGTAGAGACCATATCATCTTTCAGCAATAATTCCCCCGCATCAATCAGGAAACGAAGCACGAGAATCACTTTTTCACTGTTCTCGTCAGCAACCGAATCCACCAGATCATTCAACCTGCGCGACGTGTGGTTCTGCATAGACACCTTTAGCTTATCGCCTATCCGATGAAACTCATAGTTCGATAATCCCGATTCGTTTTTCTTCAGACAGACGTCGCAATGGCCGCAATCTTTCGACTGATTCTCACCAAAATAAACCAGCATCATTCTGCTGCGACACACATCCGTCTCCTCCACGTAATCGATCATGGAATGGATTCGTTTCTCAAAACGTTTTTTCCGCTCTTCATAGACTGCCCTTGAAATAGATACGAAATGTGTCTCCTCCCGTGAAGTGGTAAACACGATAAAGGGCGTTTTCTTCTGGGGGATGTAACGGATATACCGCATCCGGGAGAGCGAGATAAGCAGCTCGCATACCTCCTTTCTGCTTTTTCCTGTCCGTGCGGCCAGCAGCGACTCATCGATATACACTTCATCAGAAAAAACGCCGGTGTAGTTACGCAAGATCGTATGCAGTAGCTCATCGGTCGCTTTATCGAGGTGAAGCGAGTAGAGTTCATCGCGGTAAATGAGAAATTGCATCCGCGACCGCATATCAATCTCTTCAGTGTACTCAATATAGCCGGCCAGCTCCAGTATTTTCAGGGCGTGATGGGTCTGGAGGAAGGGCAGCTTATAGGGCTGACAGAACTCATGCAGGCTGAAATCGTACACATCATTGTATCCTGCTCCCACAGCTACCTGGAAGTAATTCCCCAGCGCCTCGTAAACGCGGGTGATGAAATCCCTGTCGGGGAAAGCATCAGTGATCCTTTTCCGGAGCTTCGTACTGTCGGCCTTTGTGTAGAGGATAATGGCATATGATCGCTCCCCATCGCGGCCGGCACGGCCTGCTTCCTGGAAATATTCTTCCAGTGAGTTGGGGAGATCCATATGAATAACGGTACGCACATCACCTTTATCGATGCCCATTCCGAAGGCGTTTGTAGATACAATCACCCTCTGTTCACCAAGCTTCCATGCATTTTGTTTAAATATCTTATCTTCGTAGCTGAGTCCTGCGTGAAAAAAATCGGCTGAGATACCTGTTTTCCGGAGTGACAGTGCGATCTCCTTAGTTTGTTGTCTGCTTCTCACGTAGACTATACTCTTTCCCGGCACCGTTTGAAGGATATGTACCAGTTCACCCATTTTATTATCGGCCGACCGCACGACATACGAGAGGTTCTCCCGGGCAAAGCTTGTGCGAAAGACATTTTTTTTCCTGAAATGCAGCTTCTCCTGTATATCATTCACCACCTCCCTGGTGGCTGTTGCGGTAAGGGCGAGGACAGGAACCCCCTCAAGCAGTTCGCGGATTCCGGAAATTTTCAGATAGGAGGGCCGGAAATCATAACCCCATTGCGAGATACAGTGCGATTCATCCACCACCAGCAGGCAGACATCCATAGCCCGCAATTTGACCATGAAAATATCGGAGGAAAGACGTTCAGGAGAGACATATAGAAACTTATAGTCACCAAAGATACAGTTTTCGAGGGTAGTGATGATTTCTTCGCGCGACATGCCGGAATACACAGCGGCAGCTTTGATGCCCCGTTCACGGAGGTTATCCACCTGGTCCTTCATCAGGGCTATCAGCGGCGTCACCACCAGGCAGATACCTTTCATCGCCATGACGGGGACCTGGAATGTCAGCGACTTACCTCCTCCGGTTGGCATCAGGCCGAGTGTATCCCTGCCTTCCCACACAGATTGCATGATCTCTTCCTGTAATGGACGAAAAGAGTCGTAACCCCAATAGTCGCGAAGTATCTTGTGAAACAATTCCGGTTGCATAAGCAAGCGTTCGTCAGATTTATCCCCGAATATCCCTGATCATCAGCTGTGAGAATGATTTACTCCCGTGTGTATTTTCTTCAATGGTATAACAAAGATCCACCGGCTGCCCATCTTTGAGACGCTTATAGAATTCGTGCTGACAAAAAGCGATGCCCGGCAGGGGTTGATCGGTCGTGTTGTCGATCACCTCCAGTTTGATATGCCGGAATCCTTTCCCCACAAGCTTGCTGTTTCCCGAATCATATACATTCTTCGTCAAAAAAACAGGATTTTCATTTTCGGGACCAAACGGGTTGAACAATTCAATACCTTCAATGAGCGAGGGTGTGATCTGGGAAAAGGTGATCTCCGCGTCGACCGTAATCTGTGGCAGCATCATTTTGGGTTCTATGCCGTCGAAAGAGAGCGTGTTGAAACGGTCGGTAAACTCCTTCAGGTTCTCCTCACGCAGTGTTAATCCGGCGGCGTAAGTGTGCCCCCCGAAATTTTCCAGTATGTCGCGACACGATTCGATGGCCTTGTATACATCGAACCCGGGCACCGAGCGTGCCGATCCGGAGATCAACCCACTTGACTTGGTGAGCACCACCGCGGGACGGTAATATTTTTCGGTCAGCCTTGACGCGACAATACCCACGATACCCTTGTGCCATGTTTCGTCGTAGAGCACAATGCTCTTCTGATTCTTGATGTCGATATGGTTATCGATGTAGTCGAGGGCTTCATCCGTTATTTTCTTGTCCAGTTCACGGCGATCCTCATTGTATTTATCGATATTTTTGCTCTTCTCTCTGGCTGCTGTCATATCGTTGGCCAGCATCAGGTCCACAGCCTCTTTACCGTTCATCATCCTGCCCGAGGCATTGATGCGCGGCCCTATTTTAAAGACGATATCGTTTACGGTAATCTGTTTCCGGTGTAGTCCGCAAATCTCAATGATACCCCTCAGGCCGAAGCTTGGATTAGAGTTGAGTTGCTTTAACCCGTAATAAATCATGATGCGGTTCTCACCTGTCAGCGGCACGATATCGGAAGCGATGCTCACCGCCACCAGATCGAGTAAAGGTTCAATATCGGAAAAAGGATATCCGTTTTGCTGAGAAAAGGCCTGTACAAGCTTAAATCCCACACCGCAGCCCGACAACTCGCTGTAAGGATATACTGAGTCGAGCCGCTTGGCATCTACCACCGCCACCGCATCGGGCAGCTGGGCATCGGGCATATGGTGATCACAGATAATAAAGTCAATGCCTTGTTCCCTGGCATAAGCAACCTTGCTCACCGCCTTGATGCCGCAATCGAGAGAAATGATGAGCTTAACACCCGTCTTCACGGCATAATCGATTCCCTGAAACGAAATGCCATACCCTTCATCGTACCGGTCAGGAATATAATAATCAATATTATTGGTTATCCCCCGAAAGAATTTATACACCAATGAAACAGCCGTTGTACCATCCACATCGTAATCCCCGTAGATAAGGATCCGCTCTTTGTTGCCCAGGGCCTTTTCAATCCGCCGGATGGCTTTATCCATATCGGGTAACAGAAAAGGATCATGCAAATCTTCCAGTTTGGGATAGAGATACTTTGTCGCTTCTTCCGTCGTCTCTATGCCTTTGTTCACGAGCAATTCAATGAGAACGGGGTGTAAATTCAATTCTTTCGCTAGATCATTCTTTATATTTTTTTGGTCGTGTGACAGGGTTGAATAATTCCATCTGTAAGTCATTTATATCGTTTTTTCTTTTCTCTCTCATGTCCCAATCTGCTTCGGGATAAACGGCTTTCGTCGGGTAACAAACCGCGCCGTGCTGAATCTCGGCAGTGGGGTTACCTCTCATGGACACCACTCCGAAGTTGTAAAGGTAATACTATTTTTTTTGATTCGTTTATTTTAAACAATAAATAACCAATTTGCCGGATATGCCGCTCATTCTGAAGCAGTAAGGAGAAAGCAACATCCGGCGAACAGCGCATGCAGACCGCCAAGGCTCATCAGGGTGAACGGTTTTCCCGGTTTTCAGGAATTCGATTCTTATTTGTACCTTTGCACCTTCAAAATCAACGGAAGAATGGAGATAGCAGCGTTAGTTTCCGGCGGAGTGGACAGCTCTGTGGTGGTGCATCAGTTGAAGGAGATGGGCTACGATCCGGTTATTTATTACATCAAAATCGGGATGGAAGACAAGGATGGATACATCGATTGTCCTTCGGAGGAGGACATTGAGATTGTATCGTTCATTGCCAAAAAATATGGTTGCAGATTCGAGGTCGTTTCATTGCACGAGGAGTACTGGGACAGCGTGGTGCGTTACACGATTGACTCGGTGCAGCGCGGATTGACGCCCAATCCCGATATGATGTGCAACAAGCTGATCAAATTCGGCGTCTTTGATCAAAAATGGGGGCATCTCTTCGATAAGATTGCTACCGGCCATTACGCGACCACAACCGAGAAAGACGGATTAACCTGGCTATCCACTGCGAAAGACAAGGTGAAAGACCAGACATATTTCCTGGGACAAATCAGCTATCTGCAGGTCTCCAGACTGATGTTCCCTGTTGGTAATCTGCTGAAATCGGAAGTGCGGTCCATCGCTGCCAGACAGAAGCTGCCTTCAGCACAACGCAAGGACAGCCAGGGTATCTGTTTCCTGGGCAAGGTGAACTACAACGAGTTCATTGAGCGCTACCTGGGAAAGAAGGAGGGACTCATCGTGGAGCTGGAGACAGGAAATATCCTGGGCAAACATCAGGGCTACTGGTTTCATACCATAGGGCAGCGTAAGGGACTGGGATTGAGCGGTGGACCCTGGTTTGTGATCAAAAAGGATGTGAACCGCAATATTGTCTATGTTTCCCGGGGTTACGACACAAAGCATCAATTCGGAGAGCTTATCCATCTGCAGGGTTTCGATTTTATCACCAGGGATACCTGGGGTGATTTTGATGACGGGAAAGAGATCACCTTCAAGATACGCCATACCCCCGAGTTTACCAAAGGCAAAATAACCCGGATGGGAGATCTGTATCGGATTCAATCAGAAAAACCGGTGCAGGGAATTGCTGCCGGGCAATTCGGGGTGGTGTACGATGAGGAGAGCCATCTCTGCCTGGGGAGTGGGATGATTATTTGACGGCTCTCCTTGGGAAAGAGACTGATTCACGCACATATATATCACCCTTACCCGTTAAATGAATGTTGAGATAGAATTTGTGGATATCATTGAGTTCCTTTCACAACCAGTTGATCCGGCTGAACAATACCTTTTTCATCTTCGACAGTATTGAACTGGGCCTCTTCGTGGTGGTGGGTGTCGAAAAAAACAAGATTATGACGGAACTCTCTACCGCGGTCGTTGTAATCCTGATCCGCACGCTGTCGGTAAGATATCAGTGGCATCTTCCCATTCTGAAAGGCGAAGAAAACAAATCCTGATCTTTTCGTCCTCTTATTGGCTCATTTCATTATCTTTGTGACATTAAAAAAAACAGACCGGATATGAAGAAAGTATTCCTTCTGCTCGTTTTTTGTTCGTTGTGCTCCCTTTCCAGGCTGTCTGCCCAATTCGAAGGCACTTTCGGAACGGGTGTTCATGCAGGATATGGAACAGCGATAAACAGCCCAGGTGCGGGAGTACACCTGCATTATTACCGGACAAACAATCTTCGGCTGGCTCCTGCATTTACCTATTATCGTCAGCACAGGGGAGAAAGCATGTGGATGGCTGAAACAGATGCGCATTATATACTGCCCGTCTCATTCTCTGCTTCGCTCTATCCGATTGCCGGCATCCATTATTCAAACTGGGGCTACGATGCCGTCAAAGCAGGCAATGCCCTGGCTGAAAGCTGGACCAGACATCTTCTGGGGGCGAATCTGGGGCTCGGCTTCCAGCATGATATCAGCTACAGGGTCCGTGCGAATTTCGAGTTGAAGTACCAGTTCATCCGGGATTTCTCACAGGTTTTTTTTATGGCCGGATTCGGGTTCTGGCTCTGAATACATGAAACAACGGTATAAACGGGCGTTTCAATCACTCCCTGCTGGCAAACGATGAAGGCGGTTTTCGACTGACATCTTTGATAGTCAATAATTTGAATCGTATGAAAGACTTTATCACCAACGAAATAAAAAATCAGACTGCCGTGCTGGTAGGGCTCATCACACCGGAGCAGAACGACGAGAAGGTACAGGAGTACCTCGACGAACTGGCTTTCCTGGCTGAAACAGCAGGCCTTCTTCCCGGAAAACGCTTCGTGCAGAGACTCGAGATGCCGAATGCGCTCACTTTTGTGGGTAAGGGCAAGCTGGAGGAAATTGAGGCCTATGTAAAAGAGGAAGAGAATGAGATCGGGGTAGTCATCTTCGATGATGAGTTGTCGGCAAAACAGCTCCGCAACATCGAGAAAGTGCTGATGATCCGGATCATGGACCGGACAAGCCTTATCCTCGACATCTTTGCCATGCGTGCCCAGACGGCCCATGCCAAGGTACAGGTGGAACTGGCCCAATATCAATACCTGCTGCCCAGGCTCACCCGCATGTGGACCCATCTTGAACGTCAGCGGGGTGGCGGAGGGACCATTATGCGCGGGCCGGGGGAGACACAGCTGGAGACTGACCGTAGAATTATCCTCGATAAGATATCCCTGCTAAAGCAGGAACTGAAAGATATCGACAAGCAAAAAACCGTTCAGCGAAAGAATCGAGGCAAACTGGTGCGTGTCGCACTGGTGGGTTACACCAACGTGGGTAAATCAACCCTGATGACCCTGCTCAGTAAGAGTGATGTGTTTGCCGAGAATAAACTGTTTGCCACACTCGACACGACGGTACGCAAGATGACGATTCAAAACCTGCCTTTCCTGCTCACCGATACCGTCGGGTTCATCCGCAAGCTGCCCACTCATCTGATCGAGTCTTTCAAGTCGACGCTCGATGAGGTGCGGGAAGCGGATATCCTGCTTCATGTGGTGGATATCTCACATCCCGCCTTCGAAGAACAGATCGGTGTGGTTGAGAAGACCCTGTTTGAGATTGATGATACGGCGAAACCGACCATTCTCGTGTTCAATAAAATAGACGCTTTCTCGCACGTGGAGAAGGACGACGATGACCTTTCACCGAAAAATCGGGAGAATTACACCCTCGACGAACTGAAACAGACATGGCTGAGTAGGATAAAGGAGAACTGTATCTTTATATCGGCGAAGGAGAAAGAAAACATCGAAGACCTCAAACAGCTTATATACGATAAGGTAAGGGAAATACATATTTCACGTTTCCCCTACAATGATTTTCTGTATCAGACTTACGAGGATGAGTGATTTACCGACCGGTTACCCTGTTATCCGTCGGTACGTTTTTGCACAGCGCCTCGTTGAGTGCTATCACGGCATCCTCATAGCGTTCGCGCTGAATGACAAACTGCATATTGACCTGCATGAGCGACTGTGCGAAGCTTTCCACATTGATTCCGTTTTCATACAGGGCCTTCGTGGCATAATAGAGAAATCCCGGCAAGGCTATATTGGTGCCCATTGCACAGACAATAGCCATCGGCAGGGCGTTCACCTGGTAAAACTCCTCCTTCAGTATTTTAATGAGCTCGTGACTCTTCTCGTTGTCCCAGACAACCATCGTGATAGAGTTGGCGTTGGTCGATTTCAGGATGTAGCTTACCCCAAGCTTCACAAAATAGTGCATGATGCGTCCGTCGAAACCTACCTCACCCACCATCATGGGGTCATGCACCTCAATGGCGATCACTTTCCGTGATCCGGAAACGATCTCCACCCTGGGTTCGGGAGAGATATAATCGCGTGATATCAGGGTACCCGGATGTGCAGGTTCAAACGTATTCTTGATGCGTATGTCAATGCCGGCCAGCTCCAGCGGCTTGGCCGCCTTGGGATGGATAGCCTCCATGCCGATGTCGGCCAGCTGATCGGCGATGATATAGTTGGTATGCCCCACGGGAATACTGTTCTCCACGCCCACGATCTTGGGATCGGCACTCGACAGGTGGTATTCCTTGTGAATCACAGCCTCACCGGCCTTCACCTCCACGGCAATCTTGCTGAAGGTGACTTCGCTGTATCCCCGGTCAAAGGCCCGCATAATCCCTTCGGTTCCCTTGGTGTAACCGGTAGCAATACAAAGCACCTTGCTGAAATCAATCCCTTCAAACTCCTTGTGGATCCGTTCGTCGATGGTGAGCGGCTCATTGTCATTGAAACCGCACAGATCTATGAAACGGGCATTGATGCCATTGTTATTAAGGATATTGACGGAGTTCCAGCCCGAATGAGCTTCTCCGATGGATGCCAGAATCTCACGTGCTGCCAGATGGATATCGGTGGGGTTCACATATCCCGAAGCCAGTACCTTTCCTAAACTGTAGAGCACGGTCTTGGCCTGATCCACCCGAAAACGGATGAAGTCGCGTGCCTCTTTCAGGTCCAGTCCGTAATCGGCAAAGCCGTCATTGATCAGGAGCAGACGCTGACAAAACGAATCGAGTGCACTGCTGTAATCCTCCCCGTTCAGAAATTTATTGTAGATGCCAGGGTCACCGGTCTTTTTATGCTCCAGCAGCCAGTTTGTTACATTGTTATACGCCGAGACGACGAAGATACGGTTGTATAAGGCGTCTCCCTTACGGTTTCCTTTGATGATATTCTGCAATACGTCCTGAAACTGGGACATGGAGGTGCCTCCTATTTTTTCAACTGTGAGCATGTGACAAACTATATTTGATGATGTATTTATATATCCTGCACAAAGATAAATGTTTATTCATTTCGAACTGTCAGCTGTACGGTTTTTCTCCCGATGTCCGGTTTCTTTCCCTCCTGTTAAAACTGTTTCAGCGCGTGGTATACCTTGTGAATGGGCAATCCCATCACATTGAAATAGGAACCCTCTATCTTTTCCACCGCCACATAGCCTATCCATTCCTGCACGCCGTAGGCGCCTGCCTTATCCAAAGGGTCGTAGCGGGTGACATAATAGTCGATCTCCTCTTCACTCAACGGACCGAAAGTGACAGTGGCGGTGTCTGAGAAGCTCTCCTGTTTCCTCGACGTGGTAAGGCAAACACCGGTGATGACCCGATGCTGTTTTCCGGCCAGCGTACGTAACATCAGGGCGGCATCATCCCTGTCTGAAGGTTTGCCGAGGATCGTCCCGTCCAGCAAAACGATTGTATCTGCAGTGATCAGCAACTCATCCTCTTTCAGCGCAGGCAGGTAGGCCGCTGCTTTTTTACGGGCCAGAAAGGCTGCCACCTCTTCATGAGGCAGTGTTTCCGGGTACGACTCATCTATATCGGGCAGTGTGCGGACTTCATATTCCACATCGATACCGGTGAGCAACTCTTTCCGTCGCGGTGAGTTGGAGGCAAGCACGAGGCGGTAGTCGGTTACCCTCATAATGACTGACGTATCCGGGTCAATTTCACCAGCAATGCTTCCAGCAGGTCCAGCGGCAGCATATTGGCGCCGTCCGATTTGGCATTCTTCGGGTCGGGGTGGGTCTCGATGAACAACCCGTCGGCACCCACGGCAATCGCAGCACGGGCAATGGTCTCAATAAGCTGCGGCTGACCTCCCGTGACACCCGATGACTGGTTAGGCTGCTGCAGGCTGTGTGTCACATCCATCACCACGGGGAAACCGAATGTTTTCATCAGGGGGATACCACGAAAATCAACGACCAGGTCGCCATAACCAAAGGTAGTACCCCGCTCGGTGAGCATCACTTGTTGATTGCCGCTGTCAGTCACCTTCTGCGCTGCAAACCGCATCGCCTCAGGCGACAGGAATTGTCCCTTTTTGATGTTGACCACCCTCCCCGTCTTTGCCGCGGCAATCAGCAGCTCGGTCTGACGGCACAGGAAAGCAGGGATCTGTAAGATATCCACATATTCGGCGGCCATGGCTGCTTCCTGACTCTCGTGAATATCGGTTACAGTGGGAATACCATAGGTGTCATGCACTTTCCGGAGGATCTTCAGTGCCTTTTCGTCACCGATTCCGATAAAGGAATCCACCCTCGAGCGGTTTGCCTTCCGGAATGAACCTTTAAACACATAAGGAATTCCCAGTTTGTGGGTGATCCCTTTAATTCTCTCTGCAATCTTCATCGCCATCTCTTCGGATTCAATGACACAGGGACCGGCCAGCAGGAAAAAGTTGTCTGATTGTAAATAGGAAAGATCCATTCTGACGATATTAATTAGGCCGAAAGATACAAAAAAAATGCTTACATCCTTAGGCTTGCAGCTCTTTTTACCTCAGTTTTTTCAACCAGGAAGTGCCTGTCAATCACGACGACCATTGACAGATGTCATCCTTCCGGCCAGAATTTTCGGATGCTTTCCGGCATGGCACAATGCGATTTTGCATTGCGGGTGTGAGAAAATTAACCGGCAGATGTTATATTTGCAGAAAAAAGATGATACTCGATCTTTGCCCTTCCCCCGCCCTCTATCCCTATTATCAAAAAGTGAACGACACGGTTATCGTGGTAGATGTCTTCAGGGCTTCTGCCACCCTGTGCGCCATGCTCCATAACGGTGCAGTTGCAGTCATTCCTGTGGCTGATATTGAGATTGCGAGACAATATAAATCGGCAGGTTTTCTGGTGGGCGCAGAACGCAAAACCCGCAAATGTGATTTTGCCGATTTCGGCAATTCGCCCTTCGACTACAAACGTGAGATAGTGGAAGGGAAGGAGGTGGTGTTTACCACCACCAACGGGACCATGGCCATAGAAATGGGACTGGAGAGCAAACAGTTGTTCATCGGCAGCTTTTCCAATATCGACGCGCTCGCGGACGAATGTCTGGAATCATCGGAGCGGATAGTGGTACTCTGTGCAGGGTGGAACAACAGGATAAACATGGAGGATACACTCTTCGGGGGTGCTTTTGCCGAGAGACTATCGGAAAGAAGTGAGGTGACCATTGGGTCGGATGCAGTGAGAATCGCACTGGAACTGTGGCAACAGGCAAAAAACGACCCGTTGGAATATCTCATAAAGAGCGATCACTACCAACGGCTGATCGAAAATGGCGTAGAGAGTGATGTAGCCTATTGCCTGCAACAAAACACCGTGTCGGTGGTACCATGCTACAATAAGGAAGAGAAAAAAATCAGGGCTGCGAAATAGGGCATCCGGAGGTATCGTCACTCTTCCCAATCGAACAGATCGGGATCAACGGAACCGGCAAACTGATCCAGATCACGTCGCTCTTTCTTGGTGGGGCGTCCTGTACCCCGTTGCCGGTCCACAAAACCGCTTATTTTATTCAACTCCAGCAGCTCGTACTGATCGGGCGGCGTCACATTTTCCATGAATTGCGGCACCATCTTTGCGCCCATCCGCTTATCTGCGGTGGCAAGCACCCTGAAGGAATAGGTAACGGGAGATTTACGTACCTGGATGATCTCGCCGGCACGAATATTTCTGGAAGGTTTCACCGACACATTACCGATCAGCACGCGCCCTTTCTTGCACGCCTCTGCAGCGATGGTCCGTGTTTTGAAAATACGTACCGCCCACAACCATTTGTCTATGCGTACTTCTTCCATCATACACTGAAAACCCGTTCTTTACCAATGATTACTGAATGGACCTGCCGGCATGCTGCCTGCTGTCCCCTGCCTGTAAAAAAACTACAGTACTACATCTTACTTATTGTTGTACTGATTCATCGTGACATGTACACCCGACAGACAAAAACTGCGGATGATATCCACTGCTGTTTCAATCCGTTGCGGCAGCTGCTGCTTCTCCTCGTCGGAAAACTCTTCCAGCACATAATTCACCTGTGCCCCTCGTGGGAAATCGTTTCCTATCCCAAACCGGAGGCGCGAATAGTTCTGTCCTATCAGCTCCTGTATATGTCTCAATCCGTTATGTCCGGCATCGCTCCCTTTCGATTTGAGCCTCAGCGTACCGAAGGGCAGTGCGAGGTCATCGACCACTACCAGCAGATGCTCTGTCTCTATCTTCTCCTTCTGCAGCCAGTAACGGATGGCGTTACCACTCAGATTCATGAAGGTGGAGGGTTTGAGCAGGATAAGTGATTTGTTGCGGAGCCGCATCTCGGTAACGAAACCATAACGCCGGTCCTCAAAAACAGCATTGGACGCTTTAGCAAAAGCGTCCAACACCATAAAACCTATATTGTGGCGGGTTTGCTCATAATCGGGTCCGATGTTTCCCAATCCCGCAATCAAGTATTTCATTGATTATTTCATTGATTACTCCGCTTTGGCAGCAGCACCTCTGGCAGCACGTGTCAGTTGAACACGGCAGACAACGGCATTCTTGGCATTTAGTATCTCCAGGCCTTCAAAAGCCAGGTTACCCACCTGAATTGATTTACCCAGTTCCAGTTTCTCTACGTTGACAACCAGTTCCTCAGGTAAATTAGAGGGTAGGCCTTTCACTTTCAATTTGCGGATATCCAGCGACAGTTTACCACCCGCTCTTACGCCGGCAGCTAATCCTTCGAGGCGAACAGGGATTTCGATGATCACCGGTGCATTTTCAAATACATTCAGGAAATCGATATGTAAAATTGTATCTTTTACCGGGTGAAACTGAATTTCTTTCACGATGGCCTGTAATTTCTTTTTTCCCAGATCGAGGTTTACCAGAAACACTTCCGGCGTGTAGACCAGGTTGCGGACGTCGCTGTTTTTCACCACGAAGTTCAGATTTTCCTTCTCATGTCCCCCGTAAATTACACAGGGAATCAGGCCTTCACTGCGGTATGCCCTTGCCGCTTTTTTCCCGAAATCATCCCTGACCTCGCCTTTTAAATCAAATGTTTTCATTTTTAATAGTTGTTTGTGTTACTCAAAATAAAGTGCTTTCTTTATTTCCCATCACACGGGAGCTCTCAAAAAAGCGGCGCAAAGATAATGATTTTCTTTTAAATATACAAATCCTTACTTCGCTCTTTTTTTCAGATCCTCTGTCCTGATGCTCATCAGCCGCCCGACGGGCTTGTCACCCCGGTAGGTAATGATCCGCATGATATCGGCATCATGAGGGATACTTCACGCTTCATCAGCTGCTTCACGGCGGGGCTCTTTTCCCAGAACATATAGGGCGCCTCGTCCCCCCCCTGTGTGGATATAAGGAAACGGGAAGAGCGCCGCCACCTCCGTCAGCACTTTATCCATGAATATATACACATTCTCGTTGGCAGGACACAGCGTATTCTCATAAATAGCCACGGGTCGTCCTCCGGTGTTCCAGTCGAGGAAAGGAGCGCCTGTGCGTACGAAATGATCTCCGCTTTCGGGAAAGCAGGCCAGCTCGGGATAGGCAGCCAGGGCAGCCGAACTGTGTCCCGGCACATCAATCTCGGGCATAACCTGTATATTGCGTTCCATGGCATACCGAACCACCTCTTTGATTTCCTCCTGTGTATAAAAACCACCGTAGTTTTTGGGGGCATCCGGTTCCGGCTGGGAGAAACCGCCAAACCATCCTGTCTGCTCAGTACGCCAGGCACCTTCTTCAGTCAGTTTGGGCAGGCTTTTAATTTCAATACGACACCCCTCGTCATCGGTCAGGTGCCAGTGAAACATGTTGTATTTGTACTTTACCATGTTGTCGTAGTACTGCTTCACCTCATTCACCGTAAAAAAGTGACGTGATACATCGAGCATCAGTCCTCTCCATCCCACTCTCGGGTAATCCGTGATCTCCATAATAGGCACCTGCCACGAAACGTTCTCAACCCTTTTGCTGCTTTCTATTTGCGGAGGAAGCAACTGGAAGAGGGTTTGAACGCCATAGATTAAACCTGCCGGCTTGTTGGCGCTGATCGTAATCTTCCGGGGGGCTACCTCCAGCGTATAGCCTTCCTCACCGATAACGGCATCCTTCATCTTATTCAGCGATAATTCAATATCGGCACTGGTTTTGTCATTACGCACGATTACCTTTTTCCCGGGTGCCAGCGACAGCTTTTCCTTCAACATACCGGTCACATAGGCCGTTTCTTTTCCGGACGGGATCGAAATAACCACTTCATCGGGCAACACAAAATGCCCGCCTTTTTTCAAAAGGGAGACAGGTTCCGGAATAATAAAGATATTGCGCTCGGTCTGCTGGGCAAAACCGGCTATCCAGCATAAAACAAGTGCCAGGGATATTATACTGGGTTTCATTTATTAAAAATTTTAATTTAGACAAATCTACAAAAAATTCCCGGAACAAATCAATACTCATTAAAAAACTCATCCCGAAGGCATTCCGAAACAGTCGGGAATTATGAACAGGTATAAACAATCCTTTTTAAAAAAAAAGAACCTGAATCGTAACACTATTGTTAGAGATACCGGTTTAGGTAACCGGTTATATAACTCACGCTGTGCGAAAATTATCTTGATTGCGTTACGAAATGAGTCACATAAAGTGCTCTTTTCATTGATTTGTATGCAAAATACCGAAAAAATAACTACTTTTGCAGTTCCAAAACAAGTTCATTTAAACAATGATAAACAGAAATTTAATTCGTATAAGGATAGTCCAGATTGTTTATTCTTGGTACCAAAATACGAATAAGGATTTGCGGAATGCCGAAAAGGAGCTCATGTTCGGCCTGCAGAAATCATATGATCTTTATTTTTATCTGCTGCTGCTGATGGTGGAGCTGACCAAAGCGTATGAAAACAGGGTGGAAGCAAAACGGAACAAACATCTGCCTTCCGAGGAAGACCTGAATCCAAATACACACCTGATTCATAACAAGTTCATCCTTCAGTTGAGAGAGAACGGACAATTCAACAAACAGCTCTCCGAACGTCCAATGATATGGGATGAGGACGAATCGTTTGTGAAAAATCTGCTGGACGCCATACTGGCTTCCGACGCCTACAAAGCGTACACTGACATCGTTGCACCCACCTACGATGAGGACCGTGAGTTCTGGAGAAAGGCTTTCAAGCAGTTTATTTACCTTAACGAGGAGCTCGATAACATCCTGGAAGACGAATGCATTTACTGGAACGATGATGTGGAGATTGTACAGACATTCGTGCTGAAGACGATCAAGAAATTTGCTGAAGAGAAAGGGGCTACGCAGCCTTTATTGCCGATGTTCAAGGACGATGAGGACAGGGTATTTGCCCTGAAGCTGCTGCACGATTCCATCCAGAATGAAAAAAAATACCGAAACCTCATCGAAAAACATACCGACAAATGGGATTTTGACCGCATTGCCTTCATGGATCTCATTATTATGCAAGTGGCTCTTGCGGAGATATTTACCTTCGATTCGATTCCTATCAGCGTTTCCCTGAACGAGTATATTGAGATTGCCAAATCGTACAGTACTCCCAAAAGCAGTACGTTTATCAATGGAATATTAGATGCGATTGTACACGAAATAAAAGAAGAAAATCGTATCTTTAAAAATTAATTCTAACATATAATTTTTCAACTCTAACATCAATTCGTATGAATATCTTATTACAAGCAGCTCAAGGCGGCGGAATGAGTGGTATGGGTGGCACGCTGTTTATGATGGTCGCCATTATTGCCGTGTTTTATTTCTTCATGATTCGCCCGCAGCAGAAAAAACAAAAAGATCTGCAGAAAAGCCGTGAAGCCATGAAAGTGGGTGACAAGGTGGTTACCTCAGGTGGCATTCACGGAAGAATCAAAGAAGTGGGCGACACCTGGTTTCTGGTGGAAGTGGCTGACGGCGTGAGAATGAAATTCGAGAAAGCTTCGGTTTTTGCCTCTTCTGCTGATGTGACGACGAACTAAACTTCTTTTGTGATGAGCATAAAGGTCGTCATCCAGAAATGGAAACCCAAAGCTGAAGCATATTTTTCTACATTCCCGTGGAAAAATATGCTCTTTTTTCTGTTTTTTCTGGTGCTCGCTTTTATTTTCTGGTTAGTACTCTTTTTCCAGAAGGAGAACGTGGAAGGTACTTACCGCATACCGTTAAAATACACCCATATTCCGGAGGATGTGGTGTTCAATCAGGCACTGCCTCAATACGTTGAGATCAGTGTCGCCGACAATGGCGCTGAAATATTCCGCCTGGATATCAAAAAGAAAGACTCCCTGGAGATCAATGTGGAAGAGCTGACAGATGGCGGTAATACAGTACTTCAGGGGGATCAGTACCGCCAGCTGATCCGTTCACAATTTTCACCCGGCACCAATATCAGGGGTTATTTCCCGATGAATATATCTCTGGCGACCTCTAAACTGCAGCGGAAAGAATTACGGGTTGTTTTCGACGGTGAAATCACCACGAGCAGGGCAAATCTTGTGGCTGACAGCGCCGTGTTTATTCCTGAAAACGTGACGGCATATGGCTCCGAACAATCGCTAGACAAGCTGGAAACCGCAATGACCGAATACACGCTGTTCAGGAACCTGAAGGCCACATCGCAGCTTCCCATCGCGATCAATCCCGTAGAAGGAGTGAAATTTGTACCTGACAGGGTGGAGATCTACATCCCTATTGAGGAATACACGGAACGTACCTTTGAAGTTCCTGTTACGGCCGTGCAGATACCGAAAAATCTCGATGTGAAGTTTTTCCCCTCACGTGCCAGCGTATCCTTCTCAGTGACGCTGGAAGAATACAAAAAGATCACGCCCGAAGACTTCGAGATAAAACTCGACTACAGGGTTTTAAATGCAAATGAGGATGGGCGGGTAGATCTGGAACTCACGAAAAGCCCTGCCACGGTGAACAACATCCGGATATCCCCTTCTTCGGTAGAATTTCTTTTTGAAAACAAGACCACGCCATGATTACGATTGGTGTCACCGGAGGTATAGGAAGCGGCAAATCGGTTGTGTGCGATATTTTCCGCCTGCACGGGATTCCCGTTTTCGACGCCGATAAAGAGGCGAAGGCCCTTAACGACACCTCACCCGTTATTCGTGAACAGCTCATCCGCCATTTCGGGGAGGAACTCTACCAGGAAGGAACACTCAACCGGAAGAAACTGGCATCCCTCATCTTTAAGGACGAGCACAACCTGGCTATAGCGAATTCCATTATTCATCCCGTACTGGCATCTTATTTTCTGGAGTGGTGTCGGCAGCGAAACAATGATGCTTACCTGGTGATCGAAGCAGCGGTATTGATCGAAGCCGGTTTTCACCGGTTTACAGACAGGGTAATCACCGTTTATTCGCCCAGAGATATTCGTATGGAGAGATTGATGAAACGCGACAGTACCGATAGAAATCAGGTTGAGCTCAGGATGAAAAGCCAGCTGCCGGAGGAAGAAAAAGCCAGGCTTTCCGATTATGTCATTTATAATGATAATCACCATTCACTGATCAGGCAGGTGTCCGATTTCCTGCAGAATCTCATAACGTCCGAAACATCTCAATAAACAAATACTTATCAGGATATTAAAATGATAAACCTGACGAAAAAAATTGTTTTTATGGAAATATTGAGATACCTTTGCAGGCATAATATGCAGGGTATATCCTGTAAATAGCAGATAAAGATGATTGAGAAAATTGGCATGAATGCCGGAAAAGTATGGACCCTATTGGATGAAGCCGGCCGTCAAAACGTGAAAGAACTAAAGAAGGCAACAAAATTAACAGAAAAAGACCTTTATGCTGCACTCGGATGGCTGGCCAGGGAAGGCAAGATTGCATTGGAAGAGGTAGAAAAAGAACTCTTCATTTCGTTACATTAACGAGCATGTTCATCGTTTAAAAGAAAAAAGATCAGAGAAAGCTGTCGTTAGGACAGCTTTTTTTTTGTCTATTCCCCGACAAAATCATATTTATCCTATATCTTTACCCGCAATATGGAGACAAGATGACCACCAAACAATTACACCAACAGCTTAGCCGGTTATTTCCGCAAGAGCAACTGTTTACCGACGAACTGTCGCGTCTCACCAAAGGAACCGATGCCGGACTCTACCGACTGATGCCCGCGGCCGTGGTGCAGGTGAACACGGAGGCGGATGTCGTTCAATTGTTGCAATTCTGTAACAGGGAAAAAGTGCCGGTAACATTTAAAGCCGCCGGCACCAGTCTGAGCGGACAGACTATTTCCGATTCTATCCTGATGGAGGTGGGACCCGGTTTTGCGTTCTCCGCCATCACGGACAACGGCCTGACGGCCACCTTCGGCTGCGGACTGACCGGCACTGCAGCAAACCGGCTGTTGATGAGATACAATCGCAAGCTGGGTCCAAAACCCGCATCGATCAACACCGCAAAAATAGGCGGTATCATTGCCAACAATGCCAGCGGATCGAGCTACGGGATACGCCATAACAGCTATCACACCGTGAAGTCGATGCGCATCATTCTGGCAGACGGGTCACTGCTCGACACTGCCGACAGAGACTGCTGCAGGGCCTTCACGGAATCGCATCCGCTACTGATCGGTGAGATCGCCCTGCTGCATCGTGATGCCACCGGAAATGAAGCCATCCGTGCAAAAATAGCACGTAAATTCGAATTGAAAAACACCTGCGGTTATGGCGTCAATGCACTGATAGACTTCGACGACCCGATAGCGATCATTCAGCACCTGCTGATCGGCTCGGAAGGGACCCTGGGATTTATTTCACAAGCTACCTTCGAAACCGTGCACGATGCACCCCTCAAAGCCACGGCGATGGCCTACTTTTCCAGCCTCCGCGATGTGAGTGACACCATTATCCCGCTCAGAGAGTGCCAGGTGAGCGCTGCCGAGCTGATGGACCGGAATGCCCTGCGTGCCGTGGAGAACCAGGAGGATATGCCGCCGGAGCTGCGTACACTGCCTGAAGGAGCGGCAGCCCTGCTGATAGACACCGCTGCCGACGACTGGGAGACACTGAGCACGCAGATACGTGAGATAGAAGATAAGCTGGCACACATCCCCATGCTTTCACCTCTCCGTTTCACGACCGACAGACATCTCTATAACCGCTACTGGAATGTGAGAAACGGGCTCTTCACCTCGGCTGCCGCCGGTCGTCCGCCACACACGGCCAGCATCATTGAAGACGTAGCCTTTCGCGGAGAGATGCTGGGGGATGCCCTGACCGGTTTGCGCCAATTACTCCGACAAACCGGATATGAGGATGCCGTGATGTGGGGGCACCTGCTCGACGGGAATGTTCATTTTACTGTCTTTCCTGACATCAACACCCCGGAAGGAGTGCAGAAATATGCCGGGTTCATGCACGAGCTCTGTGATCTGGTTGCCGTCAGGTATTGCGGTAGTCTGAAGGCGGAGCATGGTACGGGGCGCAATATGGCACCTTTCGTCGAAAAAGAGTGGGGTACCGATACCTACGATTTGATGAAGCGGATTAAACGGGCTTTTGATCCGGAGAACATCCTGAACCCGGGCGTGCTGATCAACGACGACAGTGAAGTGTTCATCCGGAACCTGAAACGTATTCCCGATGCCAATCCCATCATTGACAAGTGCATAGAGTGTGGTTTTTGCGAAGTGAGCTGCCCCTCTAAAAATCTCACGCTCACCCCGCGGCAGCGCATCGTAGCCTATCGTCATCTGGCGGATAACGCCATGACGGGAAAAGGGAGGAAGCGATTGATTCAGGAACAGGCGAAAAAGATCTCCTATCCGATGGACGAGACCTGTGCCACCGATGGCCTCTGCAGCATCGCCTGTCCGGTTGGGATAGACACCGGCAAGCTTATCAAGGAGTTGCGGTGGAAGCATAACGGGCGATTTGCAAACCGGATGGCTGATACGATAGCCAGTCATATGACCGGCACAACGGCACTGTTGAGAAGCCTCCTGAGTATACCCCACACCATCAGTAGGATGGTGGGTTATGACTCTGTGGAGAACGCAGCGAAAGGACTTTATAGGTTAGGTGACGGACTTCTCCCCTTGTGGACGCGCTACACTCCTAAGGGAAGCCGGAAAATCACCAGGAACATCTACCCTGCCGATCATCCCGGGGCTCCCCAGGTAGTCTATTTTCCCTCCTGCATCACCCGCGCCATGGGTGGTCCGTCGTTCGGTTACAAAGAGACGGACGACCTGCCCGCGAAGATGCTCTCGGTACTCCATAAAGCAGGGTACTCCGTCATCATACCGGAGGAGAAAGACAAGTTATGCTGCGGGATGGCATTCAGCAGTAAAGGATTTCGAAAACAGGCGCAGAAAAAGGAGGATGAATTGAATGAAGCATTACTGAGAGCAAGCCGTAACGGTGAGCTGCCCGTTGTTTGCGACATGAGCCCCTGCCTGCTGCATATGCGTGAGACCCTTGATCGGCGGCTTCAACTGTACGATCAGGTGGAATTTATCCACGACTTCCTGCTCGACCGGCTTCAGTTCACCCCACAGCCTGTCACGGTGGCGATACACACCACCTGCAGTTCCACAAAGATGCATCTCGAAGAAAAATTCCATGCCGTAGCAGCACGCTGTACAGAGAAAGTGATAGTGCCGGAGAATGTGGATTGCTGTGGCTGGGCCGGAGACCGGGGGTTCTTCTATCCCGAGCTCAACAGGGCAGCGCTGGCACCACTCAGACAGGGAATATTGGATGCCCGGGAGGGCTATTCCAACAGCCGTACCTGTGAAATAGGATTATCGATCAACAGTGGTATCTCTTATCAATCACTGGTCTACCTGGTAGATAAGGCTGCTACACGGGGTCCTCATTTCATCTGATCAAACCCCTTCCCATAGACCCCCACCACATTGCTCTGGGAGATAAAGGCGTTCTCGTCGATGCGTTTTACCAGACGGAAGATGGAAGTGGATTCTGTTTTGCGGGCAAGAATGATCAGCACTTTCTGTGGTTGCTGAGAGTACCATCCTGTCCCTTCCAGTACGGTACATCCCCGATGCAGCTCTCCGTTGACATGGGACGCAATCTCATTGTATCTGGTGGAAAAAATGATAAATTGTACCGACTGTCGTGCTCCGCTAATCACCATGTCTACCGTGTAGTACATGACGGAGACCACGATCAATCCGTAAATAATCTTCTCAAAGCTTTGGAAAAGGAAATAGGAACTGCTGACGATAAACAGGTCAATATACAACAATCCCCTGCCCATACTGATGTAATGATACTTGGTGATGATAGCCCCCAGGATATCGGTTCCACCGGTACTGGCATTCCTGGAGTAAACAAGACCGAGCCCGGTGCCGCTGCAAATGGCACCGATGATGCTCGACATCAGCGGATCGGCATGAATAAGCGCTTCCGTGATATAGTTCTCAGCGAGGGCCATCAAAAGGGTGACCCCTATAACCCCGTAAAGAGCCTTGAATACATAGCCTTTCCCCAGGATAAACCAGGCGATCAGGAGCATGATGCCATTTCCCACGAGAAACATCATGAAAAGCGGGATGTTGAACGCATACTTGAACAGCAGCCCCACTCCGCCCAGTCCGCCGGCAACAATCTCATTGGGCATGATAAACCCCGTAAATCCTACTGCAAACAGCACCAGCCCAATGGTGATGATGATATAATCTTTCCAGTAAAACGATCTGAGATAACGTACCTCTTTCGCCATAGATGATGTATAATTGACTTTCTGAGATGATGATCCGCGAAAAAGACAGGATCAGACAACGATATTGACGATCTTTTTAGGGACAATGATCACTTTCTTCGGTGTTTTGCCGTCGATCCATTTTTGAGAATGGGGATGCTCCATTACCGTCTTTTCTATCTCCTCGTTCGTGGCTTCCGCAGAAAATTCCAGTATAAACCTTGATTTCCCGTTGAAGGAGATGGCGTAGGGGAAGACATCTTCTTGCAGATGTTCCTCGTTCCACTGAGGCCATGCAGCATCACAAACAGAGGTTCCATGGCCCAGTGCCTGCCACAGCTCTTCCGCAATATGTGGTGCGAAGGGTGCCAGGCAGACAACCAGATCGTTCAGGATCGTTCTCTCTCTGCACTGAAGGGCTGTGAGCTCGTTGACACAGATCATAAAGGCGGAGACAGCGGTGTTGAATGAGAAATTCTCAATATCAAACGTCACCTTTTTGATCAGTTTGTGCAGTGATTTCAGCTCTTCTTTTGTCGGTACCTCCTTCGTAACAGCCCACACGCCTTCCTTATAAAAAAGGTTCCACACTTTGCGCAGGAATCGGTGAACCCCGTCAATACCGTTGGTATCCCACGGCTTGGACTGTTCCAGCGGTCCCAGGAACATCTCATACAGGCGCAGCGTGTCGGCACCGTATTTCTCGACGATGTCATCGGGATTCACCACATTGAACATCGACTTGGACATCTTTTCCACGGCCCACCCGCATACATACTTCCCATCCTCCAGGATGAACTCAGCTGTTTTGTATTCCGGGTTCCAGCGACGGAAAGCTTCGATGTCCAGCAGATCGTTGTGCACCATGTTCACATCCACATGGATAGGAGTCACATCGTAGCCGTTCTTGAGGTTGAACGAGACAAACCTGTTTGTCCCTTTCAGGCGATAGACGAAATTACTGCGTCCCTGAATCATTCCCTGATTCACCAGCTTTTTGAACGGCTCCTCCTCGCACGACACACCGATATCGAACAGGAACTTGTTCCAGAAACGGCTGTAGACAAGATGGCCCGTAGCGTGCTCCGTTCCCCCCATATAGAGGTCCACATTGCGCCAGTAACTGTTGGCATCTTCCGACACCAGCGCATCGTTGTTGGCCGGGTCCATATAACGCAGGTAGTAAGCCGACGAACCCGCAAAACCGGGCATGGTGTTCAGTTCAAGCGGATACCCCTCTTTCGTGTGCCAGTTTCTGGCACGACCCAGCGGCGGCTCCCCCGTCTCGGTGGGAAGAAATTTATCCACCTCCGGCAGTTCCAGCGGCAACTCCTCCTCACTGAGTGTATAGGGCATTGTATCCTTGTAATAGACAGGAAATGGCTCTCCCCAGTAACGCTGACGAGAGAAGATGGCATCACGCAGCCGGAAATTGATTTTCCGGTAGCCGAGTCCTCTCTTCTCCACCTCATCGATGGCGGCGGGGATCGCCTGTTTCACCGTCATCCCGTTCAGAAAACCGGAATTGACCATGACTCCCTCTTTGGCGTCGAAACTCTCTTCCGAGACATCGCACCCTTCAATCAGCGGAACGACAGGCAGCTGGAAATGTCTGGCAAAAGCATAGTCACGACTATCGTGTGCCGGCACAGCCATAATAGCTCCTGTGCCATATCCTGCCAGCACATAGTCCGATATCCAGATCGGAAGAGGCTCACCGGTGAAGGGATGTGTGGCGTATGATCCCGAGAAAACGCCCGTCACTGATTTGTCGGCCAACCGTTCCCTTTCGGTTTTCTTCTTCGTTTTTTCTATATACTCCTGAACGACCTGATGCTGTGCTGCGGTGGTAAGCTGTTCTACCAGTTCACTCTCGGGAGCAAGCACCATGAAGGTCACCCCAAAGATGGTGTCGGCACGGGTGGTAAATATATCGAAAGAGATCCCCTGCGTGGTAGCAAAATGCATCACAGCACCTTCGCTGCGGCCAATCCAGTTACGTTGTGTCTCTTTCAGTGAATCGGTCCAGTCAATGATGTTGAGACCGTCGAGCAGCCGCTGTGCATAGGCCGAAACACGAAGACACCACTGACGCATTTTCTTCTGTACCACGGGATAACCACCGCGAATAGACAATCCCTCGCTCACCTCATCATTGGCAAGAACGGTCCCCAACTGCGGACACCAGTTAACCATGGTATCTCCCAGATAGGCGATACGGTAATTCATCAGTATCTCCTGCTGCTCTTTCTCTGTCCGGGCGTTCCACTCTTCTGCAGTGAACGTCATCGGCTCGCTGCAGGCAATGTCGAGGCCGGTTGTCCCCTGACGGGAAAAGACAGCTGTCAGCTCATCAATGGGCCGGGCTTGTCTGGCCTGGTTACAATAGTAGGAATGGAACATCCGGATAAAGGCCCATTGAGTCCATTTATAATATGCCGGGTCACAGGTACGCACCTCACGGCTCCAGTCGTAGGAGAATCCGATCTTATCGAGTTGTTCGCGGTAACGGGTGATATTGTTTTGTGTGGTAATGGCCGGGTGTTGTCCGGTCTGGATGGCATACTGCTCTGCCGGGAGCCCGTAGGCATCGTACCCCATGGGATGCAGCACATTAAATCCCTGCAGACGTTTGAATCTGGAGTAAATATCCGAAGCGATGTAACCCAGGGGATGCCCTACATGCAGCCCAGCTCCCGACGGATAAGGGAACATATCGAGCACGTAAAACTTGGGTTTCGATTTCTCCTCCGACACTTTATAGGTCTGGTGATCAATCCAGTATTGTTGCCACCGTTTTTCTATCTCACCGAAATTGTAATCCATTCCATTCCTTTTTAAAAAACGGAGCAAAGATACAAAAAAGTTCTGAAGTTCAGCCCGTAAAGCAGCGGGTTTTGGGGATGACCACAACAAGTTAAAAGCCATCAGGGAACAGGAATCACCGATTGTGATACATCCCTTCGATCAAATCGGCATACCGTTCCAGAATCACTTTCCTGCGTAGCTTGAGGGTGTTGGTCAGTTCGCCGGTCTCCACGCTAAAGGGTTCGGACAGCAGGGTGAACCGTTTGATTTTTTCATAGGATGTAAATTGTGACTGCAACAGCTCAATCCGGCCAAAGATAAAGTCGTTGATTACTTCGTTATGCATCAGCTCCGCCACCGACGTAAATGAGATGTGCTGTTCCCGGGCATAGTGTGCCAGTGCCTCGTAATTGGGAACAATCAGTGCACTCACAAATTTTCGCCCGTCGCCGATGGCTGCCACCTGATCGATATATTTATCTTCACTGATGCGTGTTTCAATCATTTGCGGAGCAATATATTTCCCGTTGGACGTCTTGTAAAGGTCCTTGATACGATCGGTAAGGATGATTTCATTGTCTTCCGTCAGGGAACCGGCATCACCTGTTTTAAAATATCCATCTGCGGTAAATGCTTCTCTGGTGGCATCCGGCTTATTGTAGTAACCAGCCATCACCGTCTCGCCCTTCACCAGTATCTCATTGTTCTCTCCTATCTTCACATCCACATCAGGCATCACTTTTCCCACGGTCCCTATCCGAAATCCTGTTTCAGGAAAACAGCTTACTGTGGCTGTCGTCTCGGATAGGCCATAGCCATAAATGATGTGCACGCCGATTGACTGCATAAATTCGTTGATCGTATCAGATAAAGGTGCTCCGGCCACCGGGAAGAAATTGCCGCGATCAATCCCCACGATATGCTTGATCAGATAAAATACGGTATGCCGGTAGAGAAAGTATTTGATACGATTACCCAGAGGGGCTCTTTTCCCTGCGTTCGCATACATCAGATTGTGTCGGCGGCCTGTCTTCACGGCATCATTGAACAACCATTTCAGGATACCCGATGCATTGTCCATCGTCTCTTTCACCCCGTCGTAGACTTTTTCCCAGAAACGCGGAACGTTGCTCATCAACGTGGGCCGAACCTGCTTGATGGTCTTTCTGATTTCTCCCGGCTCCCTGTTTACGGCGACAACCACACTCTTGTAGAGACAATAATAGGTCCATGCTTTCTCGAAAATATGGGTCAGTGGAAGGAAACACATGGACAGATCTTTGTCCGACAGTTGAGTAATACGAAGATCATGGATCTTCAAGGCTTTTATGTAGTTGGCATGCGTCAGCATCACACCCTTGGGTTCACCGGTAGTTCCCGATGTGTAAATGATTGTAGCCAGATCACTCTCTCTCAACTGTTTCAACCTGGCATTTACCAGGGCCACCGATTCGGAATTATCCCCCGTGGTGATAAAATCATCGAAATAGACCGACGTCTTGTCGTCACTCTTCAGCACCACCTTCCTGTCGAAAATAATCAGTTTTACCAGTACCGGATTCTCTTGCTGCACCTTCCAGGCATTATTGTACTGGAACTGCTCGCCTACGAAGATTACCTTTATTTGTGCATCATGGACGATATAACTCACCTGGGAGGGAGAGGAGGTGGCATACATGGGAACCATGACTGCTTTATTGGCGTAGGCAGCAAAATCGGTAATCAGGTATTTCTCCATATTCTGTGAGTAAATACCCACGTTGTCATTTGGCTCCACACCCATCTCGGCCATAGCCCGTGCCGCTTTCATTGTAACATCGGAAAAGGCTTTCCACGACAGGTCTATCCATTCTCCTTCCGGTGACTGATACTTAAGTGCCGTTCTGTGTTTCAGGTTGAGAGCCTGATGATGAATAAGTTCACCTAAATGATAATATGCCATTGTCTGTCCGTTTAGTGATCTCAAAAATACACTTTTTCCCGGTATTTTCTTGGTTAATCATCTTTTTTTGTAGTTTTGTCCGAAGTATGAAATGATTTTTCCGAATTATTTTCTTAACATTCTAAAAACTCGATGTTTAATTAACTACACTTAACGAGATTTTTCATGTACGAATAAAACATTGCCATTATCTTTGTGTGGTTATGAAAAGACGTCTCTGCATATTTTTTGCCCTGTTCGCAACATTCCTTCCCTTTACGGTAAAAGGACAGGGTTATTACGCTTCCAATTCGAATCCTGAATACGACGGTTCCGTATCCACGATATTTTTAATGCCCAACGTATATCCTGCCGTCATCCTGGAAGGAGACACCGTTGCCTGTATGTGGTTGAGTGATTTCATCAAATATTCACCCCTCACCTTCCGTAACACCAGGGATCATGCGGCCTATTCGAAACTGATTCGCGATGTAAAAAAAACACTGCCCTACGCCAAACAAATTGCCGCCATCATTACCGAAACCTATGAGTATATGGAAACGCTTCCCGACGACAAGGCGAGACAGAAGCATCTGAACCAGATGGAAAAATACCTGATGGACGAATATACCCCCAAAATGAAAAAACTGACCAAATCACAGGGACAGTTACTCATGAAGCTGGTCGACAGGGAAACGAACTCCTCCTCCTACCACATCATCGATGCATTTATGGGTAGCTTTAAAGCATGGACCTATAATGTCTTTGCCGGGTTGTTCGGAAACAGTCTGAAGGTCAGATACAACCCCTACGGAGATGACCGCGTTACCGAACGGGTGTGTGTACTCGTGGAGCAGGGAGGAGTCTGAAAACGAACTGTTCATCTCTTCTGGTGATTTTTACCATGGAGCGCTTCTATTTCCTCCCCTTCCTGATTTTGCGAAATCTCAGTAGAGATGTGCTGATTCCCGGATTTAATCACTAACTTTGCAGCGTTTTTTTCAAAATTATGCTTACAAAATTTCTACGTGATTTCCAGCCGGCCCTAGTACAATCCTTAAAGACCTACAACAAAGAGAAATTCATTGCCGATCTGATGGCAGGATTGATCGTGGGTGTCGTCGCTTTACCACTGGCTATCGCATTCGGCATCGCATCGGGAGTAACCCCTGAGAAAGGGATTTATACCGCTATCATCGCCGGTTTCATCATCTCATTTCTGGGAGGCAGTACGGTACAGATAGGCGGACCAACCGGTGCATTCATCGTGATCGTATACGGTATCGTTGAGCAATACGGTGTTCACGGATTAGCCATTGCCACGGTACTCGCCGGGACGATGCTGGTTTTAATGGGATTTCTGAAACTGGGAACGGTCATTAAATTCATCCCTTACCCCATCGTAGTGGGTTTTACAAGCGGTATCGCACTGACCATCTTCTCCACGCAGATCAAAGATTTTTTCGGTTTGTCCACCCCGAAGCTTCCTTCCGGTTTTTTTGAAAAATGGATGATCTATTTGCAGCATTTCGATACTGTCAACTGGTGGGCTGCACTTATCGCTGCGGTAAGTGTCATTCTCATTGTATTCACCCCCAAAATATCAAAGAAAATACCCGGTTCACTGGTTGCCATTATCATCATGACAATCGCTGCCTACCTGATGAAGACTTACGGTCATATTACGGGTATTGAAACCATTGGAGACAGGTTTGTCATCAACAGTCAGCTGCCAGAGGTGAATCAGATCCCTTTCAACCTCGAAAGTGTTCGTCTGTTATTTCCCGCTGCATTCACCATCGCCATGCTGGGTGCCATTGAATCGTTGCTCTCTGCCATCGTCGCCGATGGCGTTACGGGTAAAAGACACAACTCCAATATGGAGCTGGTGGCGCTGGGTGTTGCCAACATCGTCTCTCCTTTCTTTGGCGGAATACCGGCTACGGGGGCCATCGCCCGTACGATGACCAATATCAATAACGGTGGCAGGACACCCGTTGCAGGAATCATTCATGCATTTGTATTATTACTCATTGTATTGTTTCTTGGCGATCTCACCAGACATATCCCCATGGCCTGCCTGGCAGGTGTACTTGTGGTCGTGGCTTACAACATGAGTGAATGGCGTACCTTCAGATCACTCGCCAGGCAGTCGAGATCCACCCTGGCCATTCTGTTGACCACCTTTCTGCTGACGGTAATCTTCGACCTTACCATTGCCATAGAAGTGGGACTGCTGCTTGCTATATTTGCTTTTCTGAGACGCATGAACGAAAGCACCCGTATCTCGCACACAACAGGCAAAATCGACATTTCCCAAGAGATGGAATCCCACTCGGCAGACCTGAAAGAGGAAGTGCTCTACCTGCCCCACGGGGTGGAAGTGTATGAGATTGACGGCCCATTCTTTTTTGGTGTAGCCAATAAGTTCGATGAGAAAATGCGCGAAATAGGAGATCATCCCAACATCCGTATTATCCGCATGCGAAAGGTACCGTTTATCGATTCAACGGGATTGAACAATCTGGAGACACTGTGTCTCAACTCAAGGAAAGAAAAAATCCACATTATTCTCTCAGGTGTAAAAGAGTCGATCCGGGAGAGTCTGAACCTGTCAAAAATCCCCATGATCGTGGGTGAGGAGAATATCTGTTCCAATATCCATATTGCGGTGGAAAGGGCGAAACAAATCGATGACGAACTGAAAAAAGGGCGTAAACTCAAAACATGACCGATGGCCAATAAACCACATCAGCTCACTGACTGGCTTCCCACGACGAAGAAAGAGACCGACCTTCGCGGATGGGACTATGTGGATGTGGTCCTTTTTTCGGGCGATGCCTATGTCGATCATCCCTCATTTGGCACAGCCGTGATCGGGCGGTTGCTCGAAAGCGAGGGACTGCGTGTGGCCATTGTCCCGCAACCCAACTGGAGAGACGACCTGCGCGATTTCAGGAAAATGGGCGTACCCAGGCTCTTCTTCGCCATCACGGCCGGAGTAATGGATTCCATGATCAATCATTACACCGCCAATAAGCGGCTTCGGTCGAATGATGCCTATACCCCCGACGGTCGTCCTGATATGCGGCCTGACAGAGCAGTCACCGTTTACTCCCGTATCCTCAGGGAGTTGTTTCCCGATGTTCCTGTGGTACTGGGAGGGGTGGAAGCATCGCTGAGGAGGGTAACCCATTACGATTACTGGGATGACCGCCTCCATAAAACCATTCTGGCCGATACTGGTGCCGATCTGCTGATCTATGGCATGGGGGAACAACCCCTGAGAAAGCTGGCAGAGGAGATGTGCGGCGGGAAAAAAATCGACGAGATAGTAGGTATACCACAAACAGCGTTTCTCCGTCCCGCAAAAGAGGTCCCCCGGAATCCTTTTCAGGAAGAGGTCCTTCTCTATTCACACGAGGAGTGTCTGCAGGATAAACTGAAACAGGCCAAAAATTTCCGTCTGGTGGAAGAGCAGTCCAATCGCCTCTCTGCCGCCCGTATACTGCAGGCTGTGGACGATCAGATGCTGGTTGTCAATCCACCTTTTCCCCCGATGAATGAAGCTGAAATCGATGCTTCGTTCGATCTTCCCTATACCCGTCTGCCCCATCCAAAGTACAAAGGGAAAGATATCCCCGCTTTCGAAATGATTCAATTCTCCGTGAATCTGCACCGCGGATGTTTTGGCGGTTGTGCCTTCTGTACCATCTCAGCTCACCAGGGAAAATTTATCGCGTCACGGTCAAAAAAATCTATACTGTCGGAGGTGCGAAAAATCACGGAAATGCCCGGTTTCAAGGGCTATATAAGCGATCTGGGCGGTCCTTCTGCCAACATGTACCGGATGCAGGGAAAAGATCTGACCATCTGCGGGAAGTGTAAAAAGCCCTCCTGTATTTTCCCGAAAGTATGCTTCAACCTGGATACCGATCATACAGCCCTGCTGGATATTTACCGCTCCGTGGACGCCCTGCCGGGTGTAAAAAAATCGTTTGTCGGCAGCGGCATACGGTACGATATGCTCCTGCACAGCAGTAACGACAGACAAACGAATGAATCAACGCAGGCCTATCTCAGCGAACTGATCCAACATCATGTCTCAGGTCGCCTGAAAGTGGCACCCGAGCATACATCCGAAACGACACTTCACATCATGAGAAAGCCATCGTTCAGCCTGTTTCGCCAGTTCAAACAAATATTCGACGATCTGAATGAGAAAGAAAAGCTCAACCAGCAGTTGATCCCCTATTTCATATCGTCACATCCCGGCTGCACGGAAGAAGAGATGGCCGAATTGGCTGCCATTACCAGGAACATGCATTTCAAGCTGGAACAAATACAGGATTTCACACCTTCACCCATGACACTGGCTACGGAAATCTATTACACTGGTTTTCACCCCTACACGCTGGAACGTGTCTATACAGCTAAAACCAAAGAGCAAAAAAACGCACAACGCCAATTTTTCTTCTGGTACGATCAGCAAGCAAAAAAAGACATCATCGGCAACCTGAAAAGAATCAACCGGCCGGACCTCATCAAAAAACTCTATCCGCAAGGTTGATACAATTTAATGTAAAATCACCCATAGGATAAGGAAAAGCCCGGATAGTTAAATATAGTTAATCTTGAATTTTTGTCTGCTTCCTGTGCAGCTTTTTCCCTGTTTTTGCATCTATCAGGTATAAACGCTTTTGTATGAGAAAAAAACTTTTACCCTTTGTAATTGTTTCGGTTGGCATTTTCATGGGCCTGATAGCATGTGATGACAATGCCAATTCACTGGGTAATTTCGGTATCGATATCGCAACGGTGATGCCCGAAGGGGAGGATGCGTATTCCCTGTTACTGGATAATGGCAAACGTCTCTGGCCGGCAGCGAGCGCTGTAAGGTATTCTCCGGCATACAATCAGCGGGTATTCCTGAATTACACCATTTTATCGGATGCACAAAGTGGATACGATCATTACATTAAGGTGAATGATATCTGGAATATTCTGACAAAACAGGCTATTGAGCTGACCGCCCAAAACGAAGACAGTATCGGTAATGATCCGGTGAAAGCCAATGCGGTATGGGTAGGAGGAGATTACCTGAATGTCTCATTCATGTTCAACTATGGAGGTATTCAGCCCCATGCGGTAAACCTGGCGAAAAACAGTCTCTCTCCCGGGTCAACGGCTGATGTCATCGCTCTCGAATTCCGTCATAATTCCTACGGAAGCACCCAATCGAAGCTTTACGAAGGATTCGTTTGTTTCGACCTGAAACCTTTTCAGGCAGTCAATACAGACTCTGTCAAACTATCCATTCAAGTGAAAGAATGGACCGGAGATACCACCTATGATGTCGTTTACAGGTATAACCAGGCAGCCATGCAGACACAATCGGAAATGCCCATACCTGTTATCTCATCAAACGAATACTATTAAATTACAAAACCACAACTAAATTAGTTCTATTTCTTATATGACTTTTTGATTTTCCAAAAACCGGATGGACTCTGTGAAGAGTTCATCCGGTTAATTTTGTATGCAACGGTATGGGCAAAAGACCCATTTTACAGCTGGCTGTATGGCAACTGCGCTAATGCATCCGAAATTTTATCCAATACCTCTTTTATCGGTTTTTCAACCAGTCCTTTCATAAAGGGGTTCAGGTCGGCACGTACTGTCATATGCAACTTCGTCTCTTTTTCTGTTTTCGCCACCAGCTGTATCCATAAGAAAACATCGAAAGGGAGTTTTTCCGATTTGAATTTCACCAGTTTGTCCTGTTCTCGTTCCACCACGAGGAACGTCACTTTCCCTATCGGGTCCACCCGAAAGGAAACTCTCTCCTCTTCAATCGTTAAATCCTTGATCTTATCTTCCGGGATATGATCTTTCACCTTCTCCAGTTTACGGAGATCGGAAAGAACGCGGTAAATGTCGGCATCACTATCTAAGACGGTTTTTACATCGCTGACAAATTCGGTCATTTCCTTGTTTTTTTAGGCGTTTGTCCCCAGTTTTCAGGATCACTGCGCCACTCCTGCAAGGTCTTCAGTTCCGATTCATCAATGTAATCAGTTACCAGTGCTTCATCCAGGATAGCATCATAGTCGCAGAGCGCGGTAAGCTCCACCCGTGCCTCCTGCATGCTTTTTAGGGCGTGGGGAAATCCATAGGTGAAGACGGCCAGCATTCCCAGCACATCCGATCCGTCACGACGAATGGCTTCCACCGCTTTCAGGCTGCTGCCGCCGGTAGAAACGAGATCCTCAATCACGATTACCTTTTGTTTGGGTTTCAGGTCACCTTCTATGAGGTTTTCCAGTCCGTGATCCTTTGGAGTAGAGCGGATATACACAAATGGTAAGTCGAGCAGGTCGGCGACCAGCACTCCAGGGGCAATGGCTCCCGTAGCGACTCCGGCAACGGCATCGGTTTGGGGATATTTCTCGAGGATGATCCGGGCAAACTCAATTTTGATAAAGTTGCGTATTGCCGGATACGACATCAGTTTACGGTTGTCGCAATATATGGGAGATTTCCAACCTGATGCCCAGGTGAAAGGGTTGGAGGGTTGCAGCTTGATTGCTTTAATCTTCAGCAGTTTTTCGGCTGTTAATTTCTGTACTGTGTTCATATTTCTTGTTGACTTTTTCGCAGATTAACCACAAAAATACAGCTTTCAAAATTAATTACAGTCTATTTTGGAAAAATTCTGATTAAAAAACCTCTCCGAGAGTGGCAATGCTGATTTTCAACCCGTTGCATTTCTGCAATGCTAAACCACACGCTTCCAGCGTTGAACCGGTGGTAATCACATCATCTACCAGTAAGAGATGTTTTTCCTTATATTCCTGTGGACGTTTCACTTCAAAGATATTCCGCACATTCTCCCAACGCTGTGTTTTGGTGCGCTTCGTTTGTGTAGGGTTGTAAATCACCCGGATGAGATTTCCCACTGACAAAGGAAGGGAGGTAGCTTCCGATAATCCTCTCGCGATCATCTCTGCCTGATTATATCCGCGGCTTCTTTCCTTCTTCGGATGCAGCGGCACTGGTACAATCAGATCAACCGGTTTCAGGAAATCACTCCCGTTAAGATCCTCGCCAAACAACCTCCCCAGCAAAGTACCGATTTCTTTTTTCTGATAATATTTAAGCTGATGGATCAACGGAGGCAGGATGCCTCCCTTGGCGTAGACACAAAACGAGGCTATCCTTTCAAAAGGTATCCTCCCCGCCATCAGTTGTTCCGCGTCATTGTCCTTCTCCCTGAAGTTGTTGGTCCTCGGTAATTTATAGAGACATCTGAGACAGACAGTCACTTCCGAATGGAGCAGCTCCTCTCCGCAGACGACGCATACATTCGGGAAAAAAAGATGTGAAAATTCATTCAGTATATTCATTCCGTTTCATCCGAGAGTTCACCTATATCCATCTTTTTCAGGCAGGCCAGAATTTCTTTCATGGAGAATCCTCTGCCAAGAGCATATTGTATGAGTTTGCCTTTTTTCTCATACTCCGATCGTCCTTTGACCGATCGCCATTTCTTCTCCAGCAATGGCTGCAGCGGTTCGTTCAGGGACGCATCGGTGAATTCCGAAAAAGCATCCGCAATGACACCGGGCGGCAGCTGTTTTTGCCGCAGCGCAATCTCTATTTTCTTTCTTCCCCACTTGTTGTAATGAAGTTTATCGTGAATAAAACTACGGGTAAATCGATTTTCATCGATAAATTGTTCCTTTTTCAATCGCCCGACAACCTTCTCCACCGCATGAACAGGAAGATTCAACTTCTGCAGTTTTCGTCCGATATCGTAAGGACAGCACTCTTTCTGCGAGCATATCCGTGCCATGCGGACGTAGGCCTGCTCTTCCGTGATTATTTTATTGATCTTCTTCATGTACCCGTGGTTTTTCAGCTCTGATCATACGGTCATTACCTGAGACATCTTTCCTCAGTTTTATCTCCACGAAACCTCTGTCCTCAAGCATCTCAACTATTTCCGGTCCCTTGCTCCTGTTGATTTCGAAATATAATCTGCCACCATCGTTCAACATCATTAATGCCGCGTCTGTAATTCGTTCATAAAACAACAGCGGGTTATCATCGGGTACAAAGAGTGCTTCCCGGGGTTCAAAATCGAGTACATTCCTTTCCATGTCTCCTGTCTCAGATTCCATCACGTAGGGAGGATTACTCACCAGGATATCGTAAGTCATTCCAGGGGTCAAGGGCTGCAGGATGTCCTGCCTGAAGAAGTGGACCGTGACGCTGTTTCTTTCAGCATTTTCGGCAGCGATTTGCAGTGCATTTTCCGAAATATCCCACGCCCAGACATTGGCAAAAGGAATATTTTTTGCCAATGTAACAGCAATACAACCGCTTCCCGTACCCATATCCAGTATAACCGGTTTTTCAGCAGTGTTTTCTGACAGGATCCATTCCACCAGCTCTTCCGTTTCCGGGCGGGGTATCAGCACATCGGACGTCACCCTGAATTCCATGCCATAAAAGGCTGCCCTCCCCATCACATACTGATGAGGCTCTCCCCTTTTCAGTCTGGAGAGAATATCTTCCATCTTTCGGGTCTGAAAACCGGATAAATGATTAATTTTGTCAGTTGCTATGCCGGCAAAGGAGGTACTGCATACCTCTTCGAGAATGAGGCGGGTGAGAACGGTAATCTCAGAAGAGGTATACAACCCGTTCAGTTCCCGGCGAATAGTTTGAATTGTTTGTTGCATAGCAATGGTTTATATGCTGAATGAATATCTCGTACCGGAATCATCCGTCGGATATATCCTCCCGGTGTTTGACAGAGCAAAGATAAAAAAAATGGCGTTACATACTGTATTTATGCACCGATGCCTTCAGCTTGCCCGAAAAGGTGAGGGTTATGTCAATCCCAACCCCATGGTAGGTGCTGTCATCGTGCATAACGATCAAATTATCGGCGAAGGATATCACCGGCAGTATGGGGAAGCACATGCCGAAGTGAATGCCCTTGCCTCGGTCAGAGATGAATCACTGCTGACGGAAGCAACCCTGTATGTATCTCTGGAACCTTGCGCCCATCAGGGTAAAACACCGCCATGTGCCGATTTGATCATCGCCAGGAAGATTCCCCGTGTGGTGGTGGCCGTCACAGATCCCAACCCGCATGTGGCCGGCAAAGGAATCGACAGGATGAGAGCGCACGGCATTGAAGTGACTGTGGGGATGCTGGAGGAGGAAGCCAGGGAATTGAACAGGATCTTTTTAGTAAACCAGCTCTACAACAGACCCTTTGTCATATTGAAGTGGGCACAGAGCAAGGATGGGTACATGGATCGCCATCGACTGTCCCCTGATGATCAATCACCGGTAATGATCTCAAACAGCCTGACACAGTGCATTGTCCATAAGTTCCGCACACAGGTCCAGGGTATTCTGGTCGGCACCAACACTGCCCTGCTGGACAATCCCCAGCTTACCGCCAGAAAATGGTACGGACATCACCCCACCAGAGTGGTGATAGACAGGGATCACAAAATACCCCGTACATCGGCTCTGTTTGACGGATCAGCCCCTACCCTCGTCTTCACGGCGTCACCTCCCGGAGAATCGCACTGGGAAAATCGGGTAAAACATATAGTGATCGATTTTTCACAAGACACTGTCAAACAAGTACTTCATCATCTGTACAACGAGAATATATATTCATTACTGGTTGAAGGAGGTGCCAAATTGTTATCCACTTTCATTGAAACGGAACTATGGGATGAGGCCTACGTGGAGATCGCTGAAAAAATGCTCTTCTCGGGTGTAAAAGCCCCTGATATACAAGGGAAAGAAATAAGTACTAAAAAGTATTTAGATTCGATTCAATTTCACTTAAAGAGTAAAATAACTCGAAATTTTCTTTAAATATTCATTTTAATATGGTTAAAGCGAAAAATCTTCCTACTTTTGCATATCTTAAACGTGGTGTACAATATTTTTGAAACAAATGATATCTAAATATTTCCTCTGGACATCGGTACTAGTCGTAAACCTGTTGCTCTTTTCCTCATGCCTTAATTCTACCACCGAAGAAGTGGAATATTCACCCGATGCCCAGATTTATGCCTTCTCCCTGTCATCCAAAGCAGACACTTCCAGCCTGTTATCAGCGACCCGGTTTACCATCGACCAGATAAACGGAAAAATATTCAACAAAGAACCATTACCCTATCAGTTTCTGGTAGACAGTGTTGTGCTGACCATCAACGGAGCAAGCACGTATAGTCCCTACTCACAGATCATGCTCAAACTGGTGGAACCGGACAGCAGCTATGCCTGGATTCAATCCGATTCGGTTGCCGTGAACAGGTTACAACAGATAACCACTACCGCTCCCGATGGAAAAACGACCAAGACCTATCAGTTCGAAATGAATATCTACCAGCAGGATCCCTATATCCTCACATGGGAGAATAAAAAGACGAACTATCTCCCGACAACGGTAGCGTCTCAAAAGACAATCACTTTCAACAACCGATTCATCACATACTTTACATCCGGAACAGAGATAAAAGCAATGTCAACCCCCGCCACCGACGGCGTTAACTGGACAACTGCCAACCTGACCGGGCTGCCTTTCACCATCCTGTTATCTTCGCTCACAGCCTCACGAGATGCGGTCTATGCGCTCGATACGACCACATCGACCATCTATAAAACAGTGGACGGAATCAACTGGAAGCCTGTTGTCACACCTTATCGGGTGAGAGCTATTTACGGTGAATTACCTGCTGCCGCCGACGGGAATATACTGATAGCGGTTGATTACAATGGCACGCTTACGTTTGCCGCTACCAACAATTTTACCGTAATGACCCTGATGAATCAAGTTCCTGATAATATCCCCGTAAAGGATTTTTCAGTTGCGATGGTAGACGTTCCCACCTCTTATTCTTTAAAATCAATGATTTTGTCGGGCGGGATGAAAGCAAACAATACCCGTAATGAGAACATTTGGATTCTTCAGGAAAAAGACGGCATCATCACCCTGATTCCTTCGAGACTACCTGCAACGTTGTCTTTGGTTGATAACACCCTGTTTTTCTATGACAACAAACCTTATCTGCTGACCGTGTCCGCGGGAAAGAATTCACTCATGTACTCCGACAACTATGGACTGGACTGGATTGCCGCTGGAGATAATCAGGCTTTTCCTGCAGACTTTAGACAAAGAACAGCTGCATCTGTTATCACCGATGCAGATAACTATATATGGATATTCGGCGGAATATCCGCAACCCAGACACAACTTGTAGAGGTATGGAAAGGCAGGCTCAATAAATTTTCCGGAATGTAAATGATTCATGAAACATTCGCTGTGAATGAAATAATTTATTGTCTGATTTTGCGTTACAGTAGAGACAGTATCACCAAATCAGGATGGAAGAATGAGTTTTCTAAGCAGGCATCAGGTCTTTTTCTCTCTTTTAACGACGGGAATATTCCTCGTGATATGTCCCTTACACATCTGTTCACAGGAGTATAAATATGAGCTTGGAGGTGCAGCAGGGTGTTCGTTCTATATGGGAGATGCCAATCAAACCAGATTATACCTCTCGCCCGGTATTGCCGGAGGCATCTTGTTCAGATACAACTTCTCCTTTCACTGGGCGGGGAAAGTGAATCTGCTGGCAGGTACTGTTTCAGGCAATACGGAGGATTCGGGTCAACAGTTTCCGCTGGAACAACAGGCAACCTTTCATCGCACATTTGCAGAGCTGGGCACACAACTGGAGTTTAACTTTTTCCCTTACAGCGACAAGTATGCTTACATCGGGACAAGATCCTATACACCCTACTTGTTTGCCGGCGCCGGGATCACCGGAGCCACGGGTGAGAGTGATTTCCTTCGCGTACATATGCCATTGGGGGTTGGGTTTAAGTATAAATTAAAAAACAGAATGAATATCGGCATTGAGTTTTCAATGCGGAAGCTGTTCAGGGACGATTTTGACGTCACCCGGGAAGAACCGGGTTGGAGTTTAAACCATCCATACGGTATCGGGAGCAGCTTTCTCAAAAACCAGGATTGGTATTCAATCACAATGATTTACCTGACATGGGAGTTCGTCATGCGTGAGGATCCCTGTCACGGCAATTAATTATTTAGCCGTAAAAGAGATGTCTTTATTTGACAAACTTGATCATAATCGCCTTCCAGTTCACATAGCCATCATCATGGACGGAAACGGACGCTGGGCAAAAGCCAGAGGGCTGGAAAGAGGCGAAGGACATAAAGAGGGTGTCGTTGCAATCAAGAAAGTGGTGGAAGCCGCTTCCAAAGCATCGATTCAATACCTTACGCTCTATGCTTTCTCTACTGAAAACTGGAGTCGTCCCGCGGAAGAGGTAGAGGGCCTGATGCATTTGATGGTGTATGCCATCACCCGGGAAACAACGGATTTGAAAAGAAACGGAGTTCGTATCATGTGTATAGGCGATCTGGACCGGTTGCCCGAATATGTCCACACCACGCTTGACGAATGTATTCGTGAGACAGCAGGAGGAACAAGACTCACCCTGGTGATTGCCTTAAGCTATTCGTCGAGATGGGAGCTTGCAGAAGCCACAAAAAAAATAACCGGTGCTGTAACAAGAGGTATTTTACAGGAAAAAGATATCAACGAAGAAACCATTGGTAATTATCTTACCACCCGCGATCTCCCCGATCCGGATTTGCTGATAAGAACAGGAGGAGAACGTCGGATCAGTAATTTTCTGTTGTGGCAATGTGCCTACACAGAGTTTTACTTTACCGATACTTTCTGGCCCGATTTCGGCGAAAAAGAGCTGTACGATGCTGTTCTCTACTATCAGGGGCGCGAAAGGAGATACGGCAAAATCAGCGAACAGATAGAATTCGAACAATAATTGGTCTACACTGAACAAAAGACAGTCAGAGAAAAGAAAATTTTACAATGCTGAAGAAAATATTCCATTTGCTTCTATTATTCATCATACTTTCACAGGCGGCAGTACAGGCGCAGATTACCGACACTGCACGCACGAATGTATCGGATGAGTTACCTGTGAACTATACGGCACCACCCAAGAAATACACCATAGCCGATATCGATGTAACCGGTGTGGAAGGGACCATGTATGAAGATCAAAAATTCGTCCTGGTAGGTTTTTCCGGTTTGTCGAAGGGACAGGAGATCCTGATTCCCGGTAATGAGATCACGAGTGCTCTGAAAAGATTTTGGAAACAAGGTCTCTTTTCCGATGTGAAAATATTGCAGCAGCGAGTAGAAGGCGACAGTGTCTGGCTTGAGATACGCCTTACTGATCGTCCGCGGGTCACTGATATCCGCTATATCGGGATGAAGAAAAGCGAACAGGAAGATATTGAGGAAAAGATCGGGTTCGTGAAAGGTAATCAGATTACTCCCCCACAGATAGACCGGGCAAAAACCATGATCAAAAGCTTTTTCGATGAAAAAGGTTTCGGCGATGCTGAAGTGAGCATTGAACAGCGTCCCGATACCACACAGAGGAATCAGGTGATCCTGGAAATAACCGTCGACAAAAAGGAGAAACTCAAGGTGAACAGCATCATGATAGAGGGTAATGAGGCTCTTACCGACAACCAGTTGAAACGGGCAATGAAAAAAACAAACGAAAAGGGAAAGATCAAAAATATCTTTCGTGCGAAGAAGTTTGTGGAGGACCTTTATGAAGAAGACAAGAGAAACATCATCAGCAAATACCAGGAGAAAGGATACCGAGACGCTGAAATCATCCGCGACACGGTGTATAAGCATGATGAAAAAACGGTGAACATCGAGATTCTGGTTGATGAAGGACCACTGTACAACATCCGTTCCATCAACTGGGTTGGAAATACACAATATTCATCAGCACAGCTGGGTCAACTCCTGAATATGGCTCCGGGTGACATTTATAACCAGAAGAAACTGCAGGAGCGGCTGATTTCGGACGAGGACGCTGCCGTGAACCTGTACCAGAACAACGGATACCTGTTTTCGAATATAGACCCGGTGGAGATCAATATAGAAAATGACTCTGTGGATCTGGAACTGCGCGTAGTGGAAGGGCCTAAGGCAACCATCAAAAGAGTGATTATCCAGGGAAACGACCGTCTCTATGAAGATGTGATCCGGAGAGAGTTAAGGACGAAGCCGGGTGCCGTATTCAGCAAGGAAGCACTTTTGCGCTCGGTACGCGAGATAGCGCAAACGGGTCACTTCGATCCTGAAGCGCTCTCCGCCGATATCTCCGGGGGAATCAACCCCAATCCGGAGGATGGCACGGTAGATATCACCTATCCGCTCACCTCGAAAGGAAACGACCAGATTGAGTTCTCAGCCGGCTGGGGCGTCACCGGGCTGGTAGGTAAACTGAGTTTGAAGCTGAATAACTTCTCTCTCAAGAATCTGTTGAATCCTTCCATGCACAGAGGGATCATCCCTCAGGGAGAAGGACAGACACTTGTCTTAAGTGCGCAGACAAACGGCCGCTACTATCAGTCTTACCAGTTCCAGTTTGTGGAACCCTGGTTCGGGGGTAAAAGGCCGAACAACCTGTCCGTAAGTGCCTATTACTCCAGATATACCGGATTGAACAGCGATTACTATTCGCAAAACAGCTATTACGATCCCTATATGTCCGGTTACGGAGGCTATGGCGGATATCCTTACGGTGGCGGCTACGGCGGGTATGGCGGGTATGGCGGGTATGGCGGTTACGGAGGAGGTTATCAGGATATGGCCGAGTATGCTTACGACCCCAACCAGGTATTCAGTATGCTTGGGCTTACGCTTGGATACGGAAAACGACTCGAATGGCCCGATGATTACTTTCAGTTCATGGCCGAACTGGGATATCAGCGTTATGGACTGAAAAACTGGTCGTGGAATCAGTTTCCCTTCCAGACCGGGATAAGCAACAGTATCACCATGGGATTAACGTTGTCACGCATATCAACCGACAATCCTATTTACACACGCACCGGCTCACAATTCACCTTAAGTGTGAGTGCCACCCCCCCCTTCTCGTTGTGGGATGGTAAAGATTATGCGAGTATGGCCTACAGCAATCCGGAAAAATACAAATGGAACGAATACCACAAATGGAAACTGAAGATTCGTACCTTTACACCTCTGACCCCCTCCACCGTTACAAGAACACCGGTGCTGGCCACAAGAGTGGAATTCGGGGTTCTGGGACACTATACCTTGAACAAGCTGACACCTTTTGAAACATTCGATGTGGGTGGTGACGGGATGAGTGGTTATTCCAATTCTTTCGCTACGGAGAATATCGCGCTGAGAGGGTATGAGAACAATTCAATTGCCCAGCAGGCACGCGCCTATACTCGCCTCGGCGTGGAAGTACGTTATCCCTTTATCCTGGAGCCCAATTCCACGATTTATGGTGTTGCCTTTCTGGAAGCGGGTAACGCCTGGCAATACGTGAAAGATCTGAATCCGTTCGACTTGAAACGTTCAGCAGGTGTGGGTGCGCGTATATTCCTCCCCATGATCGGGCTGATGGGTATCGACTGGGCATACGGATTCGACACAGTGTTCGGTACAGGTAGCAGACAGAGAGGTGGAAGCCAGTTCCACTTTATTATCGGACAGGAGTTCTGACCGGTTGACAGGGGTTGAGTTACTGAAAAACGATTCCCGGCAATGCTGATGGTCAGGCATCGAAAACGCTTTCTGCCAGTTATTAACATAATTTATTGAGACTCCTGTAAACGTTTCGCACTGCAAACCGTCTTAAATGACAGGTAAACAGACAAGAACAAAACAAGAATCCTATGAAATGGGCTTGGACATCATTTGTACACGAGATGATGATCATTTGCAGATCCCATAAGACCTTAATAGTATAAATAAAAAATTGACGTATGAAACGAGCATGAGAACCGTTCTCACCAGGGAACATGATAATCGCGAGTTCCATACGACCTTAATGTAAAAGAATAAAATTTTATCGTATGAAAAAAACATTATTTTTTATCGGGTTATTTATGGCGTTAACGCTTGGAAGCAGCTATGCACAGAAATATGCGCTGATTGATATGGAGTACATCCTGAAGAAAATTCCCACCTACGAATCGGCCAACAAACAACTGGAAACGCTGTCAGAACAATGGCAGAGCAAGGTGGATGAAGAAGTGGAGACCGTGAATGCCATGTATAAAAAATATCAGGCTGATCTGGTGTTCCTTGCAGGGAATGAAAAAACAAGACGTGAAAATGAAATAGTTGCCAGGGAAAATGACCTTCAGGAACTTAGAAACCAGTATTTCGGTCCCCAGGGTGAGCTGTTTAAACAGCAGGAAAAGCTGATCAAACCCATTCAGGATAATATCTATGAGGCAGTGAAAGAGATTGCCACCGCATCAGGTTATACGTTGGTAATGGACAGAGCCTCCGCGACATCCATTATTTTTGCATCGCCCAGCATTGATATCAGCGATCAGGTTCTTTCAAGGTTAGGGTATTAAAAATAAATAGATTATCTTTACACCCAATTTATTCCGGAATTATAAATTATTAATTACAAATAGAATCATGTTAAAGAAATTATTGATCTTTTTTATTGCACTGGCTCCCTTAGCAGCTGTTGCACAAGATGTGAAAATCGCGTACCTCAACGCTCAGGAGATTTTTTCGGCTATGCCTGAATTGGCCGGTATTGAGAAACAGCTTACCACGAAACAGGAAGAAATCTCAAAGAACGGACAGGCACTGGTAGACGAATTCAACAAAAAAACAGAAGAATTTGGGAAAGCTCCGTCAACGTCTGAGACCGTGCAACAAGACCAGCAAAAGCAACTGGCGCAGATACAGGAGAGATATCAGATCTATCTGCAGAACAGCCAGCAGGAAATGCAGCAGTTACAGCAGCAATTAATTGAACCGGTGAATAAAAAGATTGCAGAAGCCATCAAGGCTGTGGGAGATGAAAACAAGTATACCTTTGTTTTCGATGTTTCAACCATGCAGTCACCCATTGTTTATGTAAGTCCCACAGCCGTGAATATCACACCGCAGGTAAAAACTAAATTGGGCCTGAAATAAAACAAACCATCAGCCAAAAAAAGGATCTCACACATGAGATCCTTTTTTTGTAAGTCGTTCAACTTAAACCCAAACCCTAATTTTTTAGGTAATAGAT
>CAKMJT010000012.1 GCA_927407015.1 uncultured Proteiniphilum sp. | reverse complement strand
AAAATCAAAAACAGGTACCGTAAATATTTTGAAGCCATCCATGAGCCTGCTTAAGAAAACCGCGAAAAGGGTCATCTTTTCATAAATTTGCCATTGATTTTCAGTCAATTGTGATGGTCAAAAAGAGCAAAAATGACTTTTTGAAGAAGACTCATCAATGAAACAGCAACGCCCAAAGTCTGATGTATTTAGCCTTTTATACTGATCTTCTTTTTGGAGAAGAGACATCAATGAAACAGCAACGGCAGGAATTCAGACAGATAAATCCTCCAGTTCCGCCATGTATGTCCACCTTCCGATTCGCGATAAACATAATTAAAATCCATCTTATCGAGCTTATTTCTGAAATCGGCATTGGCCTTGTACAGAAAATCCTCTTTCCCGATGGCAATCCAATAGAGTTTGAAACCATTTACTTTTTGTGCAGCCAGTGTTCCGTCGATATTATCATATACTTTCGATTGCACTTTCTTATCCGGCATGATGGCGGCGGAAAAGAGTCCGATGTAATCGAAGGTATCGGGGTAGTACCTTGAAATATGCAGGGTATGAAATCCTCCCATGGAGAGTCCTGCGATAGCCCTGCCCTTCTTTTCCGGGATAGTTCGGTATTGTGACTCGACAAATCGAATAATTTCATGGAAGGTCTCTTCATATTTTCCGTCCATGGTATGTGGCAGCTGGAACTGCGGTTTATGAAAACCGAGGCTCGATTCGCCGGGGGCAGCTTCCTGTGCCACGTTCCCGTTGGGCATCACCACAATCATCGGTTCCGCTTTATTTTGAGCAATCAGGTTGTCGAGGATCTGTGATGCACGTCCGAGGGTCATCCATGCCTCTTCATCGCCCCCCATACCATGCAGCAGGTAGAGGACGGGGTAGGATTTATTGCTCTCTTCATATCCGGGAGGCGTGTAGATGGTGATCCGCCGGGTCATTTTATTGCCGGGAGATTCGTACCATCGTTTTGCGACCGTGCCATGAGGAACACGGTTCACTTTGTATAGGTCGGCCTGTCCGCCTCCAATGAGCAACACGTTGAGTATGCTGGCTACATCACGCCGGTAGTATACATTATTGGGATCGTTTACTGTGAGTCCGTCCACGTTAAAAGCATACGTGTACAATTCGGAGGGCAGGGGGCGTGTGGTATAGCTCCAGACACCGTCGGCATTGTTTGTCATTTTTGCTGTCTCCTCCTGAACCAAAAAGTCTCCTGTCACAGATACCTGATTAGCGTTGGGAGCCATTAAGCGAAACGTAACCGAATTGTCGGCGTGTATCTCGGGAGAGATAATTTCCTTTCTCTGCCCGGAAGGGAGATTCTCTTGCGATTGCACGTGCAACGTGAAAAACAGCGCCAACAGCGCCGCTAAAATTTGGGGAAACTGCATCTTCATAGGTTATGTTATTTATAATGAGAGTTTATCAATAAATGTCCGAACAGAATTTAAAAGCGGTTTTAATTCGTTTTCCATAATCCACCAAATCTCTTCAGCATCCACATCAAAGTAATGATGGGCAATAATATCTCTTAATCCCATGATCTTACCCCATGGAATATTTGGATCAGTGTTTAATAGTTCTTTATGGGTTACTTTATCTAATCCTTTCAAACTTTCACCAATTGCGATAAATTGCATACAGACTGCATCTAATTTCTCTACATTGCCAGGATTAGTTAAAAAGTCTGATGCACCATGGATTTCCGAAGTTCTACTTTGGATAAGCAGAATTGCCTTTTCAATTTGCTTTAAAATATTTATGGCCAGTTCTTTATTATAAGACATAAATTCCTTCTTTTTCAATACGTTCTTTTAAATATGGATTCATATTTTCCCTGAATCGAACAATATCCACGGAACAACCGAACAAATTTTCCAGATACTCCTTCAAATCCATTATCAGGAACGGGTCAGGAGTTTCCGTTTCCACACAGATATCGACATCGCTTGCGGAGGTGTGCTCGTCGCGCGCAACGGATCCAAATAATCGGAGAGAGCGAACACCGAATCGTTGCGATAGCACTTTATTCGAAGAGTGTAGCAATTTGATGTATTCATTTCTCGTCCTCATACAACTGATTTTATTTCACAAAGCTAATAAAAAACTATCGGTAAATATAATACGCCTTACAGATTTAACCCGCAAGGCGTAATTAATTTGATGCATTTTCATACGATAATATTTTATTCTTTTACATTAATGTCGTATGGAACTCGCAATTATCATGTACTTGTGTGAAAAAATGTTAATGCTCGTTTCATATCGGCTTTTTCCTGAGCCCATTCTGCCGGAGTCAGAAAATCGCCGGTGACCGACACGTTGCCAACATGGGGAGTGGTTTTAGAGTCAAAAATCCGCCAATCAATTCTCAAAAACATTTTTTTATGGATACCTTTGCAATCTCAAATAATTGGACACACAAAATATGTGGAAAGATATGCTCTTTGTGGGTATCGGAGGTGGCATCGGCAGTATCCTCCGATTTGTTACTTCCCGTCTCTCAGCCCGTTTTATACATCATGAATGGTTGTTTTTAGGTACCTTCACTGCCAATATAGTCGGATGCCTGCTGATTGGCTTGTTTTCAGGATGGATTCTCGCCCATCATCCCGAAAATCAGTCATTTCGTTTGCTGCTGATTGTCGGATTCTGCGGCGGGTACACCACATTTTCAGCCTTTGCCTTTGAAAATCTGCGTTTGATGGAGATGAACCAATGGGGCTTGTTTACACTTTACACCTGCGCGAGCATTGTATTGAGCCTTCTGGCCGTATGGGGTAGGATGAAGCTGGGGCATTTGCTGTAAAAAGAAACGCCAGACAGTTGAGCCGTCCGGCGTTTCATAAAACGCATCGGGTTTTATAACTCCTTGATCCGAATATTTCTGAACATCACCTTAGACCCATGTCCAAGGAATCCAATATGTCCGGTCTTGTTGAGGAGCCCAGGATGTTCCTTTTTATCCATTGTCCCGTTTTTAGAAGCCTCGCGGATGTTTCCGTCGAGGATGGTCGTCCCGTTGAGGATTACTTTGATACGGTCGCCGTCAGCAATCACTTCCTGGTAGTTCCATTCGCCGACAGGCTTGAGGAAGCCCCTTCTTGCAGGAATCACCCCGTAAACCGATCCGTGGTACTGGTACACTGCCAGATTTTCATAGATCGGGGCATCGTTATCGAGGATTTGCAGCTCTATACCTTGGTATGCGGCATCGCCCTCCATCGGAGTTCGGATTCCTAGTGTTATGTAAATTATAATATGACGTATATTATTCGTATCTTTGCGAAAAAACGCCATGATACGATATACGATTAAATTAACAAAATCAGAGGTTGAGGAATTGGAATCGATAATCAACAAAGGTTGTCATAAGTCCTGACTTGTCCCCTTCAAATTTAGTGCGGTCATAAATATCAGTATACCAGCATATATTTATTTTATTTTGCTAAATTTACCGCACTAAAGGCATTTTAGCATGAAAATTAGAGTTGTAAAAACAGCTTCAAACGCAAAAG
>CAKMJT010000011.1 GCA_927407015.1 uncultured Proteiniphilum sp. | reverse complement strand
AATAAAAGAACATGATATGAAGTATATAGCAAGTGATTATTGGAAAGCGTATGAGAGTATTATTCCTAGAGGAAAGCATCTTCAAACGAAGGCAGAAACATTTACCGTTGAAGGATATAACAGCTTATTCAGACATTTTTTGGCAAGAATGAGAAGGAAAACAAAATGTTACTCTAAGAAAGTAGAAATGCTGAAGTTATCCGTGCATTTGTTAATGCATTATCGAAATGGAACTTTATCTATACTTAATTAGCAATGCCGAAAAATAAGAAGCCGAACGATAGTGCGAATATCGTCCGGCAGAGATTCTAATTACCGTATAAATCAATAATTAAAACTAAACAAAGATATGAATAAAAATTCTATTGCAGGCAAGTGCCCTGTCAATAATCTTAAACGTGCGTTTAAAATCATGAAAGCGACCCTTATCATGCTTTTCTTTAGCATTCTTTACCTACAGGCATCAACCAGTTACGCACAGGATACTGAGTTGACGCTTGACCTGAAATCCACTACCATACGAAAGGTTTTCAAAGAGATCGAGAACAAAAGCGATTTCCGGTTTCTCTTTGCAGGTAATACGGCAGAGCTCATGGACAAGCGGATTGACCTGACGGTGGAGGCTGAGAACATCACGGAGATCCTCGATAGGGTATTGTCTGAAACAACGCTTACATACAAGATCCTCGACAACCAGATCGTGGTCTATCGGGATGAAGCTAAGAACAAAGTCACAACCGATAACTCTACCACAACGTTTACAGAGATCCAACAACAAAAGAGAGAGATCAGAGGCCGCATAACGACCGCTGATGGCGAGACTGTGATTGGCGCCAACATCGTAGAGGTGGGAACCACCAACGGTACCATTTCCGACAGTAACGGTAATTTCGTGCTGGAGGTAGCAGAAGGTGCTGTGATCCATGTCTCCTACATCGGTTTCCTGGAACAGGACATCAACACCAGCGGCAGAAATTTCTTCGAGATAACACTGTTGGAAGATACCCAGGCACTTGAAGACCTTGTGGTTGTGGGTTATGGTGTACAGAAGAAAAAGCTGGTTACCGGTGCCAATGTATCGATCGGCGGCGAAACACTCCAAAACCAGCATTCAACCAATGCCCTGGAAGCAATGCAGGCTTACGCCCCCGGGGTGAACATCACCCAGGCTTCCGGCATGCCGGGAGAGGGATTCCAGGTGAACATCCGCGGACTGGGTACCATTGGTAACTCCGCTCCCTTGTATGTGATCGACGGCGTCGCCGGCGGTGACATCAACATACTGAATCCCTCTGACATCGAATCGATCGATGTATTGAAAGATGCTGCCTCTGCAGCCATCTATGGAGCTCGCGCAGCCAATGGTGTGATCCTGGTTACTACCAAGAGTGGCCGCAAGGGGCGCATCGAGGTTACCTACGACGGTTACTATGGTGTGCAGAACGTACCCAAGATGCCTGACCTGCTAAATGCCAGGCAATATATGGAGATCTATAACGAGGAACGAGTCGTATCAGGAAAAGATCCTCTAGACTTTGCATCATTGATTCCCGGGCTCTATCAGCAGATCATGAGTGGGCAATGGAACGGCACCGACTGGATGGAAGAGATCCGCAATGAAAATGCACCCATCCAGAATCATGCCATCAGCCTTTCAGGCGGTTCAGACCAGTCGCTCTTCTCCTTGGGATTCTCTTACACATCACAGGAAGGTATCCTCGGTAAACCGGTAGAACCGCACAACGACCGGTATACCGTACGTCTGAACAGCGATCATGTAATCTACAAAAAAAACGGACTGGATGTGATCAAGGTTGGCGAGACTTTCAATTACAGCTTTCGCCAACGATCAGGGATTGCCATTGGTGGCATGTACTGGAACGACATCCGTAACATGCTGACCGGCTCCCCGCTTGTACCGGCCTACAACGATAAAGGAGAATTCTTTGCCAGGGAAGATGTGAAAGCATCCGGACTGGAATCTCTCTCATCACGCATTTACAACCCACTGGCACAAATGGTACTCAACAGGGGGATGAACGAGACACAGAATTACAACATCAACAGCAACGTCTACCTGGAGATACAGCCGATCAAGGATCTGATCCTGAGAAGCAGCTTCGGTTACAAAACGTCTGCTGACGCCTACAGAAGCTATCAGCCGGCCTATGACCTGGCAGGTGATGCCACCCTCAGTCCGGGACGTATCTCCCAGTCAGGAGGCAGTGGATACGCATGGACCCTTGACAACACGATCAACTACAGGTTCAGCAGGAATGAGCATAACTTTGATCTGCTGGTGGGTCAATCAGCAGAAAAGTGGGGTTTCGGGATGAATATGAATGTCACCAACGCCAATCCCACATTCGTTGGATTCCAGCATGCCTACCTCAGCAACACCGACGGACTCACCTCAGGTGTGACCAGCATAGCGGGTGGCCCGCATTCACAGGGTGCACTTGCCTCTTTCTTCGGCAGAATCAACTATGACTATCGTGAGAAGTATATGCTCACCCTGGTGATGCGTGCCGACGGCTCCTCCAACTTTGCCAAGGGAAATCGATGGGGTTACTTCCCCTCCGTTTCAGCCGGGTGGGTGCTTACTGAAGAGGATTTCATGGCCGACAATGAAGTACTGAACTTTTTAAAGCTGCGTGCCAGCTGGGGACAAAACGGGAACGCCGATATTGCTCCTTTCCAGTATATGAGCCTGATTGCATTCAATCCAGAAAATAACTACCGATTCGGCAGTGACCGCAACAAGATGCAGCTGGGCGGATTCCCGGCCATTCTTCCCAACCCCGATGTGGCATGGGAAACCTCAGAACAGCTCAACATCGGATTAGATGCTTACTTCTTCAACTCCAGGCTACAGACTTCGTTTGACTATTATATCAAAACAACCCGTGACTGGCTTTTGCGTCAGCCGGTAGCTGACATTCAGGGGCCGCAGGGTGCCTATGTTAATGCAGGTGACATCGAGAACAAGGGATTCGAACTGGGACTGAAATGGAACGACAACATCGGAGAGTTCTCCTACGGAGCACACCTTAATCTCTCCCGCAATGAGAACAAGGTAACCCGTATGGGTGACAACACTGGTTTCATTGAGAGCAACCCCAACATCATCTCACAGGGAACAGAACCTGTATGGCGTGTACAGGTTGGTTACCCGGTTGGCTACTTCTATGGCTACAAAACCGAAGGTGTTTTCCAGAACGCTCAGCAAATAAGCAACTGGACAAAGGGATTCCTTCAAACAGACCCGCAACCGGGTGACCTGATCTTCTCCGATACCAACGGTGACAACAAGGTAACACCAGAAGACAAAACCCTGATTGGCAATCCCCATCCCAAATTCCGTACCGGCTTCGGCATCAATCTTGGGTACAAGGGCTTTGACTTCGCCATTACCGGGAAAGGCGCTTTTGGACATCAGATCCTTAAATCCTACCGCTCTCATGCCGACAATGAGTTCCACAACTATACCACCGAGATTTTGGGACGCTGGACAGGTGAAGGCACTTCCAACAAGCTACCGCGCCTGACTGCAGGGAACGGTATCAACCGTATGAGTGTCTCCGACCTCTATATTGAAGATGGTGATTTTGTGAGAATCCAGGATATCACACTGGGATATGACTTCAAGAATCTACTACCGAAATTACCGTTCGGACAAGCACGACTCTATGTTACCGGCCGCAACCTGTGGACGTTCACGGGCTACTCCGGCATGGATCCGGAGGTAGGCTACGGCGATGAGCAACCCTTTGTATCGGGTATTGATCTGGGCTTCTACCCTGCCCCGTCGAGTATCATTGTAGGAGTAAACCTGAAATTTTAATAATTCATGATCATGAAAAAAATACTATATATTATCATTTTAGCACTGTTAATTACCAGTTGCGAAGATTTTCTGAATTTTGAACCCCTCACGGACAAAACCTCAGCCAACTTTCCAAGCACTGCCGAAGAGGTGAAACAGATGATGGCCGGTATCTATACCACCATGAACAATGAGCATCAACTCACCGATATGAGTTACCTCTTTGTATGTGAGGTGGCGAGTGACGAAAAGCTGGGCGGCGGTGGCGTGAACGACGTGAAAGCACAGGCTTACGAAGCTTTCATGTATTCCGATCCCGATATGCTCAGCCATAACTGGGAAACCACCTACGAAGGCATCCACCGTGCCAATTTTGCCATCGAAAAACTGGATGTATTGGCAGAAGGTATCCTGTCTGAGGAAGATAAAAATCAATACAAGGGAGAAGCACTCTTCCTGCGGGCATTTTTCTACCACCGTCTGGCTACGCTCTACGGAAGTGTGCCCCTGAAAATTACAACAGAACCTGCCGACCTGGGAGGTGCCTCTCCAGAAGAGATCTTTGGGCAGATTGCATCCGACCTGAAAACAGCGGTAAGCCTGCTTCCTAACAAACCCTATTCGAACACCGAAGAAGGGCACGTCACTCGTTGGGCGGCACAGGTAATGATGGCAAGAGTCTGGTTGTTCTATACCGGTTTTTACCAGAAGGATGACCTGCCGCTGGCAGAAGGGGGTAGCGTAACCAAACAGGAGGTGATAGACATGCTGGACGATTGCATCCGCTACAGCGGACATACCCTGGTAGATGATTATCATGAACTATGGCCATACACCAACTCGCTGACCATCCAGGACTATCCCTATATCCAGAACTACATGGCTGAAACAGGTAAGGCGCTGAAATATGCCAGCGACAACGGTGCCCGCAACCCTGAAACGCTCTTCGCCCTTCAGTTCTCCAATTTTGCAGACTGGGATATCCGCAGGGGCTATGCCAACCAGTACCAGCTCTACTTCGCGCTGCGTGGACTTCAATCACTGGCCAACACCTATCCCTTTGCCGGCGGCTGGGGACAGGCCAACTCCATCCCAAAAGGAGTGGTGGATCAGTGGCTGGCAGATGAGCCTGATGATCCCAGGTTATGGGCCTCGGTGCTGGACATTGCAGCCGAACTACCCAACTATGCGAAAGGTCAGTGGGACTTTGTAATGGAGAGCAATTACTGGGGCAAGAAGTACAACGGTATCTCCACTCGTGATGGTAACAAGTATTACAACGATTACAGCGTGATCATGTATGAAAACAAGGACAACCAGCAACTCTCACATGGAGATGACCTGATCTTCATCCGCTTTGCCGATGTCCTGCTGATGATGGCTGAGCTGAGTGAAGATGCTCAATACATGAACCGTGTGCGTCGTCGCGCCGGTCTGGAGGACAAACCCTATTCGCTGGAAAACATACAGAAGGAACGCCGCTATGAACTTGCTTTCGAAGGTCTCCGCTGGAACGACATGCGCCGCTGGGGTGCAGACTATGCCAAGGCAGCCTTGGAATCTCAGATGGGGGCACCGATTTACAACTTCGGCAACGCAGCTGTATACAACGGTGTCATCAAAAACATGGATTACAGTGCCCGTTATGACGAAACCAAGGGATTCTATCCGATTCCGCAATCGCAGATCAACCTCTCCAACGGTATGTTAGAACAGGTTGCAGGCTATGGCGACGGCAAGGGACTCTACCCGGGTTTCAGTAACTAAAAAATGATGGTTTCCTCCTTTTGGAAGTGATCATTGTCTCATTCGCTGCTTTGTTTGAGGGCTGCCAACTGATGGCAGCTCTCTCTTTGTATGTCGGGCAGGGTATTAACCCACATTGCAGATAACCGGAGCTAAATCCCTGTATACCTGCGTATATATATTTTTAAGGGATGATTTGGGGGACTACAGATTTATTCTGATGAATGTTTTGTCTTCGTGGTAAAACCGGTTGATTCGTTTACAGAGAAGGAGGAATCTTTTCAGATGGAAGAAACGATTCCAGGTCACCCATAGAGAGCAGTGTGCGGTTGCGGATAAATCGACCTTCCCGGTAGCTCTCTCACAACCGGTAATGGGTATACTCAACCCAATCCTTTTGCTTTATGCTCGTCTTGAAAAACATCCAACGTAAAAGTAATCACGGGAAACGGTTTCATCAACATCAAACGGGGTAATACATTAGTATTTCAAAATATGTTGAAATTGAATATCAGCCTGATACAAAAATTAACAGTCATCAAAAACAGACAAAACAGGCGATTTTAACGAAAAATGAGTGCATATTTCATTTCTGTTTACAACCAAGCTGCAATGTGGGTTAAGCCAGGGTGATCTCTTTGTCCAGATAAACATCCTGAATGGTACGGATCAGTTCAACCCCATCCTTCATCGGTTTCTGGAAAGCTTTACGACCGGCAATAAGCCCTATTCCACCGGCACGTTTGTTCACCACGGCGGTATAGGCCGCTTCTGACAGGTCGCTTTGGCCGTGCGACTCCCCACCCGAGTTAATCAGTCCTACCCGTCCCATATATCCGTTGATCACCTGATACCGGCAAAGATCGATGGGATGGTCGGAACTCAATTGATCATACATAGCGGGATTCGTCTTCCCGAATTTAATGGTCGTAAAGCCCCCATTATTGGTCGGCAGCTTCTGTTTGATGATATCCGCCTTGATCGTTACGCCGATATGGTCGGCCTGCCCGGTCAGATCGGCCGCGCTATGATAATCCGTACCGTCTTTCTGGAAAGCGTTATTGCGGAGATAACACCATAAAATAGTGGCCATCCCCAACTCGTGTGCATACGCAAATGCTTCTGCCACTTCCACAATCTGACGTCGGCTCTCTTCCGACCCGAAATAAATGGTAGCTCCTACCGCGGCGGCGCCTAAATTCCAGGCTTCTTTCACCGTGCCGAAAAGAATCTGGTTATACGAATTGGGATAGGTCAACAATTCGTTATGATTCATTTTGACTACGAACGGTATCTTATGGGCATATTTTCTGGCAACAGAGGCCAACACACCAAATGTAGATGCCACGGCATTACAGTCGGCTTCAAGCGCAAGCTTCACAATATTTTCCGGATCGAAATACAAAGGATTGGGTGCAAAAGAAGCGCCGGCCGTATGTTCGATACCCTGATCGACGGGAAGGATGGAGAGGTATCCGGTATTGGCCAGTCGTCCATGCCCGAACAGTCTTTGCAGATTATTCAGCACCGGAATGTTCCGGTCGGTATCGATCCACAACCGATCGATTACAAAAGGTCCCGTGGTGTGAATCAAGGATCTGTCGATTGTTTTGCTCACATGATTGAGGAGATAATCGCTCTGATCTCCCAGCAGTTCAGTTATTTTGGGATTTGCCATAGTTTGAATGAATTTATATTGAGAAACTAATACAAATCAAACAAACGGCGCCGGGATTGGTTCAATAAATTTAGTCGTTTTCAAGTCTTATTGCACTTTTTCTCGCGATAACATAAGCCGAATAAATTCGTCTTATGTAATATCGCTTAACGAAAAAGTTCACTAAATTTGTACGCGAATTTTCTAATGATTTTTACAAAGTAAGCGAAGACATCGATGGGGAGAGCGGGAAACTCTTACGTACGGTTCTTATAGGGGAAAGCGGGGTAACTCCGCCGACCTACTTAAGCCGATCATGAATAAACTTCGGAAAATCTTCTTTGGTGGAACGAAGTTCGTTTACTGATACTGTATATAGACGGGGTGAGGTGTTAACTTCAAGATCTCGGGCGGAGTAAGCATCCGGTGCGGCGGATGTTTTACATCGTTCTTGTAAAAAAGTTTAACGCCTGTAAACTGCACGGGTTCCTTGTAGACGTACTGCCTGTACGTATCGTATTTCAACTGTGGGCCTCCCCAGCCGTCCATATTGATGACGACCTGCACCTCCGGCAGGAGAACGATATCCTGGTAGTTCGTCACCATTCGCCCGGTGAACCGGTGTACGACAAGTATCTTCGGAGGAAGATCGTATTCCCGTACCAGTTTTGCAAGGTATTCCGTACAAAAATTGATGTCTCCGGCATCATACGTGCCGATCTTCTTTCCGGGCGGGGTACCGTCTTTCATCGAAAACTCGGGATCGATGCCCAGATGCACATGCGTCATTTTCAAGTATCGCTCCAGTAGCGGCACTTCTTCTTCCACCGTGCTCAACGCTACCTGAATATCGAGGAATAGGATGGCATTGCCCATTTCGGCGATCGCCAACGCAGAATCGATCTGTGCTTCGGGCATCCGGTAACAGTATTTCCCGTCGCTCCACGGCGAACCCTGAGCTACGACGGCTATGTAATGGATGGCCGGCTGCACAGGCGTACCCGGGTCGGCATCCTCCCATGCTTTCACTTCTTCGTTCAACCTTCGCCAGACTTCTTGCGGCGGATATTCTCCCAGAATACCCATATTTTTGGAGAACAGATTCCCGTAATACGCCACTACACGCTTGTAAGGCAAAATAGCTCCTTTGAACGGTAACGGCTGGTCCTGTACCGGCCACAGTCCGGTCGTATCGCCGTTGGCATTGTACAGGAGCCGTTGCCGGTATTCCGTTTCGTCAACCGTTGCCGGTTCCTCCTTCGATCGTGTGTCGACCGGTTGTTCATCGTTCTCTTCAAACGGAATGCGGTCTGACCCGGACATGGTCTTTGAATCGGATCTTTGTCCGCTGCATGCGATCAGCAGAAAACTACTTATAATGGATGAAATCAGAGTGCGGGTGAATGGACTTATCAAAATATCAAACGTTTTGGTATATTGCCGCAAATATGATAAAAGCCGAGAGATAAGCTAAGCTTGCTTGAGCTTATCCGAGGCGCATTTTATATTCTACAAATGTACATGATTTTCTTTTTAAAACCACACCGACAGATAAAAATCACCATTCAATTTATAGGAGAAACTTATATAAAAAAATCGAGATATTACGGGTACACCTGTCAAAAGGATAGCCGGGTGTCCAGGTAATGAAAAACAACCGGATCCTGTGGAACGTCTGACGTATCATCTATGGACAGAATAATACAAAGATCAGGGAGAAAGAAACATATTTAATCGAATAATATTATCTTTGCCGTAAGAGGTGTTTTTGATGATGAAAACCTTATGGAAAACGATTAGGTTGTGAGTTATTGATTTCAGTTAATTGAACACATTCCATGAACACTGAATCATACGTGAGAGAATTTGAAGAAATATTCATTCAGTATTTTCCGAAAGTCAGAACGTTTGCCGCCATTCTTCTTAAATCGGAACAGGAAGCTGAAGATGTAGCACAGGATATCTTTGTAAAATTATGGGAACAACCCGATTTATGGGAAGGAGATCTTGTGCGGAACTACCTGTACACCATGGTAAAAAACCATGTTTTCAACCGTATTAAACGAAAAAAAATTGAATCCAGATACATACAGTCACAGATAAATTTGCAGTCATTGGAAGAAATGACCGAATTTAAAGATCCCCTTAACGAAATATACCACGAAGAGTTGCAGCTTTTACTGAAATTATCACTGGAACAAATGCCCGAAAAACGTAGACAAGTATTCGAAATGAGCCGTTTTCAACATTTGAGCAATCACGAAATCGCAGAAAGAATGAACTTATCGGTTCGGACGGTTGAACAACACCTCTATTTAGTATTAAAAGATCTTAAAAAACTTCTTACTATCGCCATTTTTTTGATAAAATTTTAAGTAGTACCCTATTCTCGATTGTATCTAATGTATAAGCGGCAGATCAAATACTACTGAACGTTTTCGTTGAGCTAAAATGAGCAGAAGATAAGCTTGCTTATACTACGTCATAGCGAAAATTAACAATCGAGGTGCAAAGGCGACTCAAAACGACTAATTTGAATGAACTTTTTCGAAGAGACGGTTTTATCAGACAGAACAGATAGACGAGATGGAAAACTATTTTAACAAGATTATTGAATTATTTGTAAAATCCGATGTTTCCGCTTCCTCGCAAAATGAATTCTATCGGTGGCTTACCGGGGATAAATTTTCCAGGGAAAAGGACAGGGTTTTGCGCGACTTGTGGGACAACATGGCGGAAAACAAGCCTGCAGAAGTTTCATCTGAAACGCAGCAATCGCTGCATGATGTCCATAAAAAAATAAGACAACGTCATCGCAAAGTCAACACCAAACTCCTCCGTTTCTGGCAGATATCAGCTGCCTGTTTGCTGATCGCATTGCTCTCTGCTTTGTATCTTACCGATAAAACAACACCGGCTGCCGCCGACCTCATCGAACTGTATGCCCCAACCGCTGAGATGCGACACCTTACCCTGCCCGACGGCAGCGAGGTACAAATGAATTCCACGGCTACCCTGCTCTACCCTGCACAGTTTACCGGTAAAAGCAGGAGTGTCTATTTAATAGGGGAAGCCAACTTCAAGGTAGCCCGGGATGCAGAGAAGCCCTTCATCGTGAAATCCAGCGATTTCCAGGTAACGGCATTGGGAACAGAGTTCAATATAAAAGCATACCCCGGTGATTCAACGCTGTCTGCCACCCTTCTTTCGGGAAGTGTGGAGGTCAAATTCAATCACCTGTCCTCCGCTTTGATATTAGAACCCAATGAACAACTGACATACAACAGGTTCACGAAAACAGAATCACTTGACCGTCCGGATATATCCGATGTGACGGCATGGCAAAGGGGTGAGCTCGTGTTTAAATCCACCACACTGGAGGAAATCATTGCCGTTTTGGAACGCAAATACCCGTTCTCATTTGTTTACGCCCTGAGCACCCTGAAAGAGGATAAGTACACGTTTCGCTTTAAGGAAAACACGTCTTTGCCTGAGGTGATGGACATCATCGTCAGCGTGTCGGGGAGCATCCAATACAGGATAGAGGATGATACATGCTATATCACATCATTATAATCAATCATCAGTTTACAATTTAGTTATTTTATAACATGGATACATCATAATAAAAAAACCGGAATAAAGTGGCATCTCTGTTCCGGTCCAGAAGCGTTAGAGTTAAACTCCTGAACAATAAGTCAAATCACCAATCTAACACTAAGCAATGAATAATATAGTTAAGAATATTTTCAACATGAAAAAGGATTATGCATCATACATTCTCTTTTTCATCTGTTTTTTTGCTTCACACTCCGTTTTGTCTGCTCAAAACAATGTTTTAATAACCATTCAAAAAGATAATATTTCGGTTGTTGAAGCTTTGCAGGCAGTTGAAAAACAGACGAAACTATTCGTCGCATATAACGAGTCGCAATTGAGGAATCAAAAAAACATTGATTTAGACCTCACCAATAAGCAACTGGATGAAGTTCTTGCTCAAATACTGAAAGGAACGGGATTCACCCATCAGGTGAAAGACGACTATATAGTGATAGTCCCCGCTGCTTCCAAACAGGCTATGCAGAAAAAAAAACGTGTCACCGGAACCATTACTGATCAGAATGGAGAATCCATTATCGGGGCCAATATCATCGAAATGGGAACCACCAATGGAACGGTAACAGATATGGATGGTAATTTCTCCCTGGAAGTGGAGGATGATGCAATCCTGAGAGTCAGCTATATCGGATACCTGGAACAAACCATCAATACCTCCGGAAGAACTATGATCCCCATCGTACTGATTGAAGATACGCAAACACTGGATGAGATTGTGGTAATAGGTTATGGATCAGTAAAGAGAAGGGATGTGACGACGGCAGTCTCCACTGTTTCACTGGACGATATGGATGAGCGGCCCATTGTTTCTGCCGCTCAGGCTATACAGGGCAAGGCAGCGGGTGTGAACGTGTATCAACCCAGCGGATTACCCGGCGGAGAGATGGTTGTCCGTGTACGCGGCACGACCTCCTTCAACGGCAGCAATGATCCGCTCTATGTTGTAGACGGTGTGCCGGTAGATAATCTTAATTTCCTTTCCCCCAACGATATTGCCAATATGCAGATTCTGAAGGATGCCTCCTCTGCGGCCATTTACGGCTCCCGTGCTGCAAACGGTGTTGTGCTGATCACGACTAAACAGGCATCCGGTGGGGCAAAGGTTGCCGCGAATATACAGGTTGGGATGAGCCGTGTGAGCAATCCAATTCAATCACTCAATGCCAGACAGTATAAGGAGTTAATGGATGAGCTGCGTCCCGGGGCCATACCGGAAGGGACCACAGACCAGACCGACTGGTTTCAGGAAGTATATGGTACAGGAATCACCCAAAATTATCAGTTACAGGTGTCCGATGGTGACGAGAAGCTGCGTTACTTTGTTTCGGGCGGATACCTGAGTGAGAACGGCATACTTAGTTCTGCATTTTTCCGCCGGTTCAATGTGCGCAGTAACGTGGAAAGCCAGGTGCGCAAATGGCTCCGTTTCGGATTGAACCTCTCTTACTCCGACAACACAAGCAATGGTGTAACCACTGGAGCCGGTTCAAACCGCGGCGGTGTGGTACTGGCTGTGGTGAACCTGCCCACGGCTGCCACCATCCGGAATGAACAAACCGGTTTGTATAATCGTCTTTTCTTCGGACAAAACATCACCAACCCGGTGGAAGAGATTGAAAACGGAAAGAATAATAAAAACAACGAAAACCGCCTTATTGGTTCTGCCAATGCAACCGTCACTTTTCTGCCTGAGCTGAATCTGAAATCCACGTTCACGCTGGACCGCCGCAATGGCAAAAATACCGGATTTACTCCTCCTTCCCACGGTGCGGACAGAGATGACTGGGGAAATGCATGGGATACCCGCAGCATGAACACGTTAATGGTTTTCGATAATGTGCTGACCTACAGAAGCACATTCGCGGAGAAACATAATCTGGAAGCGATGGCAGGTACCTCATGGACCGATTCGCAATGGTCACAAAGCTTTATAAACGGGTCACATTTCAGAGATGGCAGCATAAAGACGTTAAACGCCGCCAATAAGATAGCCTGGGATAACACCGGGTCCAATGCGTCGCAATGGGGTATTTTTTCGGTTTTTGGACGTGTGGCCTACAACTATGACAGTAAATATCTGTTTACCTTCAACATACGTGAAGACGGCTCTTCGAAACTGCATCCCAATCACAGATGGGGTACCTTCCCCTCTTTCTCAGGGGCATGGCGCATGTCGTCAGAGGAATTTATGCAGGATATGGAATGGTTGGATGATTTAAAGATCAGAGGAGGCTGGGGACAGACGGGTAACCAGTCGGGGGTGGGCGATTTTGCCTATCTGCAGCAATATCATATCAACCGTCAGGCATGGTTTGAAACAGGAAAGGAGGATGCTCTCCCATTGATTACCCAGGCCAATCTGCGTACATCTGACCTGACCTGGGAGACCACCAATCAGATTAATATCGGTATGGATGCGATGATGTTCGATGAACGGCTGACACTGGCGATGGATTACTACTTCAAGCATACCACAGATATGCTGATGTATGTCACCCTGCCGGCAGGTGCGGCAGCAGCGACCAGCATCATCCGCAATGAAGGGGAGATGATCAACCGTGGTTTTGAGTTCTCGGCAAAATCCCGCAATCTGACCGGCCCTCTCAGCTGGGAAACAGACTTCAATATCTCGTTCAATAAGAACAGGCTGGAGAGTCTTGAGCTGCAGCAGATCTATTATGCAGCGGAGACTACGCAGGCTTTCCATCAGACACGTGTGGTACGCAATGAGCCGGGGCGACCCCTGGGCGGTTTCTTCGGTTATATCAGTGACGGCGTGGACACAGAGACTGGAGAACTGATGTATCGCGATATCAATGAAGACGGGAAGATTACCGCTTCCGATAAAACCTATATTGGTGATCCCAACCCTGTGTTCACCTACGGATTGACCAACACACTCTCTTATAAGGGATTCAATCTGAACATCTTCCTCCAGGGATCCGTGGGCAACGACATATTCAATGCATCCAAAGGAGACACGCAGGGGATGTACGATTTGAAAAACCAGTCGATAGAGGTACTGAAACGCTGGCGCACACCCGGGATGATAACCGATATACCCAAAGCGGGATTCAACCTGCAGCCCTCCAGCTATTTTGTGGAAGACGGAAGTTATCTACGGCTGAAAGACATCTCCTTGTCCTATGATTTCAAGGGAGAGAGAATCGCCAAAGCAGGCATCTCACGGTTACAGCCTTTTGTAACGGCAACAAATCTGCTGACGCTGACCCGTTACAAGGGGATGGACCCTGAAGTGAATCAATGGGGTAACAGCGGAGCGGTACAGGGCATCGACTGGGGAACCTACCCGCATAGCAAGACCTTTGTTTTTGGGATGAATATTGAATTTTAAATAGACCAGAAAAATGAAAACAAAATATATTATTTCCATGCTCTTCGCCTGTTTCCTGGCTGCCTGTTCTCTCAATTACGAACCGCTGGACACCTATTCAGATATCACGGAAGGTGCCAGTGAAGACAGTGTACAGGTCGTTTTCAAAGATAAAGCGGCAGTACTGTCGCACAGGCAAACATTGCTGAACCTGTTTAAAAACGGCCAGGAACACTGGTATCTGGATATGTTGTTGCTTGCCGAATCCCACTCCGACAATGCCTATGCCGGTTCGCCCAATGCCGAGACAACACCGTTTGAAGTCAACTCCATCGAAGGATCCAATACCAACCTGAGGCGCGACTGGAACGGGCATATGGGCAATATAGCCCAGGCGAACAGACTAATCAATAACATCGATCAGGTCGATGATCCGGCGCTGACCGCTGCAGAAAAAACGCAATTCAAGGCAGAAGCCCGGATTCTGAGAGCCATGATTTATTTCGATATGGTAAGAATATGGGGAAATGTTCCACTGGTGACCACATCGGCCGGAGATATCACCTCCGAAACCATTGAGGAAGTCTATCCCGCCTATTTCCCGCCGCAAACCGATGCGTTGACCATCTACAAACAGATTGAGGAAGACCTGTTGGAAGGATTGCAATATGCGCCCGAAAACAATCCGTCGGACAAAACGCAGTTTTCGAAATCCGTCGCCCGTGCATTGCTGGCAAAGGTGTATGCCGAGAAACCACTGCAGGACTATGACAAAGTGATACAGTATGCCGACCAGCTGGCAGCCGATGGTTTCGGCCTGGTTGATGATTACAGCGTGCTCTTTGATGTGGTACTGACCGACCCCGTTTCACCTCCTTCACAGGAGAACAGGGCCATTGATGCAAAGTTACGCAATAGCAAAGAGACCATCTTCGAGGCACAGTTTTTCCCCGGGAATACCAACTGGGTCACCTGGATGTTTGGGCGTCCGCTCGACGACTGGACCTTTTATTTTACCTGGCTGAAATGGATCACACCTTCACGTGACCTCATCAAGGCGTTCAATAGTGAGCCGGGTGACAGGCGCTATGAACAAACAGTGGTCTTTTATCAGTGCGACTGGAGCGTCTACTATCCGGCAGACCATTATCCATTCATGTATAAATGCCGCAGTGCCTACAACAGCATCATCAAGTTGCGATATGCAGATATTCTCCTGCTTAAGGCTGAAGCGCTGATCGGCAAGGGAGACTACAGCGGAGCGGCTCAGGTAATCAATCAGACCCGTCGGAGGGCCGGCTTGTCCAATCTCCCCGCAGCAGCTTCGGCCGGCAAAGATGCCATTTTAAACGCTTACATGAAAGAACGTCGTCTCGAACTGGCAATGGAAGGACACCGCTGGTTCGACCTGGTTCGTCTCAATAAAGTGGAAGAAGTGATGAATGCTGTTTATGCGAAAGATGAAGGGCGCCCTGCGCAGGTTTATCCATTTACAAGCTTGTCCTATATATTGCCTATCCCTCAGGATGTGATTGATCAGAATCCGAATCTTGTACAGAATCCGGGTTATTAACCGGTTAAACGAAACATAAAAGTAATATTTATATGAAATCGATAGTTCCTTTTCTCCTTTTCTCCGGGATACTTGCAATACTGCTTGCATCGTGTGACGACGAATATGGTCCCCGGAAAGAATCTACACCTGTTTTTGTGACAGCTGCCGTCAGTCCCGCGACCTTCACATTCGGGGACTCGGTAACACTCACAGCAACGTTAAACGATCCTGCTACCATGCTCGCTTCGTTATACTATGAAGTTGTATCTGAAGGAATAAGTATCACAACAGGTGAAATACCGCTCAGCGGTGATACGGCTCAAATCACAAAAGCTCTCTTCATTCCCCTGCTGAGCAATCAATCAGATAACGCAAGTGTACAGGTAAATTTGATCGCACGCAATGTACTGAAAGGGGCAGCCGCATATCAGATTGAAGGACTGACCGGGAAACGCCCTGTTTACGAACGGCTCTACCTGGTGACCGACAATGGTGCAGTGGCTTTATTGAATATGCTGTCGGCGGATAAAAATAAATTTGCCGGGACCAGCCTCACCCTCGACCCGTCGTTTCGTTTCAGGATTGCGGAGAAACTCACTGCAGACAATCGCATCGACTATTCCGGTGATGTGTATGGCAACGTGAACGGCAGAATAGGCATGATCGACATGAATGGGGAATCGGCATTTATCTATACACCCAATGCCGATTACACGAAAGTACTCACCTTTGACAATACCTCCTTCACCCTCACCTCCACCGGCGACCTATTGGGCGCAGACGACTTTGCCTTAAGTGCCTTCGGGAACCAGGATATTGAAAATGAATCATTCCGCACCATCACGCGCACTCTGGAACAGGGGAAGATCTACACACTCTTTGGTGCACTTGCCGACGTACAGAATATCTATAATCCCGATTTCTTTGAGCGGATCTCTGAGAGCAGCGTGCAATTCTTAGGGAAAACCGGTGAATATACCCTCTATTATAATCCGGTGCGCAAGAATATTTTCGTTGGCCTCTCCAATCCATCTTACCCGGACTATCTGCTTGCCTGCGGCTGGGGATTGGGTTATCCTACCCGGGTAACATCAGCTGAAATCGGTTCTGTATATCCCGATCACCAGCGGACACACACCAGCTGGGGCTTCGGGAATGTTATGAATTACGTCCTGCTGCGCCAAACGGGAGAAGGTGTATATCAGGGAACATTTTACACGCCGGGTGATCACGATCATTATGCCGGTTTTAAACCGTTCGAAAATACAGGATGGGGTAATGAGAAGAGAGCCGGTGATTTCACCTTTACGGGTGAACAGATTATAACGGGAGACAACGACTGGACAATAGCCAACGGAGAGAACGACCCGATTGTGGAATCTGCCAATTACCGGTTTACTATTAACCTGGTCAACAAAACAGTACATATTGAAAAAATAACGCTTTAAATGATGAAACAAGTAGATAATCATATGAAAATAAGAAACAGATTCAGCCTGTTTGTACTGTTACTGATGCTCAGTAGTTTTTCTTCCTGTCAGGAGTCAGCCAAGGAGAAAGTGATCGATGAAGAGAATCCGGAAGAACCCCTCAAGGGAGATGTCATTATCTTTGTCACCACGAACACACGGTCGCAGGATTTTAAAAAGCAGAGCACCGATTTCAGCGACAAGAGCAATATGTCGCCGACCACCATCCGACTGGAACCGGCAACACGTTATCAGACCATGGATGGTTTCGGTGCAGCCATCACAGGGTCCACTGCCTACAACCTGATGCAGATGACAAAGGAAAACCGCACCAGATTCCTGAAAGAGACATTCTCTCCAACGGAGGGTATGGGACAAAGCTATGTCAGGATCTCCATCGGGTGTTCCGATTTTTCGTTGAGTGAATACAGCTTGTGCGATACCCCGGGGATAGAGAACTTTGCACTGACGTCGGAAGAGACTGTATATGTGATCCCTGTGTTGAAAGAGATCCTGACCATTAACCCCGCTCTGAAAATCATGGGTTCGCCATGGACACCCCCCAGATGGATGAAGGTGAACAACCTGACCGATCTGCAGCCTTTCAACTCATGGACCAGCGGACAACTGAATCCGGCATTTTATGGCGATTATGCATCCTATTTTGTGAAGTGGATAGAGGCATTGAATCAACAGGGGATCAAAATATATTCGGTCACACCGCAGAATGAGCCGCTGAACAGGGGTAACTCAGCCTCTCTCTTTATGGGATGGGAAGAACAGCTTGCATTTGTGAAAAATCATCTGGTACCCCGCTTCAAAGAGGCATCACTCACCACAAAGATCTACCTGTTCGACCATAATTACAACTATGACAATATGCCCGCCCAGAATGATTACCCGGTAAAGATCTACGATGCGGGAATCGATTCTGATATTGTCGCCGGTGCAGCTTACCATAACTATGGCGGTGACAAGTCAGAACTTCTCGATATCCAGGCTAAGTATCCCAACAGAGAGCTGGTATTCACCGAGACCTCTATCGGCACCTGGAACGACGGACGGAACCTGGCGGTGAGACTCATCGAAGATATGCGTGAGGTAGCGCTGGGGACGGTGAACAACGGATGCAGGGGAGTCATCGTCTGGAACCTGATGCTCGACAGTGAACGGGGTCCCAACCGGGAAGGAGGATGTCAGACCTGTTATGGGGCGGTAGATATAGACCGGTCCAATTATGCGACCATCACCCGCAATTCTCATTATTATATCATCGGCCATCTCTCATCGGTCGTAAAGCCGGGAGCAGTGCGTATCGGCACCTCTGGGTTTACTGCTGCCGGATTTTACTATTCAGCCTTCGAAAACAGCGACGGTACCTATGCTTTTGTATTGCTCAACAGCAACGATTCTCCCAAGACCATCACCCTTGACGACGGGAAACAACACTTCAGCTATGAGGTACCTGCAAAAGCGGTGATATCCTATCGATGGAAGAAAATAAATCAAATCTAACAATTAAAAGAATATGAGAAGGTTAACATATTATATACTTGTTTTTATCGGAGCAATTGCCTTGTTCTCCTGCGCAGAAGATGTGAGTGAACTGCAACAGGAAGGAAACCCCGTGTTACAAATTGAAGATCAATTCTCCAATGTTCATTTTGGCGATAATCTGCCTTTTACAGCGACTGTCAGCGACGACATACCGCTTTCCACACTCACTGCCATCCTCTATTTCGGCGAGGAGGAAGTGGAACGCACGACCATCCGTACAAAGGAAAACGGAACATATTCCGGCACCATCGCGGTACCTTTTCTGAAGGATATTCCCGACGGGACAGCAACACTGGAGTTTGTGCTGCTGAACACCACCCTGAAAAGTACCATAAAATCGTTCGAGGTACCGATTACCCGTGCAAGCTACCCCTATCTGATTCTGGTAACGGAGGATGCTTCCTATCCGATGCTTCCCACGGGACAGCCCCACGAATATGCAGCTACGGAGCCTTTTCCCTCAACCGATCTGCCGGCTTATATCAAGACTCCGGTAGTGGACAGCAAGGGACGGGAGATCATTTTTGGCTGGGAGGCGGGAGCCGTCATCCAGGACGTCTCTGAGTCGATCCCGTTTGTAAGCCCTGTGGGAGGTACCTTTTCCGTCACTTTCAATACGAAGACATACCAGGCAGCTCCCTTTTTCGAGATCCTGCTGAATGGCACAAAACTGAGGATGATCGATAAAGAAAATTATGAGATTGATGCTGATCTCACCCGTGGTGAGGAAGTGACGATAGAAGGACTGGAAGATATCGCCGAATGGTGGATTGACAGTGACTATTTCACAGTGATAGAGACTGGTAAATACACCTTCACCCCTATCTCCGGGAAATACCGTATCACAGCAAACCTCACGAAAAAGTATTTCAGGGTGGAGGTACTGGACGGCAACTCACCTGCAGCATTAAAAGCGGATGGTACAGGTGCTGTCTGGATCATCGGCGATCAGGTAGGCAAGCCTTCATACATTACCAACCATGTGGGATGGGATCCTTCAAAGGCATTGTGTATGGCACCTGTCGGCAACAAGATCTATCAGGTGACACTAAAAGGTGGAGAAACGGTCAATACCGAAACCATTAACTTCAAGTTCTTCCACCAGAAAAACTGGGGCGGAGAATTTAGCAGCAGCACACTTACCACCGGGAGTGATATTGTATTTATCGGAAATGGCACCAATGGTCGCGATAACGGGAACCTTGGTCTGATAAGCGGTACTACGCTCGAAGTAGGCGCTACCTATGTATTTACCGTAGATCTCTCTACGGGGATCGACAAGGGTGTACTTAGGGTTGTGAAGAAATAACCGAAAAATCAGTATAGTTTACACTCCGGTTGTCAGTGAAGGCAACCGGAGTTTTTTTTATTTATACCACGCCCTGTGCCATCATCGCATCGGCCACTTTCATGAAGCCGGCGATATTAGCTCCCTTCACATAGTTAATAAATTTCCCGTTCCGCCCGTGTGCCACGCACTGCGCGTGGATATCGCTCATGATCTGGTGGAGCCATCTGTCTACCTCTTCGTTGCTCCAGGAGATATGCATGGCATTCTGCGTCATCTCCAGTCCGGAACAGGCGACACCACCTGCGTTCACCGCCTTGCCGGGTGCAAAAAGCATTCCATTCTCCAGGAAATAATCAACCGCCTCCGCTGTACATCCCATGTTGGACACCTCAGCGACGAGCAGCACACCGTTTTCTTTCAAACGTTTGGCATCCTCCAGATTCAGTTCATTCTGAATGGCACAAGGCAGGGCAATATCCACTTTGCATTCCCACGGCTTTTTTCCGGGGTAGAAGACGGCTTGCGGGAATTCATCGGCATAGGGAGCCACCACATCATTCCCCGAATTACGCAGCTCCAGCATATAATCAATTTTCTCCGGCGTGTTCACTCCCTCTGCATCGTAGATATACCCGTCGGGGCCCGAGATTGCCACCACCTTTGCCCCGAGTTCGGTTGCCTTGGTCACGGCACCCCAGGCCACGTTCCCAAAACCGGAAACGGCAACCGTTTTTCCCTTCAGGGCAATATGATGCGTTTCACACATCTTCTCCACGAAATAGAGCGCTCCAAATCCGGTTGCTTCAGGACGAAGGCGTGATCCGCCAAACGACATCCCTTTACCGGTGAAGGTTCCGGTATGCTCGCGGGCCAGCTTCTTATACATACCGAACATGTAACCCACTTCACGACCTCCCACGCCGATATCGCCGGCAGGTACATCCGTATCGGGACCGATATTCCGCCACAGCTCCATCACAAAAGCCTGGCAGAAACGCATGATCTCAGCCTGTGAGCGACCCCGTGTGGAGAAATCGGAACCTCCCTTACCGCCTCCCATCGGGAGCGTGGTCAATGCATTCTTAAAGGTTTGTTCAAACCCCAGAAATTTAAGGGAAGAGAGTGTAACTGAGGAATGGAAACGAATGCCCCCTTTGTAGGGGCCGATGGCTCCGTTGAACTGTACACGGTAGCCGATGTTTACCTGCACTTTCCCGGAATCATCGACCCAGGGTACCCGAAAGGTAAATATCCGGTCGGGTTCGACAATGCGTTCGATAATACCTGCCTTTTCAAATTCCGGATGCCGGTTATACACATCTTCTATGGAAACCAGTACTTCTCTTACAGCCTGTAGGTATTCAGACTCGCCCGGGTGTTTTGCCTCGAGCTGTGTCATTATGTCATTCACTTTCATATAAAAAAGGTATTTTATGTATTTATTCTGACAAAGGTATAGAATAATTTAGAATATTGATATTATTTCGCTACTTTTTCATCATCACAGCGTCTTTTTTACGGGTATCTCTCCAGAACCATTAAATCACTAATACTAAGTTGATTATTAAAAACACAGCAAACGATGTCCTTTCGCTTTGAAATTGATATTTTCCCACCCTGTTTTTTCATTTAATTAAAAGTTGAACGGTCTGTGGGTCGAAAAATGAAAGTTCGTTTCATCGGTTCCATGTACATCCCTGATCCGACAAATGTGATCCGATGAAAAGTTTCGGTTTTTAACGTATAAATGCCTATTTTTGTAGTAGAAACCGGTCCGTTTTCAGTGAGCAAGGAGCCGGCAGTTTATTTACACGGGATAAAAATTGCGGAAAACGACCAAATTGAACGAATCATTTTTTCATGGCAAAAAACAAACTGGCCAAATTTGCCGATATGGCGACCTATGACAACGTGTTTCAATATACCTTTGAGACATTGAAACAAGGGGGTTTTCCGTTAAATGGAAATTGGAATACCTTTTTCGAAAATGAACACCCCATTGTCCTGGAACTGGGATGCGGAAAAGGAGAATACACGGTGGGCCTGGCCCGGCGGTTTCCGGAGAAGAATTTCATCGGCATCGACATCAAGGGGGCACGCATGTGGAATGGAGCTACCGAAGCAAAGAGAGATCATCTGACCAATGTTGCTTTCCTGCGGACACGTATCGAGCTGATCAGCTGTTTCTTTGCCGAAAACGAAGTGTCAGAGATATGGATTACCTTTCCCGATCCCCAGATGAGAAAAGTGAACAAACGACTCACTTCCATTCGCTTTATGAAAGAGTACAGCCAAATCTTAAAGGATAACGGCATCATTCAACTGAAAACGGATAGTCACTTTCTCTACCACTACACCCGGGCGATGATTGAGGCAAACAACCTTGAGGTGCTTTTCTACAGTGACGACCTCTACAACTCCGGGCTGCAGGATGATATCCTCGAAATTCAGACTTTCTATGAACAACAATGGCGCGAAAGAGGTTTATCTATCAAGTTTATCCAATTCGTCTGCCCGAAAGAGAGGGAATGGACCGAGCCGGCTGTTGAAATAGAAAAGGATACCTATCGCAGTTTCGGGCGCAACGCGAGAATATAAAATAGAATATAAAATAATGTGATGATTCGAAGATGTGATGATTCGAAGATGTGATGATTATGAATAAAAATGAGATAACGGATGTTAGTTTTGATTTCGCTTTACAAATTATTTCATATTGTGAAAAATTAGAGGAAAATAAAAAAATCATTTTATGACAATATATCCCCAGTTAATTTTGGATGCACTGAAAAATGTGCGATACCCGGGAACGGGGCAGGATATTGTCTCAGCCGGAATGGTTGCTGACGATATCCGTATCGAAGGAATGAAAGTGAGTTTTACCCTCATCACGGAAAAAGCGCACGATCCTTTTATCAAATCGGTGGTTAAGATGGCAGAACAGGCTATCCTCACCTATGCCGGCAAGGATATCGACATCCGTGGAAACATATCGGTCAGATCAAAGCAGGCACCGCGTCCTGAACTACCCGACCTGCTGCCCGGGGTGAAGAATATCATTGCCGTGGCATCAGGAAAAGGCGGCGTCGGAAAAAGTACCGTCTGCACCAACCTGGCCGTGGCACTGGCTCAGAAAGGTTATAGGGTGGGACTGCTGGATGCCGATATTTTCGGACCGTCCGTACCCAGGATGTTCGGCGTGGAAGATGAAGGCCCCTCTCTGGAGAAGAAAGACGGACGGGATATGATCATTCCCATTGAGAACTACGGAGTCAAGATGCTTTCCATCGGCTTCTTCGTGAAGAAAGAAGATGCCGTGGTTTGGCGCGGCGCCATGGCAGGCAATGCGCTCAAACAGCTGATTGGTGATGCCGAGTGGGGCGAGCTGGATTATTTCCTCATCGACTTCCCCCCGGGTACAAGCGATATACATCTTACACTGGTACAAACACTGCCCATCACGGGAGCCGTGATTGTGAGCACACCGCAGGAGGTAGCGCTGGCCGATGCCCGTAAGGGAATCAGCATGTTCACCGGTGACAAGGTGAACGTGCCCATCCTAGGACTGGTGGAGAATATGGCCTGGTTCACACCGGCGGAACTACCGGAGAACCGTTATTATATCTTCGGGAAAGAGGGTTGCAAAAGGCTCGCACAAGAAAAGGGCTATGCACTGCTGTGTCAGATCCCCATTGTGCAGAGCATCCGTGAAGGCGGCGACGACGGCCGGCCTGTGGCATTGCATGAGAACAGCATCACCGGCATGGCCTTCTCCGAACTTGCCGACAGCCTGGTGGCAGCGGTGGAGAAAAGAAACCGGGAACTACCCAGGACAGGAGTTGTTGAGGTCTCAAGGAAATAGGAGCCTATAGTATTCGCTGACTGCTGACTCCCGTACCCCAGCCCTCAACAAGCTTCCACCTAAAAGGCTGAAGGCTGACCGCTAACTCCCGAACCGCTGCAGGCAACATCAACCCCGGCAACAAAGCTGAAAGCTGAAAGCTGAAAGCTAAAAAGAAAAAACAAATGAACAAATGAACAAGACAAAAAACCGGAACAACACGGGAGGAATCATTTTCATTTTCCTTGCCGTTATCCTGCTGACAGCCTTTCTGACCAATCCAAAAGAGGAGATACATCAGGAGAGACTGGAAAGTAAGCTGACGGAGATGATTGATGAAATCATGGAGGAACGTCAGGATGATTTGGTTGCCTATAGTGCATGGAAGCTGGGAGGTAATCTGTTTGTGCGTACTTTTGTCGATCGTTACGTGACCAGAGACAACTATTACTTCTGTTCACTCACCCGGCTGCATTGGGAGGGTGAATCGTATATAGTGGGAATCGGCGGTTTCGGGAATGTGTATATTACAAAAAGGCTGAACAGAGAACTGGCGGAGAGCAGTATCGACCATATTGAGCAGATGGTGATCGACTCCCTCCCCGGTTTTATGAAGTAAACACCTCGTGATGAAACACCCGCTGAACACTTTCCATTACTGCCCCCGATGCGGGGCATCCCCCTTTGTGGAAAACAACGAGAAATCGAAAAGATGCACCCTTTGCGGGTTTGTCTACTATTTCAACTCATCGGCTGCGGTAGTGGCGGTAATTGAGAACAGCAACGGTGAGATACTGGTTGCCCGCAGGGCGAAAGATCCTGCAAAAGGAACCCTGGATCTGCCGGGCGGTTTTGTGGATATGGATGAGACGCCTGAAGAAGCAGCCTGCAGGGAGGTTCAGGAAGAGACAAACGTGCACGTCAATTCGTTACATTACCTTTTCTCTGTTCCGAATATTTATGTATATTCGGGCTTTGAAGTGCACACCGTGGATATGTTCTTCAGGTGTGAAGTGACTGACTTTAAAGGACTAAAAGCACAGGATGATGTATCGGAGCTGCAATTCATTGCCCCGGAAATGCTCCGTCCTGCTGAATTCGGATTGAGTTCCATTCGAAAAGGAATTGAAAAATTATTATTAATTGTTATAAACGAGAAAAAGACAAAAACAAAAAGCTAAAGTCAGTCATTTGTTAACTATGACAATGAACGGACAGGTTTTTCCTATATCTTTTGAATTAACACAAAAAAAACCATTCGATACTTTCGAAAAAAAAAGTTTGAAACATATGAAACGAGCATGTAAACTGTTACACATAAGTAGATGATTAATGCGAGTTTCATACATCATATTGAAAAAAATATAATAATCGTATGAAACGAGCATGTAAACCATTTGCACCCACGTGCATGATTAAAGCGAGTTCCATATGATACCTTTGAAAATAAATAGTTTTAATCATATGAAAAAGATTATTTTACTGATATTGTTACGGGCCAAATAAGCTACGGCGGACAACCACTGCCGTTCCGCACGGAGGTGGAGGCAAGAGCTATTGTCCCGCCAGCCGGTTTATTCGTGGAGATGCCCTCGTTCGACAAACAGGCGGCGTTGTGGCGTGCCG
>CAKMJT010000010.1 GCA_927407015.1 uncultured Proteiniphilum sp. | reverse complement strand
CACTCTTCGTGAAAGAAGGGGCTATTATCCCTTTTGGCCCGGAAATTCAGTATACCGACGAGAAAAAACCCGAACAGATTACATTGTATCTGTTTGCCGGTAAAAACGGGAACTTCACGCTCTATGAAGACGAAGGGGTGAACTACAATTATGAAAAAGGAGCCTATGCCACCATCGGCTTCAATTACAACGATGCAACCCGCACACTCGAAATTGGTGAGAGGCAGGGATCATTCGATGGCATGTTGCAGGAACGTACCTTTAATATCGTCTGTGTGGATAAAAACAGACCGCAGGGAGTAAACCCCGATGCAAAAGGTATTGAAGTTGTGTACAACGGTCAGGCACAAAAGATAGCTTTGAAAAAATGAAAAACGCTATTGCCATATTATTGCTGCTTGGCATTGCTTTCACGGGGTTCAATGCATGTGGAAAAGATGTCCGGAGCCCTCGTGAAACCGAAAGCTTCAACAGTGGCTGGCGGTTTAATCTGGGCGATCATCCTGAAGCAAGCAACAGTACGTTCGACGACAACCTCTGGAGAACATTGAAGCTGCCCCACGATTGGGCTATTGAAGGAGACTTCAGTGAAGATCACCCCTCGGGGAGCGGTGGCGGAGCCTTGCCTGGAGGGGTTGGCTGGTACCGGAAAACCTTTTCGCTGGATAAATCCTGTGAAGGAAAAAAGATATTCATCGATTTCGATGGTGTATACATGAATTCCGATGTATGGATCAACGGTATTCACCTTGGATATCGCCCCTACGGCTATATATCGTTTCGGTATGACCTCACTCCCCATTTGAAGTTTGATGCCGAGAATGTGATATCGGTGCGGGTTGACAACAGCGAACAACCCAATTCACGCTGGTATTCGGGCTGCGGCATATACAGGAATGTATGGCTGACAAGCGTCGACCCCGTATATGTAGATTTGTGGGGAGTATATGTAACCACGCCGGAGGTCACGGAAGATAGTGCCCTGGTAAAGGTATGGACGACGATAAAAAACGAAATGCCTCAGGAGGTGAACCTGAGAGCCGAAACATCTATCGTAGATGCTTCGGGAAAACAGGTTGCTTCGGCTTCTGTTTCCGGCAGACTGGTACCCGGCTCTTCAAAAGAGATTGAGCAAACGCTCCCTGTGCAACAGCCGGTATTATGGTCACCCGAAAACCCCTGTCTGTACGAAGTAGTCACCCGGATTTTTGTAGACAATGAACAGACCGATCACTATGTAACTCCTTTCGGGATACGCACCTTCACATTCGATACGGAAAAAGGATTCTTCCTCAATGGCGAACAAACCAAGATAAAAGGAGTTTGCATGCACCACGACCTGGGTTGTCTGGGTGCAGCTGTCAACACAAGAGCCATTGAACGACAGCTCGAAATACTCAAGGAGATGGGTGTAAACGGCATCCGCACGGCCCATAACCCCCCGGCACCAGAACTGCTTCGGTTGTGTGACCAGATGGGGTTCATTGTCATGAATGAAACTTTCGACATGTGGCGTAAACGCAAAACCACCTACGATTATTCACGTTATTTTAATGAGTGGCATGAACGCGATTTGACAGACCACATTCTCCGCGACCGCAATCATCCTTCGGTGTTTATGTGGAGCATCGGTAACGAAGTACTCGAACAGTGGACCCATGCCGAAGCCGATACACTCGATATCCGGCAGGCCAATCTGCTGCTGAACCTCAAACGCGACGAAACATCACTTGCCGGAATAAACGCGGAAGAAATGAGCGTAAATGCCCTGTTGACAAAGAAGTTAGCCAATATCGTAAAAAAATTGGATCCAACACGGCCGGTGACTGCCGGTAACAACGAAACAAATCCGGCCAATCATCTCTTTGCATCGGGAGCGCTCGATCTGATTGGGTTTAATTATCACGGATCCGATTACCCGAATGTTCCCGACAACTTCCCCGGGAAACCATTTATTGCCACAGAGACTACGTCGGCATTAATGACCCGCGGCTATTACCGGACGCCAAGTGATTCCATGTATGTCTGGCCCGTGCGCTGGGATATCCCGTTTACCGATTCCTCCTATGCCTGTTCTTCCTATGATAATTGCCACGCTCCCTGGGGATGTACACACGAGCAGGCATGGAACGACGTGAAAAATGCCGATTTTATCAGCGGGATGTATATCTGGACAGGATTCGACTATCTCGGCGAGCCAACGCCTTTCTGGTTCCCTGCACGGAGTTCCTATTTCGGCATTGTAGACCTGGCCGGATTCCCGAAAGATGTGTATTACATGTACCAATCGGAATGGACCGACAAAGAGGTACTGCATGTTTTACCGCACTGGAACTGGCAACCGGGAGAGATGGTGGATATATGGGCATACTATAACAAGGCCGATGAGGTGGAGCTATACCTGAATAACGTCTCCCAGGGCATCAAAAGAAAAGAAGGAGACAAGCATCATGTTTTCTGGCGATTGCCCTATGAACCTGGCACGATCAAGGTGATTTCCCGGAAAAACGGAAAAGAGGTATTATCGAAATTAGTAAAAACTGCCGGTGAGCCGTCACAGATCCGGTTAACACCTGATCGGCGCGTGATCAGGGCCGACGGAGTTGACCTGAGTTTTATTACTGTTGAAGTGTTGGATGAAGAGGGTATCCTTTGCCCCCATGCAGAGAACCTGATTCGTTTTAACGTGTCGGGTAACGGATCTGTTGTTGGTGTGGACAATGGCAGCCCTACCAGTTTGGAACGCTTTAAAGCATCGGAACGGAAAGCATTTTATGGAAAATGCCTGGTAGTTGTGAAAGGTGAGAAGAGTGGAGTTATTCGTCTGATGGCCGAGTCGGATGGATTACTGAAAGTCGCGATTGAAATAAAAGTGGTGAAGTAGAGCCTGAAACCAACCAACAGCGGTCTAACAGGTATTGTTTTATTGATTGATTTGTTGAGCCGAAAGGGCCTAACGACTAATACATTGAATATTAAACTATTAATTGTGTAAGTATGATAAACATGAATTTAAAACGAAGTATAAATAGTGGTTATTTATACTGTTTCTTAATCGGGTTGTCACTGATCCTTTGGAGACCGATGACACTCAATGCAGAACCTTTGCAGACCAATACCGTGGCGGGCAGAGTGGTTTCGGCAACCGACAATGAACCACTGGTTGGTGTAACTGTGTTTATAAAGGGAACTACTAACGGTACTGTAACCGATATAGATGGACGCTATGCTATCCAGGCAAATCAGGGGCAGACGCTTATCTTCTCCTATGTTGGATTTGTGACACAGGAAGTGATCGTACAGGAAAATGTAATCAATGTAAGCCTGGCTGAAGACACCGAAGTGCTCGAAGAGTTGGTGGTGATTGGCTACGGTGTACAAGCCAAGAAATTATCTACCGGAGCAACCGTGCAGGTGAAAGGCGATGAGCTGGCCAAAATGAATACCATCAGCCCCTTGCAAGCCCTTCAGGGGAAAACACCCGGGGTAAACATCACCTCTACCTCCGGACAACCAGGCTCAGGGATGAAAGTGGTGATACGCGGTCTGGGTACCATTGGGAACCACAGCCCGCTCTACCTGATCGACGGAATTGGTGGAGACATATCTACGTTGAACCCCTCCGACATCGAGAGCATCGACGTGTTGAAAGATGCCGCTTCAGCAGCCATTTACGGAGCACAGGCTGCCAACGGGGTGGTGTTGATCACCACCAAAAGCGGCCGGGAAGGGAAGGCCCAGGTGAACTTCGATGCCTATTATGGTGTGCAGAACGTGGCCCGCAAGGCGGACATGCTGAATGCAACCCAGTATATGACCATCATGGACGAACAGGCACTGAACAGTGGGAATGCAGCTTTTAACTGGAGTGGTTTCCAGTCGATCTACGATGCTAACGGCCGGGTATATGATACCGATTGGGTGGAGACGATGTTTACAGACAATGCCGTAACCGAAAGTTATGCGCTGGGTGTGACCGGCGGATCGGCTGCTTCCACCTATGCCATCTCTTTGGGTTACATGGGTCAGGAAGGGGTAGTGGGAGGTGCCGATGTTTCCAACTACGAACGGTATAATTTCCGTGTCAACTCAGAACATAAACTGTTTAACGGCTTTCTGAAGGTAGGCGAGCAGGTGAGCTTCATCTACAGGATAAATAACGGCATCAGTGTAGGCAATCAGTACAACAACTCGTTGAGAGGCGCTTTTGGGATATCACCGTTAGCGCCGGTCTATAGTGACAACAACCCTTATGAGTCACCATATAACGATACCAGCAACAGCGACTGGTATAACGGTGAAGGGAACCCCTATGGTCTTATGATGACCAACACCAACAATGATAACAAGGCAGCAACATTAAACAGTAACCTCTATGCCGAGATTGAACCGGTGAAGGGGCTGAAATTGCGCACGCTGTTTGGTGCAGTATACAATTCGAGTGAGTACCGTAGTTTTACGCCGCTCTATCACTTCAGTATCTACAGCTACAACGATACCCGTACCAGTGTATCGCAGAATATGAATCGCGGGCTCGGCATGACCTGGACAAACACTGCTACCTATGACTGGACGGTGAACGATCATGCTTTCAACGCGTTGCTCGGTATGGAAGCCTATCGCTACCAAGGTACTTATCTGGGTGCTGGCAATGGCATATTGAAAGAGGGTTTCGATACCTGGAAGTACGCCTATATCAACAATGGAACTGCTTCTTCCAGCACCGATGGGCTGAGTGCATCGGGCAGCCCGCATGATGATGCCCGTAGTATCTCTTACTTTGGCCGTTTTGGGTGGAACCTGAAGGAGACTTATATGGTCAATGCCACGCTGCGTGCCGACGGCTCCTCCCGTTTTGCCAGGGGAAATCGTTTCGGGTACTTCCCCTCTGTTTCAGCCGGATGGACACTCACCAACGAATCATTTATGCAAGATGCCCCCGCATGGATCAATTTTTTGAAACTACGCGTCAGCTGGGGACAAGTGGGAAACCAGAATATTGCCAACTATCAGTATCTGGCGCCGATGAAAAATACCAATACACACTATTTGTTCGGTACAGGTGGTTATAACGATGCCGAAGCGGCGAAGCAGCTGGCAACCAACTGGGGTGCCTATCCCAACCGCCTGGCCAACGAAAAGGTAACCTGGGAAACCTCCGAGCAGACCAACATCGGTCTGGATGCCTATCTGTTCCGTACCCGTCTCGGGGTGAATCTCGATTTCTATCAGAAAGATACCAAAGACTGGCTGGTGCAGGCGCCTATTTTGGCGACAGTGGGCGCGGGAGCCCCTTATATCAACGGGGGAAGTGTGATGAACAGCGGTGTGGAACTGGCATTGAACTGGAACGACCGGCTGAATAACAACTTTAGTTATAACATCGGTATAAACGGTGCCTATAACAGGAATAAGGTAGGTGAGATACCAACTGAAGACGGGATCATCCACGGACAAACCAATCAGTTGTATGACAATACACCCGAGTTTTATCGTGCGGAAAATGGCAAACCGATAGGTTACTTCTGGGGGTACAAGACACATGGCCTTTTCCAGAATGAACAGGAGATCACTGATTGGATCGCTGCCGGGAACGGTGTTCTCCAAAATGATGTGAAGTCGGGTGATGTGAAATACATCGATGTAAACCAGGATGGTGTCATCGACGACAACGACAGGGTGAACCTCGGCAACGGGATGCCCGATTTCACCTATGGTTTCAATCTTGGTCTCGGCTACAAAGGATTCGACTTCTCCGTTCAGGCAAGCGGTGCTGCAGGACAGGAGATCGTGCAGTCCTACAGGAATTTCACCAACAAGTATGCCAACTATACCACTGCCATACTTCAACGCTGGACCGGTGAAGGTACAAGCAACAGAATCCCCCGCGTGACCGAGCAGAACATCAACTGGCAATTCTCCGATCTTTTCATTCAGGAGGGCGACTATCTGCGCATCACCAACATCACCCTGGGTTATGACTTCTCCCGATTTGTGAAGCACAAGTTCATCAGTCAGGCACGCCTGTATGCGCAGGTGCAAAACGCCTTTACATTTACCAGGTATGAAGGGATGGACCCGGAAATCGGTTATGGTACCGATGGCTGGGTGTCGGGCATTGATGTTGGATACTATCCTCGCCCGCGAACGGTTCTTTTCGGTGTAAATCTTACATTCTAAATCACTAATGCATAAAATATGAACAAGATAAAAACCAATTTAGTAGCAGTAGCTCTCTTCTCCCTGATGATGGGGATGATTTCCTGCTCTGAAAGCTTTCTGGACGTCGAGTCCAAAACGGAATCCACTACCGGTACTTCCTATAAGAACGAAAAAGATGTCTGGCGTGCTCTGATCGGTTGTTACGATGGGTGGCGTCAAACCTCTTCTGCCATGCAGATAGGCTTCTATCAGGGCGCCGAAATCATGAGCTACGAGTGTTTCGGTGGTACAGGCAATGCCGACGGACGAGGCTTTCAGGCTATCGACCGCTTCGACATCTCCCAATCGCCGGCCGACCTGAATATGTATGAAAACGATTGGAGGAACTATTATGCGGCTGTCTATCGCTGCAATGAACTGATATCACGCGAAGAGCAAATCAGCTGGAACGAGACAAACAGTATGCGGGACACCTATATGGGCGAGTGCCGTACAATCCGTGCCCTGCTCTATTTTGATATGGTTCGCCTATGGGGCAATATCCCTTTGTTTGACGCACCGGTGAATGAAAACCGACCACAAGCCGATCCTGCCGACGTCTTTGCGCTGATCTTTGCAGATCTCAAGTATGCCATGCAGCACATCCCTGCGGATGCGTATCCCAAGGCAGATGCCCCGGCCAACGACGGCCATATCACCCGGTATGCAGCAGCGGCACTATTTGCACGCGCCTATCTTTTTTATACCGGTTATTACGGTACCGAGCCGGCGGGCGCAACCAAAGCGGAAGCCCTGGCTGCGCTCGAAGAGATTATCTCTTCCAATGAATACAGCCTGGTGAGTGAATTCAAGAACCTGTGGCCCGCCTCTTCGGCCGGTGTGGCCGAAATCGGCGATATGGAAACCTTGCTGGGGACGTATGCCGGTGACGGTAACAGCGAAACCATCCTTGCCATGAAGTTTACCAGTTCGCAAGACTATAATGGAAACAACGACGGCAACCGTTGGCAGGTAATGGTCGGTATGCGTAACCTGAATGCACCCCCCTATGGGAAAGGCTGGGGAGCCCTGACAGTGAATCCCGCATTCGTCAGCGAATTCAAAACCGGTGATGCTCGCCGCAGCGCTTCCATCATCGACATGACAGGTGAAGGGGTGTCCGGACTGGACGACTTTGAAGCCAGTTACAAAGACCAACGTGAATATACCGGTTATGCCGTAAAAAAATATGCTCCGCTTTGCTTTTCCGATGGCACTTCCGCAGCGAAAGCTGATGGTTCGGGTGATTTCCAGACTTCCAACCACCAGGATTATGTGATTATCCGCTATGCCGATGTACTGCTGATGGCGGCCGAACTGGGAAGCTCCGGTGCACAGGGTTATTTCGACGCTGTCCGCAAACGCGCATACACCTCCAACGGTGTACTTTCTTCCGGTTACGCGGCACTGCCGGCAACAAAAGAGCTTATCATGCAGGAACGCCGTCTGGAATTTGCATTCGAGAGCATCAACTATTGGGATCTGCTCCGCCAGGGCATAGATCATGCGGCCAATAAACTTGCCGGTGATTTCTCCGTGTTCAGCGGAGGATCTCCGGATATGGTTTCCATCAGGGGCGACCGTCTCCGTGCGACAAAAGGACTTTGTCAGATTCCATATAATCAGATCACGCTGGCTAACGGCACCCTGGTACAAAACCCGGGGTGGTAATCACCAGTAATCAACAATTAATGCAGGAAAGATTATGAAACTAAAAACATCAATATACCTATTTATTGCAAGCGTACTGATGCTATTTTACGCTTGTTCACCCGAGCAGTATGATTTGGGCGAAAAGGATGTCACACCGGACGACCTGGTGGAAGGGTTGGCATATACCATTACGCACGATTCCGGTAATCCCAATATTGTGTATCTGGAAAGTAAAATGGATGATAGCTACACCGCTCTTTGGGAGCATCCCCAGGGACGGAGCCAGGCAAAGAAAGTAACATTACAGATTCCTTTCGACGGGGTTTATACAGTGAGATTTGGTGTGCAGACCCGCGGAGGAGTAGTGTATGGTGAACCGGCCACATTTACCATCCAGGAATTTTATGCCGGTTTCGTTACCAACGAGCTATGGACTTTGTTGACCGACGGGGTGGGTGCTTCCAAAACATGGATCCCCGACAACGGGCAGTATGGCCTGGCTCCCGGAGAAATCTCTTATGCCGACCCGGGGGGAACCGTTGAATGGAATAACTGGTCCCCCAACTGGGAACCGGCTGCCGGATTTACGATCGCGGAAGGAGAAAACCCCATCTGGGAAAGCAGCATGACCTTCGACCTGATCAATGGCGCCAATGTATCGGTAGACGACCGTTCCTCCGGTGGTGTGGGTGAGAAAAATGGTTCTTTTATGCTGAACACCGATGTACATACCATCACTTTCACCGATGTGGATCTGCTCCATACTGCCGGATGGAGCAAGATGACCAGCAATTGGAAAAAAGACCTGAAGATTCTCACGATGACCCAAAACCAATTGAGAATCGGTATCCTGCGTGAAAAAGACACCTCAGGCGAGGATCCCTGGTGGATCATCTGGAACTACGTGAGTAAGGAATATGCCGACAATTACGAAGCACCGGCACAAGAGGTCTTCCCCACACTACCCGATGACTGGAGGGACTATGTAGAACCCAAGACCAACCTGGTGACCACCTACAAACTCTCCGGCGATACGCCATTCGACTGGTGCAACCTCGACGGCTCACAGAAGGGGATTGCAAACATATCTGCCCGGAGCGGCGTGGAGGAGGTGACACTGCTGCTCAATAGCGGTACGGGTGATTACACCCTTACAGATATCGCCGGCGTGGAATACAAAGGGAAATATACCCTGAGCAATGAGGGTATTTACACCTTTAGCGAAGCCCTTCCCGGGATCGTTCTCTCTACTGATGGCAGAGCGCTGTTTAAAAGCAATCCAGACCGAACACTGCGTATCATGTCGTATGAGACCAGTGATTTTACCGGAGGATTGACCGATCTCTGGCTGGCGAGCAAGGAGCTTGATGATCAGGGAAATCTCTACCAGTACATGGGATATCATTTTGTGGCGCAGACTGCCGGTTCGGTTAAATCGTACAAGGCAACCATGAGTTTCTTTGATGTCAACTGGTCCTTCATTGAAGCGGATCCTCAATTTATCTCCGGGGATGGTGATTATACTTTCGTGATCAACGGAGCGAGTGATGCACCCTATGGTATCTATCTGGATATCCAGAAAATATTGAAAGATCACCCGAATATGGATGTAGCCATCAAAGATATCAAGGTAGACGGCTCAACCATTCCATTTGATGACACCGCTATAGACCGCGTTGTAGGCGATGATGATACCACTGCCCGGCGTTATATTCTCAATCCCTGGGGAGCTACTGCCGGTGATGCGCCGAAGTATGCATTTACTTCAAGCATCGCAGTTACGATTACGGTCAAGATGGATAACGGCACTCCTTTCATTGTGGAATAAGGGGGCAGCATTGCTGTGTAGTGGATAATTTTTAATGTATAAAATAGATAATCGTATGAAAATAAGATATATATCAGGTGTTCTTTTGTTGGCAGCCGGTCTGTTTGCCACTTCGTGTGATGTGGAAGAGGATTATCTCAGCAGATCAGGGGAGATTGTTTCTGAGATCACTACGGGTACTGCCAGTGTGACTGCCATCGCTGCCGAAGTTACAGGCACGGTAAAAGACCTTACGTTGGTCTCCCCCGGCTCCTACGAAGTGGGTGCTTACTATGGAACCGCCGCCGATCCTACCACTGCAGGCAGCAAGAGAAGTGGCAGCGTGGATGAAAACGGGAATGTGGTTACCACGATTACCGGACTTACTACGGGTACAACCTATTATTATGCCACTTATGTGACCCTCCAGGATAAAGTAACCAAATTTGGCGAAATCAAATCGTTTGTGGCCACTAATGTAATTGTTACGACAAAAGAGGCGGAGGAGATCACAAGCAGTAAAGCAATTTTCTCGGCCGATATCACCGGCACCGATGGTCTAGGATCATTTGAAACGGGCGTAAAACTCGCTCTCTCGGCCGACGATATCACTTCCGGTATCACCCGTGAGCTGGCTGAGGTGGGCGGTTTATTGCCGGGAACCACTTACTATTATGCCGCATTTGCAAAGATTGGGGATGGATATGTGTATGGTGAAACCAAGACAGTGACAACCCTCACACAGCAGATGGGGTATGTGGATCTGGGGCTGAGCGTCATGTGGGCTCAAACCAACATCGGCGCTGACAGTGAGTCAGAAGCTGGTACGCTGTTCGGTTATGGGGACCAGACTGCGATGATGACCTCTACAAAACTGGAAGATTATACCGCTTCCGATATTGCAGGGAGTGTCAATGATCTGATTTATAATCTCGATCTGGATGGTGATTCACCCATGAAAAGCCAGATGCCTACCCATGCCCAAATAGCGGAGCTGGTGAATAATACCACGCACCAATGGACAACAGTAGACGGTGTGGAGGGCATGCGCTTCACGGCAAATAACGGGAACAGCATATTCCTTCCGGCAACAGGTTATCGCAACGGTGAAGCAACGATTGCCGACGCCGCGGGTTATTACTGGAGCGGCAATGTAAGCTCTGTGCATAGTGACTATGCCAATACATTGACATTTAACAGTTCATCCGCAAAAACCGGCTACTCCAGGCGCAGTCTCGGCCTTGCACTTCGTGCCGTACGAGCCTACGCGGAGGTGAATCCGGAGTCGGGGAATCTGGTCTTTGGAGATTTAGAAAGCAATGGCCGGCTACGCATCGAGATTTACAACGAATATGGTGCAACCGCCGCCAACCCACCTATCGATCCTTCTTCCATCAAATTTGCCAGGAACATGGTTGTTTCATTTACCCTTACGGGCATTACCGACAATCTGAAGAGTGATGCGACAGGCTCCTACGTGGCTGGCCTCGAGTACTCGGATCCAAGCTGGGGCGTGAGCTACTGGTCCAGCCTTTCCATGGGTAAATATGAAGCCATGGTCACCGGTGACGGCACCTACACCGTTTGGATGGAAGTAGCATCGCAGGCGAATGGCGCCATCGTATTCTGTGTGGATATCGCCGGTCTCGGTGCCGATATCGACGATTGGTCGAAGGTGGGCGTGGAAGTAAATGCCATCAAACTCGATGCCGATGTGGAGCAGGCAGTGAATCAGTCTATTGTAAGCTTTGGCAACAAAGATGGAAACGGCGTAGACGGCCGTATTGAGATTTACAATGAGTACGGCAGTTCCGGTGCTGCAGCTCCGGGTGCCTACAACACAAGCCTGAAATTCAATGGCATGATGCTGGTCGACTTTACCATCAGTGGAATTGATGGAAATCTCGTGGAGGATGCATCGGCGAGTTATCGAACCGAGCTGAGCTATGCCGATGCCAGTTGGGATCCCAGTTATTGGGGAGGGGCCAATTATGGCGGTGCCACCGTTACCGGTGATGGCACCTACCAGGTTTATACCTATCTCAAGGGTAATTGCGAAGGTGCGGTGGTCTGGGCCATCGAGTTGTACAACCTCTGGGTGCAGCTTGCAGATCCATCCAAGGTAAATGTGACCATCAACAAGGTAATTACCCCCGGAAAATATTGATTATATAATCAGTGACAATTCAGTAGAATCGTATGAAAGAACTCGTTGAGAAAATGAATATTTATTTGTTGCTGGCACTTTTTGTTTGCATGACAGCCTGCTCCGGTGAGGATGAACCGGTCACTCCGGAAATCATACCGGCCCGGTCGGAAATGATATTTTCTAAAACCGGAGGAAGCGAGATACTGTCTGTCAAATCGAATGTTACACTGGAGGTGAAAAGCAATGAGGAGAGCTGGTGCCGTGTGGCACCAGCATCCTCTTCCTCGGAAAGTGTTTACCGATTTACAGTTACTGTAGATGCCAATCCCAATACCAGCGACCGTTCCGCTACCCTGACCGTGAAAGGGGGCAACGTTACCCAAAGCGTACAGGTTACTCAGACTGCAGCCGATGGATTGAGTGTCACACCTGCCACATTCAATGATGTAGCCGGAGAAGGTGTTCAGATTGAAGTCAGGATGACGGCAAACGGAGCGGTCACCATTACCTGCAACGATGGCTGGATTACCGAAGCAACCACTCGCGCTGCGATGACGGAACAGACCAGACTCTTCAGCGTGGCGGCTAACTATGGCGGTGCACGCACCGGAACGATCACCTTCACGTTGGGAGACCTTGCGGAAACCGTCACCGTTAATCAGCTGGCAGGTAATATACCGAGCGTGGGAATGGAGAGCGATGCCCTGGCATTGGCGGCCAAAATGTACGCGGGCTGGAATATTGGAAATACCCTTGAAGCCATCGGTGGTGAAACGGCCTGGGGTAATCCCCAGGTAACCGCAGACTACATCAAAAAAATCAAACAACTCGGTTTTAACGCCATCCGCATTCCCTGTGCATGGGATCAGTACATTGAAAATGCTGCGACATATCAAATCAGGGAGAGTTGGCTGGATCGCGTCAATGAGGTGGTGGGCTATTGTGTGGCCAACGACATGTATGCCATCGTTAACATCCATTGGGATGGAGGTTGGTTGGAAAACAACTGTACGCCCGACAAGCAGGAGGAGAATAACCGGAAACAGCATGCATTGTGGACACAGATTGCCAGCCGGCTGAACCACTACGACGAACATCTGCTTTTTGCCGGTACCAACGAACCCAACGTAGACAATGCACAAAAAATGACAGTGTTGAAAAGCTATCTGCAGACGTTCATCGATGCGGTACGCGCCACGGGCGGCAACAATGGTGTCCGCAACCTGATTGTGCAAGGGCCGAATACAGATATCGACATGACCCACAATCTATTTGGTGATATGCCGGCCGATGTGATTCCCAACAGATTGATGGCAGAAGTGCATTACTACAATCCCTGGTCATTCTGCGGGATGACACAGGACGAAAGCTGGGGCAGGATGGCCTACTTCTGGGGCGCTCATTCGGTAAGCGGATCAGATCGGAACGCCACCTCGGGTGATGAAGCCGAGATGAAGTCATTGTTTGGCAGGATGAAGACGATGTTTGTGGATAAAGGTATCCCTGTGATCCTCGGCGAGTATGGTGCCATCACCATTCGTACCGGCTTGGGAGCAAATCAGGAAGCACACGACAAGTCGCGCAACCTATACGACGAAACCGTGACCCGCGAAGCCAAGAATCACGGATTGGTTCCTTTCTACTGGGAAACGAGTAGGGTGGTCAACCGCAATACGGGAGAGATCAAAGACCATTTTGCCATGGATGGTATCCGGAAAGGAGCAGAATCCGGGAAATATCCATTTTAAAGCCGGGAGAGCGATACCTCAACCATAAAAGAATAATCTTTATCATATGAAGCGATTCAACTTCGTGAAAACGGCTGTTTGTCTAGCACTCATTTTATGTGCGTCCGGTTTTCTATGGGCTCAGAACGGGTATAATAATCCTGTTATCAGGGGATTTAATCCCGACCCCAGTATTTGCCGGGTGAATGACGACTTTTACCTGGTGACTTCTTCGTTCGAGTATTTTCCGGGATTGCCCATCTATCACAGCAAAGACCTGGTCAACTGGCAGCAAATAGGGCATTGCCTTACCCGGGACTCCCAGCTCCCGTTGCAGAAAGCACAGGCTTCTACCGGTTTATTTGCGCCTTCGCTGCGTTATCACGAGGGGTTGTTCTATGTGATCTGCACCAATGTGTCGGGAGGAGGAAATTTCTATTGTACGGCCACAGATCCGTCCGGCCCATGGAGTGAACCCATATGGGTAGATATCAACAGCATCGACCCCGATATTTTTTGGGACGACGATGGAAGCACCTATTTTGTGACACAGGGAGATGAAGGTATTCGGGTTACCGAAATCGATATAAAGACCGGAAAAACAGTGACTCCCGAACGTCTTGTATGGGGAGGTACCGGCGGACGCTTCCCGGAAGCTCCCCACATTTACAAAAAAGATGGCTATTATTATCTGATGTTGGGAGAAGGAGGAACCGAATATATGCATAGTGTCACCATCGGGCGGAGCAGGAATCTGTATGGCCCCTATGAATCCTGTCCGCTCAATCCAATACTGACCCACGCCAACCGTCTGGGTCAGTCCAGCCGGATCCAGGGTGTGGGACATGGAGATATGGTTCAGGCTCAGGATGGTTCATGGTGGATGGTGTTTCTCGGCTTTAGGGTCACACATCAGTGGGTTTATTATCATGTGCTCGGACGGGAGACCTTCCTGGCACCGGTCGAATGGCCAGCAGGGGGGTGGCCCCAGGTGAACGGCAATGGTACCGTCTCACTGGAGATGGACGTCCCCACACTGCCACTTCAGCCGTTCGAGGCGGCTCCCATCCGGACTGATTTCAACGAAGAGAAACTGAATTACGACTGGCAGTATCTACGCAATCCCATCCGGGAGAATTATTCCCTGACAGAAAAGAAAGGATACTTGCGGATCACCGCATCTCCCTACACCCTGAACGATGCCGACGCTGTTTCCATGGTCTGCAGAAGACAGACTGAGCATGACTTTATGGCTGCAACAGAACTGGAATTCAATTCTTTGAAAGAGAATGAAGAAGCCGGTATGACGTTGATCCAAAACAACACCCATCATTACGACCTGTTGTTCAGAAAATCAGGGTACAAGCGGATGGTGCAGTTGCGTATTCGCGTAGGTTCGCTGTCGTATATTGCTGCCGAGAAAGTGGTGGAGGAAAATAAAGTATTACTTAAAGTTGAAGGTTCCCCCGATCAGTATGCATTCTATTATGCCGACCCGCAGAAAAAGGAATACATTGAATTAGGTAAACAGGATACACGCTATCTGAGTACCGAAGTAGCGGGAGGCTTCACCGGCGTCATGATCGGTCTCTATGCTTCATCCAACAGCAAGCCGGGTAGTGCCAAAGCCTATTTCGACTGGTTTGATTATCAGACGAAAGAATAAAAATACCGTCGTAGAATAGCATACAGTTCCCCATTTGGCCAAAAAAGGATGTAACCCCGCGGTTACATCCTTTTTCAAATAATATGCTTTTCCAAATATTTTCCCTTATTCTGCTACCTGGGGCATCATCACAATTGTTTTCCTGTTGCCCTGCTCCATCAGTTTACCGGCGAATTCCTGAATATCCTTCATGGTGACCGCATTCACGGTATTCAGGTAGTCCGAATGCATATCCTCCCCGTAGAAATAGAGTTCATCGAGAATATTCATCCAGTATCTGTTCTCTTTCAGGTTCTCTGTGTAACTCTTGTTCATGTATTCCTTCACCCTGGAGAAATCGGCCTGACGGGGGCCATTGGTGGCAATACTTTTCAGCTCATTGAGGATAATCTGGTTGAGATGCGTCATCTTCTCCGGGTCGGTGTCGAACATGATCTGGAGGACGGTCTGTCCCTCCGGGTAGCGGGAGATGGCTCCGGCAGAGGAGACACCATAGGTGCCGCCTTCCTCCTCACGCACTTTCTCGGTATAGACAATATCCAGGATCTGATCGAACATGCTCATCAGAATCTGATTCTTCATGTTGCGCTCAAGGGTCCCTGTGTATGTGTTGAACACGGAGGCTTTCGGATTTTGCATCTCACGGCGGAAAATATTTTCCGTCTCCCCTTTCCTGAAATTCATCGGCACCCTGATGAATTCACCTTTCACGGCTTCTCCGGGCAACGATGCCAGATACTGTTCCACCAGCGGACGTACCTTTTCCTCATCAATATTACCGACAAACGTGAACTGGAAGCTGCCCGGATTACGGAATTGCTGCTGGTACATTTCCATGATATGGTCATAGTCGATCTGTTTTAAATCGCCCGGTTTGATCCGTCTAGTCAGCGGGTTGTTACCGTATAATGCCGCAGTGATGGAATCGCTGAAAGCGACCATCGGCTCGGCTTCCTGATTCTTGAGCTGTGTTTCCATTCGCTGGATATACGATTTGAATGCATCTTCATCTTTGCGGGGAGCCGTGAAGTAGAGATACACCAGCTGCAGCATGGTCTCGAAATCCTTGATGGACGATGATCCGTTGAAATCCTGTGTGGTCAGGCTGATGCCGGGTCTCACGGAAGCTGTTTTACCGGCCAGCACCTTGGGCAGGTCGGTAGCGCTGAAATTGCCTACCCCTCCCAGTGTCATCACCGAACTCATCATTCTGCTGTTTACAGGGTCCTGTACGGCATATTGCGAGTATCCGCCGACGCTTGTCCCGGTCATTATGATCTCATCATCCTTGTAATCCGTATTTTTCAGGATCACCTTCATGCCGTTCTGTAAGGTCCAGACGGTCGCATCCATTGCTGCATTTTTCTCTGTTTTGGTTATCTTGCCGGGAGTGGGAGGTGTGGCGACGAGTGGTTCATCGATGACCTCATCGGCATAGGGCTCCAGGGTCTCTGCTTTCACCGAACTCAAGACAGCCAGTAACTCCTCATCGGCAGGATATACCAGCCCCTCTTTTTCAGGCCCTGTAACGGTAATCACGATGTTCTCATCACCGATGAGCTGCTTCACGGTCTGGTTGATCGCTTCCACCGGAATATTGGGGGCCATCGCCTGCATAAACTGATGTTCAAATTCAATGCCCGGAAATGGCTCCGCGTCAGTGAAGGCACGCACATATTCCTGCGAATAGGTGTCGTTCCTTTGTTTGTCGCGGTTATTGTAAGCATCCTCGAAACCTTTGAGGATATTCGTACGGGCTATTTCATACTCTGAGGGGGTAAACCCAAACTGCTTTACGCGTTGCGTCTCCCTTACCATGGCAGCGAGGGCCTTGTCTATCTTGTCTTCGGCACTTCTGGCGACGACCGTCCAGGCATCCTTTGTCTTGGATACAAAATAATCATCATCGTAGGCATAGGCCGTGGTGAACGGTGCGTCGGGCTTCTGGGTGATCTCCGCGAAACGCTGGTTGATCATGGAAGAGGCTGCGCTGAGAATATAGGAGGTGATATAGCCCATCTGCGTGTTTTTGAGTTCCTCGGGCAGCGGGTCATGTTTGTAAAACAACATCAGCTGGGTATCCCGGGCTTCCTTGTCAGTAGCGATGGCTACCAGCGGCTCCTTGTTGTCGGGTACGGGATACGATTCGCGTACCGCCCTCTCTGCATCGAGCGGGATGGGTGAGAAGAGCGCTTTCACCTTTTGTTCCATCTCATCCACGTTCACATCGCCCACCACAATGATGCCCTGGAGATCGGGACGGTACCATTTCTGGTAATAGGCCCTGATCTCCTCCGGTTTGAAGTTGTTGATCACATCGATGCTGCCGATGGGCATCCTTTTCGCATACTTGCTGCCGGGATACATCTCAGGCAGCAGCTGGTCCCACAGGCGCTGCTGGGCACCGCCGCGCGTACGCCACTCTTCACGGATCACGCCCCGTTCGTTGTCCAGTTCGTCCTCTTCCAGGGCGATGGCGGCAGACCAGTCGTGAAGCACCAGCAGGGCTGAATCCATCAGGTTGGTGTTGGTGGTCGGAATGTTGGACATGAAGTAGACCGTCTCATCAAACGACGTGTAGGCGTTGATGTTGGTGCCGAACTTGATGCCGTTATCCTGCAGGTAGTTGAGCATGCTCTTTCCGGGGAAGTGTTTCGTCCCGTTAAAAGCCATGTGTTCCAGAAAGTGAGCCAATCCTGCCTGATTATCTTCTTCCTGCATCGAGCCCACCTTCTGTGCGATATAAAAATCGGCTCTGTTCTCCGGAAGGCTGTTGTGGCGGATGTAATAGGTCAACCCGTTTTCCAGTTTACCAGTCCTCACGTTCGGGTCAACGGGAAGCGGCGGGTTCTGCTGTGCAAATGCAACAATGCTTGTTGCGAGAAGCAATAAAGTAAAAATCTTTTTCATCATTGATGTAAATAAAGAATAGTTCATATAGTGATTAAAGGTGATACACGGGTGGTTGTCTGTCCGGTCAGGGTCTGCTGTACACATAGCCTGTCAGAGTGTCTCTAGATTCTGTCCAGTACAATCTTGATCAGTTCTTCGGTTGATCCCTTGTAGTTGGCATTCGATTCCAGGGCTACACGATTGGCTATGATGGCGCAGACCGTCATGGCCTTGTGGCCCATCAGCTTACCCAAACCGGCGATGGCGGAACTTTCCATCTCGTAGTTGGTGATGGAGTATGCTCCAAAGCGGAACGATTCAATTTTGGCATTCAGGTCGGGGTCGGCCAGCGCCATGCGCACATGACGTCCCTGAGGACCGTAGAATCCGATGGCTGAGATGGTCACACCACGGATCATATCGTAACCGATACGGTCCACCAGTCCCTCGTCGGCACTGACTACATAGGGGGAACAATGGAAGGGCGACCAGTTCACATGCTTCTGAAAAGCATCCTCGAAGTCCTCTTCCCGGATGTTCCTTGAATTGGCGTAATAATGGATCAGTCCGTCGAAACCGATCGACTTCTCCGAAACAACATAGGAGCCGATGGGGCAATGCGGCTGCATCCCCCCCGAGGTACCCACACGAATCATGGTCAGCTGTCTGAACTCATCCCTGACCATGCGTGTGCTGAAGTCGATGTTCGCCAGTGCATCCAGCTCCGTGAGCACGATATCGATGTTGTCGGTGCCAATCCCGTGCGATAGGGCTGTAACGCGTTTCCCCTGGTACATCCCTGTGACGGTATGAAACTCGCGGCTGGTCACATCACACTCGATGCTGTCGAAAAAACCGGCGGTCATGGTCACCCGTTCCGGGTCGCCCATCATCACAATCCTGTCAGAGAGCTGCTCCGGTTTGATGTGAAGATGAAACGCGCTTCCATCGGAATTGATGATCAATTCCGATTCGGGTATAATTCTCATAATGATCTCAATTTTTTTGTTCAGTGAAACAAGTGATCATTACTTTTTGTTCTCACCCCCGCCCTGTGGCCTGGCAATGGCATCCCGCATGTCGGTATCGGCCTTGATATTCTCCATCCGGTAGTAGTCCATGATCCCCAGATTGCCGCTGCGGAAGGCTGCCGCCATCGCTGCCGGCACCTCTGCCTCGGCTTCGATCACTTTTGCCCGGGCCTCCTGTGCCTTGGCCTTCATCTCCTGTTCCAGGGCGATAGCCATGGCCCGGCGTTCTTCGGCACGTGCCTGGGCGATGTTCTTGTCGGCCTGTGCCTGATCCATCTGCAGTACGGCACCAATATTCTTGCCTATATCGATATCGGCGATATCAATGGAGAGGATCTCGAAAGCTGTTCCCGCATCCAGTCCTTTTTTCAGCACCAGTTTCGAAATGGAGTCGGGATTCTCCAGTACTGACTTGTGCGAAGAGGCTGAACCGATGGAGGAGACGATACCCTCACCCACACGGGCCAGGATGGTCTCTTCGCCGGCACCGCCCACCAGCTGCTTAATGTTCGCCCGGACCGTCACACGGGCTTTGGCGATCAGCTGGATGCCATCGATGGCCACGGCTGTGACGGGAGGGGTGTCGATCACCTTCGGGTTCACCGACATCTGCACGGCCTGCAGCACATCACGACCTGCCAGGTCGATGGCTGTTGCCATTTGAAAGGATAGGTCGATGTTCGCCTTGGAGGCTGAAACGAGCGCATGCACTACCTTCTCCACATGCCCTCCGGCAAGGTAATGCGCTTCCAGGTCATCACGGGTGACATTCTTCAGACCGGCCTTGTGCGCCTCAATCATGGCATAAACGATGGTATGTGGCGGTACACGGCGCAGGCGCATCAGAAAGAGCTGTACCAGCGAGATGCGTACTCCTGCCGATAAAGCGTTTATCCACAGGAAGAAAGGAACGTAATGAAAGAAGATCAACAGGAAGATGATGATGACGGCAATGATCACAAGTAAGGGAAATGATAGATCCATAATGATTTGTTTTTAGGTGTTTTTTATATATAGAATAGTTATTTAGTTGAATCAATGTAAGGCAGCAGACAGGCCTGCCAGCCGGATAACGTCCGTAGCCGGTGCACCGCTGCAGAAATATTATATTCTCTTTACCAGGACATGATAGGTTTCTATTCGCACGATTTCAATGGCTGTCTCTTCTTCGATAAACTCACCATCGAACGATTTGCCTTCGGCCTCCACATCGTTGACCATCACTTTCCCGATGGGATTCAGACGGGACAGTGCGACACCCCTGTCGCCGACAGCCATTTTCTGCAGGTTGGAGTTGTCAACCTTGCCTTCGATATTGGTTTCCAGCGAGATCTTTCGCAACGATTTCGATTTCAGCAGCCAGAAAAAGGTGCCGCCCATGGCCAGGGCTGAGGCTACCAGCGTGATGTTCCCGGCGGTACTTCCCAGGAAGAGATAGGCGTAGACAATACCTCCCACCAGGAAGATGGCGCCTGCAATACCGGCGATACTGATGCCGGGCAATAGAAATATTTCCACGAGCATGAAAAGTATGCCCAGCAGTATTACAGCAGCAACAATGAGTAAGTCGAGTGTCATATCCTGGTTTGTTTAGTGATTCACGGAGGTTGCTTCTTCGTTTCTTGCCTGTATTTTCCCTCTCTCAATCTCCCGGAAGAGAGCGTCTGCCTCTTTTTCCATCGTGAGGATAGCCTGACCGAGGGTATTGTTTGCAGCGCCTCCGTCAGCAAACTGATCCCTTTTCTCAGCAAGTGCTGCATGCAGGGCTTGCCACTTTTTCTCCAGGGCCAATACCTCGGAAAAAAGCGTTTTTGCCCGGCTGCTCTTGAAATCGTTCAGCGTGTGGTACGTTAAGCCGTCGTTGATGACAAATGAGAAATCACCGCGGGCTTCCTGCTGTACAACCGCTGTCTGCCGTGCCAGTGCCCTGAGCGAGGTGTAGTCTGAACCCTCTTTCCACGTGCCGGCGATGGACGATATTTGAGCCCTTCCGGCCATATAAACGGAATCATTGCTTTCGATCAGCGTCACCTGCGGGTTGGGAATGAAGGTGTATATGCAGACCGAGTCGTCGGGCTGGAAACGGTCAGAGGCAAACCAGCCGATGCCTTTTTCCTCGTCCAGGGCCATCATAAAATCGTTGAACGGTGAGTTGAACGGCATATTCAGCTGGTTGGGCGTGAGATACGTGTCGGAGGCGAGATTATACCGGGTGACGAACAGATCATAACCCCCCAGTGACGGCTCCCCGGTAGACGCAAAATAGAGTGTCAGCCCGTCGCTCATCACAAAAGGATAAGCCTGATTCCCTTCCCCGTTGATGGTAGCGGGTAGTTTCTTTTCATTGCCAAAGTTATCGAGCAGTTTGTCCATCGTAAACAAATCGCTGCCCGTCAGCGTGTCACCCTGCGAATAGACAATCTTATCCCTGCGTTCATTCATGAACAGTGTTCCCGCATTTGCCGGCAGGTTTCTGAAGAATGCGTTCACCGGCATCAGCGAACCCGATGATTCACTCAGGTGATAGGCTGCCAGGAAACCGGCCCTGGGCAATACAATGCTGTCAATCACCTGCACATCCTCGGTGCGGCTGACCATCCTTTTCAGTCTCTCCGCCTGCTCCCTCTTCACTGCCAGCCTGTTCAGCGCCTCATCGTTCCTGCGGCTGGCCCTCTGGTACTTCACGAATTCCTTTTCAGCCTCGTCAAAACGATACATCTTTGTGTACAGATCACCCAGGTAGAGCGATGCTTCGGGAATCTTCTTTTGTGAGGCAAAAATAAGGTATTTCTCAGCCTCGGCCACCCTGCCCGTCTCAAGCAGACATACGCCGATCCACTGATTCAGGGCGGCGTTGGTGGGCGTATGGAGATACTCCGCACGAAAAACAGGCAGCGCTTCGGCATATCTTCCTTCCAGATACCAGCTTTTGGCATCGTCGAGCGTCTGCGCCTGCAGCGCGAATCCGAAAATGCCGAACAGGAGGGCAAGAAGCGTATGTTGTATTTTCATTTTATATTTTCTGATTTCAAAGATAAGAAAAATAGATATAAAATAATCATACAAAGAGAATATTACCTGTTGAACTCTATTCAACGATACAAATTTAATACATTTTCTCCTCTTTTTTCACTATCTTTGACCCTTCAAAAATTTCCACATCCTATGCACGAAAAAATTATTATTCTCGATTTCGGATCCCAGACCACACAGCTCATCGGCAGACGAGTGAGGGAACTCAATACCTACTGCGAAATTGTGCCTTACAATAAATTTCCTTTCGGCGATGAGTCGGTTAAAGGAGTGATCCTTTCCGGAAGCCCTTTTTCGGTCAATGATACGAACGCTTTCAAAACCGATTTGCGTGAGATACAGGGGAGATACCCCGTACTGGGTATCTGTTATGGTGCACAGCTCATGGCCCAAGCATCGGGCGGGGAAGTGGGGAAAAACGGCTCCCGTGAGTACGGGAGGGCCCAGCTTAGCGTGAAAGAGAGCAACGACCCGTTGCTGGGAAATATTCCGCCAAACAGTCAGGTATGGATGTCACACGGTGATACCATTGTCAGTATACCTGACCGGTTCCGGATGATTGCTTCTACCGAAGATGTGACGCTGGCTGCCTACAGGATCGATGATGAGGAAACCTGGGGGGTACAGTTTCATCCGGAGGTGTTTCATACGGAAGAGGGAACGAAGATACTGGATAATTTTCTTGCCATTTGCGGTGTGAAGAAAGACTGGACACCGGCATCCTTTATTGAAACAACGGTGGAGGAGCTGAAAGCGCAGCTGGGTGACGACAAGGTGATCCTGGCTCTCTCGGGAGGCGTCGACTCGTCGGTGACGGCTGTATTGCTCAACAGGGCCATAGGCAGGAACCTGACCTGTATCTTCGTGGATCACGGCCTGCTGCGTAAAAATGAATTCGATACCGTGCTGACTAATTACGAGCATCTGGGGCTGAACGTGATCGGCGTGGATGCAAAGCAGCATTTCTACCGGGAGCTGGCGGGTGTGACCGATCCGGAGACAAAAAGGAAGATCATCGGAAAAGGGTTTATCGATATCTTCGACAGGGAAGCACATAAACTGCAAGATATCAAATGGCTGGCACAGGGAACCATCTATCCCGACATCATTGAGTCGCTCTCCATCACCGGCGTGACCATCAAGAGCCACCACAACGTGGGGGGATTGCCCGGGAAGATGAACCTGAAGCTGTGCGAACCGCTCAGACTCCTGTTCAAGGATGAGGTGCGCAAGATAGGTCTCGAGCTGGGTATGCAGCCTCATCTTATTCAGCGGCATCCTTTCCCCGGTCCCGGGCTGGGTATCCGTATACTGGGAGACATCACACCGGAGAAGGTACGCATCGCTCAGGAGGCGGATGATATATTCATCTCCCATCTGCGTGCAGTAGGTCTTTATGAGAAGGTGTGGCAGGCGGGAGCCATCCTGTTGCCCGTTCAATCGGTCGGTGTGATGGGTGATGAACGTACCTACGAGAACACGATCGCACTGCGTGCAGTGACCTCTACCGATGCCATGACCGCCGACTGGGCTCATCTGCCTTACGAGTTTCTGGCGAAAGTGTCGAATGAGATCATCAATAAAGTAAAAGGGGTCAATCGGGTTGTTTACGATATCTCTTCCAAACCACCCGCAACGATTGAGTGGGAATGATCCCTGCAGAAGTGACCGTTGTTCATTCGGAACTATCCGTTCCAAAGTCTGCCGTCAGCGATTCGGCGGTTGGCTGAGGCGGCAGCTTTTCCGGCTTTCTCGGTTCTGGATAGGCAATACGAGAATGATACATCGTTTGCAGTTTATCCACAAACACATCCTTGACGGTCTGAATATCCCGGAAGGTGATGGGAGCCAGCCGGAAGTATCCTTCGTTTAACCGGGCGTCGATAATCTTGTCGACAAGGGTACGGAGCGACTGCTCCGTATACTCCGGTAAACTGCGCGATGAGGCTTCCACCGCATCGGCCATCATCATGATCGCTGTTTCCTTGGTGAATGGATTAGGCCCGGGATAACGGAAATCCGCCTCGTTCACCTCTTTGTCGGGGTTTGCATTTTTCCATGAGATGTAAAAATACTTCGGCATACTCGTTCCGTGGTGCGTCTCAATAAAATCAATGATCTGCTGCGGCACGTTGTGCTTCTGTGCAATCTTCACTCCGTCTTTCACATGGTTGATGATGATGCGTGCGCTCTCCTCGAAAGGAAGGCCTGCATGCGGATTCATGCCCGGTGTCTGATTCTCGGTAAAGAATGCGGGATTGATCATCTTCCCTACATCGTGATACAGGGCGCCTGTTCTTATCAATGAGGCATTGGCTCCCAGCTTCGCCGCTGCCGCCATGCCCAGGTTAGATACCTGAAGAGAGTGCTGGAACGTGCCGGGGGCCTTTTCCGAGAGTTCTTTCAGTAAGGGCTTGTTGATATTGGACAGCTCCACCAGCGTCACCCCGGAGATGAAGCTGAACGATCGTTCCACCAGGTAGACCAGTGAGTAGGAGAACATGATGAATATAAAGTTGATCAGGAAATAGAGCAGCATCAGCCAGTTGATTTCTTTCACATTTCCCTCCTGATACATCACCAATCCGATATAAACCAATATATAGGTGAGAAGAATAAAGAAAGAGCTTCTTATCAGCTGAGAGCGCTCCGACAACTCTTTCAGCATGAATATGGATACCATGGCCACCGCAATCTGAGCCACGATAAACTCGAAAGGGAATGATACCATCAGCGAGCTCAGGATGATGGTGATGAGACTGGCAAACAGGGCGGTTCGGGAGTCGATGAAGGTACGTATGAGAATGGTCACAATGGCATAGGGGATGATGTAAACGCTGAAAAGGTCGAACCGGACTGTGACAGCGGTCAGCAAGAGAAAGATGACAATGAGCAGCACCATGAAAACCACATGCTTGCGGTTGCGGAACTCCGTCGGCCGGAAATACAACAGATACATATAAAAGGAGCTGAACATGAGGAGTATGAGCAAAAGCTGCCCGAAGACCATCCAGCTGTTTCGGGTGGTGCCTCCGCTGCGTTCCTCCGTCACCTGCTTCAGCGATGAGAGGATATTATAGGTTCTTGCATCCACAATTTCTCCCTGATCAATAATACGCTGGCCCTGTTGCACCATGCCACGGCTGATGTCTACCTGCTGGATGAATTCGTTCTGCGCCTTTTCTGATGTCTCGGCATCATAAATGACATTCTCCCGGATGTATTCGTTGATATCGGCCGATTGCAGCAGGCTGGCGTCAATACCCTCAGGCACGTCATTTATCACTTTTTCGTATGCCGAGCGTATCGTGTAAAATGTTTCCGCCTTTCTCGATTCGGCCACGTTCCCTGTTTTGATGCGCAACGATCCGGTCTCAGATTCTTTCAGGCGATCGTGATCTGCCGACCGCATGATCCCGTTCTCGTAGATCTCATTGAGCTTGCTTCGGATATATATTTTGTAGGCGGGAGGCAGTGCCAACAGCTTTTCGTTCAGGTTGACATCCGCATCGAAATCAGCGAGGGCGTTCTTCTGTATCGTTTCGTCAATCTTGAAATAGGGTTCGTAAAAGGCCAGAATACTGTCCTGTTCCGCTTTCAGCTGATCGGCAGGTTTATAGATAGGAAAATCGAAAGGGGCCGTGAGCAGCCCGTACTGCCAGGGCCTCCCCTCGTTGAAGGAGTACTTGAAGCTTCCCTGACGGGGGAAGATATAGGTGATGAGAAGTACCGCTGCAATAAAAACCAGGGGGACAAATACTTTTGTCCTGATTCTTATTTTCTTTCTTGTTGATGATGATGCGTTCATTCCTCCCCGTTTTTACTTTGTACCAATATAATACAACAACCAAACGAATGAATTGTTCCTCAAATCTTTCAGTACCCGAAGCCGGCACCTGCTGTTACAGCGGCAGATGTTGCATGATTGTAGCTGTTGCACCCGCATTGCCGGAAATGAACTGTTTCGCTTTTTCTCCTGCCGTGACCCTTTCTGCCGGATTCTCCATGAAGATATCCATCTGTTTATTGAACTCCGTTTTGTTCTGTACGGAATATCCGCCACCGGCACTGATCAATCCGCCGGCTTCACGGAATTTGGCGTAACGGGGTCCGAATAAAACGGGAATACCGTATACTGCCGCTTCGGGCAGATTGTGGATCCCCGCACCAAAACCACCGCCGATATAGCCGATGTGCCCATAACGATATATCGAAGAGAGCAACCCGAAGCTGTCTATGATCAGGCAGTCCTGCGCAGCTGCATTATCCTCCGTAGCACGTGAATAACGCAGGTGAGGACGCTTCAGCTTTTTCTCAATCTCAGCGAGATGCGATTCATGGATCTCATGCGGAGCCACAATCAGTTTCATCCCGCTGTTCCTGTTGAAATAGTCGATGAATAGTTCTTCATCGGGAGTCCAGGAGCTGCCGGCAACAAACACGAGGTCTCCCGGTCCCGCAAATCTCTCGATCAAGGGCAGTGGCTTTGCCTCCTGTTGAATCGCTATGACCCTGTCGATACGGGTATCACCGGCCACGGTCACCTGCCGAATGCCGTGATCTTGCAACAGGATGGCTGATGCTTCGTCCTGCACGAAAAAATGGGTATAGAGCCCAAGCATCTTCCCGTAGCTGCTACGGTATTTTTTGAAGAATGGCTGATTGGGCCGGAAAACGGCCGAAACAAGATAGACGGGGATGTGACGGAGATAGCTTTCGTGGATATAATTATACCAAAACTCATACTTGATGAAGATGGCGATATGGGGATTGGCCAGATCGAGAAATCGTCTCACCCTGTCTTTAGTGTCGAAAGGCAGATAGCATACGATATCGGCCAGCGGATAGTCTTTACGTACCTCGTACCCCGAAGGTGAGAAAAAGGTGAGCAGGATCTTGTATGCCGGATGTTCTCTTTTCACCGATTCGATCAGCGGGCGGGCCTGCTCAAATTCACCCAGTGAGGCAGCATGAAACCATATATAGCTGGCCTGCCGGTCGATTTTCTCTTTCAGGATGCGATAGGTCTCTTTCTGCCCATGCGTCATCAGCCTCAGCTTCTTTCGAAAAGGAGCCGCCAGGCGCGAGATAAACGCCAGCAGGACGATGGACAGGTTATACATCTTCGGGAACGGGTATAAGGTCTGTGGCACGCTGCAACCTGGCGATGGTCTCTTCCCTGCCGATCACTTCCGTGATGTGAAACATATGGGGTCCCTTGCCTTCACCCACGATGGCCAGACGATATGCATTCATGATGTTGCCGGTATGCAGCTGGTTATCCTGAATCCACCCCATCACGGTCTTTTCCTGTGTTTCTGCCGAAAAGTCGTCCATCTCACGGATCAGTTGGATCAGCCTCTTCATCTGTGCGGGGGTCTCCTTTTTCCATCGTTTACGAATGGTCTTCTCGTCGTAGACCGTCGGTGCAGTGAAGAAAAAGAAGGATTGATCCCATAGCTCACTCACAAAGTGAACCCGTTCCTTCACCAGCCCCACCACCTTCGTCACCTTTTCCGGTGGTGCGTTCACCCCTTTTTCCTGCAGTAGCGGGGTGAACAGGCCTGCCAGCACAGCATCGGGGGTGTGGAGGATATATTGGTGGTTATACCATTTGGCCTTTTCCACGTCGAATTTAGCGCCGCTCTTGCTGCATCGCTCAAAGGAGAACGCCCCGACAAGCTCGTCGAGGGAGAAGATCTCCTGCTCCGTTCCCGGGTTCCATCCCAGAAAAGCGAGGAAATTGATTACCGCCTCCGGCAGATAACCGCTCTCGCGGTATCCCGACGAGAGATCACCCGTTACCGGGTCCCTCCATTCCAGCGGGAAAACAGGGAAGCCGAGACGGTCACCATCGCGTTTGCTCAGCTTGCCGTTCCCTTCCGGCTTGAGCAGCAGGGGCAGGTGCGCGAACTGAGGCATGCTCTCTTCCCAGCCGAGGCTTTGGTAAAGCCATACATGCAGCGGTGCCGAGGGGAGCCATTCCTCCCCGCGGATCACGTGTGTGATCTCCATCAGGTGATCGTCTACTACGTTGGCCAGATGATAGGTGGGCAGCTCGTCGGTTGATTTGTAGATCACCTTGTCGTCGAGCACCGAGGAGTGGGTCACCACCTCTCCGCGTATCAGGTCGTTGACGATGATGTCCTTGTTCGGATCGATCTTGATGCGCACCACGTACTGAGCGCCCTCATCCATCAGCGACTGCGTCTCCTCCCGTGTCAGCGTGAGCGAGTTGCGCATCATCTCCCGGGTGGATGCATCATACTGGAAGTTAGGGATCGCCGCCCTGCTGGCTTCCAGCTCCTCCGGCGTGTCGAAGGCGACATATGCGGCTCCCTGATCCAGCAACACCCGCACATATTCCTTGTAGATCTCCTTGCGGTGCGACTGTTTATAGGGCCCGTACTTACCTCCCCCGGCCGGACTCTCATCGAATGAGAGTCCCAGCCAGTCGAATGTTTCCTCTATGTACTCCTCGGCTCCCGGAACAAAGCGTGCCGAATCGGTATCCTCGATACGCAGGATGAAATCACCCCCCTGCTGCCGGGCAAACAGGTAGTTGTATAAGGCTGTGCGTACTCCCCCTATATGCAGCGGGCCGGTAGGGCTGGGTGCAAAACGGACTCTGGTCTTCTGTTGCATCTGGTTTGAAAAATTAGCGTTTTCCTGCATCCCCCGCATCTGTGATGCATGGTTATCCCTGTGGGGATATGCTAAAACATGCGTTTGACGCTGCAAAGATAGGAAAAATCGATCAAAAGGAAATCATAAATATAGCCGCGATTCGTTTCCCATGTTAAACAGCAGATCGATGATGCTCAGATTGGGAAGGAAGCCGTGCTTGCCGGCAAACACCTGGTAATAGGGAGCTGCGTCGTATGCCGATTTCTTTTTGGGGTGGATGGCCTCACGCAGATCGGCCCAGTGTGCCGGTACATTCTCCAGGTATTCCGTTGTAAAGGTTACCGCCGTCCCGATACCGATCAGGCGGCAAACGAGCTGACGCAGCATTTCATTCCAATCGAGCAGGAAGTCAACTTTTTGCTCATAGAAAGGGCGGAAATCATCTTCGTAATACGGGAAGAAAGGGGTGGAGTTGTAGGCCGAGACAATGGCATTCCAGTGCAGGTGGCGCCAGTTGCCGTGATCGGCAATGCGGATATCCTTTATCCTGCATTTCGCCGTCACCGGCTTCTCCACGGGAACACTCAGCGAGAGTGGTCCTGCGGCACCTGCTATGGTGCACCGGTTACGATACGACTGCTTCTGGTAGTTGTCGTGGATATCTATCACGGCATCACCGGCTCTGTGGAGCCTACTGTAATACTCCACAGGTGCCAGATAGAGCGACGACAGCAGCACCACCGGCGAATGCTCCGTATCTCTCATGCGGGAATTTTCGCACTGCGGAACAACCGTTTCCATCGTATTTTTCCTTCGAACCACCCTTTGTCTTTCTCGAGCGACAACCAGATCAGGATGGGTTTACCCACGATGTGATCTTCCGGAACAAAGCCCCACACCCGTGAGTCGGCTGAGTTGTGCCGGTTGTCACCCATCATGAAATAGTAATCGTACCGAAAGGTGTAGGAATCGGCCTGCTGGCCGTTGATATATACTTTCCCATCGCGATAGGCGAAGTCGTTCCCCTCGTAATTCCTGATGCAGCGTTCATAGGCCGCCACCTTGTAAGCGATATCACCCTCGAAAGTGATGGTTGCTCCCTTTTTCGGGATCCACAGCGGCCCGAACATGTCGCGTGTCCATCCCGTGTCATAGTTGAGCGGGTAGTAATAGCTCATACCCGGTTGTTCTTTCTCTTTGATGATATCCCAGACGAACGGTTTGGCCTTGAGTTGCGTCACCATCTCTTCGGTTAAGGGTATGCTGTAGTAGATCCTGCCGTTATTCCCGTCGCGCTGCTGCAGGCCGGAAAGGGCCAGGCTCAGGCTGTCGGCGCCTGTCAGATCCTGGGAGCGTGTCACCACCTGTCCGTAACTGTCCTGGGTGAAATAATCGGCTTTGTTGATCCCCATGCTTGAGAACACGTCGGCGGAAATCACCGTGCCGTCGGTTTGAATCATGTAGTTATGCTGTGACAGACGGGGATTGGGCTGCAGGGTGCCATCAATGTAGACACTGTCGTTCCTGAGCTCGATGGTTTCACCGGGGAGGCCGATACAGCGCTTCACGTAATTCTCCCGTCGGTCCACAGGACGATAGACAATCTCCCCGTAGGATCGTTTGTCCGACCGGATACCGGTGCTACCGTTGGGATTGTGTTTCGAAAGGGTATAAAAATCCACCCCCTGCATGTTCAGGGCAACGGTGTCACCTGTAGGGAAGTTGAAGACGACGATGTCGTTACGCTGAACCCTACCGAAACCTTTCAGACGGCGGTATTTCCACTGCGGCTTTTCGAAGTAGGACTTGCCACCTACCACCGGCATCGTGTGTTGTGCGAGCGGGAAGGAGAGGGGTGTGATGGGTGCCCGGGGGCCGTAACTCAGCTTGCTGACGGCCAGGAAATCACCCACCAGCAGTGATTTCTCGAGCGATGAGCTCGGTATCTGGTAGTTTTGAAAGAAAAAGGTGTTGATGAAATAAACGGCTATGAGGGCGAAGACGATGGCATCCACCCATTCCATCGTCTTGCGGAACGCATTGTTCTTCGATTTTTTCCAGAACGACCAGGGAACGTATTTGGTAATATAGATATCGAAGAACAGTACAATAAAAAACAGTAGCCACGGTGAACCGGCCCATATGGAGAATAATACCGTCACTGCCACCCACACGATAAACCATATCCACTGATGGCGTGTTGCACCTGAGAACCTTTGTTGAAATGTCATAACGATTTATTTTTTGAACAGTCTGTTATAATATACCCAGCATATCCTGCATGCCGAGAAAGCCTTTTTTTCCCTTCGTAAACTCCGCTGCAATGACAGCTCCGAGAGCAAGGCCCGTACGGTTTTTGGCGTCATGGGTGATGCGGATCTGGTCGGCGTCCGACTCGTAGATGATGGTATGTCTGCCCGGTACCTCCCCCTCACGAAAGGCCGTGATCTCCAGCTCATCGGGTGAGTCGCCCTTGTTGAGGGCCCATTTCCCTTTTCTCTCTATCTTCTCCAGAATGCCTTCGGCTAGCGTGATGGCCGTGCCGCTGGGAGCATCCAGCTTATGGATGTGGTGCGTCTCTTCCATGCGCACATCATAGGCGGGGAACTGATTCATGATCCTGGCCAGATAGTTGTTGAGGGCAGAGAAAATGTATACCCCCAGGCTGAAATTGGAAGCGTAGAAAAATGTTTTCCCGTCCCTGCTGCATGCTTCTTTGACCTCTTCCAGGTGCTCCAGCCATCCTGTCGTCCCCGATACCACCGGCACACCGGCTGCGAATGCCCGCCGGTAATTCATCAGGGCGCTTTTGGGGGAGGTGAACTCTATGGCCACGTCTGCGCTTTGAAATTCGGGTGAACCGAATTTGTCTTCTTCATCGATATCGATGGTACAGACAATCTCATGCCCTCTCTCCAGGGCGATCCGCTCAATCTCATGTCCCATCTTACCATATCCGATCAATGCTATCTTCATCTGATAATGCTTTTTGTCTCCGTATCGTGTGCATACCCTTTGGCAGTAGTTAACTTTTTGCTTGTTTGCCCGGGTTTGTCATGCGCAAAAGTACAAAATAAATAACAACATCACGTTACCCAGGGAAGAAAATCGTAGCCCTGCGGCTATCGCTCACAGCCAGCCCTGCGCTTTGTACCACGCAACGGTGTTCTTTACCCCCTCCCTCAGCCTCCATACAGGTTGAAAGCCGATATCCTCCTGCAGCGGCGTGATGTTGCAGGCCCAGTTACGCTGCTTCATGATGTGATACTTGTCGGTGTTGAAGGTGGTGGCTTTTCCCAGGAGGGCTGCCACTTTCTCGCTGATGTATGCCGCAGGCCTGACCAGAAAAAGGGGTATTTTCAGCCGCACGACATGTTTCCTGCCGAGGGCTTCCTGTACGATGGCGTTGAATTCCCTGTCGGTGTAGAAATCGCCGTCGGCAACGAAATACTCTTTTCTGCGGATCCCCTTCCCGATGAGCATGAAGATCACGTTGGCCAGATCCTCGCTGTGGATAAACGACAAGACCTGTTTTTTGAAACCGGCACCCACATCCAGCCCTTTTTTCACCGCTTTCATCAGGATGAGGTAGTCCCTGTCACGCGGGCCGTAAACGCCTGTGGGTCGAAGGATGAGGTAGGGAAAGCCATCCATGCTTTTCAGATAGTTCTCCGCCCTCAGCTTACTCCTGCCGTAGTCTGTGCCGGGATGAGGGCTCCTGCCGGCCTGCACGGGTTGGTAGCTGATCTCGTCATACGGACCCATTACACTCAGGGAGCTGATCAGCACGAACGTATCGGGCAGGGCCCGGATCTCTGTGAGTGCATCTGCCAGATGACGTGTATGCTCGTAGTTCACCCTGTCGAAATCCGCTTTGCGGCGTGTCTTTGTCAGGCCGGCAATATGTACGATATGATCGAAACGGCCATGTTCCCGCACAAACGCCTGCAGCTGCTCCTTCAATTGCTCTTTATCAGCGTAGTGCAGATCGATCAAATGGATGCGGCTGTCCTGCAGGTACTCACGACTGCTGCTTTGGCGTATCCCGGCCCATGTCTCGTACCCCAGTGCCAGCGCCTTGTCGACGACTGTGCTCCCGATAAATCCGCTGGCCCCGGTTATAAGGATTTTTTGCTCCTTCATCTTTTACTCTTTACTTTTTACTTTCTGCAAAAATAGTGATAACTTCAGGAAAAGGTCTCAACAAAAGGCTGTTTTCTCTCCTTGACGGTAAAGAAAAGAGAACTAGCACTCCGCCGGATCATCCGTCATTCAGGTGGGAGGTAATAGAAACATGCGCAAAAATGCAGGCATGACCGATTTTTTTTTTTACTTTGCGTTAACTAAAGCATCGTTTATTTGTTTTATGTAAAAACTACGTTAATTATGAGCAAAAAAGTGATTCCTGCTACTCCTGTGGCAAAACCGAAAAAGAAAGACCTTGCTATCTCCGTGATCGATTTCCTTACGCAGAACAATGATAAACAATTTAATTATAAACAGATAGGCGCGGCCCTCGATGTGCGTGGCGAAGAGGGTCGACGTGTGCTCATCAAGGTGCTGGACAAGCTCCGCGACGAGGAAGAGGTGCTGGAGACCTCCCGGGGCAGATACCGCATCAACAACCGCGGACTGATGCTCGAAGGACGTTTTGAAAGAAGGAGCAACGGAAAGAATTTCTTTGTTCCCGATGATGATGCCAATATCATCTATATTCCCGAACGCAACAGCAAGCATGCCATGAATGGCGATCGCGTACGCGTACAACTGCTGGCCAAGCGCAAGCGTGCCGAATCGGAGGGAGCCGTCGTCGATATCCTGGAGCATACCCAAAGCCGTTTTGTGGGAGTGCTCGATGTCCAGAAGCATTTCGCCTTCCTGGTGATGGACAGCAAGTATCTCTCCAACGATATATTTATCCCCCGGGAAGATCTCAACGGGGCAAAGCATGGCGATAAGGTGGTGGTGGAGATAGTGGAATGGCCCGAAAAGGCAAATAATCCCGTTGGGAAAGTGATTGATATCCTCGGCAAACCGGGTCACAACGATACCGAGATGCACGCTATCCTGGCACAATACAACCTGCCCTACAAGTATCCCGAGAAAGTGGAGAAGATGGCTGAATTGATACCCGAGACGATCGATGAGAAGGAGATAGCCCGGCGGGAGGATTTCCGCAACGTCTTCACCATCACCATCGACCCGAAAGATGCCAAGGATTTTGATGATGCCCTCTCGCTGCAGAAAGTTTCACCCACACTGTGGGATGTGGGGGTACACATAGCCGATGTGACGCATTACGTGAAACAGGGAGACCTGATCGACCGGGAAGCGGAAAATCGTGCCACCTCCGTTTACCTGGTAGACAGGACCATCCCCATGCTGCCGGAGAGATTGAGTAACGGGATCTGTTCGCTGCGTCCCCAGGAAGAGAAGTTATGCTTCTCGGTCATCTTCACCCTCAATGACATGGCGGAGATCAAAAAGTCGCGCATTGTGCGTACGGTCATCAAGTCCGACAGCCGTCTGACCTATGAAGATGCACAGACAGTCATCGAAACGGGAAAAGGTGATTTCAGCCCGGAGATACTACAGCTGAATGATCTGGCCAAACAGCTGCGTGAACGGCGCTTCAGCAATGGAGCGATCAATTTCGAGCGTTATGAGGTGAAGTTCAATCTCGACGAGAAAGGCAAGCCCCTGGGTGTGTATTTCAAGGAGTCGAAGGAGGCCAATCACCTCATCGAGGAGTTTATGCTGCTGGCAAACAAGGCGGTAGCCGAGACTGTAGGCAGGGTGCCCAGGGGCAAGAAAGCCAGGACATTCATCTATCGGGTACACGATGTGCCCGATCCCGAGAAACTGGATACCCTCAACACCTTTATCCTTCGTTTCGGCCATAAGATCAAACAGGATGGAACCAAGGTGGAGGTGGCCAAAAGCATCAACGCCCTGCTGGATAAGGTGCAGGGCCGTCCCGAGGAGAACCTGGTGGAAACCATTGCGATACGCACCATGTCCAAAGCCATCTACTCCACGAAGAATGTAGGACATTACGGCCTGGCGTTTGACTATTATACCCATTTCACCTCACCCATCCGCCGCTATCCCGATATGTTGGTGCACCGGCTGCTGGAGCTTTACCTGGAAGGCGGGAAGAGCGTGGAGCAGGGTCCGCTGGAGGAAGAGTGCAAGCATTGTTCGCAGATGGAGCAGGTGGCTGCCAACGCTGAGCGTGATTCCGTCAAATACAAACAGGTCGAGTTTATGTCGGACAAGATCGGGAAAGTGTACGACGGTGTTGTCTCCGGCGTCACAGAATGGGGTATATACGTGGAGATCAATGAGAACAAGTGCGAAGGGATGATCCCTATCCGGGAAATGGATGATGACTTTTATGAGCTGGACGAAAAAAACTACCGATTGGTAGGGCGGCGTAAAAAGCGGGAATACCGCCTGGGACAGCCTGTCTCCATACAGGTGGCCAGGGCCAATCTGGACAGGAAACAGCTCGATTTCATTTTTGCCTAAACGCTGGTATCTCTGCGGGTACGACAAATGGATGCACTCTTCCCGATCAGACGAAGAGCCACACCAAGATACGCTTTACCGTCAGCAGCCCTGCCCGAGAAGAAGGCCTTCAATGCCTTTTTGACGGCGGCCAGCAGGCTGTAGGCTATCGCCTTTGGCCATCGGTAAAAAGGATTCACCGCCTCGGTCAGGAAGTAGACGAACTCAGCATAGAAATACTGTTCACGGCTCACGGGACGCGCTTCCCTGTCGTGGTAGCCATATGCCGATTTCACCAGTCCCAGCCTGTATCCCCGTTTCTGTATGCGCAGCACCAGATTGCGGTCCTCCCCGTAATGGGTAAACAGGGGGGCGAAGCTGCCCACATCCCTGAGCACCGCCAGGGGGATCAGCCACATGGCTGCATTGATAAACGCATATTCTGTTACCTCAGCAGGCAGTTGCTGCGCCTCTTCCCTGTTTTGAATCCCCGTATATTCCGAAAAGCCGAAGTCGGTGTCATCACCTCTGCCATTCAGATGAACAGGTGACAAGATGCCGTATTCCCTGTTTTCCTCAGCCGCCATCACCAGATTGCGCAGCGTATCGGGCTCTATCCATGCATCCTGGTTAAGAAGGAACACATAATCGAATTCTTCCGCCATCGCATAGTCTATGCCGATGTTGTTGGCTCTCCCGAACCCCAGGTTCTCCCCTGTCTCCATCAGCAGCACATCCGGATAGTCATCCCTGATGATCCGGCAGGTGGCGTCACCCGACGCATTGTCCACAACCACGATGGTTGCCGGCAGCGTGGAGGCCCTGGCCGAGGGAAGGCAGTGGTTTATCCAGGGCTCAAAGTTATATGAGACAATGATAATGCATACCGCAGGAGCATGGGGGATGGGTTCAGTCATGACGGTTGACGGCTTTGATCAGGCATTTGCGGAAATAGGGCGGAGTCAGTTTCTCCAGGTCGTTCTGAAAAATCATCACACCATCATTGGCACGATGCGCAAAACCATGCTCCTGAAAAAAACGGCTGAAGAGGGTGAAATCATCCTGGTGATGATAAGTGCAGAGCGCTATTTTCAGTGGCTTCTGCAGCAAGATCATTTTCATCCCTCTCAGCACGGATGCCTCGGCACCCTCCACATCAATCTTATAGAAACAGGGCTTCTCCCCGGTCTGTCCAAAATAATCATCGAGGGTTATCTCGTCGCTGCTGTTTGTGTCGGAGACGTAGCGGGGGATGATGGTGACCTTCTCCTTCCACGGGGCAAAGGTGGCTTCCAGGGCTTCAATCCACTCGCGGTCCTGTTCAAAAAGATAGACTCTCTCCAGCTCCTCTATGTACATCAGGGAAAAAAAGCCCTCGGCACAGCCCACATCAGCCAGGACATCTCCTTTTTCAACCCTGAAGCGGTCATCACTGTAGCAATGGGGTGACGCCGGATCCTGTTCAATCAGCAGGTTGTTGTACAGGATACGGATGGTGTGTTTGTTCTGTGAACGTTTGAAATAGAGCTTTTTGCTCCCGGCCATCACGTAAGGTAAGCCGTTCTGTGCATCGGAAAAGACCGTGATCTCACCGGCGGGATATTTTTCCTGGAAAGTGCCGTAGAAAGTGCTCAGCGGGTGCTGCGACAGGTAGTTCACCGCCGCTGCTATCTCCCGGTCAGCCGGAGGGTTTTGTGCATAATAGTGCAGGATATGCTTCCGCACCTTATGCAGTTTTCTGCGGTGCAGATAGTCGCTCCTGCGTGAACGAAGCTTGTAGCGAAGCTTTTGGATGAGCTTATTCATTCTTTTTCTGTCTTTTGGTTGATATCCATTCTTTGATTTCCCGTGTCATCTCCAGCTTAAACAGATAACACAACAATAGATAGAGGAGTCCCGTGAAAACAAGATTCACCACCAGGAAGAGGAGATCTTCCTCTATCTGCCGGGTGAGGAAGTAGGCGGCAGCCACACTCGCCAGAGCCGCCAGTGCATAAGGCAAAACGTCCCGTGCAAAGTCTGCCAGCGCATAATGAATCAGCTTCCGCGACAGAATCAGAGAGATGAAAAGCGTGATATAGGTGTAGGCAACCCAGCTGAAGGCCAGCCCCATGATGCCGTACCGAAACAACAGGGCGATCAGGAGCACCAGAATCAGACGTCTGATGATCTCCACACCCAGGAAGTAGTTGGCCTTTTCCCGGGCGATAAACAGTTCGTTCAGGACGAAGGCAAAGGGTGACACCACACCTGCCAGTGTCAGCACCTGGAAATAGGGGACGGCCGGCAGCCACTTTTCCCGGAAGAGGAGTGTGAATGTGGGTTCGGCAATGAGCAGCATCAGAAAACCGATGGGGAAGGAGAGGAACGCGAGCGATTTCATCATCTTGCTGACCACCCGCTTCAACCTTTCGGTCTGATCGTTGATGCCCGGAAGGATGAGCATGGAGACCGACCGGAAGGTGTTGGAGAGAATTCCGAACGGTATCTCCTGGTACTTGCTGGCCTGACTGTAATATCCCACCTGTCTCATCGCATTGGGATAGAAAAATGCGATGATGGATGGATAGATGTTGTTGAAGACGGCATTGATCAGCGATGTCAGCAACAGCTTATTACTGAGCCCCGAGAATGAACGAAGCAACCGGAGGCTGAAGACCCTGAGCGGGATCCATCCTGAGTACAGCCATAGGAACAGGGAGCGGAAAAAGGCATAGAGCAGCGTCTGTACCACCAGCGCCCACACCCCGTAACCCTTTACAGCCATCACGATGGCCACGGTGGCCGCGATGAGCAGCGCTGCCAGGTTCACCCGTGTCATCCCCCTGAAGTCGGCCCTGCGGGTAAGCAGTGTTTGCTGGATGATTCCCCCGGCATTGATGACCAGCGCCAGGAAGAGGAACCGCGAAACAGGCTCTAAACGGGGTTCATGAAACAGACGGGCGATGAGGGGTGCCGCGGCAAAGAGAATCATATACAAGAGCAGGCTGAAGCCCAGGTTGAAATAAAAAACGGTGCTGTACTCCTCCGGCGAGATGGTCTTCCTGTTGAGCAGGGCACGGGTGAAGCCGCTGTCTATCAACAGGCCGGAGAAGGCGATGAAGACCGCCAGCGCTCCTATCAATCCATATTCGGAAGGATCCAGTATCCGCATCAGTACGATGCTCGTTCCCAGATTGATCAGTTGTTGCCCGAATTTATCGATGAAGCTCCAGAAAAGTGATACGGTTGTTGTCTGTTTTAACGTTGATTCCGTCATCCGAGGTTGAAAATACCGGTTTACTCCCGCAAAAATACACAACTTAATTCAGATTTCCGTTTTTTGGCGACAAGAGTTTACACGTTGAGGAGATTGTGGTTCCGCCGGGATGTGTTTTTTTTTTGAACGTTTTTTTTGTATGTTTGATGGATAATTGAAGGGCCCATGACTTTTTCCGAGGAGATCAAACAGCAGGCGCATTCGCTGGGCTTTGATGCCTGCGGCATATGCCGTGCCGCCGATAGCGGTGAGGAGGCACGTTATATGCAGTGGATCCGGGAGAACGGTCATGCCGGGATGGATTACATGGAGCGCAACATCGACAAAAGGCTTGATCCCCGGTTGCTGGTGGAGGGTGCCCGCTCGGTGGTCTCCGTCGCCCTGAACTACTATCCGCACCGCAAACTGCCCGATGAAGTGCCTCAGTTTGCCTATTATGCCTACGGTAGGGACTATCACGAGGTGGTGCGCGGTAAGCTGCGGCAGTTGTACGACTGGATCAAAGAGAGGGTCCCCGCTGTCACCGGACGGTATTTTTCCGACTCGGCACCGGTGCTGGAACGATTCTGGGCTACACAGGCGGGACTGGGTTTTATCGGTAAAAATACGCTGCTGATTATTCCCGGCAAGGGTTCTTTTTTCTTTCTGGGTGAGCTGATCATCGATATCGAACTGGACTATGACAGCCCCGTCACCCAAAATTGCGGCAAATGCCGTCGCTGCCTCGACGCCTGTCCTACCGGTGCCATAGAGCAGCCATACCGCCTCAACGCCCGCAAATGTATCTCCTGGCAGACCATCGAGAACAGGGGTGAGATATCTCCCGATATCGTCCCGCTGCTGCACAACAACTTGTACGGCTGCGACATCTGTCAGAAGGTATGCCCCTGGAACCATTACTCCCGGCCCCACAGCACCCCCGAGTTGATGCCGTCGGAAGCATTCATGGCGCTCGATCTGCAGAAGCTGAGGAGCATGGACGAGGAGGACTACCGCGCCATCTTCCGCCACTCCGCCGTCAAAAGAGCCAAATTCTCCGGATTGAAAAGGAATGCAGAAGCAATTTCCAAAAGTCAGAATAATTAGTTACTTTTGCATCAACGAATGATGGAAGAAACCTTCGATATACACAGCCACCGTCAGTTTATTGAGACAGAGCGCGAATATGAGAACACGCTGCGTCCCCTGACATTCGGCGGGTTCAGCGGCCAGGAGAAGATCGTGGAGAACCTGAAGATATTTGTCAGCGCAGCACGTATGCGCGGCGAATCGCTCGATCATGTGCTGCTGCACGGCCCTCCCGGTCTGGGGAAGACCACTCTCTCGAATATTATCGCCAATGAACTGAGCGTGGGCTTTAAGGTCAGTTCGGGCCCTGTGCTCGATAAACCCGGTGACCTGGCCGGCGTCCTGACCTCCCTGGAACCCAACGATGTGCTGTTTATCGATGAGATACACCGCCTCTCACCCGTGGTCGAGGAGTATCTCTACAGTGCCATGGAGGATTACCGGATTGATATCCTGATCGATAAGGGCCCCAGCGCCCGTTCCATCCAGATCGACCTGAACCCGTTCACGCTGATCGGTGCCACCACCCGCAGCGGTTTGCTGACCAGCCCGTTGAGGGCACGTTTCGGCATAAACATGCATTTGGAGTACTACGATATGGGCACCCTCACGGGTATCGTGTTACGTTCTGCCGACATCCTGAAAATCGCCTGCGACCGGAATGCCGCCGAAGAGATCGCCTCCCGCAGCCGCGGCACACCCCGTGTAGCCAATGCACTGCTGCGTCGTGTGCGCGACTTCGCCCAGGTAAAAGGAAACGGAAAAATCGATAAAGCCATCTCCTCCTACGCGCTGGAAGCACTCAATATTGACCGTTACGGGCTCGATGAGATCGACAACAAGATACTGCTCACCATCATCGACAAGTTTAAAGGAGGACCGGTAGGTATCACCACTATCGCTACAGCCGTGGGTGATGATCCCGGAACAATTGAAGAAGTATATGAGCCCTTCCTGATCAAAGAAGGGTTTCTCAAACGAACCCCGCGGGGAAGGGAGGTTACCGACCTGGCATACCGGCATCTGGGAAGAAAAAGGGTCAACGAACAGGGGTTGTTGTTTTAAATTGACAACAAGGCATTCCATTATTTATTCCCATTTTGCCTTCCCAAAAAACAGACACCGTGACGGAACTGCGGGACAACCGCTACCCTCTCTCAACACAATGTACTGCTCTCCGTCAATGTGCTGCTTTCCTATAAGCCAAAACTGTAATCCCCGAGATAGCTGAAGATAAAACCCAGCATACCGGCAAACATAATCGCAGCCGTACAGATGACCATACTTGCCCTGTTCCAGGAGTCGGTCCTGAGTGCGGGTACCGGATGGTCACTTTGATCGATGAACATGGCTTTCACCACCATCAGATAATAGTACAGGGAGAGGATGGTGTTGATTACGGCGATGATGACCAACAGGTAATAACCCTGTTGCGCGGCTGCCGAAAAGATGAAAAACTTACTCATGAATCCGGCAAAGGGGGCGATACCCGCCAGGGAGAAGAGGGCCATCATCATCACGAAGCTGAGTTTCGGGTTGGTCTGATAAAGCCCTTTATAATCGGGAATGTTCATTTTACCGGTTCTGCTCCCGATGGCGGTAATCACGCCAAATGCAGCCAGGTTGGAGAACAGGTAGACGAAGAGGTAATAGACGACTGTTGTCATTCCCAGCGGTGACCCGCTGATGATCCCCAAAGCAATGTACCCTGCCTGTGAGATAGAAGAAAAGGCGAGGAAGCGTTTGACATTCTTTTGTCGCAGGGCAAATAAGTTACCCACCGTAATGGTTACGATAATCAACCAAAAGAGCATCGTTTGCCATTCAACAACAAAATTCCCGAATACCTTGAACAGCAGGGTCATCAAAACAAATACGGCAGAGCTTTTGGAGACGACCGATAAATAGGCAGTGACATTGGTCGGCGCTCCCTCATATACATCGGCAGTCCACAGGTGAAACGGCACAATCGATATTTTAAAGAACAGGCCGGAGAGAAAGAACACAAAAGCCATGATCTGCAACGGGTTGTGGCTTAGCAATGACGGTATATCGGAGAAGTACAGACTGCCTGTGGTACCGTACAGGTAAGAAATGCCGAAGAGCAGGATGCCCGAAGAGAAGGCGGAGAGGAGGATAAATTTAGCTCCCGCTTCCGCCGATTTTTTATGGTGTTTGTTGAATGCCACCAGCGCGGCCAGGGGGATAGAAGCCATCTCCAGACCGATAAAAAACAGGAGAAAATGGCCGCTGGAGATCATCAGATACATGCCCAGCAGCGTGCTCAATGTAAGGAAATAGTATTCGCCCTGCTGATACTTCTGCTCAGGCCCGTCGAAGTGATGTTTGGATTGAAGAAAAATAATCAGCGTAGCTATATTCAGCATGGTTTTAACCATCGTCATCATGGGATGGTACTGAACCATGCCGCCGAAAGATTCCCCCGCTTCCGCCGGCATCAGTGTGAACAGGGTGTGCAAGGCAAACAGGAGTATCGCAACCGGTTGAAAATAGTTCTTCCCTTTTCTACCGGCGAGGATATCGAAGAGCAACAAAAAAAGGATCAATGCCAGCAGCGAACCCTCGCTGCGCATGGTGGCAAAATTACTGAAATAACTCATGAATCATAATGTTGTTTATGCTGTGCGCTATTGCCTGCTATCTGATACCGGTCAGCCGGCTTCAGGAAGACAGGGAGGTGCACGCACTTCACCTTGCTACCTGTAACATACTGCTGAAGCTGTCGTTGATCATTGCCGATATCCCTGTCGGGAAGGAGCCAAGATAGATGATCGCCGCCACCAGTGTAATCACTGCCAGGCGTTCATACCAGCGGGCATCATCGAGCTTCCCGTGCTCCGGATTCTGGAGGGGTCCGTAAAGGAATTTCCCGATGGTGCGCAGGATATACACCGCGCCAATCACGATGGACGTGACGGCGGCTACAGTGAGTATACGGCGAAACAGGTCATCATTTTCAAAGGCACCCACAAAAATGGTCATCTCTGCTACAAATCCGCTAAACCCGGGCACACCGATATTGGACAATCCGGCAACCACAAAACCGACACCCAGGAAAGGCATGATCTTCATCAACCCCCCCATATCCGTGATCAGACGGGTATGCGAGCGACTGTATATCATCCCGATCAATGCAAAGAAAAGGGCGGTGATCAACCCGTGGGAAAGCATCTGTAACACGGCTCCCGTGAGCGCTGTCTGCGTGAGCATCAGGATAGCGAACAGCACCAGGTTGCAGTGGCTTACCGATGAATAGGCGTTGATATACTTCAGGTCGGTCTGGCGAATGGCTGCCAAAGCGCCATACACCACCCCGATGGCGGTGAGGACAAGAAAGATGGGAGAGAGTTTTTCAGCCGCCTCCGGCATCAGTGTGATGGCCACCCGGAAGCTTCCATACCCGCCCAGCTTCATCAGTACACCCGCATGAAGCATGGAGACGGCTGTCGGTGCCGACGCATGTCCGTCGGGGGACCAGGTGTGAAACGGGAAAAGAGCGCCCAAAACGCCAAACCCGAAAAAGGTAAGGGTAAAGAACAGATATTGCTGTTCCAGCGGAATCGATATATGCACAAGATCGGTGATATTCATGCTGGTTGCTCCTGAGCTGAAATAGATGCCCAGAATGCCCACCAGAAGGATCATGGAGGATCCCATCAGCATCAGTGTCAGCTTCATGGCAGCATATTCTTTTCTGCCGGTACCCCACACGCCAATCAGCAGGTACATCGGTATCAGTGCTGTCTCGTAGAAGAGAAAGAGGGTGAACAGGTCGGTGGAAATGAAAAATCCGAAGACACCGGTGGCCAGCAGGCAATACCACAGGAAAAATTCCTTGGTGAGCGGTGCCATTTTCCATGAAACGAAGGTCCCGGTGAAGACAATCAGCGAGGTGAGGCACAGCATGACCACCGACACGCCGTCGACGCCCACCGCATAACGGATATGGAGCGGTTCGAACCACGATAGGGAGGCGGTGAAGAGCATCGGATCAGTTGCCCCGTCACTCCTGGCCGCCATATACCGGTATGCCAGAAAAGCCGAAAGGATAACCAGCAGCGTACTCCCGGCAACCATTGTCCCCAACACCTGTTTCCTGTTGCTGGTCATGAAAAGGGTCAGGATCATCAGCAGCGGCAGGAGGACAAAAAGGGATAAAAAATTCATAGTTTGATTTCTTTACATACATTACATAAACAGGAACAATGCCGTGATCAGCAGCGTTCCGAACAGGAATATATAGGCATACCATTGTATTTCACCCGACTGGAAACCTCTGATTTTGATGGATACCCAGTCTGTTACCGAGGCAAGTCCGTTGATAGAACCGTCCACCACATGGTGGTCGAACCAGGCAAACGCCCGGGCAATGCCATTGAACAGGATCTTTTTGGTGATGAACAGATAAACTTCGTCCACATAAAAACGGTGATAGGCAGCCTTCTGAAACCCTTTCAGTCCGGAGGAAGCTTCGCCCGTTTTTGTCCCGGCATACTGATACATCTTCCTGGCAATGAAAATGGCTGTCAGGGAAACAAGAACGCTGATGAACATGATCGGCCAGTCAGGGTGGATCGTGTACACGGAACGATTGGCCGTCACAAAATGACCAAAGGGGATGAAACCGCCCAATAGCGTGGGTATTGCCAGGAATATCAGGGGAAAGGTCATGGAGCGGGGAGATTCATGGGGTGTGTGCGCATATTGCGTCTGTTTACCCCAGAAGATGGAAAAGTACAGCCGGAAAATATAAAAAGCAGTGAATCCGGCCGCCACCGTCATCCAGATACCCAGCCCCGTATGGTAACCGTAGATCGCCGCGAGGATCTCATCCTTGCTGAAGAATCCGGAAAAGGGTGGTATGCCTGCAATGGAGAGGCAGGCTACCAGAAAGGTCAGGTGGGTGACGGGCATATATGTGCGTAATCCTCCCATCCTCTCCATTTCATTGCTGTGAACGGCATGAATAATGGAGCCCGCGCCCAAAAAGAGGAGCGCCTTGAACATGGCATGGGTGAACAGGTGGAACAGGGAAGCCATGTATCCCAGTCCCTCATGCCCTTCGAGCTTCGACACGCCCAGCGCCACCATCATAAACCCGATCTGGGAAATGGTGGAGAAGGCCAATACCCGTTTGATGTCGGTCTGCACGATGGCAATGACCGCCGCGAACATCGAAGTGAAAGCGCCCACCCAGGCAATTCCTTCCAGTACTTCCGGGGTAAATGCCACATAGATCGGAAACAGCCGTGCCACCAGATACACACCGGCCACTACCATGGTCGCAGCATGTATCAGTGCCGACACGGGCGTAGGGCCTTCCATGGCATCTGGCAGCCAGATATGCAGCGGGAACAGGGCCGACTTGCCGGCTCCTCCAATGAAAATCAATGCCATAGCCCATACCAGCGCCGATGCTCCCAGAAAACGGGTAGAGAGCGCATGTTGGAAAATGGTTTCGTTTCCCGACATCAGCGTGCCGAAGTCAAACGTCTGCGTATAGTAGGAGAGCACCAGGATGCCGATTAGAAAAAACATGTCGGCAAAACGGGTCACAATAAATGCTTTTTTGGATGCGGCCACAGCTTCGGGTCTGGTGTAATAGAAGCCGATGAGCAGGTAAGAAGAAACGCCCACCAGTTCCCAGAAGATATACATCTGAAAAATGTTGGTTGATAAAACCAATCCCATCATGGAGAAAGTAAAGAGAGAGAGGAACCCGTAATAACGCTGGAATCCTTTTTCCCCTTTCATGTAACCCAGACTGTAGATATGCACCATCAGCGAAACGGTGGATATCACCACAAGCATCATCACCGAGATCGGATCAAGCAGGATTCCCATATCGATATGCAGGTGGCTTCCCATGTGCAGCCATGGGGTGTTAAACGGTATCAGCGTTTGATAAAAACCTTCTGCTTTTGGCGTGGTAAAATAATCCCAGGCCGCATAAAAGGAGAGCAACGTCATCGCCAGGAGAGCACCCGTTCCGATGATTCCCGCAGCCTTGTGGCTCAGCCTGTTGCTGAACAGTCCTAAAACAATGAAAGAGGTCAGGGGAAACAATAGTATGAGAAGCGTATATTCCATGAGCTTATCCTTTCATCTTTTTGAGATTGTCAACATCCGCATTTCCGAAGTTGCGGTATACATTGATGATGATGGCGATGGCAACAGCTGTCTCACAGGCCGCAATGGCAATGGTGAAAAGGGCGAAAAACATCCCGTCCATCTGACCGGGATAGAGATAGCGGTTAAAAACCGCGAAATTGATGTCGGCCGCGTTGAGTATCAACTCAACGGATATGAGCATCATCATGATGTTTCGGCGGGTTAAGAAGCCATAGATGCCGGCAAAAAACAGGATCAGGCTCACCAGCTGATAAGCCACCACAGGCACTGCTGCCCCTGCATTCACTACCCAAAAATCTCCCATCGTGTTCATTGATCTGTCTCTTTTGTCTCTTTTTCACTCCCGTTCGTTTTCCTGGCAATCAGTATGGCTCCCACAATACAGGCAAGCAGCAGGACGCTCATCATCTCGAAAGACAACAGATACTGATTTTTTCCCGATCCCAGCATGGCTGTGCCCATCTCCTGCATGGTGATTGTCTCGGCATCGGTAAACTGATAGAGACGCACCGCATTGTGCAGGATGATATCCCCGCACAGCAGGAGACCTGCCAGAGAGAGGAGCACCGATAACCCGATTCTCCAGCCGTGCTTCGTGCGTACCTCTGTACCGGGCCGATGGGTGAGAAAGATGGCCATGATAAAGAGCACCATGATCCCTCCGGCATAGACAGACACCTGTACCGCGAATAAAAAATAATAATCGAGCAACATATAAAGCCCTGCCGTGGCCAGTAAAACAAACAGCAGGTAGGTAGCCGACCGTACAATAAGCTTACTCGTGACGGCCATGATTGAAAAGACCGTGATGGCTATCGCCAACATGTAAAATATAATTTGTTCTGTCATTCCTGTCTGTTTGCTTTATCCGTAGTTCCTTCCCTGGTAACCTTCACCGGTTCCCCTTTCTTCTCACGTAGTTTCGATCCTTCGTGATTGAGTTGATGCACAAGCTTCTTCCTGTCATACACGGCACCCTCAAAATCGTTGTTGAAGATGATGGCATCCGACGGACAGGTTATCACGCACAGATTGCAGAAGGTACAACTTCCATAATCCCAGAGATGTTTGTCCAGTATCTTCTTCTTTTTGCCATCAATGGTATCTGTTGTCGCCGATATCACATTGATGGTGTCGTTCGGACAATTTATCATACAGATACCGCAGGCGGTACATGCATGTTCATTCTGTTCATCGTGGGGCATGATCAGTTCAGACCGCCAGCGGTCTGAAATAGCCAGTGTTTTTCTGTTTTCGGGATACTCCATCGTTACTTTGGCCGTCCGGAATTCTCTCCATGTGATGCGCATCCCTCCTGCCAGCGATCTCAGTCCTGTAAAAATACCCTGTATGTAGCTTGAAAAACTCATTCTTTTTTGAATTTACTGTATGTGATGCATGACGAAAAAGTAGGATTTATCTTCCGAAAAAAGCCGGGAACAGCTCAGTCAGTGTAAATCCCGATAATACGATGATCACCATGACCAGCAGGTTCACCAAATTGATTGGTAGCAGGTATTTCCATTCCAGGTTCAACAGCAGATCGATGCGCAAACGCGGGAAAGACCACCGTACCCATAAACTGAGAAATATCATGACACCCACTTTGCCGATAAACCATGCCCAGGAAGGGATAACCCACATCACCTGATTGAATGCCTCCCAGCCTTTGATCTGCACAGGCATCCATCCCCCGAGGAACATCGTGGTTGCCACTGCGGCAACGATGAACATGTTGAGATATTCCGACAGGTAAAAAAAACCAAATTGCAACCCGGAATATTCGGTGTGGTATCCCGCCGTAAGCTCCGATTCGGCTTCAGGCAGGTCGAAAGGCCCACGATTGGTCTCGGCATGTCCGGAGATGAGGTAGATGACAAAGGCGACGACGGCGGGCAGATGCCCGTTGAACAGGTTCCAGCAGTAGCGCTGTCCCTCGATGATTTCAGAAAACTGCAGGGTACCGCTTAATACCACGATGGTCATCAGCGAAAAACCGGCTGACAGCTCGTAGCTGATAAACTGGGCACCGCTGCGCATGGCCCCGATCATGGAATACTTGTTGTTGCTCGACCATCCTGCCAGCAAAATACCGATAACGCCCAGCGACGAGACCGCCAGCAGGTAAAAGACGCCTAGGTTAAAATCGATGGCATGCAGGTCCATCCCAAAGGGGATAGCGCCAAAAGCCAGCAAAGAAGCAATGATCACAAAAAAGGAAGCAGCAAAAAACAGCAATTGATCTGCTTTATTAATAGGAATAATTTCCTTGATCAAAATCTTGATCATGTCGGCCAGCGATTGGAATACACCGTACTTACCCAGACGGTTAGGGCCCAGGCGTGCCTGGAAGAAAGCAGCCACCTTACGTTCGATGTAAATAAGGGCCAGCGCGATCACAGCGTAAGCCACGAGCAGGAGCAGGCCCGTGAGGATGCCCTTGCTCAGGGAAACCATTCCCGGGGAAAGATGGGTGCGTAAGAATTGGTCTACAGTATCAAGTATCTGTGTGACTTCCAGCGGTTGTGAATAGATGAGCATCGTTTTAAGTTGCTTTAATTTCCGTTGTATGGTGATTCCTGTCAGCGATCGATGTCAGGGATGACAAAATCCATCGACCCGGCAATACCGATGAGATCAGAGAGAAAAGACCCTTTACAGATCAGTGGTATCGCCGATACGGCTGAGAGTGAGGGAGAGCGGAATTTAACCCGGTAAGGGGTTTTCTCTCCCCTGCTTTCGATGAAGACCCCGAACTCGCCTTTTCCCGTCTCCACACTCTGAAAGAACTGACCCTCGGGCAGACGGATCACCGGCTTCACTTTGGTGCACACCTCTCCCGGAGGGATGCGATCGATGAGTTGCTCAATGATGTGAAGCGATTGTGCTATTTCGTCCAGCCGGTTCATATAGCGGGCATAGGAGTCCCCGTCGGTGCGTAGTATTTCCTTGAATTCCACCTTGTCGTATAACGCGTAGGGCTTGTATCTGCGCACATCACACGACCATCCCGATGCCCTGCCGGCGGGACCGGTGACACCGTAGCTGATGGCATCCTCCCTGCTCAGGTGACCGATATCCACCAAACGACCCAGCGCAATGGCATTGTGGGAGAAAAAATGATCGTATTCTATCAGCTGCCGGCGCATATACGGAATGAATGCTTTTACATCTTTCTGAAAATCGGGATATATGTCGAACATGACCCCGCCTACCACGTTTTGGTTGACAATAAGCCGGCCACCACAGGTCTTGTCGAAGATATCGAGGATATGTTCCCGCTCGCGCATACCATAAATAAAGGCGGTAGTACCTCCCAGGTCGTTACAGTGGGCGGCCCAGGCAAGGAGGTGGGAGCTGATGCGCTGCAGCTCATCCATGATGGTGCGGATATACTGAGCACGTGCCGGCACAGCGATATCGGCTGCTTTCTCAATGCACATACATAAGGCATGGCGATTGATGTTGGCCGACAAATAATCAAGACGGTCGGTCAGATGCAGCATCTGCGGGTAAGTCATGTTTTCGCACAGTTTCTCAATCCCCCGGTGAATATACCCGCTGTGCACATCTACCTTTTTGACGATCTCCCCGTCGAGTGTTGTCCTGAAATGCATCACACCATGGGTGGAGGGATGCTGAGGGCCGATGTTAATAATATAATCATCCTCATCGAAGATCGCGACGCTCTCTTCCACCAGATCACCCCCGGCTGTTTCCCTGATACGGGGAGCAATGTCCACGATGTCGCTGCTGATAACCGTAACCGGGTTTACAACAGGATCATGGGTGTAATCCTTGCGGAAAGGAAACCCTTTCCACTGATCGTTCAACAGGAAACGGCGCATATCCGGGTTATTGATAAAGCGGATGCCGAACAGGGCATACACCTCACGCTCGTTCAGCTGAGCGGTCTCATACAGATCAGAAACGGAATACAACAAGGGATCAGTGCGGTTGGCCGTCGATGTAATCACAATGATTTCACGGGTGAGATCGGCAGAGGATGAGAGCTGGTAAATCACGCCCAGTGTGTCTCCCCAGTCCATCCCCGTGAGGCTGATCAGATAGTCGTAGGGAATCGTTTCATCCCTGCGAAGCTCCTCCATCACCCGATGGAGCTGCTCCGGCCTGAGCGTGACCGTAAGCTTTTGTCTTTCTTCTATCAGCGCATCCGGTGCTGTAACTAATATCATTTTCCTGATGTCTCTCATTGCAGTCTTCCCATTTACCGGATTATTTGGTGTTGAAATCAATTTGGGGATCAATGCGTTCTCCTGTTTCCGGATCTACCAGCGTCTCGGGCCGGTAATTCCTTTTGATGCGTTTATGGCCGAAAAACCGTTCTACCTTTACTTTACGTTGTAACTGCAGCAACCCGTAGAACAACGACTCGGGCCGTGGAGGGCATCCGGGAATGTAGATATCCACCGGAACGAGCTGATCCACCCCATTCACCACGTTGTAGGAGTGTACAAAAGGGCCGCCTGAGATGGCGCAGGCACCCATTGCCACCACATACTTAGGTTCCGCCATCTGGTCGTACACCCTGCGGAGCAGTGGCGCCATTTTGTTCACGATGGTTCCTGCCACCACCATCACATCGGCCTGACGGGGACTGTTGCGGGTGACCTCCATGCCGAAGCGCGACAGGTCGTAATGTGCCGAAGCAGCCGCCATGAACTCAATGCCACAGCAGCTGGTGGCAAAGGCGAGCGGCCAGAGCGAATTGGCACGTCCCCAATTCACCAGCTGATCGAGTTTACCGACGATCACACTGCCACCCTCTCTTTTCAACTCATCGATATATAGCTGAAGGGTTTCATTATCCTTGAACTCTTCGGCAGGGAATGCTTTTATTTTGATATCCTTGACTTCCATTCCAATACTCCTTTCTTCCAGGCATAGGCCAGCCCCAGACTCAGAATTAATATAAACAGTAAAATGCTGACAAGTCCCGTGATTCCCAGACTACGGACAACCGTGGCCCAGGGGAACAAAAAAATGATCTCCACATCGAACATCAGAAAAAGGATGGCATACAAATAATAGCCTACCTTGAATTGCATCCACGATGTTCCGTGTGTGGGGAGTCCACACTCGTAGGGTTCTCCTTTCTGAAAGTTGACCGATTTCGGGGCAATCAGCAATGCCAATCCGAGTCCGCCTGCCACCAGTGTGATTCCTGCCAGGAGAACGACAACAAAAAATGAGGTATCTGTCATAGGGGATATGCTTACTTTACACGTACGATGATCAGTAAAGATCTTTCTATCTTTTCCAGTGTGTCTTTTTAAGTCATTCCGGTTCCTCGTCATATAGCCAAACCGGATGAACGGCATGGGTTGTGATAAAAATAAAACAGGGGAAAGGAAATGTTTTCAAAAAAACCGGGCAAAGTTCGCTTTTTCCGGCAATATATATCGATAAACAGATACAACATACATACGACAGTTTGCTGCAATTCATACATCAAAACAGGAAAAACAGGTACAATACCGGATGGTATTATACACATTATGAGGTTGATGTGAAAAATTAGCGATTCAGACGGGCAGATACCCTGTTGAACTGATGGGTGATTGTACGGCCAGGGGGTTTAGGCAAACGATCTGATATACGTGTACAAATCGATAGTGGAAGGAAGTTGCATTTTTTTTCTCAGACGGCTTTTTTTGGTCTGCACCGATCGGTGTTGCAGATACGAATATGCTGCGATCTCCTTGGAGGAGAAATCTAAAAAAACCATGGCACAGAGCAACAATTCCGATTTCAGCAACGTAGGATGTTTATGTAAAAGCTTCCGGGTAAACTCAGGATAGGTATGCCGGAATCGGTCTAAAAAAAGGGGATCATTTTTCATCGCGAGGTTTCTGATCTCTTCATCATAGATGTCTCCCGTCGGTTCAGCCTGTCTGTCTTTTCCATCGTCCGGCTGTCTTGTACGGGATTTTCTCCAGACGTAATAGATCATAATCCCCTTGGGTAACAGGGCCACCCCGATAATCACCAGTGTGGCTACCAAGGATCTGATCAGATGGGCTTTCTTTTTTCCGGCAACCAATAAAGTTTGTCCGTGATCAGTTGTCTGGGGGTTAGTAAAGGTATTGTCGGTAAGGATGGGTGATGCTTCATGTACTTCTCCAAACCGGTAAAGTCGATCCACTACGCCAGGCATCCGATCAACGGGATTCAAGAGGTTCCCTGTTGTCGTCAAATCGATGCTTATCAGGCGTGACAGATCTATGCCTGCTTTAATATCCTCCGTAAAAGGATCTGCGAAACCTGACAACAAGGATAGGGACAGGAAAAAAAACAGACGCCAGTTCATCTGCATCGTTGGTTTGATTAAAAATACACTATCAGTGACGATATCATTACCTGAAGAAAGCTATGAATTTTAAATGGTGTATCACCTGCTGAATAATTATCTGGCGAAGCAGATAGTAGTGTACAGGAGATTTCCTAGAAGTTACTGAAGATCAGTTCCAGCTTTAAATTCCCCTCCCGCTTGTCAAGTATGGCGCCCGTGGGCCACATCTGGTTATAGATGTCCGTCAGCACCGTGCTGCCCGAAGAGTAATAACTCTGCTGTGATGAGACAAAGGTTGTTCTCACAGGAATGAGGTAATATACCAGATCATACGGCTCCCCGTTGAATTGCTCGTTGTAGTGATTGATCATCGTGGAGATGTTGTTGAACTTGTAGGAATAGGTGGTGGCGTCGAACTTATTCGACAGGAAGCTGGTGATGTTGTCTCTTAGTTTTCTGTTTTCAAAAAAACCGCTCAGCGAATCCCGGTTCACCAGCAACAGGTAATCGGGCGGGCTGACCTTAACCATGGGATTCTCAATGGCATCGGGCATGGCATATACCGTCAGGTTTGCCAGGTTCAGCGCCTGAGATTTCAGGCTGTCGTGCATCTGCGAAAGCGGGAAGGTAATCTCCGTGTTGACTCCGGCAGGGCTTTTGACGTAAGTATGGGTGGCATTGCCGACCAGTAACGGGTTATTGTTTGTCCTGATGTGGTTGATCTGCGTCACCTCCGGCGTGATATTCAGCCTCAAGGCGGTGTTGCGGATGGTATCCTGTCCCGTGGATGATCCTCCCTTGTCCAGGTAGTGATAATGCACATTGAGTGAGGTGATGTCTACATTGACAATCGTACTCTGTCCGTAGGTGGTGGTGAAATACAAGCCGGGGAAGAACATTCTGAAGGTATCAGGGTTCACCATCTGCCCGTGTCCGGGTTTATTGTATTCAGCGAGTAATTTTTCACCCAGTGTAACCGGCATCGCTACGTTGATATCATACACCTTAATGCTGGCACCCGTAGATGTTGACCGGATACTGTAGGTGGAGTTCTTGCCCGTGAATACCTGTCTCCCCAGTGGTGCCGACATATCGGCAAACTCCGCAGGGTCGACATTCGTGTAATCATCAACTCCCCTGAGGGAGTTGGTGACTTCATACACCGACAACTCCATGGGAGCCAGCGTGTCGCCCATCATCGTGGTATAGGATACAACCACTCTCACTGAGTCGATGGAAGCCCCTTCACTGAACCCGGCACCTTCGGGGAAATAAAACTCACCCATGTACTCCGACTTGATAGAGCCGAAGACAGGGTCAATATATTCACCCAGCACAGGATATTTTGTTTTGGCATAAACGGAGTCTGTCGCAACGGTGCGCGCCTGCAGATTGAGGGTGGCCATGCCCACCGTGAGACGGTCTTTGCCGGGCTGCACAGTGAATCCGACCTGATCGAGTGTGTCGTTGCACGAAAGAGTGAGAATAGCGACAAAGGTTATGATAAGCGCCTTGTATAATGATTTGAGCTTCATTCGTTTCAAAAAATTTGTTTTTAACCCCGCAAATATCTGAAAAAAAAACGTCATTTAAAAGCTGAAGAAATGCTTTCTGCTTATTTTTATAGATATTTGTGTATCGATGAAAAATAAAAAAGGGTTTCGAACCTTATTTTATATGAATCAGGCGTCAATTTTTTCGTAGAAGGCGTCAATCTCATCCACGTTCTGGCCGAAATCGGCATGGTAGGGCAGAAACGGCACTTTTCCTTCCAGAAGATATTGCCTGATCTCTGCATCCATTGTTTCACTACCCTGGATAATGCCGTCTGAATAATCAATGGCCAGCTTCATCAGGCTCTGATAATCCATCACACCCCGTTGTTTCACGTTTTCTATTTCCGGATCGCCGATACCGTCGAAGCGGAGCTTATCGGCAAACCCGTGGTTAAACGGCTTACTGAATGTCTCATTGTACAAGGAACTGACCACTTTGGCATTCTTGAAACAGGGGTCATCGCCGTATCCTTTCTTGATGTAGAGGGGAGCCAGGGCGCTGAACCATCCGTGACAGTGAATCACATCGGGCACCCAGCGCAGCTTCTTGATCGTCTCCATCACACCGCGAATAAAGAAAATGCTGCGTTCGTCATTGTCTTCATATTCTTCGCTGTTCTTATCCACCAGCGTCTCCCTGTTCTGGAAATAGTCCTCGTTGTCGATGAAATATACCTGCATGCGTGCCGATTGTATCGAGGCCACCTTGATGATGAGGGAATGATCCGTATCATCGATGATGAGGTTCATGCCCGAAAGACGTATCACTTCATGAAGCTGATTGCGGCGTTCGTTGATGTTCCCGTATTTAGGCATGAAGGCACGTATTTCTTTTCCTTTTTCCTGGATGGCCTGTGGTAAAAAACGAGAGGTATTCGAAATAGTGGTTTCGTCGAGATACGGAAAAATCTCCTGAGTAATATACAAAATTTTTTTCTGAGACATGAAGCTAATTATCTTAATTTGAGTACAAAGATAATAAAAAAAATCCACATAACTACAAAATAAAAAGGCAACTATTTTTTAACATGCTGTTTTATAATAAGATAAGTCAATTTTCCTCCTGTTTTCCGGGTAGTTCATGCAAATAATTTTCTGTATATGGCAAATATTTTGTTGCTTTGCAGTCTAAAATACAAACGAATGAAGATCATACAGAGTGTTTCCGGTTTGGCAGATGCACTGCAGGTCTTTCGCGGGGAAGGGAGGACCATTGGCTTCGTCCCCACGATGGGAGCCCTTCACGAGGGGCATGCTGCGCTTGTGAAGCAATGTGTGTCGGAGAATGACCGGTGTGTGGTAAGCATCTTCGTGAACCCCACGCAATTCAACAACGCCGACGACCTGCACCACTACCCGCGTACGCCTGAGCAGGATCAGGCACTGCTGGAGAGCATCGGCGCCGATATCGTGTTTGCACCCACGGTAGAGGAGATGTATCCTGAGCCGGACCGCCGGGTTTTTCACTTCGGCCTGCTCGATACGGTGATGGAGGGCCAGTACCGGCCCGGTCATTTCAACGGTGTGGCGCAGGTGGTGAGCAAGCTGTTGACCATCGTGGAGCCGGACAGGGCATACTTTGGAGAGAAAGACTTCCAGCAGCTGGCCATCGTGAGAGAGATGGTGCAGCAGCTGCAGCTGCCTGTGGAGATCGTGGGGGTGCCTATTGTCAGGGAGGCCAGCGGACTGGCCTTGAGCAGCCGTAATCAGCGGTTATCGGAAGAACAGAAAAAAAGCGCCGCGGAAATATACCGTATCCTGCGGGAGAGTACCCTGCTGGCGGGTGAGTCAACTCCACAGCATATCACCGATTTTGTGATCGGGGAGATAAACAAAGTACCCGGGTTGCTTGTTGAATATTTTGAAATAGTCGACGGTCACTCCCTGCAGCTTATCTCCTCCTGGCAGCACTCCGGTTATATCGTGGGGTGTATAGCCGTCTATTGCGGCGATGTACGGTTGATCGACAATATCAGATACAAGTAAGAACTTATGTGGGTAGAAACATTAAAATCAAAAATACACAAGGCGACGGTGACGGATGCGAACCTCAACTACGAAGGCAGTATCACCATTGATCAGGATCTGATTGATGCCGCCAACATGTTCGTTCATGAGAAGGTGGCTGTGGTGAACAACAATAACGGAGAGCGTTTCGAAACCTATATCATCCGTGGTGAACGCGGGTCGGGGATCATCTGCCTCAATGGGGCCGCTGCCCGTAAAGTACAAAAAGGCGATGTTATCATCATCATGAGCTATGCCATTCTGCCGCTGGAGGAGGCGAAGGAGTACCAGCCGACCATTGTCCATCTTGAACCCGGTACAAACCGGATCAGAAAATAGCGGGGATCACGATCACATGAACCGTCGGTTGCAGGAGCAATTGACGGTTTTTTAGCATTCACAGGTGTATACCAACAAACAAGTCGTTAAAATAAGTACGCCCATCCTGTTAAGCCTGCTGGCGCAAAACTTGATACAGGTGATCGATACCGCCTTTCTCGGCCGGGTGGGCGAGGTGGAGCTGGGTGCCTCAGCTCTGGCGGGGATCATCTATATCGCCTTATACACGCTGGGCTTTGGTTTCAGCATGGGCAGCCAGATACTGATAGGCCGCCGCAACGGTGAAGGGAATTACCACATGATCGGCGAGATCGTCATCCAGGGTATCATCTTTCTCCTGATACCGTCGGTACTGCTGATCTCCCTGTTGCGATTCGGCGCCGTCCACTGGCTTCCCGGCATGCTGGAATCGCAGGATGTATCGCATGCCGTGTCATCCTACCTCGAATGGCGTGTCTTCGGTATCCTTTTCGCCTTCACCAACGTCATGTTCCGTGCCTTTTATATAGGCATCGCCCGCACGAAGGTGCTCACCGTCAATGCCGTGGTGATGGCACTGGTGAATGTGGTGTTCGATTACGGGCTTATCTTCGGGAACCTGGGTATGCCGGAAATGGGCATTGCCGGTGCAGCTATCGCCTCCGTGATCGCGGAAATATCGTCTACCCTCTTTTTCTTTATCTATACCAGGAAGACAGTGAACACGAAGAAGTATGGATTCATCAGGATTGGTTTCCAGTGGCATGTCATCAAAAAAATTCTCGATATCTCCGTTTTTATGATGGCTCAGTATCTTTTCTCCATCGTCACCTGGCTGTTTTTTTTCGTGTTCATAGAGAACTACATGGGTGAACGGTCGCTGGCGGTGACCAATATCGTGCGGAGCTTATACACCATTTTCACTATCCCCTCCCAGGCGGTGGGGGCCGCCACCAGCACGCTGGTGAGCAACACCATCGGCGCAGGCAAAACAGCGGAGGTGTTCCCTCTCATCAAAAGGATTGCCTTCCTCAGCATGACGGTGATGGGGTGTGTGATTCTCGTCGTCTCGGCCTTCCCCCGGACCATGATCCATGTATATACCGACAACCCCTCACTTATCAACGATACGGTCCTGCCGCTCTACGTGCTGATCTCTTCGCTCCCCCTGTTCAGTGTAGGCTCGGTGTTGTTCAGCGCTGTATCGGGTACCGGCAATACCCGCACGGCACTCACGTTCGAGATTATTACCCTGCTGTTCTACGTAACCTACATGTGGTTCATTATCATTTACACGCGTTCTTCCGTAGCAGCCGCCTGGACCACCGAACATGTCTACTGGATCTTCCTGATGATGCTTTCGTTCATTTACCTGCGAAGCGGGAAATGGAAAGACAGGAAGATTTAATGAATTTATTTTTATCTTTACCGGATGATTTGTGATGATATGATGATGTGATGATCAAATCAACAAATCGTTCAATCAGTAAATTAGTGAGTGATATGCGATACAGATTATACAGTCTGATAGCCGTTGTTTGCACCGTCGCGGCATTGCAGGCACAGGAGTACCGCTGGAAGGCGGAGATAGACTATTTTTTCGATAACCAGGAGTATGAACCATCATCCTTCATCGATCCCCAGACGATGAACGGTATCTGGCTGAAACCGCTGGGTGGCATCTCCTGGGATACCGCACACACGATATACGGCGGTGTGGACCTGCTCAAGATCCCCGGCATGCAAAAAGCGGTCGACAAGGTGGAGATGACCCTCTATTACCAGTATGAAACGCCCAAAGTGCTCTTCCGGGCAGGGGCTTTTCCGCGGGAGGAGGTGCTCTCCAACTATTCCGATTTCTTTTTCAGTGATTCCGTGAATCATTTCATACCGCTGATGCAGGGTGTCTTCTGGCAACTGGGCAAAGAGGGGAGTTTCCTGAATGCCTGGATGGACTGGACCGGCTACGCCACACCTGTCACCAGGGAGAGCTTTTTTGTCGGTTTCTCGGGCAAGCTGACCCGCGGCATCTTCTTCGGCGATTTTCAATCCTACCTCTATCATTATGCCGGCACCTATCCCGGTAATCCGGTCTATGGCGTGAGCGAGCAGCTGCAGGGTATGGCATCGGCAGGCGTAGCCTATGAGGCGGACAACAGTCTGAAAGGGCTGGCATCGGCCGGCCTCTTTATCGGCATGGAGCGCGACAGGAAGGCCGGTCTCAGCCATAGCCCCGCAGGATTCACGGCGAGGGCCGATGTCGAATACATGGGTATCGGTACGCGGAACACGTTCTACAGGGGTGATCCGAGGATGCGTTTTTATCCGACCTACGGGGGCGATCTCTACTGGGGCACCCCTTTCCTGCGTGGCGCATCGTACCTGCAAAGCAAGTGGTATATCCGCCTGCTGGAGTCAGGCAATGCATCGGCTCAGCTGAACTGCAACCTGCATTTCTCCGGGGGCAGGATGTTCTTCCAGCAGACATTATCAGTTAACGCATCCATCGGTAATTTATCCCGGCAGAGGCAGCGGAGAACCGTCTATCCCTGGATGAGGATATTTCAGTAACCTATTTCTATCAAACCCGCATACAATGCACACGATTCAACAACAGATAGAGGCACTCCGCCGGCAGCTGCACGAGCATAACTACAACTACTACGTGCTGTCGCAGCCGACCATCACCGATACAGAGTTCGACCGGCTGATGAGACAGCTGACGGAAATGGAAGCCCTCCACCCCGAGTATCACGATCCCAACTCGCCGTCGGTACGCGTGGGGAGCGACATCAACAAGAACTTCACCCAGGTAAGGCACCGTTATCCGATGCTCTCACTGCAAAACACCTACTCCGAGGGAGAGGTCACCGATTTTTACAACAGGGTGAAGAAAGCCCTGAATGAGCCATTTGAGATCGTGTGCGAGCTGAAGTATGATGGCACCTCCATCTCCCTCATCTACGAGAAAGGGCGCCTGGCGCGTGCCGTGACACGAGGTGACGGCAAGAAAGGCGACGACGTGACCGATAACGTGCGTACCATCCGCAATGTGCCGCTGGTGCTGAAAGGCGATGACATACCGCCGTACCTGGAGGTGAGGGGAGAGATACTGCTGCCGTGGCGTTCCTTTGATGCACTCAACAGGGAGCGGGCGGAGCAGGAAGAGCCGCTGTTCGCCAATCCACGGAATGCGGCGTCGGGCACCCTGAAGATGCAGGACTCCCGTGTTGTCGCCGCACGAAAGCTGGAGTCATTCATCTACTCCATGACGGGAGAGTCGTTGCCGTCCGACAGTCACTACCACAATATGTCCCTGGCACGGAAATGGGGGCTGCATGTCTCCGGGGCGATGAAGAAATGCCGCACACTCGAAGAGATCTTCGATTACCTGAAGTACTGGGACACGGAACGCCGCAACCTGCCCGTCACCACCGACGGGGTGGTGCTGAAGGTCGACTCACTCTCACAGCAGCGTAACCTGGGCTCCACCTCCAAATTCCCCCGGTGGTCCATCGCCTATAAATTCAACGCGGAGCAGGCGGTCTCCCGTCTCGAATCGGTATCGTTTCAGGTAGGACGTACAGGGGCGGTGACACCCGTGGCGAACCTGGAGCCGGTGCTCCTCTCCGGCACCACCGTGAAGCGGGCATCGCTCTACAATGAGGATGCGATCAGGGCCCTCGACCTGCATATCGGCGACAGCGTATTTGTGGAGAAAGGGGGGGAGATCATCCCCAAGATCACCGGCGTAGATAAGGAAGCCCGTTTCCTGTCGGGCGACAAGGTTACTTTTGCCCGACACTGCCCGGACTGCGGCACACCGCTGGTGCGTAACGAGGATGAGGCGGCCTGGTACTGCCCCAACACCGAAGGATGCCCCACGCAGATCAAGGGACGCATCGAGCACTTTGTCACCCGTAAGGCGATGGATATCACCATGGGCCCCGAGACCATTGCGCTGCTCTACGACAAGGGACTGATCCACGATGCGGCCGACCTCTACACGCTGCAGTTCAGCGACCTGGTGCAGCTCGACCGGTGGGGGGAGACCAGTGCCGGGAACCTGCTGGCGAGCATTGAGCAATCGAAAACGGTACCCTACGAACGGGTGCTCTATGCCCTGGGCATCCGTTATGTGGGGGAGACGGTCGCCCGTAAGCTCTCGCTCGCCTTTCCCGCGATCGATCTGCTGGCACAGGCGTCGCCGGAACAGCTGACCGCCGTGGAGGAGATCGGTGAGCGGATCGCGCAGAGCGTGACCGATTTCTTCGCCCGGCCGGCGTTCGTGGATTTCGTGCACCGCCTGCAGCAATACGGGCTGCAGTTCACCCTCAGTGAGGATGCGCTGGCTGCGCAGACCGACAAGCTGAAGGGGCTGACCATCGTCATCAGCGGCACCTTCGCGCTGCACTCACGCGATGAGTACAAGGCCTTGATCCTGCAAAACGGGGGTAAGAACAGCGGGTCGGTATCGAAGAGCACCGATTACATCCTCGCCGGTGAGAATATGGGACCGGCCAAGCTGGAGAAAGCCCGTAAACTGGGCGTCAGGATTATCGACGAAAAAGCGTTTCTGGAGATGATCAGATGATTCTTCCCCGGTTTTTTTACAGCCATTTCGTGAACATTCATAAGGTCTCTTTTGTTATAAGATTGATTTTTAATCATATAAAAAAAGAAAAAAGATGAAAAGGAATTTAACCGTGAGAACAGGAACGATAGCAGTGAGCCTGGTAGCCCTGATCCTGTTCACATCATGCAATGAGCGTAAACAGGCCAAAGAGGAGGTAACCGTGGAGATCAACGGTACGGACACAGTGACCAACTTCACGAGATATACCTACACGGAGAAGAATGAAGCGGTGAGCGAAGCCAACAGAAAGCTGGATGAGATGAACCGCCGCATTGACGAGTGGAAGACCGATGCAGCCGCGAAGGCCGGTGAGCTGTCGGACGATGCAAAGGCAGCCTCTGACAGGGCTATCGCCGATCTCGAAAGAGAAAGGGATGAATTCAAGGCAGAAGTGGATAAACTGCAGAACAGCACCGAGGATAACTGGGAAGAGGTCAAAAGAGACATCAACAACAAGTACCACGAGGTGAGTGCCGACCTGAAACGAGGCTGGCAGAATATGAAGGAGGAAGTAAAAGAGACCGTCGACGAGGCGGAGGAAGCAATCAACTAATCTGCTTGCGGAGTTGTAAACGGGGGTGAGTCACCAGGTGATATCACCCTTTTTTAATGCACTTTCGCCTATTCCTGCATGGTGAAGCTGTGCGAGCCGATATGATGGCCGTCGGCGAAGATGTCTGCCTTGTAGGTGCCCGGCATCAGAAACTCCTCGATATCCCAGTACATGGTTACGGGGATCTCTTCCCCGCCATATTCCACGATACGCTTCATGGAGTAGCGGATATCCCTGTTCTCGTAGGGGAAGGTGTTGGACGGGCTCTTGGAGAGCACAGCCCCGTCGGGTGACAGGATGCGTACGAAGATGGTACGCTCGCCGGGCTCTGAGGTGATGTTGCGGGCAATGATGAACGAAATCACAAACTGGGCGCTGCGGCTCAGCCTTGTCTGCTCGCGTCCCCTGTCGTTCACCGCTTTGGCTGTGATATTGGTGGCCACCAGCTGGGCAGCCAGCGAGACCTTCTCTGACAGCGCCTCCCGCTCCTGCGATACCTGGTTGAGCGTTCTGCTGGTCTGCTGGTACTGCTGCGAGATTTCCCTGTTTTCGGCGCGCAGTTCCTCGTTCAGCCTGTTCAGCGAGTCAATCTGCTGGATATAGGAGCGTAACACCCTGCGCAGCGTGGCCAGCTCATCCTTCAACCGGCTTATCTCCGCCTTGTCGGTCGCCTTAGTCATTCGCAGCTCTTCCTGCAAACGCAGTACCTTCGCCTGTTCGTTCTCCAGCTTGTACAACAGGGAATCGTTCCGGACACTGAACTTGAACCCTTCGTATTGCAGGGAGATTGCTTCATACTCATCCTCCAGCTCCTGTTTGTCGACCGTGTACTGTTCCTGCATCTCCGTGATTTGTGTATTTTTGTTCAGGAGGAAGCCGATAACTATGGCCAGCACAATGGCCAGCACGCCAATGATGGCAATCAGTTGAGGTGTCCGTTCCTTAAAGTCTTTCTTCATCTAAGTGCTTATTTTTCAATAGTCGGCAAAATTACAGGTTTTCACCTTAAAAGCCAATGATTGGTTTGTCTTTTTCGTTAATTTAAGAATTACGCCTGTCCTTCTCATCCCCACTTCCGCCGGAGTACCGTCGCGGGAGATCAGCCGGGCCGCTGTCGGCCGTCATGAATTTCTGCCGTGCAAAGATAGGCCTAAATACATCGCTTCCGGCGCAAATGGTTATTTTTCTTTTTATCGGTGCCCCGCACCTGGTGGAAGAGATAGAACCGGGATAAAAAAATCTTTTAAAAAAAGCACCTAAAAACCAGCAATATTTCTAAAAATGTGTTATACTTGCAGGAGGTATATGTACAAGAAGTGAATCGTATGAAACGGGACTGACAATCACACGCTCTCCGGTTTAGGATTGAGCCGCGTTCCATACACCGTAACGGAAAAAATTGAAAAATCGTATGAAAGCTTCGGTTGGTTTTTTACTGGTCATCTGCTTTCTTGTCTCTCTCACCGGTTGCGGCATCACCCAACACGGTGCGGGCGGAAAAACGGCAGATCGTATCATTGGATTGTGGGAGGTGAAAGCGATTCATAACAGCGACGAATCGGGTTATAAGGTTACACCTCAGGGCATGTTTAAGATGGTTTTTCCCGACGGTCAGTTCATGAATTTCATGTCGACAGAGGAGGGAGCCATCATTACGGTGGATGGTACCTACCGGTTGGAAGGCGATCTGTATACAGAGGCGATCGTGCACTCCTTCAACAAGAGTCAGGTGGGGAAAGACAATCCCCTGCAGATAAAGCTGTCGCATGAGAACTTCATGTACCTGCGTTGGTTTCAGCCGATCGATGAGTTTGGCGTGGTCCAGAACCGGTGGGTGGAAGAAATATGGCAGCGCGTGCGCATTGAGGATCTGGAGGTGAGCAATGTGGACCTGCGGCAGGAACTCCGGACGTTACTCGATAATGATGAGGTCGTCAAAAAGGTAATCGACCGGGTGATTCAATAAACGGCGGGAACAACAACAAAAAAAAGACGATCCGGGGAGGATCGTCTTTTTTGGTTCACGCAGCAGCGTCATAGTTTCGACAATGCCTCTTCCATATCTGCTTTGATATCGTCAATGTGTTCGATACCGAGCGACACACGAAGCAGGTTGGGATAGACACCAGCCGCCAGCTGTGCTTCTTCCGGCAGTTGCTGGTGTGTGGTGCTGGCGGGGTGGATGATCAGTGTCTTCGCATCACCCACGTTGGCCAGGTGACTGATCAGGGTGAGGTTATCGATGATCATGGCTGTCTGTTGTACGTCACCTTTCACGAAGAAGGAGAGCACACCGCCAAAGCCGTTGTTTTTGAGGTATTTCTTCGCGAGGGTATGATACTTGTTGCTTTCCAGCCCCGGGTAATTCACCTTCTCCACTTTCGGGTGCTTCTCGAGCCATTGTGCCAGCTCGAGGGCGTTCGCGTTGATCCGTTCGGCACGCAGTGACAGTGTTTCCAGCCCCTGCAGCAGCAGGAACGAGTTAAACGGACTGTTTACCGGCCCCAGGTCACGCAATCCCTCCACGCGGCAGCGGATGGCAAACGCGATATTCCCGAAGGGAGACCCTTCGCCGAACGTGTCCCAGAAGTTAAGGCCGTGGTAACCTTCCGACGGCTCGCTGAACATGGGGTACTTACCGTTGCCCCAGTTGAAGTTACCCCCGTCGATCACCACGCCGCCCATGGAGGTGCCGTGGCCGCCAATCCATTTGGTGGCGGAATGTACCACCACACTGGCTCCCCATTCAATCGGGTTGAAAAGATAGCCACCCTGGCCGAAGGTGTTGTCCACGATCAGCGGGACATCATGCCTGCGTGCTATGGAGGCAATGGCTTCGAAATCAGGGATATTGTATTCCGGGTTACCGATCGTCTCCAGGTAGATCGCTTTGGTCCTGTCGTTGATCAGCGACTCAATACTCTCCGCATTATCGCCGTCGGCAAAACGCACTTCGATGCCCATCCGCGCAAAAGCCACCTTAAACTGGTTATAGGTGCCGCCATAGAGGAACGAGGTGGATACGATGTTATCCCCTGCCGCGGCAAGGTTGTGGATGGCTATAAACTGTGCGGCCTGTCCCGAAGAGGTGGCCACGGCAGCAACGCCCCCTTCCAGGGCTGCCATACGCTTCTCGAACACATCGGTCGTGGGGTTCTGTAAACGGGTGTAGATATTCCCGAACTCTTTTAATCCAAAAAGATTAGCGCCATGTTCGGCGCTTTTGAAGGTGTAAGCTGTGGTCTGATAGATAGGAACAGCCCTGGCTCCCGTTACCGGATCGGGTTCCTGTCCCGCATGAATCTGCAGTGTTTCAAAATGTTTTTTTCTCATATTTATCAAAATTAATATTTTGCAAAAATAGGAGAAAAAAGGAAAAAATGATGACGAAGGGCAGAAATAAGTGATAAATTAACACTTACTCGGCAAACAGCCTGCTTCTCGCGATCATGCAGGCGCCGATGATGCCGGTCTTGTTTTTCAGCTTCGACGATATAATCTGGGTGTCTTTGTTGACCAGGTTCAGCGAGTACTTCTTGACGGAGCTGCGGATGGGCAGCATGATGAAGCCCTCGGTCTCAGCCACCTGTCCGCCGATGATCACCATCTCGGGGTTGAAAATGTTGATGAGCCCGGCGATGTATTTTCCCAGTTTGTAGCCCACCTCTTCCACGATCTCGATGCAGAGCGGGTCTTCCAGGTTGGTTGCCTTGATGATATCGGTCAGCGTGAGTTTGTTGATGTCTTTCACCATATCGGTGAGCAGTGTGCTCTCTCCTTTCCCGATCCGGTCGAGCACCTTGCGGTGGATGGCCAGGCCGGAAGCTTCGGTTTCGAGGCAGCCTTTTTTGCCGCAGTGGCAGAGAATCTCGTTTTCGAAAATGGGGAAATGGCCGAACTCGCCCGAGAAACCCGATTTGCCGTAGTAGGGTTTCCCGTCGATGATGATGCCTATACCGAGACCCCATCCCACGTTGACAAAGATGACATCCTGTTCTCCTTCCACCGCACCCTTCATGTACTCGCCGTAAGCCATGGCGCGCGTGTCGTTATCGATGCCCACGTTGTAGTTGAGCTTCTTCGTCAGTGTCTCGCTGATAGGTCTTTCACTGAAATAGAAACTGCTGTAGCTGTATCCCGATTCGGGGTTCACGCGGCCCGAGATGTTCAGGTTGATGTTGAATATTTTCCGTTTGAGATCCCCTGTCTTGTCAATGAATTTCTGGATGTGGCTGCATAACAGATCGAACGATTCCGGTGTGTTCTCGTAGGTGTAGGAGATGCCCATCTGGTTGTCGATGATGTTGCCCGTGAAATCCATGATGGCGATGTTGAGATGATGGCGGCTCATGTCCACCCCCACAAAATAGGCAGAGGAAGGGTTTAAGCCATAGACATTTGGATGTCTTCCCCCGGGGGTGTGGATCTTGCCGAATTCCGCTATCAGCCCCTGGTCGGTGAGCTCAGCAATGAATTTAGTGACGGTAGGCACGCTCAGATCAAGTTCCCTGGCCAGCTCAGCAATTGTATCGTTGCCCGTGGTAATGAAATGGGAGATGATGTCCTTTTTAATCTGAATATTTTTTGGACTTTTATCGCTTTGTAAAAAGAAGTTTTTTACCATGATTTTCAAAAACTTAGTGACTAAAGGTGGATTTTTTTCAATGATGTGTTTCTGTATTGAGATTGACTTGTACTGACAAATTAACGGTTCATGATCACTTGCCTGCGTATCCAAAATGCCTGATTATACACGAATTAAATTGGGAATATCCCGCTTAACCTACAAAATTACGAATATTTTTGGATAATCAAAAAGAAAAGGGACAAGTTGCCTCTTTATTCCTTTTTTCTGCTTTGTTTTTATTTTTTTAAATAATTTCTGCATCTTTGTACCCTGAAAAGTGTGGCGCCGGTTCGAATACGGATGGCCGCACAGACCCAATTAATAACAATAAACAATCGACCCGTGAATTACTTTTATCTTGTACCCCTTGCTTCAGTAGTTGCGTTGCTATTCGCCTACTATTTTTTTAAGAGAATGATGAGAGAGAGCGAAGGCACTGAAAAGATGCAGACCATCGCCCGTTATGTACGTGAAGGTGCCATGTCGTACCTGAGACAACAGTACAAGGTGGTGACAGTGGTCTTTATCATCCTGGCACTCCTCTTTGCCGTGATGGCCTACTTTGGCCTGCAGAACAACTGGGTGCCCTTTGCCTTCCTCACCGGAGGCTTCTTCTCGGGGCTGGCCGGCTTCTTCGGCATGAAAACGGCCACCTACGCCTCGGCGCGGACGGCCAACGCCGTGCAACGCTCCCTCAACAGCGGGCTGCAGATAGCCTTCCGCTCGGGAGCCGTGATGGGGCTGGTGGTTGTAGGGCTGGCACTGCTCGATATCTCGGCCTGGTATCTTATTTTGGATTTCTTCATCGATAATGCCGACGGAGGACACAAGCTGATCATGATCACCACCACCATGCTCACCTTCGGCATGGGTGCCTCCACGCAGGCGTTGTTTGCCCGTGTGGGAGGAGGTATCTATACCAAGGCGGCCGATGTGGGCGCCGACCTGGTGGGGAAGGTAGAGGCGGGCATCCCCGAGGATGACCCGCGCAATCCTGCTACCATCGCCGACAACGTGGGTGATAACGTGGGCGATGTGGCCGGCATGGGTGCCGACCTGTATGAGTCGTACTGCGGCTCGATCCTCTCCACGGCGGCGCTGGGCGCCTCCGCTTTTGTGCTGAATCCCTCGATGCAGCAGAATGCGGTGTTTGCCCCGATGATCATCGCTGCCATCGGTGTCTTCCTCTCCATTTTCGGCATCTTCCTGGTGAAGACGAAGGAGCAGGCCACGATGAAAGAGCTGATGGATGCACTGAACAGAGGTGTCAACGCCAGTGCGCTGCTGATCGCCGTCTTCACCTTTGGCATCCTCTACCTCCTCGGTTTTGAGAACTGGGTGGGACTGTCGTTCTCCGTGATCTCGGGATTGCTGGCCGGCATCATCATCGGGCAGGGTACCGAATATTTCACTTCCCACTCCTACAAGCCTACCCGGATGATTGCCGAGAGCACCAAAACGGGTCCCGCCACCGTCATCATCTCCGGTATGGGGACAGGATTTATCTCCACGGTGATCCCCGTGGTGACCATCGTGCTGGCCATCCTGATCTCTTATCTTGCTGCCATCCGCTTCGATGTGGCCAACATGATGACGGCTGAGAACCTGAGCATGGGCCTCTATGGCATCGCCATCGCCGCGGTGGGGATGCTCTCCACGCTGGGCATCACCCTGGCCACCGACGCTTACGGACCTATTGCCGATAACGCGGGCGGTAACGCCGAGATGAGCGGCCTTGAACCGGAGGTGCGCAGGCGCACCGATGCCCTCGATGCGCTGGGCAATACCACCGCCGCCACCGGCAAGGGCTTTGCCATCGGCTCGGCAGCCCTCACGGCCCTGGCGCTGATGGCCTCCTACATGGAGGAGATCCGTATCGGCATGTTGCGCCTGGGTCACAACCTCCTGGTATTTGCCGACGGGGAGACTGTGGAGGTGGCCAGGGCCAGCTTTGTCGATTTCATGAATTATTTCCAGGTGACGCTGATGAACCCGAAGGTGCTGGCCGGCATCTTCCTCGGCTCCATGATGGCCTTTCTCTTCTGCGGGCTGACGATGAACGCCGTGGGCAGGGCTGCACAGAAGATGGTCGAGGAGGTACGCCGCCAGTTCCGTGAGATCAGCGGCATCCTCACCGGTGAGGGTACGCCCGACTATGCGCGGTGCGTGGAGATCTCCACCAAGGGTGCACAGCGGGAGATGCTGCTGCCTTCTCTGCTGGCCATTGCCGTTCCCATCCTGGTAGGTCTGCTGCTGGGTGTCTCCGGCGTGATGGGCCTGCTGGCCGGCGGCCTGGGTGCCGGCTTCGTGCTGGCCATCTTCATGGCCAACGCGGGCGGTGCCTGGGACAATGCGAAGAAATATATCGAGGAGGGCCACCTGGGCGGCAAGGGCAGTGAGGCGCACAAGGCTGCCGTGGTAGGCGATACGGTGGGTGACCCGTTCAAGGACACCTCCGGCCCGTCGCTCAATATCCTGGTGAAGCTGATGAGTATGGTCTCCATCGTGATGGCCGGCCTGACGGTGGCCTGGAGCCTCCTGTAAAAAGTCATCTTTAGCGTTTATTATCATTTGGCATGGGGCTGTTTACGATAACTTTTTGTACATTTGACGTCCGAAAAAATCACCTGTGTAAGAAGGATCATCAACATTCAAAATACGACTAACTATGAGCTTTTTAACGAACGACAAATTAACAATTGTAGGAGCTGCCGGCATGATTGGCTCCAACATGGCGCAGACGGCTGCCATGATGCGTTTAACACCCAACATCTGTCTGTACGACCCGTTTGCCCAAGGTCTTGAAGGGGTAGTGGAAGAGATGCGCCATTGCGGTTTCGACGGCATCAACTTCACCTTCTCCACCGACGTGAAAGAAGCCTTCACAGGAACAAAATACATGATCTCCTCCGGGGGTGCACCCCGCAAGGACGGGATGACACGCGAGGACCTGCTGAAGGGCAACGCCGAGATCGCCGCCCAGCTGGGTAAGGACATCAAAGCCTACTGCCCGGAGCTGCAGCATCTGACCATCATCTTCAACCCCGCCGATATCACCGGCCTGGTGGCACTGATCTACTCGGGACTGAAACCGTCACAGGTGACCACCCTGGCAGCCCTCGACAGCACCCGTCTGCAGAGCGAGCTGGCGAAACACTTCGGTGTGGAGCAGAGCAAGGTGACCGGCACCCGCACCTACGGCGGCCACGGTGAGCAGATGGCTGTCTTCGCCTCTACCGCTAAGGTGGACGGCACGCCGCTGACCGACCTGATCGGCACCGACAAGCTGACGAATGAAGCATGGGCTGACCTGAAGGTGCGTGTCACCAAGGGTGGTGCCGCCATCATCAAGCTGCGCGGCCGCTCCTCTTTCCAGAGTCCCGCCTACACCTCGGTGGAGATGATTCGTGCCGCCATGGGTGGTGAATCCTTCCGCTGGCCTGCCGGCTGCTATGTGAACAGCCAGGGCTTTGCGCATATCATGATGGCGATGGAGACCACCCTCGACAAGAACGGTGTCTCCTTTGGCGCGGTGAAAGGTACCGATGCCGAGATTGCCGAGCTGCAACAGAGCTACGGCCACCTGGTGAAACTGCGTGACGAGGTGATCGCCATGGGCATCATCCCTGCCACCGACCAGTGGAACACGGTGAACCCCAATCTGTAATACAACAATCCTTCCCTAACAGAAAAGAGACGGCCGTAAGCCGTCTCTTTTCGTTCTTGATGATTTCGCTCATAATGGGTTATGGTTGATGGGTTTATTCTTCTCCCCTGATCATGGTCAGCAGCATCTTGAAACGCTCAGTGGCCCTGAGTGCATGCGGGATGTTGGCCGGCATGATGATGCAGTCGCCTGCCACCAGCTGGTGGGCGATGCCGTCGATCAGTATCTCCGCCTCGCCGTCGAGGATCTGCACGAATGCGTCATAGTTGGCGGTGTGCTCCGTGAGTCCCTGATCCTTGTCGAAGGAGAAGAGGGTGATGTTCCCAGCCTTGTTCTTCGTGACCTGCTTACTGATCACCCCGCCGGAAGTGTAGTCGATGGATGCCTCCAGGGCGATCGCTTTTGCTTTTTCGTAGGTTGCCATAATGGTTTTTTTTTAAATGGATTGTCTGCAAATGTACTATTTGGAAACAGTATAAATTGTAACATGGGTGACATTTCCTCTTTTTAACCAGATTTATCGTGCCGTCACCGGGGTGCGCACGTTGGACAAGGGCAACTATGTGGTCCGTCAGGGCGATCCCATCCACTACCTCTGCCTGCTGATGGAAGGGCCGGTCTGACACGGCGCTGCTATTTTTTTTTGTTATTTTGCTGCGGAGAAGTCCGATAAAAGATAAAAAAGCATATATTTGCAGTCAGTCAGGAACGAACCATTATTTTCTTATCAATATTATCTAAAGTCATGAGTAATCAACTAACAAGAAGAAAGTTTTTCAAGACAGCCGCCGTAGGAGCGGTAGGCGTGGCCATGTTCCCGCAGTTTCTCGCATCGTGTACCCAAAACAAGGGTGGAGCTGCAAAGGCAGATGACGGCATCCTCCGTCTGGGATTTATCGGGCTGGGACAACAGTCCATGTACCTGTTGAGAGGCTACCTGGGTATCGCCGGTGTGCGTGTGGTGGCCGGCAGCGATGTCTATGGCATCAAGAGAGAGCGCTTCCTGAAGCGGGTGAACGACAAGTATGCCGGAGAGGAGCAGCCCGAGGCTGTGGAGGTGTACGAGAACTACAAGGACCTGCTGGCCCGTGAGGATATCGATGTGGTGGTGATCGCCACGCCGGACCACTGGCATGCCTTCATCGCCATCGAGGCAGCGAAGGCAAAGAAAAACATCTACCTGGAAAAACCGCTCACCTTCACCATCAAGGAGGGGCAGATGCTCCGTAAGGCGGTGCGCGACAATGGCGTCATCCTGGGTGTAGGCAGCCAGCAGCGTTCCGATGCCAACTTCCAGCATGCCGTGAAGATGGTGCAGGAGGGCAAGATCGGCAAGATCGAGCGGGTGAACGCCTATGTGGGTGCACCACCCACACCGTACGACCTGCCTGAGGAGCCCGTGCCTGCCGACCTGAACTGGCCGCTGTGGCTGGGCCCGTCGGAGTTCGTCCATTACAATGCGCAGCTGAACCCACCCATCTCGCTCGATCCCGAGCAGAACGAGCAGTTCTGGGGCGGCTGGCGCTGGTACAAGGAGCTGGGTGGCGGCTTCACCACCGACTGGGGTGCCCATATGTTCGACATCGCCCAGTGGGGACTTGGTATGGACGAGAGCGGCCCGGTGGAGATCATCCCCGCCGGTTTCGAAGACACCAAATACCTCACCTACAAGTATGCCAGTGGAGCCGTGATGACCGAAGAGCCGTTCAACGAGCAGAAGACCAAGGGAGTGAAGTTCTGGGGCGACAAAGGATGGATCGAGATCTCGAGGGAACATTTCCTCGCTTCCGACGACAGCCTGCTGCCTCCCGCGGCAGAAGCCGCAGAAGGTGCCTATGAGACCAAGATACCGCATCTCGAGAACTTCATCAACGCGGTGAAGACAAAGACCGACCCGGTGGTACCCGTGGAGATAGGCCATCGTTCCTGCACGGTGTGCACGCTGGGTAACATCGCCTACGACCTGGGCCGTCCCGTGAAGTGGGATCCGGCAGCCGAGCAGTTCGTGGAAGATGCCGAGGCCGCGGGTCACCGTCTGTTCAACAAGACCTACAGCGAAGGATACATCCTTTGATACAGGGATGAATCAATCAAAAAAAGCTGCTTTCGGGCAGCTTTTTTTGGTTTCGGCGGAGATGTGATTCGTTGATGCATCATACCCCGCAGGGTTTCAGTTGTGCTGGATGTCAATCCTTCTTTTCGGGTTTGAGCATGATACCCAGCTCATCGAGCTGCTCCTGCTCCACGGTGGAGGGGGCGTTGATCATCACATCGCGTCCCGCGTTGTTCTTGGGGAAGGCGATGCAATCGCGGATGCTGTCGAGCCCGGCGAAGATGGAGACGAAGCGGTCCAGTCCGAAGGCGATGCCGCCGTGGGGTGGGGCGCCATACTTAAAGGCGTTCATCAGGAAGCCGAACTGTTGCTGTGCCTTCTCCTCGGTGAAGCCGAGCACCGAGAACATCTTCTGCTGCAGGGCGCTGTCGTGGATACGGATCGATCCGCCGCCAATCTCCACGCCGTTGATCACCAGGTCGTAGGCGTTGGCCCGCACGGCGCCCGGGTCTGTATCCAACAGGGGAATATCCTCCGGTTTGGGAGAGGTGAAGGGGTGGTGTTTCGCGAAGAAGCGGTTCAGCTCCTCATCTTTCTCCAGCAGGGGGAAGTCCACCACCCAGAGGCACTTGTAGTTATTTTTGTCCCTCAGCCCGAGGCGTGAGCCCATCTCCAGGCGAAGCTCACCCAACTGTTTCTGTGTCTTCTCCGTCTCGCCCGCCAGCATCAGGATCAGGTCGCCCGGTCTGGCGTGGCACGCCGCAGCCCATGTTTTCAGCACCTCCTCGCCATAGAACTTGTCCACCGACGATTTGAGCGTTCCATCCTCATTATATCGCACATAGATCAGCCCTTTGGCGCCAATCTGGGGCCGTTTCACGAAGTCGGTCAGCTCGTCCAGCTGCTTGCGGGTGTAGGCGGCACATCCTTCGGCACAGATCGCACCCACGTATTCAGCCGCATCGAAGACGGCGAAGTCGTGTCCCGTGGTCAGCTCCTTGAGCTCCGTGAACTGCATCCCGAAGCGGATATCCGGCTTGTCCGACCCGTACTGTTTCATCGCGTCGGCATAGCTGATACGGGGAAAGTCGGGGATGTCGATCGCCTTGATCGTTTTGAAAAGATGCTTCGTCAGTCCCTCGAAAGTATTCAGCACATCTTCCTGCTGCACGAACGACATCTCGCAGTCTATCTGTGTGAACTCCGGCTGACGGTCGGCCCGCAGGTCCTCGTCGCGGAAGCACTTCACGATCTGGAAGTAACGGTCGAAGCCCGAGACCATCAGCAGCTGTTTGAAGAGCTGGGGCGACTGAGGCAGGGCATAAAACTCCCCCTGGTTCATGCGCGAGGGGACAATGAAGTCGCGTGCACCCTCGGGCGTGGAACCTATCAGCACCGGCGTCTCCACCTCCAGGAAAGCCCGTTCGTTGAGGTAGCGTCGTGTCTCGAACGCCATCCTGTGCCGCAATTCCAGGTTTTGTCGCACCACGTTACGGCGCAGGTCGAGGTAGCGGTATTTCATCCGCAGCTCATCGCCGCCGTCGGTCTCCGTCTCGATGGTGAAAGGCGGTGTTTGGGATGCATTTAGTACAGTCAGTTGGGAGGCGATGATCTCGATGTCGCCGGTGGGGATGTTTGTATTCTTGCTGGAGCGTTCCTTCACGGTGCCGGTCACCTGTACCACCCACTCGCGGCCCAGCCTGTTGGCCTGTTCGCAAAGGTCGTGGTTCACCTCCTGGTTGAACGATAGCTGCGTGATGCCGTAGCGGTCGCGCAGATCGATAAAAGTCATGCCGCCCATCTTCCGTATTTTGGATACCCAGCCGGCCAAAGTCACCTCCCTGTTTGCATCGGCCAACCGCAGTTCGCCGCACGTGCTGTTTCTGTACATAAATGAGTTCTGTTGTTTAGGGTTTGATTTCAGTAGTGCAAATGTACATAATTCTTGTGTGAAACGGATGTTGAAACAAAAAAAGCTGACCAGATTTGAAAATCCCGGAAAATAATTGTACTTTTGCATCCACGTTTTCAGAATTTATTTTTGCAGAACCATGCCAACCCGCAATTTCTTTCGGCAAAAGAGATGAAAACATAAAAACAGTTTATTCGGGGTGTAGCGCAGTCCGGTTAGCGCACCTGCTTTGGGAGCAGGGGGTCGCGAGTTCGAATCCCGCCACCCCGACATTGAAAATCAAACACTTATCGATTCAGTTCGGTAGGTGTTTTTTTGTTGGGAACATCTTACTTCAAATTCAATTTCCGATGTCATTTTTTGCATATTAACTTTTTGGTTGTTAATTTTGAAATTTTATTTTTTTGTTATTAAAAAAAATATAACTTTAGCGTTTAAATCGGATGCAGCCATCTTCAAATCGTATTTACAACAATTATGCCTTGAGAAGCTATTCAATTTTGTTGAAAAGAATCGGTTCCTCATCTTTTTTATGCATCCTCCATCACATGATTATGAATTAAAAATACATAATAAAACAAAACAAATATTTTTTGACACAACTTGTCAGTTTCCATTATTTTCTTTGTTCGACATTTAATGATCCGTTGTCATGAGATTCAGGCTTTCGTTAAACCGTACAACAAAGCAGCGTATGTTGCCCATGGATTATCAGTACTACATCAGTGCGTGGATTTACAAAGTACTGAAGCAGGCAGATAACGATTTTGCACACTTTCTTCATGAGAAAGGATATGGAAAGGATGCATCCAAATTGTATAAACTGTTTTGTTTTTCTCCGCTGGACTTTGGGAAGCCGAAGCTTTGGAAAGAAAAAAAACTTTTCGAGATTGATGCGCACGATATTAAGTTTCAGATATCGTTTGATGTACCAGAAGCCGCATCAAACTTTATCAAGGGGTTGTTTATGCGGCAAGAGTTCTATCTGGGCGACAAATTCAACGGGATAGACTTTGCCGTGACGCAGGTAGAGGCATTACCCGAACCGCATTTCTCTGAAATCATGGAATATCATCTGGTTACTCCCTGGGTGGTCAGTTATCAATCCGAACAGGACAAATATCCGCAATATCTCTCTCCCGACGATGAAAGATTCCATTCGCTTGCAATCAAGCATCTGGATGAGAAATATACCAATACCCGCAATAGCGTGAAGATTTCTGATGATCAAATAAAACTGAGTCTGACCACATCTTTTAAACGAGCCGGTTTTGTAATAAAACCCGGAAGCAAAGAAGAGTCGAGAGTTGTGGGTAATTTGTTTGATTTTGAGATTTCCGCTCCGGTTGAAGTACACCGTATGATCTGGAATGCCGGCGTGAGTGAAAAGAGCAGTAGCGGATTTGGGTGGCTTGAACTTAGTGTTGAGAAAGTTAAAATTTAAACATAGATCGTTGATTTAAAGTCAAAATTTGTTTGATTAATTCCTTAAAACAATTTTTGCAATTAATTAGAAAAACCAAAAAATTAAATTCAAAGCTCGAAGTATTAGAAGTATTAGATGATGCCTTATACCGGTAAATTTTTGATTTATGAATGATTAATGTGGATTTTTTACGGTTTTGAATTAAAAAATTAATATAAAAGAGAATTGTATGAGTTTAGAGACTGTACTTCAGATAGGCAAAGTTCTTCGCAGTTCGGAAAATAGTCTAAAATATTTTAAATATGTGGAGCCTTGCCCAAGAGATCCAAGGACTAATGAATGGCCGATATGTATTACCATTCCTTTAAAAGAAAATTTTTCATTCGATTGGGAAGGAATGATATTTACACCGGAAAACCAAAGAGATACTCTATACTATTTGAAATTTAAAACTTCAGATAGTGACGGATTAGTAAAATATGTTTTTGGTGACATCTTTTTTGAGAAGAAATCGAGTATAAAAAGGGATGGTTCTATTGATTGTGGTGAAGGAGGCTATTATAGATTGGCGAATCCAAACCATCCAAATCCTGCATATAGACCAAGCTCATTTTTCCGTGGAATGAGTGGTTATAATGACATTATAAAAAATAATGTGGATTCACTATCAGTCATTCAGCAATTTCATGAACAGTTAGAAAAGAACATTCAAAAAGTCGAAAGGATTTTAAAATATATCCCGGCAATTTCAATTTTTTTAGAAATTAGATCTGATTCCACACCACTTGTAAGTTTACTAGACAACGAAGAAGAATTGTATTTAAGGACTATTGATCAAATATTTAAAAATACGTCTAAATCAAATTTAGAGAAAGTCGGATTACCTTCTGAATTATCTGAATGTAATGAAACCCAAAAAAGTAAAATTTTTGATTTAAATAACTCATCCTTGTTTATCCATTTTGATTTCCCAGAAAAAAAGCATTGGTATAAGTATGAAAAAGCTATGGAACTATTGAACACTAAAATTCTTTCTGAATTCGTAGATAATACGTCTAATGGTTTAGTTCTTAAGAAGACATTATATAAAACGCTCTGTTCCGGCGATAAAAAAAACGACATTCAATTTCCTTCTTTTGATGATTCAAATAAGTATAAGTCAAGAAATTTCCAAACAGACAGTTTGCAAGATTTGTTTTATGCCATCGATTATTCGAGTAAAGGAAAACTAATTTCAGGCACAAATATGAAGCTTATCATTTTACCACGTGGAGAATATCTTACTGCAAAAGATTACGATGATTTTTTGGAGAAACGGGATGAAGCAAGGATCCTTGCAAAAAATAAGGATAGCAATAAGAAGTTGGTTGATCCAATTTTTGATTTTTTTTCAGATGATGAAAAGAATATTACATCTTTTGATTTGATTTTTTGTAAAAAAGGTGGCTTATCATCTCCGGATTTTGATTTAATAGAATTATCTGGTATCGAAAAGAGTAACCTCCGCTTGATACGGGAAAGAATACGTCATATATCTCAAGAAATTAGTGAAGAACGAAAGAGCTTCTATAAAACTGAAAAAGAGCTATTCCCGATAAATATCAATGATTCTTTTAGGGAGATTTTGGGTAACCCACAATTTGATTCAAAAACAGGTAAAGTTTCATTTAAGCCTAATCCTAAGTATCAATCACATCTTTTGAAAGTATTACCCTTAATTTATACTGAAAATTATTATCAAGACGATACACTTTTACCAGCTTTCATACAAAATGTAGAATACAGTATAAGGGCTGGTGATTCCATGTTTAATTTCTTAAAGTACGATTTAAAGTTTCTTTTAAAAATGCAAAACACTAAAAACGATAGATTTATGGACATTACATCATCAGAAAGTTATCAAATCGGGTTCTTGTTGGGAGGGATGGCAAAGAACCTGAGTCAGGAAATTAATTCTTTTGAAAAGAATTATGTGGGTAACCTTACCCGAAGAATTGGAACTCTGTCCGATTTCATTAAACTTAAAAATGAAATCGAACAAAAACTGATCATGCACGATAAGGCAAAATTTACCTTCCAAACGTCGTACGATTTAGCACAAAAGTTAAAAGAATTCAAATCGAGGTACGATACAGAGGAATGTGCTTTTGGTTTTTTTGAAAACTATTTCAGACCCATACCCAAGAAGGGGGGAGCAATCTCCGATGAAACAAATACTACTAAAAATCAACAACTTTAAAAAACTTACGACAATGGCGAATCAATTAAAAAAATCAGAAATTTTATTTTTGTACGAAACGTCGTATAACATTCCAAATGGGGATCCTTTTACCGGTGAACAACGCTACGATGAGGAAACCAAAAAGATTTTGGTAAGCGATGTTCGTATGAAAAGATATGTGAGAGACTATCTCAATGAGAGAGGTCACGACATTTATGTTGTTAATGATAAAAGTTATGCAGAAGGAAATGAATCTGGCTCCGCTTCAAGAATTAAATCGCTTCAGATTAAATTCAAGGCTGAAATTGAAGCTGAAGAGAAACTATCCAAAGAGCAAAAGAAGCAATTCAGTCCTGCTCTTTTTGTTATGGGAAAATGTATTGACGTAAAACTTTTTGGTGGCATTGCAACAGGGAAAGGTGATGCGGTAAATCTTACAGGTCCTGTACAATTTTCGTTATTGAATCCTTCATTTAATGAAGTTATTCTTCGAATGCATCAGAACACTTCCGTGTTTACATCAAGTGCTGAAAATAAACAGGGAGCAATTGGCACCACAACTTTAGTTCCCTATTCTTTGGTACAGATTCACGGTTGGGTTAATCCTAAAGTTGCTGAAAAAACAGGAATGACGGAAGAAGATTTGAAGCTGATGTATGAAGGACTTTGGTATGGAACAAGCGGTGATGGAAGTTCGCATTCACGAAGTAAAGTTGGTCAAAATTCAATTCTTTTACTTGAAATTGAATATTCCCAAAACAACAAAAAGATTTATGGAGTTGACCGTTTGATTGAATTGAAACCAAAAGAAGATAAAAAGGGAGAGCAACTGCGAAGCATGGATGACTATGAGTTTGATTTTTCAAAGTTATTATCAGTTGCAGATACAGAAAAAATCTCAAAAATTAAATATTACACAGAAATAGAATCTATAAAAACAATATTCTCTGGTAAGAATAAATTTGAAGAAATCCATTTTACGGAAAATAATACTGAATCAAAATGAAAGGTTTCCAACTTATCATAGAAGGTAATTGGGGGCATTTCAAAAAGCCGGAAACAAATAACAATCCGTTATCTCACGATTTGATAACCAAAACAGCACTGATTGGACTAATTGGAGCCGTTTTGGGTATTGAACGTGAAGATATGAAAAGGGAATTTCCGCAACTCTCCGAGGATTTGCTTTATGGAGTTCGACTTCTCAGCCCGGTTAAGAAGATTTCGTGGGGCTTTACCAGCAGAACGGCAATTAACCCAACAGCTGATGGTACTCCAAAGTATTTTGAGTTTTTAAAGGACCCCAAATTCTTGGTTTCGATTGCATTGAATAATGAAAGGTCTATTTCCATTTTTGATGAATTTCAACTTTCAATTAAAGAAGAAAAGGCAGTTTATCCACCTGTTTTGGGGTGGCATAATTGTCCTGCAGATTTGAAATGGGAATCGGAGGGCGATTTTTCCGCAATGGAAAACGGAATGTTTGAAACTAAAGGCTTTGTGCTTTCTGGAGAACATTCTCCAAAGGATATTATAGGTGGTTTTCGAGTTGGTTTTGACAGGATACCAACCTACCAAACAGATGATTTTTGGAATCTTCCGGAAAAGTATAAAAATGTGATTTATCCTGATTACCCTCATTCAATTCAAGTTGAAGGAGTGTACTTCGAATATCATTCATCAAAAGGTACTGAAAAATGGTGTCTGATATAACATTGCTAAAATCACACCCTGATAAGTTGTTGTTAAAGCATGTTCAGGGCGTGATAGATAATACGAAAAAGCTGACCAACTCCCGTTTTGCGGAGTTGGTAGCTATTTTTCATGATTTGGGAAAAATAAATCCGAATTTTCAGGATAAACTTGACACACAAAAAGCTGCTTGTGGATATGCTAATCATGCCTATTTGTCAGCTTATGTTTTCTTTTGTGTTTTTTGTTGCAATAAGAAAAATGCGGATGCTCTTAAACAATTCCTTGATGTAAACGAATTAACACAAAATGATATTATTGCCTTGTCTGTGATTATAGCAAAGCACCACGGCAATTTACCCGACTTTTCACCTGCCGACTACAATGGTTCAGGTGCAAGTATTTTATCGAAGGATGAAAATTATGCGTTGTTTAAATTTTTGGAGAAAGAGCAAGAGTTACCATTTTATAATTTTGTTAATCATTTTATTCAGATTGATGATTTTCGGGAACTTTTATTGAATCCCAGAATAAAGCAAGGCTATACGGAGAAGTTTATTTTCAACGGAGACAAGAATAAATCTGCATTGGATTTCTTCATTGATTATCAATTTACCTTTGCAAGTGTGCTCTATGCAGATAAAGCTGATGCCGGGAATATTGAGAACATTATCGAAGATCAAAAAGCAGCTGTTCAATCATTTTCTTCCTGTTTTGGTTTACAATTAGACTCCTATTTGAGTCAACTTAAGCAGGATACAGAGCTCAATAAATTGAGAACTGAAATCAGGGGAAATGCGATAAGGAATATCAACGAAGGATTGAAACATAACAAACAAGTTTTTGAACTTACAGCTCCAACAGGTTCTGGAAAAACATTAATGCTTCTTTCTTTGGCTTCTGAAATAATAAAAATCAAAGGTGACAAACGAATTATTTACGCATTACCGTTTCTTTCGATTACGGAACAAGTGGAAACCGAAGTTCTGAAGATATTTAAAGGTCATGAAGATTTCATTCAACGAATTGATTCAAAATCGGAAAATCACAGATTCGAGAAAATCCAGGAAGAATTGGATGATAATCCATCAGAAGAAATGATACAGGAAGCAAGTATCCTTGAATTCAGAGATAATACATTTGCCTACCCTTTCATCATCACAACATTTGTCCGTTTTTTTGAAACCCTATTGAGTAATCGGAATGCCGAATTACTTAAGCTTCCCAACTTTTCAAATTGCATTTTCTTATTGGATGAAATTCAAGCATTGCCACCCCGCCTATATGGTTTTTTTGTTGCATACTTGAACCGTTTCTGTGGGAAATTTGGAAGCTATGCAATCATATCAACAGCAACACAGCCAAATTTTGAATTACCGAAGGATAATTTTGATGCATTGAATTTCTTTAAACAGCATTTCGTACCTTATTCATTGTTACCGTTAAACTATTGTAAGCCCCCGATAAAATACCCCTTTTAGGGCAAGAGTTTTTTGTTGATCTTTGCCGGCAAACGTAATTTTTATGAAGCCTGTAAGCAAAGAAGAATTCCTGGCGATATTGGAACGCC
>CAKMJT010000009.1 GCA_927407015.1 uncultured Proteiniphilum sp. | reverse complement strand
CTTAAAGGTCGAAATTATATCTCAAAATACAATTGTTACCGTTTTTACTGCACTATTGTTACCATTATCGCTGTAGTCTTGTTACCGTTTTCACTGTACTGGATTTCCATTTTTACTGTATTTCTAATTTCCGGTAACAATGGTGCCATAGAAGCCTCCCTTGGGATCAGGTGAATATTTGACCCAGAATGGAAGTATATTCCCCTGTAAATCACGAAGGACTTCTTCAACCAATACTTGCTCAGTGCTGCGTTGCGCCCTGACAGCTGCCGAATAGGACAGATGCAGAGCCATCATCAGGAAAAGGATAAAAATGGAACGTCTCATTACCGGTCGGATAACAGTTGTTGTGCTGCCAACACCAGAAACATGTAGTGAGAAGATCCGCCGCCCATCACATACTCAACCTGTTGCCAGAGGAATGGAAATTTGAGCAGCTCAGGAAAATCGGGACGAATCAATGCGGTACCGGAAACAACTCCTCCGGGGATGTAAGACCAGTCCGCCCGATTGAGGCCATAACCCACCGTGACCGATTCAGCGCCTACGCCGGAAGCAAAAGATGCGGTATTGGAACCGGGGTGACATCCGAGAATGAAGTTCAAGGCATTGTACACGTACTCAGGGCCGAATATGTCAGGATAAGCGGTGTGCAGGAAATAATGGTTGTAACCAAATCGCTGGATATCCCACCCGGCACCCCAGATATTGGGACGATAAGGTACCCCATAGGGTGTTTCAGCACCCTGTTTGTCAAGCTGATGGCGAAAACCCAGCAAGGCTTCCCGCACAGATCTGGTGAACCGTGCATTGTTCATCTTTTTCTCGGCTCGACCCAGGAACCAACCTACCCGATCAATATGTTGGGTGATGAACGCAGTCTCCTGAAGCAGGTAGTTTTTGTATTGATCTTCACCTGTTGTGAGATAGAGTTCCACGGCAGCGTGAACTTTGGCTGATTTTGAAAATTTCGTTTCACCGGTTATATCATATAGTTCACGGGCAACATCGAGGGCCTGCACGCTCAACGTGTCGTTAAAACCTTTCAACACACGCGAAGCTGCGGCCAGATGAGCAGCTGTGGTCAGTTCACGATTGGGATTGTTCTCGGTGAAGACCCAGCGATCATCCCCGTTCCCCAAATTATTATCGGTCATCGCACCTGCATCGCCCAGCATCACGTATTGACGCAGATTGTTGCAAATAATGCCACGATACAATCTGCCCAATGCGCTGTATCCACCGACCACGGTTAATGCACCATTCTCAATTTGCTGAAGCATGTCCGGCTTACCGTCCGGCTGATGGATCTCAACCACCCGGGAATTCTGATCGATGGAGGTGGCGTCGTAATCCTTGCCAAACGATTCATAGGCCAGTGCCAGGATATAGGTCTCACCCGCCTGTGATTCCACGCGTAGGTCGAAATCACCTGCATCGTGCCAGCCACCGATATTCAATCCAGGAACCACATCGCCGGGGTTGAACCTGGTGAGGGTTGACTCGCCCTGCACATACCCATCGATGTGATTGAAATCAACAGGGGCCATCCGTGCATCGTCCATATGACAGAAATCATGCCATACCCGATACTTCTCATTGACCCGCACGTGGCACATCTGTACGGGAAGGAAATACTCCAAAACAGGTTGCCAGATACCGCGATCATACACATCATTCGCAATGCGGAAAACCGATGACCGGGAATCACCGTAGCCCACCTGGTAGAGGCCTTCCTCCTTCACCTCTGAGAAATCGAATTTGAGGTAGTTGTATCGCAAAAATTTGCCCCACTCAGTCCCATGTTTGGCCGTTACCTCTTTCGTGTCCTCCTCCGTAATCCGGTACAGCACCGGCTGCAGACGCTTTGTATCCCTGTTGTCCAGTTCAACCACGGCAACTTTCGGCTGATCGGGATGATATCCTATCTGTGATGTCTGAATCACAGGCCGGTAGAGCCAATCATCCACCACGTTGGGGGTGATCACCCACTCAATGGCGCCTTTGGTCTTGCCGGCAGGCACCTCGCTGCGGACAACGAACCAACCGTTGTTGTGGTTCATGCGTCCGTCATACAGCTTCAATTCAGCACCCTTCGATTCGATGGTGAACCGGTTGTAGGGATCATCGGGACGAACCGTAAATCGCTTTCCCACGGCGTAGGGCTCAGAGACGATATCATCAGCTATGATGGGACTGTACCCGGTTCCTCTTAACTGCTCAACCGAAGCTTTTCCATCGGGGTTGAAATCACCCCGATGGGCATGATTGGAAAGTTCCTGCCGGGTGGGGCCATTGGGCTGCTGCGGGAAGATCCCTGTCTGACCATCCATCATCCAGGGTTTCCCAAAGAGTGTCCCGGGAAAAAGTTCCAGGTTGAATCCCACTTTACCGAGGAACTTATCAGGAACAGGACGATCCAGATCGACCGTTACCACAACAGCAGTGCCTTCACCACGTACAGTTACTGTATAGTTAAACACGATATCGGGATAGATCATGGGGTTGAAACCGGTCAAATGACGGGAAGAATCGGGAAAAGTCAGATAGGCGGTAATGGTGTTGACATCCATATCTACATCTCGCCTGTTTTGTTTGGGAACAGGCTGCCATTGACCCGGTGTCGCCTCCAGACGGATATCTCCGTTGGTAGCCACCCGGTTGCCGTGCATGATCAGGGATACCCCACCCTGATGTCCCTCCGGGTAGATATCGTCGTAAGCCATTACTTCGACACCTTGGTTCCGGAAATATCCCGATTCGTTCAACTTAAACTCCTGACCTCTTAACGAGGTGAACATCATCAGGCTGCAAAATACCGATAGGAAGAAAATGATTTTTTTGCTCATTATGTCATTTATTATAAGTACCCACGATTAAGACTCAATATACCACACGACTAAAGGCGGTGGGTTGAGGTAACGGACTGAAAGTCCTTTTGAGGCTAAAGCCTCCAAAAGTAAGGCTATAGAGCCTGTTAAAACTTTTATGAACCGATCCGAAAATCATCATCCGGAATGCCTAAGTCCTGATTCTCGATGTATTCCTTGATGATTTCATCGGTTACCGTACCAGTAGTAACCACAAAGTTGCCGCGAGCCCATAAATGCTGTCCCCAATACCACTGACGCAAGTGGGCAAATTCCTGAAACAGTTTGTGGAAGGTAGCTTCTTTAAGTTTTTGAACTCAATAATATTTCTCTACCTAAAGGCGGGGGATTTCACCCATCCCAGAATTATAAATTAAATCTGTCTATCCCAATTTTTATTTTACTGTAGTGATTGTTAAAATAATTAAAGATTTATTCCCCACATTAGTTAAAATAAATTGAGAACCCTTAGGGCAATAAAACGTGTTGTTTTCTTTTATAACTGTCTCTTGCCCATAATAATCGATTTTTGTACTCCCTTTTATAACGTAAATTGCGGTCTGTGAGCGTAAAGAATTTTTACTTGAAAAAGACTCATTTTCAGGTATTTTATTTATCGTTATTTGTAATCCATCAGAAAAATCTTTATTTAATAAAACAACCTCTTGATTGTTCAAGTTATCGTAAACTTTAGATGGAAAATAGCAATCATCGAAAGAGTAATTAACTTTTCCGACCTTATAAGGTTTATCTAAAATTGTCAACCATTCTCTCTTAATTACAAGATATTTAATTGTTTCATTATTAATTCTTTGTATGTTGTGAGAAGAACCACTTGGAGTATAAATCAAATCACCTTCATTTAAAATTCGTTCTTCGTTATTTATGTGAAAATTAACTGGCCCTTTTACAATATAAAAAGCTTCATCTTCATTATGTGAATGAGGCGGATGCGTTTGTGTGCCTTCAAAAACACACGACATTTTTACAGTAAGTGTATCTGCCATGCCTTTGGGAATAAAGTAATGAAACCATCCATTGTTATTTTTAACTACCCGTTTTTCATTAAATCTGTCAACTAATGAATCAATATTACCTTCGACTTCTTTTAATTTATCTTGGGTATATGAACTTAATGACACTATAAGTAACATTAAAAAAATAAAAGATTTGTACTTCATAATAAATGTTTTAAAAAAGACTGAACAATTTTCTCATTCAGTCTTTTAAGATTTAATTCATACTAAATTTTCAGTTCCCAACCAGGTTCATACTCACGGGACCACAATGTTTGGGCTTCAGGGTCATTTAAGATATGTCCGTTGGAAGGATCAATATCTAAACTTTTACCTGTTCGCCAAGCAATATTACCTAATTGAACAAGAGTAGTGCTTTTATGTAATTCTGCGATATCTGCATTTGGAATACGGTTATTTTTAACTGCATTGAGAAAATCATCAATATGGACTCTATCAAGGTTGGTGCTTGGACTGGAAGGATCTCTGCCATCGATATCGTCCTTTGAATCAATTTCTTTTACCAATTTATTATCAAGATCGAAAATACGGTATCCATTATGTCCTGTCTCTAAAGCACCCGTTTCGCCGTAGAATATTACACCTCGGTCTCTCCCTTCAGAGTATCGCGAATTACAACTTCGTCCTTCCCAAGTAACTAAGCATTTGTCTCCAAATTGAAGATTAATTATCTGGGTGTCAGGAGTCTCCCAGTCATCTTTGAAAGCGAAGCGTGATCCCTCAGAGCTAACTTTTGTTGGAAAATCAGTACCAAGCCCCCAACGAATGACATCAACTTCATGAGTTCCATTGTTAAGAGCTTCACCGGTTCCCCAATTCCAAAACCAATGCCAATTATAGTGTACTAAATTATCTCGATAAAGCTTACGTGGTGCAGGTCCCTGCCATAATTCAAAGTCCAGGTTTGATGGTACTGGTACTTGCTTACCGAACCCTATTGACTTTCTGTTATTTGTGTACCATCCTCTAGCAAAATAAACATTACCTATTACTCCATTGTGTAACTCCTCTATCCCTTTAATTAAAGCTGGCCATGAACGACGCTGAGCTCCCACTTGAACAATTCTATTGTATTTTCGTGCAGCTTCAATCATTAATTCTCCTTCTCGAGGGCTATGGCTGCATGGTTTTTCTACATAAACATGTTTTCCAGCTTTGCAAGCCATTATTGTTGCGGTTGCATGCCAGTGATCTGGTGCTGTAATAAGAAGTCCATCCAAGCTTTTATCTTCCAATACTTTTCGTATATCTTTTTCTGCTTTTGGACTTCCTCCTGCTTCTTTTACTGCTTTGATACCTTTCTCCAGGGCATTGGTTTCTACATCGCAAACATAAATCATATTAACGTCTTTAAAACGTTGAAAATTTCTGGCCATTCCAGCACCTCTTCCATTCGTACCCATTACAGCCATATTTATACGTTCGTTTGCGCCGATTATATTTGAATAGCTTTTGGCACTAAATCCCTTACCTCCAATACTAAGTACTATACTTGAGACTCCTGCTTGTTTCAGAAATTCTCGTCTTGTTGTTTTCTTCATATGATTTTTCCAATAAATTTATTTTAAGTCCCTTATTTTTATATTTCTAAATGACACAATATCTCCATGATCCTGAAGGAGAATATGCCCTTGCTTAACATCTCCAAACATTGGAACACTCTCTTTATATTTGCTTTGTTTGAGGGCTTTTTTATATTCTTTACTCTTACGATCAAAAGATAAAACCTTTTTCCCATTTAAATAGTGAGTAACTTTAGATCCTTTTGCTACTATTCGGGCTTCGTTCCATTCACCTATTGGATTATCTTTTTTAGATTTGTCCGGAGGAAACATGTCATACAGACCGGCTTGAAGCCTATTACCATTATTTCCCATCTTGGCATCAGGATGATTGTTATCATCAAGTATTTGGTATTCCAATCCTAGCCATCCTCCCTTTTCGTATCTTGTGAAAAAATATTTTATACCACTATTTGCTCCTTCAGTAATTCTAAACTCGACTTTTAAATCGAAGTCAGAATATTGAGTACGAGTCATTATATCTCCTCCTCTTTTTTCACCTTCTTTTTTCACTGTTAATATTCCATTTTCTACCTTCCAACCTAACAAAGGCGGGCTTTCTTTTCCGACAGAAGTCCAACCATCAAGATTTTCTCCATTAAAAAGAGGTTGCCAACCATCTTTTATTTCTTTGTCTGTAAGTTCGTTATTCTGAGAAATAACATAGTGACAGACAATAAAAAGACTAAAATATATTAATATAAATTTCTTCATAAATATAATAATTATTTAGATGAGTATGACTCCGAAAATCTCATATATCAAAATGACTATTCATAATATATTGTATATCAATATGTATTTTGGTTTGCATGCAATAAATCAGACTTTTCGGAGGACTCTTAGATTAAATTACATCTGATTATAACCTCTGTTTTGAATTATTTTACCAGGATTTGACTGCATAACGGTCATAGGGATAGGATAAGTCAACATTTTATCATCCCATTGAAATTCCGGATAACCATCAGCTTTCTGTGATGCGATCATAACATCCTTTGCCCTACCTGTCCTAACCAGATCAAACCATCGATGATTTTCAAAAGCTAACTCTACGCGTCTTTCATTTTCAATTGCAAGGAGAAAAGATTGATCGCTATCAAAATCATCAAGTGAATAGTCTGCCAATAAATTCACCGGAACTACGATATCTGGATCACCCGGAGTATTTCGGGCTCGTTCTCGAATTTTGTTTAAATAAGTTAATGCCACGGCAGCAGAAACTTTGGTTCGTATCAGAGCCTCAGAGTAAAGTAAATAAATGTCAGCAAGTCGTAGCTCAATCCAGTTATTTCCATTATCACTACCACTGGTTGCAATGTCATAGTATTTGCATACATATCTTTCAGGTACCCAACTGCCGGTAGATGAGCTAATGTATCCGTCTCTCATAGATACATATTTTCTTGGATCGCCATATTCATATGCAGCCGACATAGTTCCAGTTGGTGAATTTTCTCCTCCCTTGTTTCCAACCAGAACAACTTCTTTGTCCGAAAATCTAGGTGCAAAATTATTATTCCAAGGACTCCCAGTGGAACCTCCTGGGGCACCTTTTTTGTACTGAATTTCGAACAATGATTCATCTGTGTTTTTATTAGTTACATCAAAAAGATCTTTGTAACTGAGCTCAAGAGAATGTAATGGATTATTAATTATCTTCTCAAATTGTTTAATAGCTAAATTGTAATATTCATTTCCTTTGTTTAAAGGAAAACCTGCCATTGTCATATAAACCTTTCCTAATAATCCGGTGGCTCCACCTTTTGTGACCCTGCCTTTATCGGATGAAGAATAACTTTCAGGCAGATACTGTTCTGCATATAAAAGATCGCTTACAATGAAATTATATATTTCTTCCAATGAAACTCGGCCTAATTGGTACGCTTCCTGTGGAGTGATTTCTGTTTCAACTTTTATAACTCCTAATAAATTATTATTTAAATCGTATCCTCCAAATACCCTGTTAAGCCAAAAATATACAAGAGCTCTGATAAATTTTGCTTCTGCAATGTATTGATTTCTCAGATTTTCATTGGTGAATTCTGCACTTTCTGCTCTTCCAATTACAAGGTTTGTTCTGAGGATGGTATTATAAGAGTTATTCCACATATCTTCCACAAAATCATTATCCTCAAAAAGTGGAGTTGCAAATTCATCTATACCCTTTTCGTTTGCTGGATTTCCCGCTAACCATGAATATCCGGTATTATCTGAACGAATTTCTCCCAATCTATACGCAGTATTATTATAATGACCTCTCAGTCCTCTATACGCAGCTAAAACTGCCTGATTTATATCAGCTTGCGTTTTATAAAACCCCGAAGAATTTAAATTGGATGGAGGATTTAAATCAATAAAGTCGTCACTACAGGAAGCTATGATAACAACCCCTATAAGTAGTAAAACTATTTTTTTCATATTATATATTATTTAAACTGTTTCAAAATGTAAAATTTAATCCAAAAATAAGTGATCTTGCAGAGGGGTAGCCAGTATAGTCTCCACCTTTTGTTAATCCATCACCTTCACTGCTTGCCTCTGGATCATATCCCGGATTATTTGTAAAAGTATAGAGATTTTGCCCAGATAAATATAAACGTAAAGCTTGGATATGAAACCTTTTTATCAAATCATTTTCAAAATCATAAGACAACGTGACGTTCCTGATACGTAAATAGGAACCATCCGTTAACCAATATGAAGATGGTGATCTGGACCAGCCAGTTGGTGTTCTGGTTGCCCTGAAGATTTTTCCATTGCCAGGTTCTTCTGGAGATCTCCAGCGATTAAGTACGTCCAGCATTCCATTTCTATCGCCGTGGTAGACTGCAATCATCCTTTTGTATATACTATACACTTCAGCACCGTAGGAGAAATTAAATAACGCACTTAAATTGAAATTTTTATATGAAAAATTATTTTGTAATCCTCCAGTGAAGAGTGGGTGATTATCTCCAAGAATAGTCATGTCATTGCCATCTAATTTACCGTCTTCATTAACATCCTTATACCTGCCATCTCCAACTTTATCTTGGGAAAGATGTGGGTATTTGTCAATTTCAGCTTGTGACATAAATACGCCTTCATAAACGTATCCATAGAAACTTGCGATTGGATAACCGATTTTTGTTATAAATGCATTACTAGCATTTGGAGCACTAGCAAAAATTGGTCTTTGATCTGGTCCCAACTCAAGTACCTCATTTTTGTTAAAAGAAATGTTGAAATTTGTAGTCCATTTAAATTCATTTATGAGGTTTCTTGTTGTTAATGCATATTCCATTCCTTTATTAAGAACTTTTCCAATATTTTGCATTTGTGAAGAGTACCCGGTAATAGTTGGTACCGGAAGATCCAAAAGTAAATCTAGTGATTCACTACGGTAGAAATCCCCTGTCAGTACCACTCGGTTATTCAGAACTGTAAAGTCGAATCCCAAATTTAATTGTTGAGTTTTTTCCCAACCCAATTTGTCATTTGGCATAGTGCTCGGCTCAACAACGTATTGTAGTTGATCACCAGTTGGATAGTAACTTGTATTCAATAATCCGATCGCTGAGTAATTTCCTATGCGATTATTACCTGAAATACCAAAGCTTGCTCTTAATTTTAAATCATCAATTGTATCAAAATCTTTCATAAAAGCTTCTTCTGACATTCTCCAACCTACTGATAATGATGGAAACATTCCCCACTTATTATCTTTGCCAAATCTGGATGAACCATCCGTCCTAAATGCAGCACTAAATAAATATTTATTATCATATACATAATTTATACGTGATAAGTATGAGATCATTGAATGTTCTGATTCTGTACCACTTAAATTATACATAGTTCCTGCATTGAGTGTTTTAATTACATCATTAGGGAATCCTCTTGCCTCCCCATAAAGCCTGTCATATTGATTTTGTTGTACTGTATATCCGACCAGGGCTGTTAGATCATGCTTATTAGAAAATAGGTTGTGATATGTGAGTGTATTTTCAAACACCAAATCCTTAGTTGTTGTCTTTTCGTTAATTCCTTCTGCCATTCTTGGTGCTCTCGATGCGTCCATATCAACATAAGAGGGAAGAAAATAGTTTCTGCTATAACTGTTTATGCCTCCGTTGAGACTAATTCTGTAGTTTAAATTGTTTAATATTTCCCAATCTGCATATAAAATAGCAAGCCATCCACTTCGGGTTCTATAATCGGTTATTTGTTCTGCGAGTCCGATTGGGCTCGCTACATCGCCGACAATTATATCATAATTACGAACCATGGAGCCATATGTGCCATCTTCGTTCCTGACAGGAAATATTGGAGGTAATTGCAATGCAATCTGAACTGGAGAATATTTACCTTCTACTTGTTGATTTGTCCTTGAGAAATAAGAATTTATGTTAAATCCAATTTTAATTTTCTCGTTAATTTTACTGTCAATATTTGAATTCAAATTGATTCTGTCATAATCTGAATTAATAATAATACCCTCATGTTTAGCGTAATTAGCACTAAAAAAATAACTAGTTTTTTCGCCACTGCCAGAAAACATTAATTCATAATTTTGCATTGGTGCAGTTCTGAAGAGTTCTCTTTGCCAATCAGTGTTAGGCATTTGGGCAACGGAAGCCGGATCCATAAAATCATACAAATAACCATCCTTTCCATCAGGTATCATATAAAGATTACCAGCACTTGGGTATAATACTCTACGACTATTCGGATCATTAACGGTGTGAGGTGATTTATTAGGATCACCAGCAATAATTCCTGCATCTAGCCAAGCTTGATTTCTACCATCAATAAAGTACTCTATGTATTGTTCTTTATCCAATAAGTTAAAGTATTTTTCAGGTTGTTGAAATCCTGTATAAATATTAACACTGACTGATGGTTTACCCGCACCTTTCTTAGTTGTAATAATGACAACTCCATTAGCTCCTCTTGAACCGTAAATTGCAGTAGAAGATGCATCCTTTAATACTTCGATACTTTCAATATTTGAGGGGCTTATCATTCTAAAAGCACTCTCTTCCATTGGATATCCATCTACCACGTATAATGGTTCATTCGACTGCGTAATCGAACTTGTTCCTCTAACTCGAATCGACATTCCTTCAGCACCAGGCCTACCTGATATTTGTTGAATTTGAAGTCCGGCTACCTGACCGGCTAAGGCTTCAGCAGCTGAAATAACCGGTTTGTTTTCCAAACTTTCTGAAGTTACGCTTGAAATTGCTCCGGTTAAGTCTCTTTTCTTCATTGTTCCATAACCCACAACCACTACTTCTTCCAATGCTTGTGTATCTTCTAAAAGTGTAATGTTAAAATTCGTTCTTCCGGAAGTATTGATATCATGTTCCAAATAGCCAATATACGAAATATGGATAGTGGCATTATTATCCACATTGAGCGAGAATTTTCCATCCATATCGGTAACGGTTCCGTTGGTGGTTCCGACTTCAACAATATTTGCTCCGATAATGGGTTCGCCGGTTGCATCGGTAATGGTCCCGGTGATGGTTTTTTTCTGCTGCTGTACCGCTTCGTCAACGGCTGTTATCTGGCTGTACATCTCTTTGGGAGAAAGGATTATTTGTGACCCTTTCACTTCGAACTCCACATTTTCCGATTTAAAAAGCTTCTCTAATACGGCTGAAATAGCGGAATTTTTTACCCGGACACTTACTTCCCGATCTACATCAATTAGCTTGTTGTTATACAGAAAATAATAATCGGATTTCTCTTCAATGGTTTGCAATACTTTTTCGATGGTTGAATTCCTCATGTCCAGCGAAATTTTGGCGTCTTGAGAATAGATTTGTTCAGCCTGCAGTTGAAAAGTGAGCACGAATAGCAGTAAAAGCGTTATTCTCATAGCAATGGGTATTTTTTGAAATAAAGCATAAAAAGGTTGTGCTTTTTGGTTGATTGTTGTTTTATGCATACTTTTACATTGTTATTAAATTCATTGATGGGTTTAATAATTGATTGCCCGGCGGTCAGGTGAGATTTTCCGCGGTGGCAATGTAAATCATGGGCGGGAGAGGGTATTAAACTCTCCCGTTTTTTGTGTTTCAATGGGTATTTATCTTATCATAGGCGTTCCTCCTTTTTTTGAAAACAGAGATTTATCTATTGCGATTTTATGATTACTTCTCTTCGCGTAAATGTTTCATTGTTTAATTGTTTTTGTTTGGATATGGAATAGGTAATGGGGGCCGACCGTTTCAACAGGTCGAGGATATCCTCGAGCGTTTCGTCTGTAAACGTGGCGGTGTATGCATACTCTTTAAGCCGGTCGCCCTCAAGACGTATATTCACCCCGAATTTTCTGGAAAGTTTTTCTGCAATCTTGTCCAGTTTTTCACGACGGAACACCATTTTCCCGTCTTTCCAGGCCGTTTCTACGTATGTGTCGGCAGGTGATACGGAAATGTTCCCGGTTAGTGAATTTATGACGGCTTTTTCTCCCACATTTAGTATTTCCTGTTTGGGTGATTCTTTTGCATAGACTTCAACGTTCCCTTTTGCCAGCGTTACTTCGTAATGGTTATCAGATGCGTACGCGTTCACGTTAAACTCGGTTCCGTAAGCGCTCACGACCATTTTTTGGGGTGTTTCCACATTAAAACGGTGTTTTTTGTCGGAAACCACTTTAAAATAAGCCTCCCCGGAGAGCTGCACCGTGCGGTCTTTTTCTGTGAAGCGATGTGGATAGGTAAGCGAACTTAGCGCGTTTAGCCAAACTTCGCTCCCGTCCGGAAGGATGGTTTTCGTCACCATGCCCGGCGCAGAAGTCACCATAATGGTTTCTTTTGTGGACCTGCTCTCATTCAATATGGGGTACAACGCGTACTGATATACCAGAAACAGAGGAAAAAGAATAGCGGCCGTATTTCTCAGGTAGTTGAAGAACAGGCGTCTGTTCCGATCAAACGTGATACGTTTTCGCAATTGTTCCCAATCAGCTGCTGCGTCTATCGTTTTTTGTTTTTCGTAATCCTCCAGTAAAGAATTCAAAGAGTCGGTATTCTCCTTTTCAATCATCTCTTTTTTGACATTTATACATACTTGACGAACAACTCCCGGTTTACCCTATAAAGAAAGTGAAGTTTTTTAAGAAAAATGAAAGTTTAACATTGTCGTGTCAAACAAGTTTCAGCATCAACTGATTTTTGAAAGAAACATTCTATGAGTTTGCTCCGAAAACCCAAAAAGGGCAATCTCGACATCAATGTATCATTGATTTACAGTCAATTGCGATGGCCAAAATGAGCAAAAATGATTTTTCAGAGGGGACTCATTCTATAAAAACAGCAGTAAAAAGGGCAGGTAATCCCGCAATTCAATGCGCAATATTTTTAATGCCTTGCTGATATATGCCTCAATGGTTTTTGGAGAAACCTTCATTTTATCGGCTATTGTAACGTAGGTCATTCCTTTATAACGGTTCATCTCGAACGCCTCGCGCACGTTGGGCGGAAGTTTTGCCAACGCTTCGTCAATGGTAGTTTCCAATTCTTTTAAGGTAAATACTTCTTCCGGTTCTTCCGGTGAGGAGTGAATAGCCGACAACATGCTTTCTTCCATGTACCGGTTTTCTACTTCCTTCTTTCGAAGATAGTCGGTACAACCGTTACGAACGGAAGTAATCAGAAAATTGCGGAAAGAGGTGGTTATATCCATGTTTTTCCGGTTTTTCCAGATTTTAAAAAAAACATCCTGCACAACGTCTCTCGCTATTTCTTCCTGGATGATATACCGCATGGCGAACACACACATAGCCGGATAAAATTCAAAAAAAAGTTCTTTGAAAGCCTGCTCATCGTCCTGAAAAACAACTTTTCGAAACAAGTGATCAAACGCTGCATCTCTCTCTTTCATATTTTCCTGCTTTCTTTTCCCTCCCTTTTTCTCTGCGCATCCTACCGCTTATAAGCGTTGATCCGCCAGAAATTACCCCTGCATTCCCCTTTTTCTCCAGGGTTCCCCCCTTCATCCTATCCAGCCCAACTGTCTCTGTCCAGGTTTCGGTAATTGATGGCTTCCGCCAGGTGGGCCGGTTTAATCTGCTCACATCCCTCTAAATCAGCCACAGTGCGCGACACTTTGAGGATGCGGTCGTACGCACGGGCGGAGAGAGCGAGCCGCTCCATGGCTGTTTTTAATAACTTCAACCCTGTACTGTCGGGCGAGGCAAACTTATGGAGCATCTTGCCGGACATCTGCGCATTACAATAGATGCCATTCATTCCCCTGAACCGTTGCATCTGTATCTCCCTTGCCTTCACCACCCGTTGACGGATATCAGCGCTGTGCTCTGCCGGTCTGCTGTCTGATATCTTATCAAAGGGAACCGGTACAATTTCGACCTGCAGATCAATCCTGTCGAGAAGAGGTCCTGAGATCTTGTTGAGGTAGTGCTGCACGGCCCCGGGAGGACAAATACACTCCTTCTCGGGGTGATTGTGAAAACCGCAGGGACAGGGGTTCATGGCAGCCACGAGCATGAAGCTGGCCGGGTAGTCCACGCTGAACCGGGCACGGGAGATGGTTATCCTGCGGTCTTCCAGTGGCTGCCGCATCACCTCGAGGACATTCCGGTTAAACTCAGGCAGCTCATCCAGAAAGAGCACACCATTGTGCGCCAGGCTGATTTCTCCCGGTTGCGGGTAGGAACCGCCCCCCACCATAGCCACATCGGAGATGGTGTGGTGCGGCGCACGGAAAGGACGCTGCGTCATGAGCGACCGGTGCAGCCCGGTCTGACCGGCAACACTGTGTATCCGGGTGGTCTCAAGCGCCTCCTCCAGGGTGAACGGAGGAAGGATCGAGGGCATTCGCTTTGCCATCATCGACTTGCCGGAGCCGGGCGGTCCTATCATGATAATATTATGCCCGCCGGCAGCTGCTACCTCGAGGGCCCGCTTCACATTTTCCTGTCCCTTGACATCGGAAAAATCAAACGCAAAGCTGGTTTGGTCTCCCGAAAAATTGTTTCTTACATCCACCACCGTCAACTCCAGTTTTTTCTCCCCATTGAAAAAAGCTGCCACATCGCGGATATTATCCACGCCGTAAACATCTAATCCTTCTACTACAGCAGCCTCTTCTGCATTCGCGGCAGGCAGGATAAATCCTTTAAAACCGTTTTCTTTGGCCATGATGGCAATAGACAACGCTCCTCTTAGCGGCAGGATGCTACCATCGAGCGATAACTCACCCATCATCACATAATCGTTGAGCTTGGCAGGACTGATTGTGCCGGAGGCAGCCAGAATGCCTACAGCCAACGGCAAATCGTATGCCGACCCCTCTTTGCGGATATCGGCAGGCGACATATTGATTACGATTTGCTGACGGGGAAATTTCAGTCCGTTCACTTCCAGGGCAGAGACAATCCTTTCATGGCTCTCTTTCACAGATGTATCCGGCAGCCCAACCAGCAGAAAGCGGATACCTCTTGAGCAGTTTACTTCAATGGTAATGAGCGTGGCATTAATACCATGTACAGCCGCTCCAAACAGTTTGACCAGCATGGATCCTAGTTTTTATTGCACTTAATCAGCGGAAGAATTTTTGATCACATCTGCTACACCCTGAGCAGGAACATTCCGGACTTTGATGTTGCCGTCCGGCGCAATCAGAATATGAAAGGGAATGTATTGCACATTGTAGGTATCTACGATTGCCGAACCCCAGCTTCTCTTTTCAGGAACCACGATCCATGGGATAGAGTCATTCACTACATATTCCACAGGATAGATATCCGAATCAATGTATACGGTGATAAACGCCACACTGTCTTTGTTCACTCTTGTATACTCATTCTTAAGCAGTTCCACTGTTTCCCGTGATTCTATACCGGCCGTAGAGATAAATGACAACAGCAGGTATTTTCCGTTAAAGTCGTGAGAAAAGATTTCTTTTCCATCTTTATCCGTCAACTTGAAAAAAGGCATCCGGGCACCTTCGGCGGAACGATTCATCTTTTCAGCATAATATTTGAGTCTTGCGGCAATTTGTGTCTTCGTCACATCCCCCTGCAGATACCCCAATACTCTCTCCAGGGCCTGGGGATTGTCACTGTTCATGAAGAAATTACTGATCAGAATAAGACTGGATGATCTGGTGGGATGCGTTTTAATAAAATCCTCCGCCTTGAGTGTCAATTCGTGATTGAGCACATTCAATTTTGCGATCTCATCGTGACGAACCATTGTCTGGTTCCTACCCGTATCCGTTTCATTGTTTTTTTGTAAGTTGACCAGCAACTGCCCGCGCTGGAAGAGCAGATCCTGGTTCTCCATTTTGAAGGCAGTGAGATCATCGTTGATTTCATTCCCGTTCACTTTGATGAGATCGGGCAGTTGTGCATCACCTTCTATCGATAACTTTTGCCCTTCATCCGCAAAAATTACCGCCATATTTTCGTAATTGTTCAAATAGAGTGAAAAAGTGGTAAGTGTATCGATGTGACTTCTGTAGATGAATCTTCCATTATTACGCACCGGAATGGTATCGATGGCAAGTGTATCGGCAGATAAGTAGGATGCCAGAATATACGGATATTCCAGATTCGCTATTTTTCCTTTAATCAATGTTCCCTTTTCACTATTGCAGGATATAATTATCCCCACAATGAAAAAGTACATTATCATTTTACACCCCTTTACCATAGATAACCAAACTTTTCCAAACTATTTCATTCCTTCTCATCCTTCTTTCTGTTTTCCGCAAAATAAACCGAGGGAACAAAGATATGCTGTATTTTTTAAATATTCAAACATTTTCACATTTTTTTAGCTGTTTTTTCTTTTTGATTCAGTAAGATGCAGCAATCGGCTAAAAGAAGAAATAAAATGATTAGTTTTGCACCGTTAATTAGATGAAACCTATGTTTTTTTCGATCATCATTCCTCTCTATAATCGCCCCGGCGAAATTGATGAACTGCTGGCCAGTCTCTGTGAACAAACCAACCAGCAGTTTGAAGTGATTATTGTGGAAGACGGGTCAACCGTAAGTAGTGAAACGGTCGTAGAAAAATACCGTGATAAGCTGACGATTACCTATATCGAAAAAGACAATTCCGGGCCAGGTCTCTCCAGAAACACGGGGGCAGGGAAAGCAATTCATGATTACCTTATCTTTTTCGATTCCGATTGTATCATCCCGTCAAACTACATTACACACGTCTCACAGATTCTCGTCGAAAAGTATACAGATGCCTATGGTGGTCCCGATGCCGCTTTACCGACTTTCACAACGGTACAGAAGGCCATCAATTATTCCATGACATCCTTCTTTACGACCGGTGGTATCCGGGGAGGTAAGAAATCGATGGGTCAGTTTCATCCCCGAAGTTTTAATCTGGGTGTCTCCAAAAAAGCATTTAACGCTGTGGGTGGTTTCGGAAACATGCGTTTCGGAGAGGATATCGACTTCATTCTCCGCCTGTTGGACAACGGTTTTCAAACCGCTCTCATCCCTGACGCCTATGTCTGGCACAAACGCAGATCGACATTCAAACAGTTTTTCAAACAAGTACACAACTCGGGTATAGCGCGGATCAACCTGCATCTGGCACATCCCGGGTCACTCAGGGCAGTACATGCGCTGCCGGCACTTTTCGTTTTGGGCATGTCACTGATTGTGATTCTTTCTCTTTTCCACCCTGTCCTCCTGTTCATTCCGGTAACCTACAGCATGATGGTTTTTCTGGATTCACTGATGATGCACAGATCGGTCAAAGTGGCTTTCTACAGTATTGGTGCGGCATGGACACAACTGACAGGTTACGGCACAGGTTTTCTGTCCGCAACATGGAAGCGTTTAATCCTGAAACGGGCAGATTTTAAAGCATTTGAAAAGAAATTTTACGATTAGTTTTTCTCTCCATAGGAGAGGTCGCCCGCATCACCTATACCGGGGACGATATAGGACGATTCATTCAAACCGGGATCTATGGCAGCAGCCCATATGGTCGTTTTTTCCTCGGGAAAGTTTTTGGCACAGTAGTCAACGGCCTGCCTGCTTGCAATAATGGTGGCAATATGAATGTGAGAAGGAGTCCCCTTAGTAAGCAGAGCCCTGTATGTTAATTCCATACTACTCCCTGTAGCCAGCATCGGATCAGTCAGAATCAGTGTTTTCCCTTCTATCAATGGGGAAGCAATATATTCAATGTGAATATCAAAAGATTGATGACCTGTCTCCTTGTATTTTCTGTATGCTGAAACAAACGCATTTTCCGCTCCGTCAAAATAGTTGAGCATGCCGTGATGAAAAGGAAGGCCTGCCCGCAGAATGGTGGCAATCACTATCTCTTCATTGGGCACAGTCACTTCAGCCACATCCAGCGGTGTGGTTACTTCAACTGTCTTGTAGCTGAGTTTTTTGCTGATCTCATAGGCCATGATTTCTCCGATTCGTTCGATGTTTCTTCGAAAACGAAGCCTGTCGTTCTGAATGGTAATATCCCGGATTTCACGGATAAAAGTGTTAAGCAACGAATTGTTGTCCGAAAAGTTATTTATTTCCATATTTTTTTGATTCAAAAGGGTCGTTTCCCACAATGATTCCAGGCAGCGATTTTCGCCTCATCGCATACTGTGCAACATGCAGATTCATTCAAATGAGTCACTTTCGATTATATTTGTCATACTATTTCTGAACCAGTCATCACATAAAAACAGGTTCTGTGCCCGCTATTGGAAATAGTTCCCGTGATGGCATACGACCAATAAGTTGGTCTTTTACTGACCTGCTGAACAAAAACGTTTCGATAGTATTTCAATGATTTTTTCGGAAAACAAAGGTAATGATTTTCTGTTCCTTGGTTAACTTTTCCCTCATTTTTTTGCTTTTTGATAGGTTTTGGAGGGAAAAAAACTCACAATTAAAGAAAAATTTCTTTAATTGCTTTTCTGTTTGAAGAAATTTGTCTATTTTTGTAAGACTGTTTTAGGACTTATCAAAATGAGTTTTATACATTCATATCATAATAACCCCAAATTTTTTAAAGATGGCAAATTTAGATTTAAGCAAGTATGGCATTGTGGGCGATTTTGAGATCGTACACAACCCTTCCTACGAGACATTGTTCCAGGATGAAACGAACCCGGCAAACGAAGGATTCGAAAGGGCTAAAGTGACTAAAACAGGAGCAACAGCCGTTTACACCGGTAAATTTACCGGTCGTTCTCCCAAAGACAAGTACTTTGTAAAAGACGATGTGACCAAAGATACACTTTGGTGGGATGGAACTATCAATCGTCCCTGCAGCAAAGAAGCATTCGACTATTGCAAAGGACGCGTTACCGAACAACTTTCCAAATCAGATAAAATATATGTGGTTGATACCTTCTGCGGCACCAACGAAGATACCCGCATGAAAGTGCGCTTCATCATGGAAGTGGCCTGGCAGGCACACTTCGTGACCAACATGTTCATTCGCCCTTCCCATTATGAACTTGCCAACTATGGCGAACCCGATTTCGTTTGTTTGAACGGCTCTAAAACGACCAACGACAAATGGCAGGAACACGGGTTGAATTCTGAAAACTTCACCCTGTTCGACCTGACCGAAAAAATGCAGGTGATCGGCGGTACCTGGTACGGCGGTGAAATGAAGAAAGGAATCTTTTCGTTGATGAACTATTATCTGCCCTTGCGCGGTATTGCTTCCATGCACTGCTCTGCCAACGTAGGCAAGGATGGTGACGTAGCCATCTTCTTTGGTCTCTCCGGTACAGGTAAGACCACCCTCTCTGCCGATCCGAAGCGTTACCTGATTGGTGACGATGAGCATGGATGGGACGATAACGGCGTGTTCAATTACGAAGGCGGATGCTATGCAAAAGTGATCAACCTGAGTGAAGAAAACGAACCGGACATCTGGAGAGCTATCCGTCGCGATGCCTTACTGGAAAACGTTACCGTGGATGATGAAGGCAATATCGACTACACGGATGGTTCCACTACCGAAAACACCCGTGTATCTTATCCTATCTACTACATCAGCAAGATTGTGCTTCCTTCGCGTGCAGGACATGCCAAAAAAATCATCTATCTCTCAGCGGATGCCTTCGGTGTATTGCCTCCTGTTTCTATTCTGGACGAAAAACAGGCTCAGTACCACTTCCTTTGCGGTTTCACTTCCAAGCTGGCAGGAACGGAACGTGGTATCACTGAACCGCAGCCCTCTTTCTCGCCTGCCTTTGGCGAAGCATTCCTCACGGTACACCCCACCATTTACGCCCAGCGTCTGGCTGAAAAAATGAATAAGCACAATGCCAAAGCCTACCTGGTGAATACAGGCTGGAACGGAACCGGAAAACGGATCTCACTGAAGGATACCCGCGCCATCATCGACGCCATCATCGATGGATCGATCGAAAAAGCTGAAACATTCCATGTTCCCATCATGAACCTGACTGCTCCCGTGAAACTGAACGGCGTATCAGATATCCTGGACCCGCGCAGCACCTATGCAGACAAGAGCGAGTGGGAAGCCAAAGCCAAGAAACTGGCCGGTATGTACATCGAGAACTTCAAACAATATTGCGATAACGATGCAGCTATTGCATTGATTCCTTCCGGACCTCAACTGGACTAAGAATTATCGCATCGATACCAACTGTGGAGAGGCTGTCTTTTGAGACAGCCTCTCTCTTTTTGGTGAAAAGAGGCATTAAAAGGATGACTGGATATCGGTGGCTGTTTCCCCATGCTGGGTGACATCCAACCCCCTCTCTTCCTGCAGTTCTGTGACACGCATAGGCAGGATGAGATCTGTAAGCTTGTAAAGCAGGAATGTGCCGCCAAAGGTAAAGACACTCACGATAACCAGCGCCAGCAAATGATAGAGAAACACGGTCGGATCTCCGTATATCAGCCCCACCTCGTCGGCGAAGACACCGGTCAGGATCATTCCCACGATACCACCGAGGCCATGGCATGGAAACACATCGAGTGTGTCATCGATACCACTGCGCGATTTCAGCCTTACCGCGAAATAGCTCACCATCGATGCGGCAAACCCGATAAAAATACTTTGTCCCGCATTGACATAACCGGCTGCCGGAGTGATAGCCACCAGCCCCACCACGGCGGCAATGGCAGCACCCACAGCGGAACGCTTTTTACCGCGAGCCCCGTCCATCAGTAACCAGGCTACCATGGCTGTTGCGGAAGCCAGATTGGTATTAAGGAATGCCGAAACAGCCACCTCATTGGCAGCAAGTGCTGATCCGGCATTAAATCCGAACCACCCGAACCACAACAGGCCTGCTCCCAGCAATATGTAGGGGATATTTGTGGGATTACTGTCACCACCATCCTTTCTCTTGCCCAGGAACATCGCCCCGCTCAGAGCGGCAAAACCGGCTGAGATGTGCACGACCGTTCCACCGGCAAAATCGAGGACTCCCCAGTTTCTTAAGAATCCGTCAGGATGCCATGTCCAGTGTGCCAGAGGGGCGTAAATAAAGATGGAGAAAAGGATAACGAAAAGCAATAACGATGAGAAACGGATTCTTTCGGCTATTCCGCCGGTGATCAGCGCAGGGGTGATAATGGCAAACTTCAGCTGAAACACAGCATACAAGGCAAAGGGAATGGTTGCGGCAAACGCGGGATTTGGCTCAAACCCCACATTTTTGAACATCAGAAAGGTAAGCGGATTCCCGATAAAACCACCGAGACTGTCACCAAAAGCAAGACTGAAGCCAACCACAAACCAGACTATAGAGATGATCCCCAGGAGGATAAAACTCTGCAACAGGGTGGATACCAGATTCTTGTACCTGACCATCCCTCCATAGAAAAAAGCCAGCCCGGGTGTCATCAGAAACACAAGCGCCGAAGCAATCAACATCCATGCCGTATCGGCTTGATTTATCTCGCCCTCTCCCGCTGCTTTGGTGGCATAGTCCACCGGGATCAACGCAAGAAGAGCTACGGCAGCCACTACTATAAATGGAACAATATACCGCCTTTTTGAATTTTTCTCATTCATCGTGTCATTATTATTTAAAACGTAATACAATCTCATTGAAAATTGCTGCAAAAATATACATAATATTATTTTTATGCAACTTTTCCAATCTTTTTGTTCGTTTTAAAAAATTATAGTGCACATATTGACACTATAATGACACTTTATGTATCCTTATGAGATATCTCTATGCCTCTATCCGTCGCCGGAACCCCCTTGAAGCATAATAGAATTAGATTAATCCAATAGCTGCAACGCTACTTTCCTGAAATCTATCGGATGTCCTTCACTCTGCAGAGAGATGGTACCCTTGTGCAACATCTTATCACCTCCGTTCAGATCAATCAGCCTGGCATAGGTCGCATCTCTTTCATCCAGTTGCGGCTGATTGTACTGAAGCACCGTATCTCCGTTGATCACATGATAGATCACTTCATTCCCTCTCACCTCCACTTCGGCGGTGATCCAGTCTTCTCCAAAGTAGAAATCTGATGAAGAATTGGTACAATGATCAAGAATCAGTACCTGGTTCATCACAATATTCGTACCCGGGGTACATACATTCATATTGGTGCGCTGTACCAGTGAATCGCTGCCCAGCAGCTGTACCTCTATCGATGTGGGGAAATCCTGATCTCTCTCCATGGATCCAGGTGTCTGTCCGTGAACCATGATTCCTGAATTTTTATAGGCCCATGCCGGTGCCCCGGGACATTGCTCTCCAACGATACGATACTCAACACGGAGTTTGTAGTTCGAAAGCTCATCCTGATAAAAAAGATGGCCGAAACGGTTTCTTAACGAATCGTACGCATCATAACGCACCTTGATCATTCCATCCTCCACCCGAAAAGTGTTCCCGAAATTTTCTCCCACTTCGTACCCGGCAATCTTGGGTATCCAGCCACTGAGATCTTCTCCGTTAAATAGTTGCACCCACTCTCCATCATTTTCTTTTTGCTGATTGCAGGAACTGAAAAAGATCATTGCAATAAAAGCAAATAAAATAAAAAAATTACAATATTTCATGTGCGTATAATTTGAATAGATTATAGATTATAGTTATGCAAGCAGTTTAATTATAAATTTACACATTGAGCAGGCCGCGAAACCCTCTTGAAGCATAATAGGATTCAGCATGATTTATTCAGTAGCACGGCCGGGAATCGAACCCGAATCTAAAGTTTAGGAAACTTCTATTCTATCCATTGAACTACCGCGCCGAATCAGATACAAAAATAGCATATTTCAGGTTATCCACAAAAGAAAAAAATGATTGTCTGTTTCCCGAGACAAACATTTTTCTGATTGAAATGTTTATTCTTTAAACAAATACGGAGATCAAACAACAATGAATAAAATAGCTATTCTGTACGGCTCATCAGGGGGGAATGCCGCCTCTGTTGCCAGACAGGTGCAGGATCTTTTCGATGGAAGCGCTGATATATACAATGTACTTGACGTCACACTCAATGAAATAAAAGATTATACCTACTATATCATCGGCACTTCCACCACCGGCATAGGCGATCTGCAGGATGACTGGGAGGGTTTTCTCCCCTCCTTTGCCAGGATGGATTTTACCGGAAAAAAAGTGGCCATTTTTGCTCTGGGAGACAGTGCATCATATTCCACCAGCTTTGCCGAATCAATGAAAGTGGTTTACGATGCAATCAAAGATAAGGCCCAAATTGTGGGACAAGTACCGGACATAGGCTATACTTACGACGACTCCATGGCTGTGATCGATGGTATGTTCGTAGGGTTGCCCATCGATGAGGACAATGAGTATGACATGACGCAGGAACGGCTGGAAAAGTGGGTGGAGAAGCTGAAAAAAGAATTTATATAGATCAATTCATTACCTTAGCGATGTCTAAAAACAGTCTCATAAATGAAAAATATGAAAACACGTTATTTTTTATGTATTGGTTTATTCACGGTCGCTACCTTTTCGTGCATGGCGCAATGGAAAGGGAAACCGGTCGATTTTTCGCATGGTAAACTCAAAGTGTCGGACAATAAACGCTTTTTGCAACATGAAGACGGAACCCCATTCTTTTATCTGGGCGATACGGCTTGGGAATTGTTCCACAGACTGAATAGGGAAGATGCCGATATCTACTTGACAGACAGGGCAAAAAAAGGTTATACTGTGATACAAGCCGTTGCCCTTGCCGAACTGGACGGACATGTGGCTACGAATCCCTATGATCTTTTGCCTCTTGAAAATCTTGATCCGTCGCGTCCTGCCGTCAAGGACGGCCCAGACAATGATTATTGGGATCATGTGGACTATATTGTGGATAAAGCCAATGAATTGGGAATGTACGTCGGCTTGTTGCCAACCTGGGGGCGCTACTGGCACGACGACAAAGTTGCCTTTTTCACCCCGGAAAATGCCTTTGAATACGGTAAATTCCTGAGCAAAAGATATAAGGATAAAAAGATTATCTGGATATTGGGAGGCGACCGTAACATCGATAATGACCGGCAACGTTCAATCATTGAGGCTATGGCACAGGGATTGAAAGATATAGAAAGCGGACAGCACCTGGTCACATTTCATCCTTCGGGGGGCAAGGGATCGTCGGAATGGTTTCATAACGAACCTTGGCTTGACTTTAATATGCGTCAAAACGGTCATGGTTCAGATTACACCGACGCTTACAGTAAGACTCTGGATGATTACCGGCGAACTCCGGCAAAACCGGTGGTAGATGGAGAGCCTCTTTACGAAGACCATCCATTATCGTTCAATGCCGCGCGGTTGGGGCATTCTATCGCTGCCGACGTGCGTCGTCCGCTTTACTGGGATTTGTTTAACGGCGCTTTTGGTCATACTTACGGCCATCATTCCGTGTGGCAAATGTACGATCCCGACAAAAAACGTAAGGGCGTCAACAATCCTTTGATGCCATGGAAAGAGGCAATCCACCAACCAGGAGCCAGCCAGATGATATACGGGCGTTTGTTGATGGAATCCCGGCCTTTTTTGACCAGGATCCCCGATCCATCTATCATTGTTACCGACAAAGTAGCCACATCCGTTCCGGGGGAAGGCCGTTACCGCTTTGCGGCTACCCGCGACGAAGCAGGAACCTATGCGATGATCTATGCACCCGTCGGACGCGAGTTTTCCGTACGTACCAACGTCATCAAAGGCAAGAAAATAAAAGCATGGTGGTATAATCCGCGCGATGGAAAAGCAACAAAGATTGGTACGTTTGACAACGACGGAAAGGAACGGACATTTATTTCCCCCGACAAGGGCGAGTCGATAGACTGGATACTGGTACTGGACGAGGCGGAATATAAATACCCCGCGCCTGGGAAACCTTATAAACAACGTGAATAGTCTGGAGATATATTAAAGAAAGCCCGTCAGAGATATCCTGTTACTGATAACTGCCCCAATGGAAACATGAATCAGGATTATCGCTTTCGCTTTATGGATTTTATGATGGCAATGGTAAGGGAGAACCATGGGGAAATGTTTTCAAAGTGCGATTTACACCAACCATTACCGGCATATGGAAACTTGTATCCGTAGTATCATGTCCGGCTGAACAACCAAAAAACCGCCGGAAATACCGGCGGTCTGTCTTTGAATGTTATCTTTATTCAAGTTCTTTAATCTTGATATTCTGAAACCACACTTCGTCGCCGTGGTCCTGCAACAAAATAAGACCTTCTTCAGCATTCCCGAAATTGGGCCAATCCTTGTATTTGCTGGTCTGTACCAACTCGTTCCAGGTATCGTTATTGCGCTCATATTCCACAATTTTTACGCCGTTCAACCAATGTTCCACATGATTTCCTTCCACTACCACCATGGCTGTGTTGAAAAATCCGTTGCGGAAAGGTTTGTCTTTCGGAGCCGGAATCAGGTCGTACAACGAACCGAGTGTTCTGTTACCGTTGACACCCATTTTGGCATCAGGATGGTTTTTGTCGTCCAATATCTGGTATTCGCATCCGATCGCTGAACCTGCCCCTTTATTCAGATTGGTATCCACAAAATATTTGATCCCGCTGTTAGCTCCTTCGGTGATTTTAAAATCGACCTTCAGCATGAAATTCTTGTAAGGCCTTGTTGTCACAATATCGCCTCCGTTGGTGGATTCACCTCCGTCGCTTTTATGCACCTTCAGTATGCCGTTCTCGATCGACCATCCCTTATCGGGAAAATCATCCATCTTGGCACCGCGCCATCCTTCAGTGGTTTTACCGTCCCAAAGCAGCTTCCAGCCTTCAGCGGCCTCCCGCTCCGAGATGGAGCTAGCGATCTGATTGATCTGCATTACATCCTGGTTATCAGGCATCTTATATTTCTCAAGCTCTTCGGTCAGGATACGGATGTTGCGCCATGCCACTGTTTTGCCTTCCTGTTCGGCACTCCCGATTGAATGCACCTGCAGTGCAATAAAGCCCGATGCGGTGGTATTGTCCAGCAGGTCGGCACAGGGAATATCGTTCACCCAGGTACGGAGGGAATTGCCGATGGCTTCGATGCGGGCACTGTTCCATTCACCGTGTTTAAATGCCTTCATACCTTCGGGATTGTAATTCATCGGATAGAGCCAGCCGCGCCTTGCTTCGTCGTAAATGCCACCTGTCCAGGAACGATCGGAAGGATCAATTTCGAACTGATATCCATGCACACGGCCGTCTTTATAATCTGCCAGGCTGTTGCTCCGGAATTGCACACCCGAATTTAATCCATCGTCAACCTTGAAATCGAACTCAAGAATAAAATCATCATACATCTCAGTGGTAGCAAGAAAGGTGTTGGGTGTATTCATCTGAGATAATCCGATGATCACATTGTCTTCCACTCTGTACTCGGCAGTACCATTCAGCTTTTCCCATCCCTGCAGATCTTCTCCATTGAAAAGTTCCTGCCATTTCGGACCTTGCGAACATGAAGTTACCAGTACCATCAGCGTAATCAGTAGCACAAAATTTCTTTTCATTATGTTAATCATTTTATATTTTGTAAAAATCTTCCCATCCCTTTCTTGGCGGTTCTCCCGTGAGGAAAGCATCGGCAAAAGGATCGTTGGTAACATGTCTGGTTTCCCTGTCAAAAATAATTTTCCTATTCAGTCGCTGTGCAGCTACGCCCAGGCAGAATACCTGACTCAGGGGAGCCGATATCTCAAACGGAGAGCGTGTCTTCTCTTTCCCCTGGCAGGAGAGCAGGAAGTTGGCAAAATGGTTGGAGGGACTCTTCGGCACCTCAGGCAGCTTCTTCTCCATCTCTTTGGCTTTCTCATCCGGGATGATGCTCAGCGTGCTGCCATGCGATCCGCCCTTAAAAGTCAATTCTTTGCTATAGATCTCTTTTCCGGGGTTCAGTTTGGCCGGCTGTATTTTTCCGCCTGCAACTGTCGGGATATTGAGATCAATCTCCGAGACACCGTAACCATCGGGTACAGCAGGGATATTATCCAGACCATCGTACCAGGTGATCACCACCGGCGGCATGTTGCCCCGTTTCGGGAATTTGAACTCGATGGTACTCGACATCGGGTAGAAATAATCGTTATGACCGCTGAGTCTTACCGGCACTACCTCTTCGGGTAAACCCAGGTCAAGAAACTCATGAGCCGTATCAATGATATGTGCACCCCAGTCACCCAGTGTTCCCATACCAAAATCATACCAGCAGCGCCATTGGCCATAATGGAAATCCTTGTTGTAATCGTGATAATCACGGGCCATCAGCCAGGTATCCCAGTCCAGCGTTTCGGGAACCGGTTCTGCAGCAGGGAACTTCCTGATGTTGGGATCCCATCCGTGCCAGCGGCGCGGGTTATTCATATGGGCGGTAATGGCCGTCACATCCTTGATGATACCTGCTTCTTTCCAAGCTTTGAACTGAAAATAGTTTGCCTCGGAGTGGCCCTGGTTGCCCATCTGGGTCACTACTTTGGGATATTTTCTGGCTGCCTTCATGATCAGTTCCGATTCAAGGAAAGTACGGCTCAGCGGTTTCTCCACATACACATGCTTTCCTTCGACCATTGCCATCATCACTGCCGGGAAATGAGCAAAGTCGGGCGTAGCAATGGCCACCGCCTCAATCTCATTGCCCATCTTGTCGAACATCTCCCTGAAATCCTTGAACCGTTTCGCGTTCGGAAATTTGGCGAGCGCTTTCTGGGTATGTTCCGCCCCCAGGTCCACATCACAGAGGGCCACCACGTTGGCCAGTCCCGTTTTGTCGAAGTCGTTGATGATCTCCCATCCTCTGTTTCCGAGCCCGATGTGGGCCAGGTTTACTTTTTGATTGGCTCCGACAATGCGGCTGTAACTGGCGGCATTTGTTTTGGCCGATATACCACTGATGGCCAGTCCTGCGGAAGCCAGCGCTGCATTTCTGATAAATTCTCTTCTAGTTGTCATGATAATTATATTATTTTTTTGCTATCTGCCGACTAAAAGTAAGCTGTAAAGATAACAAAAAAGCTTCAAAAATGTGAATTATCTTTTTTTGTTGGTCATTGTTGACTGAGACCTCTTATGAAACGAGCATGATCCTCATTTGCGTCAATCCATATACAGCTCATTCATAAGAGGTTGCTTTTCAACAAATGAAATAATACCTATTGCGCATCGGGACCCAGGACTGTGCGGTCCTTAGGCACGATCAGGGGTTCTACATTATTTTCAGCTCCCGGGTAACCAATATTCTGGTTGATGACACCTTTGATATTGGTATTGATGGCATTGGCAGGGACAGGCCACAAAACGTGATGTACACTCATTTTATATTCTGCCCACTTGTGTTTGACACCTTTGTTATAGAAGTTGCCTACTTTCATGATCCAATCGTAGTAGAAGTTAATTCCCTCCTGTTTGACGTTCGAGTTGATACCGCCGGGACCGGAAAAATTATCGAGACGATAGACCCTGCCAGCGAATACTTCACACGGTTTACCCATTTTGGCATAGGTATAGGCAATCCTTGTCAGTTCCGATTTTCTGTTTTCCTCATAATACAATTCCCGTGCCCGTTCGTCGAGAACAGCACCTATCGTGACATCAGCAGCGGTCAGCGGATCTGCTCCTGCTCTGGCTCTGACCACATTCAGCGCATCGGCAGCCTGCTGTAACTGATCTTTCCAGTAATAACTTTCTGCCAGCATCAGGTAAACCTCGGCAGAGCGGTACACGTACCATGGTGTTTCACCCCCTGCCCACTGCGTTTGCAGCGGATCCGGCACAAACAGTTTATAGTGGGGCCAGGAGAACCAGCAACGGATGGTATCTTCCACAGACATCGCCGTAGGTTTCACCAGGTGTTGACCATACCACGGATCGTTCGCATTTTTCAGAGAGGGGTTGTTATAGAGCAGGTCTTCAGGACTCTTCCAGCTGTCACGGTTGTATATTCCCCGCAGGTCATTCATTTCCCTGGCAGTCCATATTTTGTTTGTGTGATAACTGGTAGGACGCAGACGCCCGATACCCCTTCCGTAAGTTTTGTTCAGATCCATTAGGGGATTGGTTTCCGTTAAATGAATGCTAACACTGGTGCCTGTCTTGCCTGTCGGTGTTTTCACGTTGCCGCTGTTCCAGAAGGGAACACCGTTGCGCATGGTCTGAATACGGTCCGATCCGTCGATCTCCGGATACGCCACCACGTACATCAATCCTTCGGTATTACTCCTGTCCAGTTTTGCCTCTATGCTATGCAAGTCATGCATCAAATTGGTATTGGGCTTTGACTTGTTTGCCGTAAAACGTTGTGTCATCAATGGATTCTTCGCCACCAGCTCCTTACCCACTTCGATGGCTCTGTCAAAGTTTCCCAATGCCATCGACACTTTCATTAACAGTACACCACAGGCTGCCTTGGACGTGCGTCCCCTGTCCACTTTCTCCGGTACCCACTGGTAGGCAAATTCAAGGTCTGGCAATATCTTCTCCAGAATAGACCATCGGTCATAGGAGTAAAAGTCGTACTTGGGTTCGGATATTTCCCAGTCCAGATAAGGCACATTCCCGAATTGATGAACCAGTTTGTTGTACCTGTAGGCTCTGTGAAAATAGGCAGAGCCCAAAACAGCGTTCTTTTCGGCTTCATCCTTGTACTGTGCCTGATCGATCCTGGCGATCACCACATTGGCATATTTGATTCCCTTGTAACCTTCATACCAGTACCAGCCGACCCGTGTCCGGTCACCACTGTTGAGATTTGCATCCGGCAGCAGGGAAACATCCAGATCCATCTGAGGACCAGCCTTATCGGTGGTTCCCTCCACGGCCATATCTGAAAGAATAAACTCAGTGAGTATGGGAGAACCGTCTCCGAAGAATTCATGCCGCATGTTGCGTTCACAGGTCGTGAGAGCGGCATAAAAACCGTCGGCATCCACATAGGTATTCTCTGGAGTGTAGAAAGAGAGGGGTTTAGGCTCCAGCCAGCCATCATCGCAACTATGCAAACCTACTGTCATGAAAAACAGGGTAAGTGCCGGAACAATATAATTTTTCAATGAATGTATTTTTTTCATCATCTTTCGTTGTTATAGGGTGAAATTCAAACTAACATTAAACGTGCGGGGAGCCGGATCACTCACTTCCGGATCCCAGAAATTCCAGTGGGGTGAGTATACCCCCACATTCCTGACAGAAAGGGAGATACGCATATCCTGCACATAGATCTTTTGAATCATATTTTTGGGGACCAAATAGGATAGGGTGATATTTTCGAACCGGATGAATGATTTTTCCTTGTAGATGGTTCCTGTATTTTTGGAACCTATCCGGGCATAATCATTGATTCTGTTCTCTACAGTCCAGTAGGGCTGAACATATTCCGTTGTTCTGTCGGGGAAGTTCGATACATTTGCCGCACGGTTGAAGGAACCGTATTGTCCCCAGTAGGAATAGAGCATGGTCGACAGGGAGAGATTTTGAAAGAAGACAAACTCATTGCGTAAGGTCCATCGGAAACGGGGCGTACTGAATCCCTGGAAGATCTTATCGTCGTTTGTCATCACGCCGTCGTCATTCTGATCCTTGTACTTGAAATCACCGGGCTGTAACCCAAACCCTTTTGCTGTTTCAGCTTCCTCTTTCTGCCATACACCTACATGTTCGTAGTTCCAGATGCGATCGGGATCCTGACCGATGAACCACTGGTTCTGGATATCATCCGCTTCCTTTTGACCAATCACGTTCCCTTCTTCATCCTTTATATCGATCATATCGCCATACAGGTGGACGATCTTCCTGCGGTTCAGAGAGAAATTCGCAGTTGCATTCCAGGCAAACTTCTTTCCAGAAATAATATTCGCATTGACCGTTGCCTCGAATCCTCTGTTCTCCAGCTGCCCTAAGTTGGCCGCAACGCTGTTGTAACCGATAATCTCAGGCAGTGCACGATCCACGAGCAGGTCGTTCGTGGTTGCCTTGTAAGCTTCCAGGGCACCATGAATCCGGTTATTGAAGAAAGAGTAATCCAGTCCCACATTCAACGAGGCGGTACGCTCCCATTTCAGGTTGGCGTTGGACATCCTGTTCACATAAATCTGAGAAGTGATGTACGGATTCCCGTTTTGATCGATATAGGGGTGTGGCCCGGATGTCATATCCGACAAAGCCTCGTATTGTCCGATATCCCTGTTTCCGTTTTCACCCCATGAGAAGCGAAGTTTCCCGTAATCAAACCAGCTGGTCATCGGTTCGGCGAATTTTTCGGAGGTGAATGTCCATCCCAGTGCTACCGCCGGGAAAACGGCTCTCGGGTTTCTCTGTCCGAATGCGGAGTAACCATCGCGTCTGAGGGAAGCAGTGATCATGTATTTGTCCATTAATGAATAAAACAAACGGCCCATCAATGCATCGCCCGTCCGATAGGTATCATTGCTTGAATTGAGCGGGACAGTCCCTGCCTGCATCCGATGATATCCCAGTATATCATTCGGTGAAAAGGCGGTGGCAGTCATCGTCTGCGACCAGAATTGCCTTTTCTCGGCATTGACCAGAAATGTTGCTTCGATGTTATGTATCTCGTTGAAACTTCTTTTCCATCTCAGCAGATTATCAACCTGCCAGGAATAAATTTTATGCGTTGTACGTTCAGCACTACCCCCTTTGGAAGCCCAATCGAAATTCTTTGAGGAATCATGATTGTAATATTCCCTCCATTCGAGATAGGGCACGTAGTTAAACTGATATTCAATGCCGAAAGGAAGGGTCACTATGGCATACATATTAGCATTGAGCGAACTGTATACATCCTTCCTGTCACGGTACATATTATCGAAGAATGGGTTGACTGGAGTAATATCTGAGGTAGGATACTTCCACAGAAATTCATCCACCTCCTCATTACCTATCTCATCAGCACCGTAGGGTGAGATGCGCACCATTTGTCCCCAGTCGGCCCGCAGATAACCCTCGTTCCTGGATGCGAATCCTGTATTTAATCCGATCCTGAGAAACGGAGTGATTTTTGACTCAAGATTCAGACGTGTGCGAAACGAGGAAAAACGGTCCCCTACAATGATTCCTTCTCTGTCGGCATATCCCAGTGACCAGTAATAGGAAACCTCATCGGTTTTATTGGATATACTTACCTGATAATCCTGTTGCAAACCATTGTGAAACACCTTATCAGCCCAGTCCGTAGTCCTGTTGTTGATGAAGTTATCTATCTCAGGATTCTTCAACTCCAGGCGGGCCGCCCAGGTCCTCAATAAATCCTCTTCCGTAAAAGTCTCTATAGGGTCTTTCTTGTCGTAATTGAACCAGTCGCGCTGACTGGCACTCTGTAAATTACGGGGATCCTCGAACATCTCAGGATATTGCTGGAGATAATCATCAGTGCGTTTCCCGATTTCATAAGCTCTTCGGTATTGTATAAATCCTTCCGGATCCAGAAGTTCAGGCTGATTGGCCGACTGAACCACACCCAGCGAAGTACTAAAAGAAACCAAAGGTTTACCTCCTCTTCCGCCCTTCTGTGTAAGGATCACAATTACTCCACTGGCAGCTTTTGCTCCGTATACAGCTGCAGAACTGGCATCCTTTAAAACATCAATGGAGGCGACATCCATCGGGTTGATATCTGTTAAGGCCCCTTCGAAAATCACCCCATCCAGGACAATCAGCGGTTCCGATCCGGCTTTCAGGGTGTTAACCCCTCTGATTTGCATTCCTGTACTTCCCTTCGCCGAGTTGGCAAACCCAATATTCAGACCAGCAGCGTTACCCCTCAAGAGGTCCTGGACAGAACGGGGACTCTCGGCTTTCAGAGCTTCCGCCTTAATGGTAGAGATGGCCCCTGTCAGGTCTCTCTGCCTCATGGTTCCATACCCGACAACCACCACCTCATCCAGAAAGCTGGTCTCCTCTTCCAGTGTTACATTGATGACAGCCCTGCTTCCAACGCTCACCGTCTGTGTGGTAAATCCGATGTAGGAGATATTCAGTATCGGATTAGTCGTAGCTAGCCTCAACGTGTAATTGCCATCCACGTCAGTAACAGTTCCGTTGGTTGTGCCGGCTTCCACCACATTGACCCCAATCAGGGACTCACCTTTCTGGTCGGTGATACGACCGGTAATTATTTTGCCTGTCTGCTGAATCTCCTGACCGCGCTCACTCCAGTTATCAGAAGCTAGAGAAAACAGTGGAAATGAGAATAGCAGAATCAATATGACGCCGTACAAATGCAGCATCCTGTTCTTCACGCCGTTGTGCCCGGGTGAAGAAAAACGCTTTTGTTTCACATTCATGATCTTATAAATTTAAAATATTTAGTTAATAATTGAAGTTACATGTCTTTCTTCGCCATTTCCAGAGCAGTCGTTGTGATGTAATATTTGGCGATTGTATTAGATATCTCCCATTCCGGCATGTTCCGGGCGATCAGAAACTCAAAATATTTCTTTGCCACCATGCCGAAGTAATCCTCATGACCTTTTCTGTCTTCTAACGGTACAATGATCAGATAACGTCCCTCTGCGACACGCTTTGAGGAGATGGAAGGCACCGTTTTCTGCAACTCAACGACCACTTTATGAAGGGCTGATTCGAATACCTTCCCGTCTGTCGCTTTCCCTTTTTCGATATACAACTGCTTGATGTAGTTCTCCTCTTTATCCTGTACGATCTCTACGGTCGCTTTGGTCCCTTTGATCAGTGCACTGTATGCATCACCGCCCCCTTCGGGTGCTTCATAATCCCATAGCGCGGTTACTGCCACGTTTTTCCCTTTTATCTGATAATGGACGGTTCCGTTTGCAAATACCTCCAGCATATTATTTCTGAGATATTTTTGCAAGAATTCCGGGAAACTGTCCAACCGGGTAGATCGGGTAAAATCTGCCAGAGTTAATTTGGTCGGCCAATGACTGGCAGACGTAATATGTACATCTGTCCGGTAATCAATCACTTCATCAGGAAAACATTGCCAGTTGACCAGGTCAACCAGATGGGTTGCCACATCGGCTATCCCTTCCCCCTGTTGCTCCACATCATAGAACCAGGCGGGACGGACAAGCACATTGCCGGAGACTTCCTTGAAGTAGTGATGCACACTTTGCATGACAATGGCCGGCTCTTCCGCAGTTCCGGCCTGCACTTCCCCGAAGAGCTCCTCACTGTCCACGAGCACACGGGTAATCGTGTTGAGGATATCATACCGTTCTGTCATCACATCATAGAGTAATACATCCTTTGCACGTGTACTGTCGTAAGTGGCTTCGAGCAGCTCGAAACCAGCCTTGTCAATCGCCATAGGTTTATCAGACAGTACGTTGTACCCGGCGAGGATGGATTTGGAAATATATTCCGTTTTCTTACTGTTGTTTCCCGCCAGCACTACGACATTTCCTTTTTTCTCACCGATCATTTTTTCGAGATAATCACTGCCCGAATAGACTTTCACGTACCAATGGGTGGGATTTTCAGAACGCCGGTTATATTCCTCAATGCTGTGCAAATACTGCTGCAATTCATTTCCTTCAGGAGCATAAACCAATACAGTATCACTGACCTGTTGCTGCGGGAATTTTTGCAGCAGACTGGCATGAAAATGTCCCGGATCCAGCACAACCAGTTCAATTTCACCCTCTCTGCCGGAAAATTGATTGTTGTCGTCAGTCGTCTCTTGTTGCTTCTTGCAGGAAAGGAATACCAGAACGACAGAGATCAGCATGATGGTATACAATAGATTTTTCATAGGCTGTTCATTTGTTTAGATTTTGATATAATCTGTACCGTAGGGATACCGTTGTGCCCTTTTTAACATGGAATTGGCCTGTTCGCTGTTTCTGAATTTCTCAGCTCCCGGATCCCATTCCAGCCTTCCGGGTACCTTCATCGCTATGTGACTGATCAGGCATATCGAACAGGCCCGGTGTCCAATCTCAACCGGGGAAATAGGTTCTTTCCTCGACTTGATGCAATCCAGCCAGTTACCGTGCTGATTATCGCTCTTATAGAGGTGTATCTCGTTCTCCTTTATCTCCGTCGAAAGAATCTTCGGATCACTGGCATCAAGCGCTTTCGCACTGTTGGCCTGTGCGACCGGATCGCTCGTTGAAGCGACATAGTTGCCGCGGGAAACAAAGATCCACCCTTCCGACCCTTCGTAACGGATCCCATTGGGATATCCTCCACTGGTGTACATGGTAATACCATTCTCGTATTCCGATTTTACCATGAAATCACCGTGTACATCCCATAATCCCGATTTGGGAAACTGTGCCACCGCCTCTACGGATACCGGACCGGTATATTCGGTATTCATACCCCATGCCGCTGAGTCGTAGTGGTGCTGTCCCCACCCGGTAATCATGCCGGCTCCGAACTGCTCACACCTCAGCCAGCCGGGGCGACCGTAATTATGCTGCGGATGCACCCTCATTTCTGTATAATATACCTCGGGCGTAGAGCCGAGCCACCTGTCGTAATTCAGGTTCTCCGGCACAGGCATTGCCGGGGCATCAGGGCCGGGGGGATCTCCGGGTAATCCGATTTTGACGGTATGCAGTTTTCCTATTCTTCCGTTTCTTACCAGTTCGGCAGCGATCCTGAACTGTGGCGAGGAGCGCTGCTGTGTTCCCACCTGGAGGATCACACCCTGTTTTCTGACCAGGTCACTCAGGAAACGGCCTTCTGCCACCGTGAGTGAGGTGGGTTTCTGCAAATAGATGTCTTTCTTCGCCAATGCTGCCCTGGCAGCAGGTTCTGAATGCCAGTGATCGGGTGTACTGATGATGACTGCATCAATATCTTTGTTCTGCAGCATTTCCTGGTAATCATCATACATGCGGGCATTTGAATATTTACTGTTACCCGTTTTCTTCGCATAATAACTGTCTATGTATTTCTTCCCGTCGAGAAGCCGCTTTTTATCTACATCACAGACGGCTATAAACCGGGCCTGATCATACTTGATGGTTTCTGCCATATCGTGATCACGGGCGATCCTGCCACAACCAATCTGTCCGATATTAATTTTATTGCTCGGCGCATTCTTTCCAAACACGGAAGAGGGAACGATGGTGGGAAAAACCACTGTTCCTACGGCTGTTGCTGTTGCCTTTTTTAAAAACATTCTTCGTTTCATAGGATATTGATTTATTCTTTTCATTAAGTTTCTATGAAACATGCAATCATCATGTTAAGTGTCAAACACAAAGATGCCCGTTTCATTTTGATTTATGTTTATTCTGATGCATATTCTTTGAAATCCCGGGCAATGCCCGCCTCTTTATGATCGCCAGTATGGACCACGACCCGATATCTGAGCTGAATGAACGCTCCCTTCTTAAACATCATGTTCTTATCATTCTCCGGCCAGTTCATGGGGGTAGGAGAAAAAAATCCATAATCGCGCGTGAACCAAGGGGCGGGATACCACTCGTTGGATGGGTGCTGTAGGATTGCTATTCCTTCGGTATTCCCTAATCTCTCACCGTGACAGTCCATCCACGGGGATCGTTTCCCGAAGGTCGCCTTTTCACCACTCTCTCCCTCGGCATTGATCATTGTCCCCCCGTTAATCACCGCCAAATCGGGATCCACCCGTGCGCTGAAGAGGGAATGGTTTGTTTTTCCGATCTCTACATCCATCAGCATCTCCATTGTCACATCGAAGTCAATGACGTATTTCTCCTTGGAGGGAGCAGTGATTGTGATGATCCGTTTGTCCCTGATCGGCGCATCGGCTCCGGGTCGTCTCCAGATACACTCATTTACGATCACTGCTTTCTCTCCGCCGGTCTCGGTGATGTCAGCTCTCAGGGAAATAATCTGTCCCCGCTCCAGACCTTCCTGCCAGTAGTTGCCTTCATTCACTCTGTCGCATCCAAAAAAGAGCGAGCTGTGATGCGGGTAATTGGCATTACGCATAGAAGTAACAGAGGCTTTCGATGGACCATTCACCGGATAGAAGAAGGGATATTTCTCAAATTCTGATAGAATATAACTTGTAAAAAGATTTCCATTGATTTTGATGTCAATTCTATCTTCCAATTTTTCAGCTGTCACTTTGGACTGGGAAAAAACAGCATTGTGAAAACAAGCCGCAAATATAAATAAAAGTAGGAAAATATTTTTATTCATTATTCAAATATTTTTATTAAATTTAATTTCGACACTTGGTGCAGCAGAAAAACTTCTCCAATACATCTCTGCAGTCTCCTTGTCAATCTGACCGTCAAACACAATCATCCTGTACTTCAGCACATAGTCGTTGCCATTTTTCAACTCCCATGATTTGTGCCTAATAGGTGTAAATTCAAAATACATATCCCCTCTACCTCCATTACTATCTAACGGCCATACACGCATGGGTTCGGGATGTGCACGATTTGATGGATGACTTAAAAACAATATCCCCGATCTTCCTTCATCCACCGCCGATTCTCCCGCTACAATACACCAGCGTGCAGTGCTTCCATCCGCATCTGTTCTTGTTTTTCCTTCTGATGTCAATACGGTACAGTTGTCTTTTGTCCATTTCTCAGTGGCCCTGTATCCTATACCTCCGCCATACCTGTATGCATCGAGCATGATTCCATCCTTCAACGGTGTGTTGATGGCTGTTGTGTAATCGATGATCCATACACCATTACTGCTGTTCCATACCCTTACATCCAGCACCTCATTCATCGCAATCTGATCTTCCCCTTTGGCCCCAAAATCCATATGCTGCTGTAATACCCTGAAGCCGGAGAAGACGCTGCCTGTTGTTTCGGACAGGAAACCGGCAAATTTTACGGTGCCTTCTCCCTTATTTAAATTCCAGAAGTCGACCTCCCTGTCACCGATGTGTGTCAATGTCCAGGGTCCCCAGATACCATAATGATGATAATGATCTGGTGGCTGAACCCGGGTCAACACTTCACCTTTGGGTGACCAAAGGGGATGAATAAACCCGGAGCGCTTGAAGAGAGGGCTGACACCTTTCGGTGGATACATTGTCTCATAACGGTAACTGATAACCGGTTTCTTACCTGAATAAAAAGTTAAATTCCCGTCTGATTTATCCGGATAAATCAGACGATCCGGCTGGTCAGGTAATTTGTTCTCGCCCAACCTGATGACAAACTTCCTGGTACTGTTTCTTTTGGATACACCTTCTAAAACGAACCATAAACGAGCCAAATGCCCACTCTCTAATTGAGATGGAATAAACTTCTGACCGGATCTGGTGATTTCATACAATTGTAATTGAAGGCTGTCTCTTTTATAGTCAATATTATCAAGAGACAATGAGATCGGGACATCAATATATTCTTTTTCAAAACTTACCGTAAAACTGACCAGCTCTTTGGCAAAAAGCTGAGTCGAAAACAGTGATATTAAAATACAAAGTACGTTTTTCATTCTTATCAATTTTGAAACTTCGAGATGGGTATTATCACACAAACATATTCTTTTTAAAAGTTAAATACCACCTGTAATTTTGCAAACAATGATACTTTTTTTGCATATTTGTGCTTTTGTATGTAAAACCATGTTAAAAATTCAGAACCAGCCTAAAATAGCAATGCTGCATCTCTGCCTGTCCCCATTGCATCAGGAAAGTGAAAGCCCAAAGCTGGGACACGGCTTGTAAGCTTTTGCTCCACAGGCAATATTCAGCATCTTCTCCTTCCGTCGATATCCTGAAAATCTATCACATATTTCTGGTTATCAGATAGGGTTATGATGGCACCCATTGTTGAATAGTTGGTTGTCACGTCCATTATATCAATTTTCTTAATTGGGTCCAATTCTTCAGGAGTCCATGCACTATCATTCATTTTGTGTAACATAACTGTGATTAATAACTCAATGGGTGGATTCTTATCAAGGCGTTTTTTTCGGGCAAAAATCACAGTACTCTCATCAGCCTCTGCATTCCTGTCAGAGTGGACAAGCATTTCAAGCTGATCCCAGCCATTATAAGTAATCAAAGCCAGGCTTCGTCCTGGAATTGTCGCTGTAATTACCTTTCTACGTCCATCTTCAAACTGATTAACAACTGCCCTCTTGCCACCGATGTGAGGCAAACCATAATGTCCCAGGGTGATCTCATACTCAAAGGCAAGACGGGTGCGATCTATTCTGATAACTCCTCCAGGAATGGTAATTTCAGCCAGATCAATAATATACCCTACACCATTGTTGGGTGGTTTGCGCATGATTGCCTGGCGATAAAGTACATCATCGATCACCCCATTGTAGAACATGCTCTGCGAGGTCGTGAATTTCTGATTCTTCAACGCGTCATTTTCCAGAGTTTTCCCTGTAAGGTAAAAATTGACATCGTCACCTCTCACATCTCTGGGATCAAGGCTGCGAAAACTGTATTCCATGGAAGTTCCACCGGCGGGATTATGATCTTCCCATGGGAAATGAGTATTGTAGGTTAACTTGGAATAGTTCGGATCATCATAGTACACTTTTCCGGGAATTATTTCAGATGTACCGTTTTTACCATGATTAACCAGCACCAGTCCGGGATTCTCCAGTATCACCCTTTTGGAGTCATCACCCAATGATTCCCATAAGCCATCATTTTCTTTTGCAGTCCAGAACGGCGAATCCTCAGGCAGGGCTAAACAGATAAATGGCAGGAACATCAAAAATGGACTTCCGGCACAACTGTAATTTTGCACCATATACTCTTTCCGTCCATAAAAGCCGAGACTTGGAATCTCATTGTAATAAAACTCTTCACGGGTTACAAACTGTAACAGGGAACCAGAGCAAAGCCTCCTGGCCCAACCCGGATCCAGCAGGTTTTTATTTTTTAACATAAAAGCTACCGGAAAAGCACCGGAAACCCAGGTTCTGTAACAGATGCTTCGTGACCACATATTAATATATCCATCACGACCAAAAAAACTTGGAAGTGATTCCATAAGCTTCTGAGCAGATCTTTCGATTATATTGGAAATTTCAGGATAGTACACATCTCCGAATGTTCTATTCCATATGGTGGTGTAAACAATAAATAAACTAATAGAGTAATAATTATAAGTTTGTTCTAAATACCATCCATTACCGGAATGGTAAGAAGCTACCCATAGCAAATGACTTTTTAAAAGTTCATCATCAATATCGTAACCCTGTTTCTTTAAAAAAGAAAGAGTTACAATATTAAAAATACGCCAGTTATTCTGAGTGGTTCTGTGGTGAGCCCATTTGGAGATGGTGACTACCATCTCTCTTTTCTGTTCTTCTGTATATTGTGACCAGATCGTATCCGGCATAAGGAGCAGCGTTTTAAACAATCCACCAAACTCACAGGTAAATTGATAAGTTGAATCAGGTAACTCCTCAGGGAGTGGCAATGAATTGGGATTGCCGGGAGTAAATGCCCTATAGAAGTGTAAAGCATAATAATCCCTCAAATTTATCCCATTGATAGCGGTCTCTGGATCAATATGAATCAGTGGCCCGGCTAGCGTAAAGGTCCGTTCCAGAGCCTCAAAATCCGCTGCACGATAGCGCCATTCAGGTGCGTTGGGCTGAGGATATGTTTTACCTGGAACCGCTGGAAAGCTCAGATGTTGATCAAAGGAATTAACATGAGTAAATGCACGTTCCAGTAGATATTTTGCACATTCAATGTAGTGCTTTCTCGTCATACCCGTCATGGGGCTTAGATTCAGATCAGGATTAGTTACTTCGAATTTCGTTTTCATTTTTAATTGATATTAATGAACAACCCCGGGGCAAGCCCCGAGGTATCAAATGGACTAATTATTTATTCCAACCCAAGGGTCGGGGAATTAAACCACATTAAATTAACGCAATTATACCCCCTCTGATATACTAAATTAAGATTTAACACCACAAATTTAACATTTCATAAAGTTTTTAAAAAGCTTAATAAAGAATTTCACAATAAATCCTCTCCTGCATAACAAAAATCAATTAATACCCACAAAAATAGTGGTTTAAATTGTTAAAGTAGTTACATATATTTGCAATTCATGATACTATTTTTGCATATGAAAAATTATAGGCAATTAAATGCTGCAACATATGGACTTAACACCTTCCTCTTCACCCAGCATTACGCCGGCAATCAATCATCTCAAAACTCCAGTTTTAGACCGGCAATTGAAACTGTAAAAGAGAGACACCGGCTAACCAAAAACTCAAACCGTTTTTTGTGAAAAGGAGAGACAATGAGTCAGGGCATGCTGGATACCATTGATCTCCGACAATCCTTTGAGCCTTCCTTCAAACGGTGAAGGGAGGTAACCACCCCCTCCACTCCCATCTGTTTTAGATTGGGGAGCGTGACCGTATCATTTGGCCCGACCCATCTCCATGTTTTTTCCAGCATACAGAAATTTTTTGCTAAGCAAATAAACGACATTAATTTCTTAATAACATCATATATATTTGCTATAAAATGTACTATATTTGCATCTCAACCAAAAAGATGAACATTATGAAGCGGATCATGCATGAAAATCTGAACCTGGATAGTGGTTCACCGGTGAAAATAAAATGGTGCGACTATGACTATTTTAAGTTTCCGCTGCACTTCCACGATGAATATGAGATTGTTTACATTCTGAAAAGCACTGGTACGCGATTTGTGGGCAACAGTATCCAGCCCTATTCCGACGGTGACCTGGTTCTGCTGGGTAGCTCACTTCCCCACATGTACCGTAGCGATCCGGAATACTATGAGAACCGTCCCGATTTAAGGGTACATGCCATTACCATCCAGTCCTCCAGAAACTTCTTCCACTATGGGATAACCCATTACCCCGAGTTGTTCAACATCAAAAACCTACTGATCAAGGCAAAACAGGGAGTCTGCTTCGACAAGAATGCCAACCACCGGATCCGAAAGAAGATTACCAGGGCTCTCCGTCTAAAGGGGCTGCCCCTGTTGATGGAATGCATACAGATCCTCTCGCTGATGAGCAGTTCCTCGCATTACACGCTGCTCAACAACGAAGATTCAGAGACCGAATCGGAGTTCATCGAGGCGGACACCCGTCTGATCAAGGTGCTTTCGTTTCTGAAACGGGAATATACCCGACAACTCACCCTGAAGGAGATTGCAGGGGTTGCCGGAATGAACCAGACCTCCTTCTGCCGATACTTCCTGGAAAAGACTGGAAAAACCTGCGTTCAGTATATCAACGACCTGCGTATCGGTTATGCCTGCAAGTTATTACAGGAAGGGAATTATTCAATTAGTGAGATCTGCTATGAGAGCGGATTCAACAATGTATCCAATTTCAATAGGCAATTCAGGCAGATCATCAAACATTCTCCTACGGAATATATGAACGAGTTGAAGAAACCGCCCCTGTACAGGTTAAGCTATCATTGAAACAGGTTCAGAGCAATGGATTTTATTTGTCTACGGTTGTTTTTGTCCGATCACTGTCACAGATCAAAACGGTCTCTGTAAGCCCACAGTCCAAGGGCAGGACTGGAGATGTAGTAAATCTCCTCCCCGTCGGGAAGCAGGTTGAAACCTTCCTTCAGCTGATGTGGATTGTACTTTTGCAGGGCCATATCGATATCGCCCCATTGGAAACCGACGCTTTCGATCTCTTCACGGCTTAGATTTTCTTCTCTCTTTCCGGGACAGTAGGTGATGGAAAACCGGCCTTCGGATGATCCGTGGATCAAGTGGGCTGCAGCACTCAGGTTATCTCTGAGATCGCCGTTCTCCGATACAGCCTTCAGTGTCTGAGGAGTGCCGAAATAACCATACTTGCGGATCAGCAGATCGATTGCCTTGTCTTCGCCGAACTCCTTGAGGGCCGGTGCCAGCACAATCAGCTCCCCCTCATCGGCAATAGCCATTCTTGTCCGGTATATCGACTTGTTGCCCAGCCAGGTACTCTTGAATTCAGTGGGGTCGAGCCATACCACTACCTTCTTCAGGGGTTTCTTCACCATCACGAAATTAACCTCCAGCGACAATTTGGCTGCCTGGTCGAACACTTCGAAATCATCACCCACGAACAGTCCGTAGGTCTGCTGTTCACCCGCCTTGTTCACACCCACCACCGTGAGTACATAAACGATGGGCAGGTGCTGTGCGAAATGATCGGTGGCATAGTTGAACACCCGCCGAACGGGTGTATCAGCCCGGCCCATCATCCGTTCCATCCCATATACGGCTCCGATGTAGTGGCTCTTGTTGATGCCTTCAGTTCCTCCAGTACCCACGAATATATTTTTATTGTAGTTGGCCATGCCCACCACCTCGTGAGGAACCACCTGCCCTATGGAGAGAATCAGATCAAAGCCGCCCTCCTGGAGCAATCGGTTGACCTGCACCGGCCAGGAAAAATCGACCTTCCCTTCCGACACTTCACGCACGTACGCTGCTGGCACCTCTCCGAGTGTAATCACATCATTACGCCAGTCATGATCACGGAAAAGGCTCTTCGGCGTATCTCCGAACATATGGCTGATCTGTGCTTCGGTCATTGGCGTGTGTGTACCCAGTGCGGGAAGGATATCGGTAAGCTTATCACCGTAATACTCCCAGGACAGCTCTGTCAGGTCTCCCGCCTTACTTGGCAAGCGGGTATAATCGGGTGGAACGGCCAGAATTTTCCGCCGTTCCCCCAATCTGCTGAATGCTTCATACAGCCCTCTTTTCAGGTCGTCTCTTGACAAACTCTTATCTGAAGAGCCATTCGCGTAGTATATCATTCTATTGAAATTTAGGATGTCTGATATGGGATTTCAGATCGAATCAACAAATCAGCACATCCGTATTACACATCGTAGGTTGTGGAGGCAGTATCCCCTCCGTGTCCTGTCCAGTTGGTGTGGAAGAATTCACCCCGCGGCCTGTCCACACGCTCATACTGATGGGCTCCGAAAAAATCGCGTTGTGCCTGCAGCAGGTTGGCCGGCAAACGTTCACTGCGGAATCCGTCGAAGTAGTTCAGTGCCGAGGTAAGCGCCGGGACGGGGATACCATTCAGCAGTGCTGTGGCACATACCCTGCGCCAGCTCTCCTGTGCCGTCTGCACGGCTTCCTTGAAGAAGGGGTCAAGCAGCAGGTTCTCCAGTGACGGGTTGTTGTCGAATGCTTTCTTAATATCACCCAAAAAGCGGGAACGGATAATACAACCACCACGCCACATCAGGGCGATACCTCCGTAATTCAGATTCCAGCCATACTCTCTGGCTGCCTCCATCATCAGATCGTAGCCCTGTGCGTAAGAGATGATCTTGGCACCGTAGATTGCTTTTTCCAGGTCACCGATAAACTGCTGCTTGTCACCCCTAAACTCCGGTTTCTTGCCGGAAAGGACTTTGGAAGCCTTGACCCTCAGGTCCTTCTGCGCCGAGAGACAGCGGGAAAAGACCGATTCACCGATCAGCGTGAGCGGAATGCCCAGATCGAGAGCCGTGACGGCGGTCCATTTACCGGTACCTTTCTGGCCGGCAGTATCGAGTATCTTCTCTACCAAAGGCGATCCGTCTTCATCTTTATAAGCCAGGATATCGGTTGTGATCTCAATCAGATAGGAATCGAGCACGCCCTTGTTCCATTGTTTGAAGACCTCGTGCTGGTCGAAGGCATCCATGCCCAGCACGTCTTTCATCAGATGATAGGCTTCGTTGATGATCTGCATGTCGCCATACTCTATACCGTTGTGTACCATCTTCACGAAGTGGCCTGCACCGTTCTCACCCACCCAGTCGCAGCAGGGAACGCCGTCATCCACTTTGGCTGCAACAGCCTGGAAGATCTCTTTCACGTGCGGCCATGCTGCGGGAGAACCACCTGGCATCATGGATGGCCCTTTCAGTGCACCCTCTTCACCGCCGGAGACGCCGGTACCCACATATAACAATCCTTTGCTTTCCACATACTTTGTTCTGCGGATGCTGTCGGGGAAATGGCTGTTACCGCCGTCGATGATGATGTCGCCCTGTTCCAGCAGGGGGAGGAGCAGCTCGATAAAATCATCCACCGGCTTACCGGCTTTCACCAGCATCATCACTTTGCGCGGTCGTTCGATGGAGGCCACAAACTCTTCCAGAGAATGTGCGCCAATAAAGTTTTTCCCTTTTCCCCTACCTTCCAGAAACTGATCCACCTTGGCAACCGTTCTGTTGAATACAGCCACCGTGTAACCATTACTCTCCATATTCAGGACCAGATTCTCGCCCATCACGGCCAGTCCGATCAATCCAATATCTGCTTTTTCTTTCATTTTTTTTTATATCAATTTTTTTTTACCTGGAATTAAGATTTTATCTTTCACAACGAAACACAATACCCTGATATTTTGCTGTTCGCCAGATTATCACATCGTTCAATCATCTTTTTACGCGTGCATTACCCTTCCAGATGCTCCAGATCACCTCTTCATCGGCAGGCTGGGCATAGTCGGTAAGGAAGGTGGTAGCCAAAGCACCGCTCGCCCAGGCAAACTGAATCCATTTCACCGGATCCATTCCCTTCAGGATACTGTAGAGCAATCCGCCTACAAATCCGTCACCACCGCCAATACGGTCTATCACGTTGATTCTGCGCAGGGGTGCCTCATGCCAGTTCCCGTTTTCATAAACAATGGCACCCCATAGATGTTCATTGGCGCTGATCACTTCCCGCAATGTGTTGGCGAAAACGGATGCATGCGGAAATGCTTTTTTCGCGTTCAGGATCATCCCCTTGAAGGCATCCATGGTATCTCCGATATTCTCACCCCCCGCTTTGGGCCCTTCAATACCAAGACACAACTGGAAATCCTCCTCGTTGCCGATAAGGATGTCGGAAAGGGAAGCGATTTCCCGGAACGCGTCACTCAGTTCTTTCTCTCTGCCCTTCCAGAAAGTGGCCCTGTAGTTCAGGTCGAAAGAGATCAGGGTGCCATGCTTCCTGGCAAAACGGGCTATCTCCAGACAGAAGTAACTGGTGTCGGACGACAGTGCCGCTATCAACCCGGAGAGATGCACAATCTGCACGCCTTCCTGGCCGAAGATCCGTTCCAGATCAAAATCCTTCACATTCAGAGTCCTTCCCACCTCGCCCGCACGGTCGTTCTGCACCCGCGGGCCACGCAGGCCGTAACCACTGTCGGCAATATTGAACTGATGCCGGTATCCCCACGGGTCACCCTGTGGTACTTCCGGACCTTCATAATCCATGTTCCGTGCCCGTAAATCGGCTTTGATGAAAGCAGCGATCGGGCTGTCCTTCACAAAGGTGGTCAGCACCTTTACCGGAAGGCCCAGGTAAGAGGAGATGCTGGCCACATTCGTTTCGGCGCTGGTTGCCTGCATCTGGAATAAATTAGCGCTTTGTACGGGTTGAGCATTCACCGGTGTGATCCGCACCCCCATGCTGGTGGGTACAACCAACGCATATTTGCAATTTTGTTTTAATTCGAGAGACATGTTTAATTGAGGATTTTTGAATTGTATTTGTTGTTTACTGAGAGCTGAAAGCTGACCGCTGTTTCAAATGCTAAAGGCATCGAAACCGCCGTCTACTATGGCAACCGTACCAGTCACAAACCGGGAGGCATCGCTGACCAGATAGTGCAGTGTTCCCAGGAGGTCTTCAGGATTACCAAAACGACGGAAAGGAGTATGGGCGATAATGGTGTGTCCTCTATCGGAATAGGAACCATCGGGATTAGTGAGTAGTGCCCTGTTTTGCTCGGTGATGAAGAAGCCCGGACACAAGGCGTTCACACGAAAGTCCTCGCCGAACTTGGTCGCCAGCTCCCCCGCCAGGTACCTGGTGAAATTGGTGACGGCTGCTTTCGCCGCACCATACCCCGCAACACGGGTCAGCGGCCTCAATGCGGATGCAGAGGAGATATTCACGATATTCCCTTTATTCTCCTTCACCATGTACTCCGCAAAAACCACGGAGGGGATCACGGTTCCCATCAGATTCAAATCGACCACCTTGCGGAAATCATCCATCTTCAGGTCGAAGATATTGCTGTCCGGCCCGATGGTAGCCCCGGGCATATTCCCTCCGGCACCATTGATCAGCACATCAATACGGCCGTATTTTGCCACAATATCCAGGGCATTCTGCTTCAGCAAGGCCTCGTCCGACACATCTGTCCTGAGGAACATGGCATCTCCACCGTTGGCCTTCACTTTCTCCGTGAGCTGGTTTCCCTTTTCCTCATTTCTGGCCAGAACAGCCACTTTTGCCCCGTGAGCAGCGAGGTATTCAACCATGGATGTACCCAGGACACCGGTACCACCCGTAATGACAATCACTTTGTTTTGGATATCAAATAATTCGTACATAGTATAATTTCTTATGGTTTGTAATAGACAAAAATAGGGCGATCATTTTACTTCCGACGGATATTTCGCGTAAAGAGCTCTTCCAAAAGCGATAAAAATCGGGTGTCGAAACAGCTTTTTGTGATAACATCGCATCCATAAAAGGAGTGATGCCTGATCTCCGGCATCAGATCGTGAATAATCTCCTTATATGTCTTTCGTAAATATTCTCCTCCACACATGCACCAATGACATCGGCATACTTCACCAGCAGGTCGGTATACTCGCTTCCCATTTCGGCAGCCACTTTGTATGCCACATGGATCAACTGGCGGAAATTGGAGTTGTAATCTGCGTGCCCCGGAATATGACGGAGTGTATTGGCGAACCTTTCACTGGTCCAGCCGTTCACTTCTTCAACGGAAGGCAGTTTGGACCCGTCGATATCAATTACATCGGCATAAGGAGCACAGAGTTCTTCCTGCCGGTTATAGGACTCCTCATAAATCTTCCTGGCCAGATCAAGGCTATCACCACCCGCCACAGCCAATCCAATCACCTCTTCCAGCCATGTGGTACCGGCAGTTTTCAAATGGAGTCCCTTGTCGTACCTCAGTATCACATCCGCCATGAGGGGATAGATGGAAAACTTATCGCTTCCCGAGTGAATGCTCAGTTTCAGCTCTTCCGGCAGGCCGAATTCCTTCACGGCAAAATCAAGCACCAGCACATCCTCTTCAAATTCTCTGGCGAACTGATCTAGGTCACCTACATAATCGACTCCTTTATTGAAACGACCGGTAAACTTGGGTGCGATCGTCTGTACAGGAACAGCCTTATCAGCAAGCATCTTCAGAATAAAAAGCAACTCAACGGGTGTCTGCGGTGATTCCACCTCGTCCATGGAAACCTCCGTGATAAAATGACCCTCACCTTTTTCCTTTTTCAGGTATGCATAAATCTCCGAGGCATGTTGAGTGGCTGCCAGAAACTTACCGGCAATACCCTGCAACAACGCTTCGGTAATATACAGTGGCTGGTCTATGCCGGGGATCTGCAATTCTCCCAGATATTTCCCGCAAGAGGCGACAAAGGCTTCCACCGCTTCATCACTGCTTTCTTTGCCGATAAATGAAGCCACATCGAGGGTAAAGAAATCTGAAACAGCTACATACTTGGCAACTGTATTCAAATTGATATGGTCAGCATCCACAAAATACGGTCCTTCGTAATTCAACGCCTGAACGGCTTCATCCGCCTCTTTGCGTGTATCAGCCGGCTCTGTACCGACATAGATATGCTCTCTGTTGGATTTATTCCATACCGGACTGATATACAATCCTTTTTCATTTGCTTTCATGATGGCTCTCAGCTGAGCTTTTCCCTGATGAGTGAAACGATCACCCACTCCAATACTGTATTTTCCTAGTTTCATTTGATGATTATTTATTTGGTACCCGGAAGACGCGATAACCACCGGTGTCGGTGCCATCCATCATACTCCGTTTCCTGTACCTGTTTTAAAATTGAAAGAATTGATTTGCGTTGTGATAGGATATGTTCTCCACCATTTCCCCAAGAAACGTCATCTCGGAAGCAGGAAGCAGTCCATTCTCCACATCGTTCCCGATGAGGTTGCACAGAATGCGGCGAAAATACTCATGCCTTGGGTAAGAAACAAAACTGCGTGAGTCGGTAATCATACCCACGAAACGGCTCAGCAGGCCGAGATTCGACAGTGAGTTCATCTGTGCTTCCATCCCTGTCTTCTGGTCGAGGAACCACCATCCGGATCCGAACTGAATCTTTCCCGGCACCGATCCATCCTGGAAATTGCCGATCATGGTGGCAATCATATCATTGTCTCTGGGATTGAGGTTGTAGATAATTGTTTTCGCCAGTCTGTTGTCCTTATCCAGCTGGTCGAGAAAACGACTCAATGCTTTTGCAACATTGAAGTCACCTATTGAGTCAAAACCGGTATCGGGACCCAGCTGATTGAACAATCTTGTATTGTTATTACGGATGGCACCATAATGAAATTGCTGCGTCCACCCTTTTTCCCAATCCATCAAGGCACCCTCGTACATCATGGCCGACTTGAATTTCAGTACCTGTTCATGTGTCAATTCCCTGCCACTGTAAACCTTCTCAAATATTTGTTCAATCTCAATCAAGGTATATCTCTCGGCGTAAAACTCTTCTATGCCATGGTCGGAGAGCCTGCAACCAACGGAAGCAAAAAAGTCATGACGGTTGCGTAGTGCTTCCATCAAATCACTGAATTTGGTGATCGTCACACCGGATACTTCAGATAATTTTTCTACATAAGCACGATACGCTGCCGGATTTTCGACAGCCATCGCTTTATCGGGACGCCACGTGGGGAGTATTTTTATTCTGAATCCCTCCTTCTTTAACGAGAGGTGATGTTCCAGGTTATCAGCCGGATCATCGGTCGTACAAACCACCTTGACATTAAAATGCTGCATCAGTCCCCGGGCGGAGTATTCGGGTGTGCGCAATTTCTCTGTACAGACGTCGTAAATCTCCCTCGCTGTTTCAGGATTCAGCAGTTTTTCCACCCCGAAAGCAGATTTCAGTTCCAGGTGAGTCCAGTGATATAACGGGTTTCGCATGGCGTAAGGAACCGTTTCCGCCCATTTCTCAAATTTCTCCCAGTCTGAGGTCTCCTTCCCGGTACAGTATTTCTCCTCCACCCCGTTGGTGCGCATCGCACGCCATTTGTAATGATCACCCTCGAGCCATAACTGGCCCAGGTTGTCAAATACATGATCACCGGCAATTGCCGCAGGGTTTAAATGACAATGATAGTCGATAATAGGTTGCTTTTTCGCATGCTCATGATACAGCTCTCTCGCTGAGTCGGTTTGTAGCAAAAAGTCTTCATGTATAAAACTTTTCATAGAAACGTATTTTAATAATGTATATTCATCACTTTTTATCCTCGTTGTTCTCGAGCACATCTTTTGTGGGACGTATTCTTGTAATCCCCAAAGTTATAAATTTATTTTGATTTGAGCCGTCAGCTGATTATTATTTTAACCCATTTAACCCATTTGACCCATTAGTCCAAATCCATGATTTCTGTTCCATGAGTGATTGATGAAAGGTGAATCGCATACTTTTTATATTCACTGGGAGTCATGTTGAATTTCTTCTTGAAACATTTGGCGAAATACTTGGCATCGTTCATTCCCACCCTGTAAGAGATCTCCTTGATGGAATAATCGCTTTTTTCAAGCAGTTCAGCCGCGTGCTGCATCAAAATATCCCGTACATATTCAATGGGAGCAAGTCCCGTGAGACCCTTCATCTTTTTAAAAAACACAGTGCGGCTCATTCCCATCTCTACCGCCAGATCTTCAATGACAAAATCATTGTTTCCCAGATGTTGCTCAATAAAGGAATTGACCGATCCGATGAACTCCATCTCTTTATCGCTCACAGGCGTATGTGTACCGTTATTTTCTGCTGACCCTATGTTTGACTTTGTGTTGTTCCTGTTCCTGTAATACTGCTGCAATTCACTCCTTCTCTGCAACAGATTCTTCACCCTGGCCTTGAAAAAGGAGACGCTGAAAGGCTTGGAAATGTACTCATCAGCCCCGTGCTCAAACCCCTCGAGCTTGCTGTCGAGGGTCGTTTTGGCTGTAAGCAGTAAAAAGAGGATATGGCTTGTGTGGATATTTTTGCGAACACTTTCAAGCAATTCTATTCCGTCTACTTCCGGCATCATGATGTCACTGACAATGAAGTCGGGAATCAGCTCCATTGCTTTTTCAAACCCCTCTTTTCCATTCGATGCTTCATGCACCTCGTATTCACTTTCGAGAATCGACCGGATAAATTGTCTCAGATCGTCATCATCCTCCACCACCAATACACAGGGGTGATCATTGATCTGCTCACAGGGTAAGACGGCGAGTTGCTCATCCGGCATTCCTTTCTGGGGTTCGTTCTCGGCCACGGGCCTGAAAGAATCATCAATGGTCACATCGGCACCGAAGTGTGAAGTCCCTTTTTTGAAAAAAACCGTAAATCGACTACCTCTGTTCTCTTCACTTTCAACAGTTATTCTGGCCCGATGCTTGTCGGCCATCTCTTTCACGATGGATAATCCTATGCCGGTACTCGGTTTGCTTGCATCCTCATTGAAAGACTCAAACCGTCGGAACAGCCGGCCCATTCTTTCCTTATTGATGCCAATACCGGTATCCCTGACCTGCAGGGCTACCTCACCGTTATCGTAGAACACAGATACATGGATCGACTTTCCGGGAGGCGTATACTTGAATGCGTTGGAAAGAAGATTTACCACAATTTTTTCCACCGCTTCGGCATCTACCCATAGCAACTGTTCACCCACCCTGTTTTCAAAACGATAGTCTATTTTTTTAAGCTTCGCATTATTAACGTAAATCTCAAACAGATTTTCCACAAAAGGTCCTATGGCAATCTTACTGACGGTTAGGGATGATTGTTCCATCTTTTGAAAATCGAGGATTTGATTCACCATATTCAACAGCCGTTTCGTATTCTTGGAAACAAGAAAGAGCTGTTTTTTCACCGCCTCGGGAGTTGATTTACTTTGTATCAGATTCTCAATCGGAGAGACGATCATCGTCAGCGGCGTGCGAATCTCATGCGATATGTTGGTAAAGAAACGGGTTTTGATCTCCGATTCCTGCTTTTCCAAAACGATTTTGTTGCGCATCCTGTAAAAAGTGTGAAGGATTCTGAATGTAATAAACAACACCAGCACAGTCAGCAATATGTAGATAAGATATGCCCATGCAGTTGCCCAGAAGGGGGGGAGCACCTCAATGGCAAGCGTCCGCTCATTGTTGGCCCATACTCCGTCGCTGTTGGTCGATTTCACCCGAAAAAGATACTTCCCCGGGGATAGATTTGTATAGTTGGCGATGCGCTGATTACCGGAATAGATCCACTCCTTATCAAATCCGTCCAGTTTATAGGCATACAGAATATTTTCCGGATCGGTATAATCCAGAGCCGCAAACTCAATGCTGATAAAATTCTGGTTGTGCTTCAGCTGCAGGCGCTCAATCAAATCAATGCTCTTATGCAACGGACCTTCAGTGGAGATGGGGAGAGGACGGCTGAACAACCGGAACTGCACCAGAGCAAGATAGGGATTAAAGGTATTATTTTTTACATTTTCCGGATCAAACATAAACATCCCGTGTGAATATCCGAACAACATTCTTCCGTCACCCAAACAACAACTCGAGTTTTCGGAAAAATTATGCCGCTTCATCAGCCGTTTTATTTCGCTGAAATTTTCAAAGGTTTGTTCTTGCCGGTTGAATTTGGTTAAGCTCCCTTCACTGGAAATCCAAAGATTTCCTTTGCCATCTTCCTGAATCGACAGTATAATGTTTGAAGGTAATCCATGAGAAGTGTTGAAATTTTCAAATCTAACCGGGAAACCGCTTTGATCTGTTTCCTTTATCTTACTGATACCTCCTCCAAATGTGCCGATATAGGTTTCACCCGATTGTGTGGTACAAATATCGATGATATCGTTTGCTCCGATAGAATGTTCATCGACGGCATTCCGGGTGTAAATCTTAAAATCTATTTCCTGAGGCGATTCGAAATCAGCATCAAACATCATAAATCCGAGTGTTGTACCCACACAGATTTGCCCCTGTTTATCGCTGGTAATAATCCTGACCCTATCGGCATGATTGAAAGGATAACTGGTCAAATCGTTGAGATAGTTTACTATTTTACCCTCTGTATCTGCATGGATAATCAGATTTAATCCGCCTCCGAACGTACCGATCCAGATATTTTTGTTTTTGTCTTCGAAAATAGTATATACATTATTGTCACTTAACGAATATTTGTCGTACGGATCATTTTTATAATGGGATATATGAAAACCGCTCCCGTCCTCTCTCCTGGTAAGTTTATAAACACCTTCGCCTTTCGTACCTATCCAGATATTCTTTCCGGAGTCTTCGGTGATACAGTATGCGATACCCTCCAATGGGGTTCCACTTCCTATCTCTCCGCGATTATTCAGGATACCTCTCTCCTTCATTTCTCCGTTAAATACACGAATTCGCCCATCTTTCGTCGCTGCCCAGATATTGTGGAATGAATCCTCGAAAACAGGTCGCACCTCATTACTAATAGTCGAGTGAATATCGTTAGAGGGTTGAATCGTCATAAACTTGGAATTATCATAAAATATCACCTTCTCTAAACCGTGCGATCGGGTACACATCCATAAATTGCCCTGTTTGTCGGAATAGGCCGAGTGCATCATGTTGGAAAACATCCATGAGGACGAAGTAGGGTCATTGTAAAAGGGAATAAGCCGGTTATTCGTTTTATCGAAGAGGGAAAAGCCTCCACCTCTGGGGTGTATCCACAGTCGATCTTCCTTATCTTCAAAAATAAAGAAATTGGGAAGAAAAACATTTGACTCAGTACTTTCTATAAAGGGTGTAAAATGAATATATTGACCGGTATAAGGATTAAATTTTGACACTCCCAGTTGATCGGTCTCCAGCCATATATTCTTTGAGCGGTCAATGTAACTTGTAATAAATCTGTCCGACTTAATTTCTGGAATACTGGCGCTGTTATAGTACTCCATCCTGCCGTCGTGGGTATTGTAAATAACAAATCCGCCATGATTGGAAAGGATAAGTATTTTTTCGGAAGAGATTTCACGCATTGATATGACATCCGAGGTAATACCTGTGGAGAGTTGCGCAAAGGCTCCCTCGTTCAGATCATACTTCCAGATAATCCCCTTGTTGGAGCCGAACCATACTTCATCGCCCAACTCCATCGCACTAAAAAAAGGAGCATTCTCTTTAAACCTGCCCGTGGATAAAGGATGAAAGTAAAAAACAGGTTCGGACCCGTCTGCCGGAACCATGGTCAATCCCCGGTTGGTCAGTATCCAGGAATTCCGTTCTCTGTCTTCGTGAATAGCATGGACATAATTATCCGTTAAATTTTGATTTCCGGTATTGTATATTTCTGCGTTGAAAAGAGAGTCAATAATTACGATACATCCATCTTTCTCCGATAAAAGCCATACCTTACCGCTCTCCAGAGGAACAATCTGATTGGCAGCAAATGTACTACCTTTACACGCTTCTATTGCGTTTGTCCCTAAAAAAGAGGCTGTCTCCACATTAAATCGAAAAGCCTGATTATCGTAGGAAAGAGCCCAAATATTGTTATATTTGTCCTCATACAGATTATCTATTCTGCTACTTTTTGATGCTGTGATATTTCCCGATGGCAGATGATAGGTCGTGAATGTGTAACCGTCGAATTTACTCAATCCGTCCCACGTGCTAAACCACATAAAACCTTTTTCATCCTGAAGAATATCTGTAATGGTATGCTGCGGAAGGCCATCCTCAAATCCATAATGCTTGAAGTAAGCTTCGGGTTGTGACATGAGCGAATTCACACTAAAGCAAAGTGTAAAATGAATCAGAACCAATATTTTTATTTTTGTTTTCAATGACAAAACAGATTTTTCAACAAATAATGACAGTTCTTCGTAACAAGTATAAGCATGAAGCCGTTATTATGGGTTAAAAACAGCTTTCTGCTTCAAGGATCCATTCGTCGCAAATATACATTTTTTTATGCATTTCAAATTACTTTTTCTAACATATATTTCTCAAATAAAACAATATAACACCCCTTAAAAACCAATTTATCACCTTTGTTCTCAGCAATATGTTTTAATATTGCAATTGGGGTTGCGAAGTATTTGTTTAATCTTCATCACAAAATTTCTTAACTTAAATAACATGAATAAAATGAATGAATCTAAAATGAAAAAGAAAGTATTCACCGCTCTACTGCTTTTCCTGTTTTTTTCTTTGTCCATATTGGCTCAGGAAAGAACAATCAGCGGAACAGTGAGGGATACCTTTGGGGAACTGATTATTGGTGCCAATGTGATGGTGAAAGGTACTACAATCGGTACTGCCACAGATATCGACGGGAATTATACCCTTTCCGTACCAGCCTCGGCAACGACACTCCATATCTCTTATATCGGTATGAAAGAGACGGAGGTAAGCATTACCGGCAGTGTGGTCAATATTATCATGGAAGAAGATGTATCGAGCCTGGATGAAGTAGTAGTGGTGGGTTATGGTACACAACGCAGAAGAGACCTCACCGGGTCGGTTTCTTCGGTAAATGCGGAAACTATTGCTGCTGTTCCTGTCGCCTCAGCCATTGAGGCAATCACCGGAAAGATGGCAGGGGTACAGGTACTAACCACAGAAGGCTCACCCGATGCTGAGATGCGAATCAGGGTACGCGGAGGCGGTTCCATCACGCAGAGCAACGATCCCCTGTTTATTGTGGATGGTTTCCCTGTGAGCACCATCTCCGATATCCCGCCAACAGACATCGAATCAATTGACGTACTGAAAGATGCTTCTTCCACAGCTATTTACGGATCACGTGGTGCCAATGGTGTGGTAATTGTCACCACCAAGTCGGGGCAGGCCGGTAAGCTACGGCTCAGCTACAATGCCTATTTCGGGGTTAAGAAGATTGCCAAAACGCTGGATGTACTCTCTCCCTACGATTATGCAACCTGGCAATATGAGTTGGCAGCGCTCAAAGGGTCCGACGCAATAGAGAACTACAACTCCTACTTCGGCAACTACCAGGATATCGATCTCTACCGCAATGTACCCTACAACGACTGGCAGGATATCACTTTCGGCCGTCCCGGCAGCTCCATGAACCACAGCCTGAGCCTTAACGGCGGAAGCGACCGGATGACCTACGCCTTCAACTTCTCCCATCTCTCTGACAAGGCGATCATGGAAGAATCCGACTACAGGCGAAACAGCATGAGCCTGAAGCTGAACAACAAGCCCTCAGACCGTATTGCACTCGACTTCTCGGTGCGCTACACCGACACCAAGATCAACGGCGGTGGTGCCAACGACGCTACTAGCACGCTCGATACCGACAAGCGTCTCAAGTACTCGGTGATCTACACCCCCATACCCCTGAAGAACCTGGACGCATCTGCCGGCAGTGCCGACGACGACCTGGGTAATCTTTACAATCCGCTGATCTCCATTAGCGACAACGCCCGCGAGAAGACACAGAAACGACTCAACATGGCGGGCAGTGGCACCTGGGAGGTGGTCGACAACCTGAAGCTGCGCTCCGAAGTGGGCATGGACCACCAGGACGACGGCGACCAGCGATACTGGGGTCTTACCACCTATTATATCAAAAACTATCCCTCGGTCGACAACCAGGGAAAACCGGCCATCCGCCTGGTAAACAGGGAAAGGCAAATATTGCGCAATACCAATACGGTGAACTATGATTTCAAAAAGTACCTCAACGACGATCATAACCTGAACCTGATGGCCGGACATGAGTATATCATCCAGAAAGGACGCACTCTTACGGATGAGGTACACGGGTTTCCTGTCACATTTACAGCAGAAGATGCCTGGCGGCTCTCGTCGCAGGGCGTACCCTACACCATCGACAACTACTACAACGAGGATGAGAAGCTGCTTTCCTTCTTCGGTCGCCTCAACTACGACTACCAGAGCAAATATCTGCTGAGTGCCACCTTCCGTGCCGATGCCTCCTCCAAGTTCAGCAAGGAGAACCGATGGGGTTTCTTCCCCTCTGCGGCCGCTGCCTGGCGTCTCTCCTCCGAGCCCTTCATGGAAGGCACCAAGGGCTGGCTGGAAGACCTGAAGCTGCGTGCCAGCTTTGGTACGGCTGGCAACAACAACATCCCCTCCGGTCAGCTGGTGCAGATGTTCGAGTCGAAGGCCACCTCCTGGATCAACGGCTTCTCCAGCTACTGGGCACCTTCCAAAGTGATGGCCAACCCTGACCTGAAATGGGAGACCACCATCACCCGCAACATCGGGCTCGACTTCACCCTGCTGGGAGGACGTCTGAGCGGAACGGTCGAAGCATACCGCAACACCACCAGCGACCTGCTGATCGAGTTCCCGGTAGCCGGAACAGGATATGATACCCAATACCGCAACATGGGTGAAAACCAAAACCAGGGGATAGAGGCAACGCTCAACTGGTATGCCGTGAACAGGAAAAACTTCACCCTCAGCTTCACCGGTAACATTGGCTTCAACAAGACTGACATCCAGAGCCTGGGTATCATGAACGACTTTGGGTACGAGACCTACTGGGCCTCCTCCGAGATTGGATACGACTACTGGATCGCCAGGGGGGGTGCCGTGGGTCAGATGTTCGGCTATCGCTCCGACGGAAGATATGAAGTATCTGACTTCACCGGCTATAACGCGTCTGCCGACCGGTGGATCCTTAAAGATGAGGTTGCTGATGCCTCAGGTGTTGTAGGAAATGTCCGTCCTGGCTCTATGAAACTGAAGGATCTTGACGGTGACGACATCATCGGAGTGGAAGACCGGGAAATCATCGGTGATGCCAACCCCGTACATACCGGCGGGTTTACCCTGAACTCCACCTTTTACGGATTCGACCTCGCTGCTGCCTTCAACTGGAGTTACGGCAACGACATCTATAATGCCAACAAGATCGAGTTCTCCCACACCGGAAAATACCAGTATCGCAACATGATCACCACCATGGAGACCGGCAAGCGTTGGACCAACCTGCGCGAGGACGGTACCATCAGCAATGATCCTGCAGAACTGGCTGCCATGAATGCCAACACCACCATGTGGTCGCCATACACCTCTCGCATGATCTTCAGCGACTGGGCCGTGGAAGATGGCAGCTTCCTGCGTCTTAACACCCTCACGCTGGGGTATACCCTCCCGAAGCATCTGCTCGCCAAGGCGAAAATTGAAAACCTGCGCTTCTATATCACCGGCTACAATGTGGAACTATGGACCAACTATAGCGGTTACGATCCCGAAGTGTCGACAGTAAGAAGGACCAACCTCTCACCGGGCGTCGATTATTCCGCCTATCCGAGAAGCCGCCAGCTTTTATTTGGCGTAAATTTTAATTTTTAATCATAAAAAGAGACTAAAATGAAAAGATTGACATATATATGCATGTTTGTTTTATCACTCGGGGTGATCATTACTTCGTGTGACCTGGATGCTCCTTCCAAATCGGCAGCAGAAGCCTCGGTCGTCTTCTCCGTCGAGGCACTGGCCGAAGGTGCGGTGATGGGAATCCACCAATCGTTCGGCGAGACCAACTCCTACCGCGGGCGTTTTCTTCCCTACTACGGCATCAACAGTGATGTGGAGTGGCTCAACGGCATTAATCCCACTCAGCTCAATGATGCCGGAAAATATGAACTCTCCACCTATGCTGCCTCGCCTGGAAATACGCAAATGAATACCGACAATAATGCATGGGCAAAATTCTATGAAGGAATCGAAAGAGCCAACAAAGCTATTGAGGGACTCCGTGCATACGGGAACGTGGAAGTAAACCCCGGAATGGCACAACTGCTGGGTGAAGCGCTCACATTGAGAGCAGTGATCTACCTTGATCTGGTGAAAGCGTGGGGTGATGTTCCTGCAAGATTTGAACCCATCACTACCGAGACATTGTATCTCCCCAGATCGGATCGCGACATGATCTATAAACAGCTCCTGGCCGATCTGGACGAGGCTGAAGAACTGGTGCCTTGGCCCAATGAAACAAATGTCACATCCAGCACCGAAAGAGTGAATAAAGCCTTTGTCAAAGGACTGACGGCGCGAATTGCACTGTATGCAGGAGGTTATTCACAACGGATCGACGGGGTGCGCCGAAGCAATGACCCGGAACTGAGTGTAATTAAGATGTATGCGTTGGCCAAAGAAAAGACATTGGAGGTGATACGGCAGGGTTCTAATTCACTCGGTTCTTTCGAACAGAATTTCCGGCTCTTATGCCAGGACGATGTAACCGCCGGCAGGGAGTCACTCTGGGAGATACCCTTCGCTGCCGGCCGTGGACGCGTGCTCTATACATTGGGAGTACAACATAGGGCAGTAGACCAGTATACAGGACAAAACAAAGGTGGTACAAACGGCCCTTTACCTTACCTCTTCTACGATTATGATGTGGAAGATCTACGCAGGGATGTGACTTGTGTACCTTACGAGTGGTCTAATTCCAATCCCAGTCACCAGCAACTCAGGAGCATCGATAACTGGTGTTTCGGCAAACTGCGTTACGAATGGATGAACCGTTACGTGACCTCTACCAACGATGACGGCATCAACTGGCAGTACATGCGCCTGGCCGATGTCTACCTGATGGCTTCCGAGGCTATAAACGAGCTGGAGGGGCCCGCAGCGGCGGCACCCTACCTGAAGCCCATCCTTGACAGGACTCTGCCGGCAGAGAAGGTGACGGACTACATGGCACAGGCAACTGCCAGCAAGGATGCCTTTTTTAACGCGATCGTGGAGCAGCGTGCGCTGGAGTTTGCAGGTGAGAGCCTCCGCAAGGCAGACCTGATCCGCTGGAACCTTCTGAAAACCAAGTTGGATGAAGCCAAGATGAAAATGACGCAACTGATCAACCGGGAAGGACCCTATGCCGATCTTCCGGAGAAATTATATTACAAAATTGCAGATGACAATGAAACGCTGATCATCTACGGACTAAATCACGGAGACAGTGATGAGACAGGAGCAAGCCTCAACTACGAAGGAAGCACCACCTGGTTCAACCCGGATGACCTTACTCCTGATCTGATCAATGCACTCTATCAGAAGGATCCCAATCAGAATCAGTTCTGGCCTATCTGGCAAACCTTCATCGACAGCAGTAACGGACATCTAACAAACTAATAAAATGAAAATGAGACGAAAAACATATATCATTCTATACGCTCTTTTAGCGATAGCTGTTTTTAATTTCAGCTGTAAAGACGATAGAGCGGACCAACTGACATCGATAGATTACGACAGGCTGTTTTCACCTATCAGAATCGAATCATTTGTCATCAACCGAACCGATGCACGGCTGAGCTGGTCCATTAACAAGGATGTGGAATCTTACTCCCTTGAAGTGTTTGCCGACGACAGCCTCACCTTTGCCGGCACACCGGTGAGAACCTATGACGGGGTGACAGGCGACCAGCTCCCGTTCTATATCAGAGAGCTGGATGGTGAAACTCAATATTCCGTGAGAATAAAATCGGTTGCTGCAGGAAAGACTGAATCAAAATGGAGTGTCGTCACCTTTAAAACCGGTATGGAAAATATTTTTCAGCCCTTCCAGGACGGAGATGTGGAAGCTACTGCGGTGACCCTGCGCTGGACACCGGGCAGAACGCTGACCACGATAACCCTTGAACCGGGCAACATCACCCACAATGTGACAGCCGCAGAGGTGACAGCTGGCAGTGCCACCATCGAAGGACTTACCGGTGAGACCAACTACTATGTCACGTTGCGCAACGGTGAGAAAGTAAGGGGTATACTGGATTTTATGACTCTGGTAGATATCGGCAATGCCATCCCAGTACATCCGGAGGATGACTTTATCTCCCTGCTTGCTGCAGCCAACGACGGAGATGCGTTCGCTCTCTTCCCGGGAACATACGGGTCTGCAAGTAAATTTTCAGTAAATAAAAGTATCGAAGTCAAAGGAGTTTATCCATATAACAAACCTGTACTGAACGGGTACATCTCACTGGAAGACGGAGCCGCTTTACTGCTGAAGGATATCACGCTCGACGGAACAGGATTGGCCGACGGTAATCAGTCCGTCGTTTTCAGCACAGCAGGCGTATATTACGGAGATTTGAGGATAGACGGATGTGAGATTAGAAACTACGTAAAGGGACTCTATTATTTGAATGTTGCTGCTGTAGTAGAATCGATCACCATTAATAATTGTCTGATTTACAATATAGAATGTTCGGGCGGCGACTTTATGGATTCCCGTGCAGGAGCTATCAAGACAATTACGCTTTCAAATACGACTATCTATAACAGTGTGCTGGCACGTGATTTAATACGATACGATGATAAGTCCTCTTCATTCCCGGGGATAACATCAAAAATATTCGTGAATCACAATACATTGTATGGTGTTTCCAATGGTGGAAAAAGATTGTTATACGTACGGTTTAAGGGAACTGAGATTTCCTTTACAAATAATATTGTCGCAGAAACAACGGCAATATTCTCGAATCAGAGCAGTACAGCTATTCCTGTTTTTGGAAATAACAACTACTTCAATGCTCCCGGCCTGTTTACTGGCGGGAGTACGTCATCACTGATTTTTGATGATTCTGCTTCAAGCGAAAATCCGGGATTTGTGAATGCTGCCAATGGCGATTTTACGGTAACAAATGAATTGTTGAAAGCCAAAGGTACAGGTGATCCCCGTTGGATACAGTGAATCATAACTTATAATCCGTTTAAATTTGTCCTCTTTGTGGGTACTTATTTAAACGGATTATGTCTTACAGAATATTGAAATAAAATGAACTGATGAAACAAAATTTGTCCCTGCTTCTTTTCGCGTTTATAAGCATGTCGTGCAGCAATAGCACCACTGATAGATTGTCTTACAAATACGAATACCTATACGACGATCTGCCCTTCGAGATGCCAAGAGTTGAAGTTCCCTCATTTCTCGACAACAGCGTAAATCTGCTGGATTTTGGGGGCATTCCCGATGGGGTCACGCTCAATACAGACGCTTTCGCCAAAGCGATGCAGGATTTATCCGAGAATGGGGGAGGTACACTTATTGTTCCGGAAGGTATTTGGTTTACAGGACCTATCGTTTTTACGTCGAATATCGAAATGCATCTTGAAAAAGGAGCGCTGATCCTGTTTTCTCCCGATAAAGAGCTCTATCCGCTTGTTGAGACTGTATTTGAAGGACTCGATACCCGTCGGTGTCAATCACCCATATCCGGTCGTAACCTGGAGAATATTGCCATCACCGGACAAGGTTCCATCAATGGGTCGGGGGAAGCATGGCGGCCGCTGAAGAAAGAGAAAGTGTCCGAAAGCCATTGGAAACAGGTAGTATCGTCTGGTGGTGTAGTAAGAAACGGAGATTACTGGTTTCCTTCGGAAGGAGCATTGAAAGGACATGAAATGAGCGATATGAATGTTCCCCGTCAGAATATGACGGAGGAAGAGTGGCTGGAGATTAAAGACTTCCTTCGACCGGTCATGGTCAGCTTTATTGAATGTAAAAACGTGTATCTGCACGGAGTTTTGTTCGAAAACTCACCAGCCTGGAATATTCACCCGCTGATGTGCGAGAATGTGATCATCGACGGTATTTTCGCACGCAATCCCGGATATTCACAAAACGGGGACGGTTTGGACCTGGAATCTTGTAAAAACTCCATCATCGTGAACTCACTCTTTGATGTGGGCGATGACGGTATCTGCATCAAATCGGGAAAGGATGAACAGGGACGATTACGCGGACGCCCCACTGAGAACGTGATTGTGGAAAATTGCAAGGTTTTTCAGGGGCATGGCGGCTTTGTCGTGGGCAGTGAAATGTCGGGAGGTGTAAAAAATATCTCGGTGAAAAATTGCCAGTTCCTTGGTACGGATGTAGGTTTGCGCTTCAAAAGCAATCGCGGACGCGGTGGCGTAGTGGAAAACATCTATATATCCGATATTTATATGTTCAATATAACCACCGACTCTTTCCTGTTTGATCTCTATTACGGAGGTAAGTCGGCCTCGGAAGCGCTTGCCGACGGCGACACGACTCCCACAGAGGAACAGCTGTTTGAGGTAACTGAAGAGACGCCGGCATTTAAAAACATCTACGTGAAGGATCTCGTATCGAGAAACGCCCGCAGGGCGATGTTTTTCAACGGACTCCCGGAGATGAACATCGAAAACATCCATCTCGAAAATGCATTTATCACCGCTCGCTTTGGTGCGGAGTTTTCAGAATCGAAAGATATCATCCTCAACAACGTTACGGTTATCTCCGAAGAAGGACCTGCCTATTTGTTCAACAATGTGAAGAACTTTAAAGCCGAAAAACTGGCTTATGAGGTAAGTGAGCCGGCCAAAGTAGCGCAGATAACGGGAAACAACACCGTTGAGGTGCATCTCTCAGGATTACCCGAAGAACGTGCGGATATTGCTTCAAATGTAAATAAGGAGCAGGTAATATTCAAGTAAACAAACACACTGATTAATGACTGATGTTATGAATGCAAAATCACGCTTGCTGGTTTTACTGATGCTGTCGGTTTCTTTGATAAGTTCCACACGCGAACCGGTGAAGATCCTTATGGCAGGAGATTCCACCATGGCCGACAAGCCGTTGTCAAAAAGCGGAAGTGACACCCTCACGGGAGAGGTTTTCGAGGAGATCAACCGCGAGAGAGGATGGGGTCAGCTGCTGCCTGAACTGATCTCAGAAAAGGGGAAGGTAGTCAACTACGCCCGGAACGGACGAAGTACGCGCACCTTCATCGAGGATGGATTGTGGACGGAACTCATCAACTGTACGGCTCCGGGAGATTTTGTCATCATCCAATTTGGTCACAACGACGGCGTGATCACCAAGAAAAGCTATACGAACCCGGTACAATTCCGGTTGAACTTCGTCGCTTTTGTAAACGAGGTGAAAGCCAAAGGTGCATATCCGATTCTTTGTACACCCGTCGCCAGAAGAAGATTCGACGAAAATGGAATGCTTGTACCTACACATGGCGAGTATCCTGACATTATCCGTTCAGTGGCTAAACAGGAAGACGTCCCCCTGATCGATATGGAAACGATAACATCGGAGTGGCTGCAGAATGCAGGGGTGGAAGTTTCAAACAAATTTTTTCACAAGCTGCCTCCGGGTGTTAGCAGATTACATCCCCAGGGTTTGGACGACAACACCCACTTCAACGAGAGAGGTGCAAGGGCAGTGGCTGCATTTTTTGTGCAGGAAATCAAAAAACAACAGATAAAGGAATTGACTGGTTTATTGAAATAATTATTGGAAATGAAAAAAAAATTGATACTGTTATTGATAATCATACCCGTTCTCACGAACTGCACACAAAAGACAACATCAGACAGTGAGCCCAATTATGTGAGGATGGCCGATTCAGAAATGAAAAGAAATCCCGAGAGCTGGATGGTCGATTTTTCGAAAGGTATTAAGTGGAACTACACACACGGACTGGAATTACAGGCCATGCTGCAGGTTTCAGCAAAGACAGGCGACGAAAAATACTATAATTATGCCGAGAACTATGCTGATACAATGGTCAACGAGGATGGAACCATTGAAACCTATCAACTGGAAAGGTATAACATTGATCATGTCAACCCCGGAAAAATACTGTTCCCCATCTACAAAAAAACAGAGAACCCCAAATACCTGAAAGCGCTGCAACTGCTCAGAAGCCAGATGGAGACACATCCGCGTATCTCCAACGGCGGGTTCTGGCACAAGAAAATCTATCCATACCAAGTGTGGCTCGATGGCCTCTATATGGCTTGTCCCTTCCTGGCAGAATATGGAAAGACCTTCGGTGAACCGGCACTTTTTGATGAAGTGGCATTGCAGCTTACCAACGCCTATCATGATCTGATCGATGAAGAAACGGGTCTCTTATTTCACGGTTGGGACGAGAGTCGTGAACAGCGCTGGTCCGATCCTGTAACCGGGAAATCACCCAACTTCTGGTCGAGAAGCATTGGCTGGTACATGATGGCCCTGGTGGATGTACTCGATTTTATGCCGGCAGATCACCCGCGGAGAGAGGAACTGATCACGATCCTGCAAAAGATCTCAGCAGCGGTGGAGAAGTATCGTGATCCGGAGACAGGAATGTGGTATCAGGTGACGAATCTGGCAGACAGGGAAGGTAATTACCTGGAATCGTCCGGCTCCATCATGTTTATCTATGCCTGGGTGAAAGGGGCACAAAAAGGTTATTTACCGGAGGAATTTCTGGAGAAAGGGGAAACAGCATATGATCAGTTCGTGAAACGGTTTATCAGAGAGAATGCCGATGGAACCATCTCGGTAACCGATGTCTGTTCCGTGGCCGGCCTGGGGGGAGAAAAAAATTACCGCGACGGCAGCTTCGACTACTATATCTCGGAACCGGTGAGAGATGACGATCCGAAAGCATTGGGTCCGTTTATCATGACAAGTATCCTGTTGGATAAGTGAATAAAAATTACAAACTTTGCCATATGAATTTGATATCCGTTAAAATTAACCTGATCATGGTGTTGCTGTTACTCACAGCAGCCATTTCTGCGCAAACATCCGCTTTCCCGGGTGCAGAAGGCGCAGGTAAATACACCACCGGCGGAAGAAGCGGCAAAATTTTCTATGTCACATCATTAGAAGATTCAGAACAACCTGGTACATTACGTTGGGCGATAAAACAAAAAGAACCCCGCACCATCCTGTTTAAAGTATCGGGATTGATTCGCCTGAACAGTCCATTGAAAATCAACAACGGAGATCTGACGATTGCCGGACAATCGGCACCCGGTGACGGTATCTGCATCAGTGATTACGAAACAGTGATCAGTGCCGACAATGTAATCCTCCGCTTTCTCCGCTTCCGCCTTGGCGACAAAGCGGGACGAGCTGTAGACGCTCTTTCAGGCATCGGACATGAAAATATTATTATCGACCATTGCAGCATGAGCTGGGGGGTGGATGAACTCTCCTCATTTTACGACAACAAAAACTTTACCATGCAGTGGTGTTTCATCACGGAGAGCCTGCGCAATTCGGTGCACGCCAAGGGGAAACATGGTTACGGTGGCATATGGGGTGGGCAGAACGCTTCATTCCATCACAACCTGATTGCCCACAACGACAGCCGAAACCCGCGATTCTGTGGAAGCCGTTATTCCAACAGGCCGGATCTGGAAAGAGTGGATTTCAGAAACAACGTAATCTATAACTGGGGGTCAAATAACATCTATGCTGCTGAGGGCGGAAGTTATAACATCGTCAACAATTATTTCAAACCGGGTCCGGCCTCAGGTAGCAGCTCAAAGAAGCGCTTTTTAAATCCCGATGCAGATAACGGAGAAAATAATCAAACTGCCGGTACCTATGGACAATTTTTTGTCACCGGCAACATCCTGGAGGGAAATCCTGAAGTAACGAAGGAGAACAGCCTGGGAGTTGAGATGGGTAGCACATTCGCAAAATTTGCACCGGGGGCTGCTTTAAAAGATATTCTTACCAAGGAAGAATTTACTTTTCTCCCCGTTACGACCGAGCCGGCAAGTCTCTCTTATGAAAAAGTACTTGCCAATGGCGGGTGTTCCTTAGTAAGGGATATGCATGATGCGCGTTATGTAGCAGATGTGCGGGGCGGATCATATACCTTTGAAGGCTCAGCTGGCAGCTCCGGGGGGCTGATCGACAGTCAGAATGATGTAGGCGGCTGGCCTGAATATACAATGTACAATGAGTACATCGATGCCGATACAGACGGAATTCCCGATGGATGGCTCGGGAAAAACTACCCCGGGAAAAAAGCAAATGATCTGAACAGCGAAGGATATACATACCTTGAAGTGTATCTCAACACACTTGTGGAGCATCTGATAACGGACAACAGCAAGGCTGTTTCGGACGGAAAGAATGTAGTTTCCAAAGCAAAACAGCTGAAGCAATTCTTCGTAGATAAAAGAGGAAAAGGTGATTTTACAACTGTACAAGCGGCAATTGATGCGGTCAGGGCCTTCGATCCCGACTATTCAACCATTATCTTTGTCAGGGAAGGTATTTATTATGAGAAAATCGTCATTCCCGACTATGTCCGCGACCTCAAAATTATGGGAGAGAACAGGGAGAGAACAATTATCTCAAACAACGACCACGCCCTGATCAACAATATGGGTACTTTCAGGACATACACGATGCAGATCAGAGGTGATGATATCACCCTGGAAAATATCACCATTGAAAACAATGCCCCCACGGTAGCCCAGGCAGTGGCTTTGCATACCGAAGGCGACCGGATTATCCTGAAAAACTGCAGGTTGCTGGGGAATCAGGATACCCTTTATACCGGAGGAGAAAATGCGCGGCTCTATTTTCACGACTGTCATATTGAGGGCACCACCGACTTCATCTTCGGGCCCTCCACCGCCTGGTTTGAAAACTGCCGGATCCTATGCAAGAAAAACTCCTACATCACTGCAGCCAGCACCCCGGAAGATGTGGAATTCGGCTATATATTTAATCACTGCAAAATAACGGTGGCAGACGATGTCACTTCTGTATATCTGGGACGTCCCTGGCGACCTTATGCTATGACATTGTTTATGCACTGTGAACTACCTGCTGCAATCAATCCGTCGGGCTGGCACAATTGGGGCAAACCGGATAATGAAAAGACAGCCCGGTACGCTGAATATAATAACACCGGGAGAGGTAGTAATACCACAAAACGGGTGGATTGGATGAAATCATTATCACCCTCAGAAGCACAAAATGTGACACTGGAAAATGTGATGGGCGGTTTTTTTGAAAAGATAAATGCTGAATTATAGCAAACATTTTCGATGAACAATCTGCCAAAAATGACCTGAATATTCACCCTTAATATTGAAATAAAAATGAACAACAAAGTCAATTCAATGTCTCGAAGAAAATTTTTGGCTGTCTCCGGAGCTATCGCCGGAACAACCCTTGTTGACCCCAAATCACAGATTTTTGGCGGCAACGTTGCTGACCTGAATCAATCTACCGGTAAAACAAAAATAGCGGTAGTAGGTCTTGGGAACAGAGGTACAGGTATGTGGGGAGACAGTATCGTCAGAGATTATTCCAACTACGTGGAGTTCGTGGGACTCTGTGATAAAAATCCGGGAAGGCTGGAGGTAGGCAGTCAAATGATTGGGGCGAATTGTCCCACGTACACCGATTTTGAACAAATGATGCGTGAGACCGAACCCGAGGCACTTATCATAACCACTGATGATAACACGCACGATTATTTTGTGGAGAAAGGAATGGAGATGGGTGCAGACATCATCTGTGAAAAACCGATGGCGATAGATGAGAAAAAAATTCAGACGATCATTGATGCCGAGAAGAGAACAGGTAAAAAGTGCCGTGTCACCTTTAACTACCGTTACTCACCACACCGCGCGAAAATGTGGGAGATACTGCGTTCCGGCGAGATTGGCGATCTGACATCTGTCGATTTCCACTGGTACCTCGACACCTCCCACGGAGCAGACTATTTCAGAAGATGGCACAGGCTCGTGGAAAAAGGAGGTTCACTTTGGGTACACAAAGCCAGTCATCATTTCGACCTGCTGAACTGGTGGATTCAAAGCGATCCTGAAAGTGTATATGCATTGGGTGATTTGCAGTTTTACGGAAAAAACGGTCCATTCAGAGCAGACAACTGCAGAAATTGCCCTCATTCAAAAGCGTGTAATTTCTACTGGGACATCACGAAAGATCAAAGGCTCAAAAGGTTGTATGTAGATAATGAAAAGTATGACGGCTATCATCGCGATGGGTGCGTATTCAGAAATGATGTGAACATCTACGACAAAATGGCTGCAACCATCAAGTATATGAATGGGGTTCAGGTATCATACTCATTAACAACCTATTCGCCCTATGAAGGATACAGAATTGCATTTAATGGTACCAAAGGCAGAATGGATGCCTGGATTCAGGAATCGAATCCCACGTCTGACGTAAATTACGATGAGATCATTGTTGCCAGAAATTTCGGGAAAAGAGAGTATATTCAGGTGCCTCAGGGTGACGGCCATGGAGGCGGAGACAAGCTTCTGAAAGATCAGGTCTTTGTTCCCAACACGCCCGATCCGCTGAAACAGTCTGCCGGAGTGAGAGACGGCGCCCTGGCCTGCCTCGTGGGTATCGCTGCCAGGAAGAGCATCGCCTCGAAAGAGCCGGTGATGATCAAGGATCTGACCACCATTCAGCCACAGGAGAAAAAGGAGTACAAAAGAATCAAATAGCACAGCACGATGTCGTTTATCAGATACAGCACAGTTCATCAGACAGGGTTAATTCTCATTCTTCTCCTCGTCGCGTCCCGCATCTTTGCGCAGAGGGAGGGTTCAAAAATATGGGTGGCTGATACCGGAGACGGGGAAACTGCATCTCTATTCCGTGCCGGTACCTGCGCAGTACACCAACCTGTGGGATCTGTCCAGCCTGCTGCTGCAGAAATTTCCCTCGAGCAGCTTCACTGCTACCGTGATGCTTACGTTCAGCCCCTCACAAGCTATTCAGGGTGAACGAACGGGACTGGTAATCATGGGTATGGATTACGGGTAACAATGACGGGGGACGGGCAATCATCGACTGGTTCACCGTGGAGCCATAACATAAATACGGGAAACCTGTAAATCCTTATCCTTGGAGCTGCCGCCTACCATGATCTCGTACTCGCCGGGGCAGCTGCCTACAGACTGAATGGATTCGTCCCACCACTCCAGTTCTTTCTCTCCCAGCTCAAAGGTGACCTCTGCCGTCTCTCCGGCGGGGATGAAAAGCCGCCGGAAGGAACGCAGTGTCTTAAGGGGGCCGGCAGCATCACCCACCTTTCTCAGGTAGAGCTGTACCACTTCGTCACCTCCCCTTTTACCGCTATTGGTCACCGGAACAGTCAGCTTCACAATTTGTCCGGCAGTCACATGCTCTTTATCCAGCATTGGTTTACCATACTGGAATGTGGTATAGCTGAGTCCATAGCCGAATGGAAACAGCGGCTCCTGCCGCATATAGCGATAAGTACGCCCCTGCATGCTGTAATCCTCAAAATCGGGTAACTGAGAGAGATCACGGTAGAAGGTGACCGGTAAACGTCCGGCAGGATTATAATCACCAAAAAGAACTTCTGCCACGGCAGTGCCTCCTTCCTGACCCGGATACCATGCCTGCAGGATCGCCTCGCACCTCTCTGCCTCCGGCACCAGCGCCACCGGTGAACCGGAACAGTTCACCATCACTATCTTTTTCCCTGCACGATGGATGGCTGTGATCAGCTCCCTTTGTACGGCAGGTAGCTCAATATCGGTGCGGTCACCGCCTCTGAAACCGGGTAGTTCCAGGCCCATCTCTTCCCCTTCCAGTGAGGGTGAGATGCCACCCACGAAGATCACGACATCGGCATCCTTTACCTTTTCCACCGATTGACGGATATCCACATCATCCTTGAAACCCAGGTCGAAATGAAGCTGTGCCTCGTTCCTGAGTGGTTCATAGCTTATCTCCAGCTGATACCTTTTCCCGGCCTCCACAACCATCGTGTGGGACACCTTGCGGGTGCCGTGACGGTTGGTGAAAGAAGCCACCTCTTTCCCATCCACCTTCAGCTTGACGATGCCGGTAGCGTTGAAATCGAATACAACCTCTCCCGTTTTCTCAGGGGTTAATACACTGGTATAGGCAGCGGAGAAATCAGTCAGGTTCACGCCGGGGGCGAAAACAGTAGCACCGCCCGCTGAAAAATGAAAGGGGGTGCTTATCTGTACTGCTGCTGCAGGAGCGCCTTCCTGCCGGGTATTGTTCCAGTAACGGCCGCTGAAGCCGGGTCCATCGGTTGACTGACACTGGTTGAACACACTCCGGATCACGGTACGCTCTACCCATGATGATCCCTGCTCGTAGATCAGCCGGTCATCAGGACCCATGGCAGCCTCTATTCCCTGCAGGATGGTCACTGTCCGGCGGGGTGTGCCGTTGTAGTTGCCCCACTGCATCACCGAGTCATTGGCATTGGGCCCCATCACGGCTATCGTCTGTCCGCCACGTTTCAGTGGCAGGAAACTGTTCCTGTTCGTCAGCAACGTCATCGACCGGCGGGCCATATCGAGGGCGAGCGAGTCATGTCTTACCGACGCTACCACCGAGTAGGGGATCTGTGTCCAGGAGACCTTCCCTGGATCATCCATCTCACCCAGTGCAAAACGGGCCTTCATCAGCCGCCGGACAGAGACATCGATATCAGACTCGGCTATCAGCCCTTTCTCCACACCCTCCAGCAACGCCTTGTAGCTGGTGCCGCAGTCCAGGTCGGTGCCGCTCTGCACTGCAGCCGCTGAGGCCTCCGCGGCACTGCCATGGGTGCGGTGCCCGTAGTCCTTGTAGAAGTCGGCTACAGCACCACAGTCGGCCACGACGACTCCTTCGTAGCCCCACTCACCCCGCAATATCTGCATCAGCAGTCGATTGCTACCACAGCAGGGATCGCCCTCAAAACGGTTATAGGCACACATCACCTGTTGTACGTTCGCCTCCGTGACCAGTGCTTTAAAAGCAGGAAGATAGGTCTCATACAGATCACGCGGGTCAATATGCTCCGCGTTGAAGGAGTGACGGTTCCATTCGGGTCCAGAGTGAACGGCGAAATGCTTCGCACAGGCATGCAGCTTGTCATATGGCTGGTCATCGGGACCCTGTAGCCCCTTCACCACCATCACGCCCATGCGGGCGGCAAGGTAAGGGTCTTCACCATAGGTCTCTATCCCCCTGCCCCAGCGGGGATCACGCAACAGGTTGACCGTGGGCGTCCACATGGTGAGTCCCTGGTACCGTTCGTAACTCCCCTGAGCGGAATAAAGGGTATTCTTGGCACGGGCCTCATCGGAGACAGACTCGAAAACATGGAAGAGCGCTTCCCTGTCGAAAGAAGCTGCCATACCGATAGGCTGCGGATAGACAGTAGCCAGTCCCGAGCGGCCTACTCCATGCAGTGCCTCATTCCACCAGTTGTACTCTTTGATACCCAGTCGCTCCACCGGTGCGGAGGCATCCATCATCAGCTGTACCTTCTCCTCGAGGGTGAGTCTTTTCACCAGGTCTTCCGCACGCTTTTCGGAAGACAGGGCACTGTTTGTGTAAGAGGTATTGCAGCCGGCCAATACCAGCAGGATGAGCGGGAGTAGGAAAAAGCGTTGTTTTGCAATCATGGTTGTTATCTTTTATATGTTTGTTCTTATCTTCAAAAACGATAGCCGATGTATGTTACCGGAGTGTTTCGAAAAATCACATAAAATTATACTGAAAAAAGTACATATAAAAGAAAGAATGATTCTGATTTGCATTTAGCCTGTGAAAAACAGGAATTTACCAGGCTTATTCAAATAGGTACAACATTATTTGACTCTGTCTGAAAAATTTTTATCTTTGTGCGAATAAAAAACATAGACCTACTCTTCAATTAAATGCAATCCGATGAAACCTATTCACTCATTTTTATTATCACTTTTTTTTGGATTAACGACCATGACGATGAGTTACAGCAACACGAGCAAGCCGGCAGTCACCGGCGGGACAAACCAGGAGGCACTCCGTGGCAAAAAGGTCCTCTATGTGTATGGAGGTTGGAAAGGACACGAACCGGAACAGTGCCGCGATCTATTTGTACCCTGGCTGGAATCAGAGGGTGCGGAAGTGTTCGTTTTCGACAATCTCTCCTGTTATACCGACTCGGCCATGATGGCTGAAGTAGATCTGATTATCCAGCATGTCACCCAGGGAGAGATCACCCCGCAGCAGGAAAGAGCACTGCTGAATGCGGTGAAGAGCGGCACCGGCCTTGCCGGATGGCACGGCGGTACAGGCGATTCATTTCGCAGCAACGTGGAATTCCAGTACATGGTAGGGGGACAGTGGGTAGCCCATCCGGGCAATATCATTGCTTATGATGTACATATCATGGATCAGAATGATCCGGTGACGGCCGGTCTGAACGATTTTTCCATGCAGTCTGAGCAGTACTTCATGCATATAGACCCGAATGTGAAGGTGCTGGCGACCACCACCTTCACGGGTGAGCACAACGACTGGATCGACGGTGCCGTGATACCGGTCGTCTGGAAAAAATCGTTCGGTAAGGGGCGTGTCTTCTACTCCTCGCTGGGACACGTGGCGAAAGATTTCGAGGTGCCCGAAGCCCTGGAAATGATGAAGAGAGGGATCCGCTGGGCCGCGGAGAGTAAGGAAAAGGGATCTGAAGCATGGGTTAGCCCTGCCTATAAGTAATCCCTTTCGGGTTTATCTTGCCATCAATTCAGAAACGTCTCTGACCGTTTACCGTTATATTTTTCAAACTTAGGTTCCTGATGAACCCCCGGGGGATATCCTCTTTTTTTGCTTTGATATGCAGGTTCTCAAGGGTGAAATCGGATAAAAGGTACTGATCGGATTCGATGACATCAAAAAACACGTTGCATTCAAGGGAAATGTTACGCATGGTCACATGGCTGGAATAGGAAAGCGGCATCTCTTTTTGTCCCTTCAAATCAAAAAACTGTGTCCAGGGTTTGATGTAGAGAAAACTGCTGGCATTCCCGGTGATATCCTCCACAAGAATATATTCGTAATTTTGCGGTGTATCGGGCCGCATCTTCAGCCAGAGGAGCCTTACCGCCTGATCCACCTGGAGGCGGCGGACAATTATATTCCTGTTGTGTATCGATTCGCTGCCACAGGTGAGTACGCCGTGACAGAAACCGAAGGTACAATCCTCAATGATCACGTTGCGGTTGGCCCCGTTATTTGCATCCTTGTCGGCATGGGGGCCCTTGCCTCCCTTGAGTGCGATGGCATCATCGTTGACCGAGATATTGCACTGGGTGATATGTACATTGGTACAGACATCAATGTCCACCGCGTCAGAGCTGGGCGCTTTCACCGGCTCCCGGGGAGCGAAAATAGTTAGATCTGAAAGTCTTACATTCTCACTCTTGTAGAGATGTGTGGTCCAGAAAGGAGAATTGATCAGTCGCACACCGGTGAGATGTACATTCTTACTGTTCGAAATAAAAACCAGTCGCGGCCGCATCTCATCCAGGTTGGTACATTGGGAATTAAACTTCCTGCGCAGCCAGAATGATTTCCAGTAACGCAGGCCGTTGCCGTCAATGGTTCCCTTGCCGGAGATGGTGAACCCGTCGAGACCGTCGGCATTAATCAGAGCGGCAAAATAGTCGATACTTTGCCCCTCAATCCGGGTTGGGAGAATAGGAAAATGGCTGATATCGTCACTCCCTTTTAGTACCGCATCTTTCTCCAGGAAGAGATGGGTGTTTTGTTTGAAAAAAAGAGCCCCGCTCAGATAGACCCCTTTTGGGATGTATACCACTCCCCCTCCGTTTGCATACGCCTTGTCAATGACAGACTGGATCTGCTCAGTCTGTAGAAGGATACTGTCATTCACCACGCCATGATCGGTGATCCGATAAATCTTCCCCAGCTTCTCAATCTTTACCTTTTCGAAGTTTGTGAACCAGTCAGGGATCACTGTTCCGTCGGGAAACCGATCGTTCGCGAAAAAAGGAACACTCGTCAAAGTGCAAATCAAAATCAGAATTGTTTTTTTGAACTTCATATTTGTATCTTTGGTTGTAAAAAATTTTGAATGATACCACCCTGCAGAAACACATTCCTGCAGTTCTGAAAGCTTATCATTACGGGACGCAGGAAATCCCTTAAGGCAAACCATTCCTCTTCCGATTGCAGGTTACGGGGTACATTCATCTCGCTGGTAGAATCACCATGCAGATAGGCGACAGAGGGCATCCAGTAGTCGTCTCGTTTAAAGACTCCACCCTGCGAGGTTGCCTGATTCCATTCTTTCTCAGTCACCTTATCTCTCTTCAACGGACGCCAGTGATGGCCATTGCCATCGATGGCCCCACTGCCAGTGATGGCAATGTTCTGCAGATCTTTACCCCAGATGGGAGACTGACAGCGACGGGTGTCCAACCCTTCGAACGATGTTTCTACCAGCGGATAAAGATCCTTGTCGGGAGAAAACAGTATGATTGCTCGATCCTCCAGGTGCAGGTTGATGTTGCTCTGCAACACAATGGGTCCTGTGAACCAGACGCCTGCGGATACTACCAGCCTCCCTCCCCCCCGGGAGGAGAGATGGTCCATTGCCTTGGCAAAGGCACCGGTGTTCAGAGATGTACCATCACCTCTGCCACCGAACTCGGTCACGCAGACACTATAGTCGGGGAATATGGGAGGTGAGAGCAACGGCATCTCAAATGGGAGGTTCTCATACAGATAACTATAGGGTGAGTCCTTCCCGGTGCTATCATTGCAGGAAGAAAACAGAAAAAGGGTGAATCTTGAAAATGTATGCATTATATCAATCGTTATTTATTCAACTCGAGACATCCCATGATAAAGGGCCCGGTAGCCTTGGCTTCGTTGTCTCTGATCTTCTCACTGATATAATATTCAAAGCTGCCGTCGCGATAGGGATTCCCTCCCAGCCCACCCACAGAACAACACTGGGTGAGAGATAACGTACTGTCTTCATGTTCGGTGATGAGCCTGTTCATCAATCCCTCGTAGGCTTTCTCTGCCACTGCGCGGAATTTTTTATGAATGTATCCTTTGTTCGTTGCTTTTGCAAGCGAATACATAAACATGGACGAGACCGATGCCTCCAGATAGTTTCCCGCCCTGTCCCCCTGGTCTAGCACCTGGTACCAGAGGCCCGAAGCATCCTGGTAGCGTGGCAATGTTTCGGCCAGCCCCCGATCATGCGGATCAGTTCGGAACGTTGGGGGTGTTCTGCCGGTATATAGTCCAGCACATCCACCAGTGCCATGAACCACCAGCCAATGCTGCGCCCCCAGAAGTTGGGCGACTGTCCGGTCTCCTTGTTGGCCCATTGCTGCCTCTTGCTTTCGTCCCAGGCATGATAATAGAGTCCGGTAGCCTCATTGTAGGTGTGCCTGGCGCAGACCAGGAACTGAGTCATCACATCATCGATGAGTTCCGGCCGGTCGAAGGTAACGGCATATTCTGCCAGGAAAGGTGCCCCCATGTAGAGTCCGTCGAGCCAGATCTGATGGGGATAAATCAGCTTATGCCAGAAAGCCCCTTCGTGTGTGCGGGGATGTACTTTCATCTGATCCACCAGTCGGTCCATGGCCAGCCTGTACTTCTCATTGCCCGTCTGTCGGTATACCTCGAAGAGCACTTTCCCTGAGTTTATGTAGTCGATATTGTAGGTCTCCACCTTGTAGAGATGAATCTCGCCCCGATCATTGATCAGGGTATCGGCCCACTCAATCACATAATCGAGATACTTGCGGTCGCCGGTCTCTCTCCATACTTTCAGCATCGCCATCGTACCCACCCCTTGTGCGTAACCGAAATAGAGCCGTTTACCATGATCCAGCTGCCAGGCCTGCGGAGCACGTTTCATCTCCGAATCGGCAAATCGGACAGCCGTCGACTGGGCTATTGTGCCCTGCACCATCAGCAGGGCCGTTAAACAGAATGATGTTATTGTATACATAATACAATGGCGAAAGATTTATCTTACGAGCGTGACCGACATCAGTCCGATAACCACCTCGTTGGTAATGGTTCTTAAGGTAATGTCCTCCAGCTCCCTATTTTTATCCAGCGGCAGATCCAGTATGATGCCGGCACCCCCATCGATGGATCGACCGTAGACCTCCTTCACGGGTACCTCATTGTCGAAGTTGCGGCTTACTTTACCGGTTTTGAGGGCTACCCTGTAGGGACGTGGTTGTGATAGTCTGAAGGCATGGTCATCTACAAAGAGATCCTGTTCAATGGGGATCCATGTCTCCGGATTGCGGAGCTCCAGTCGTGACACAGAGCCATCACGATAGGTGACCATTACCTCCCTGTTGGGCACATGCACCTGCATATGATTTGTGGAGCCGGCCATCAGCAGGTAGACATGGGATGCTTTTCCCGCCAGGGGGATGGTGATCGCCGAGGGGTAGTTGTCCCATAGCGATGTGAAAGCAATGTTCGCCACATCATCGGACGGTGTCCGGAATGGTATTCCGAATGGAGTTTCAAAGATTCCTCCACGACTGGCATTTCTCAGGCCGCTGTCATCGATTGCAGCGGTGAGGCTTGGGTGGCACCATTCACCAATTCCCTGCTTGGGTATCTGAAGGGTGGTGAAGGGTGACCTGGGAGAGAGGTATTCGTTGGTAAAGATCTGATCTACCGACGCATTCATATAGCTATCCATCGGAATGGTTTCATATACCTGCTTTTTATTCTTCAGGTTCCAGTTGACGATCGATGTGGTAAGGAGGATCTCGTTGTTCTGTATCAGCTCCACTCTGTTGGTGCCGAAGCGGGCTATACCTGCAGACACATCGAACCGCTGAGAAAGAGCTCCTGCAGAAAGCACATATTCACTTTCCAGCAACTCACCATTCACCCTTATTTTCAGGCTAGCCTCCCTGTGAAGCTGGTTACGTATCCGAAAGCTAAGCAGTGAATCCTCGGGGTCATAAGTCAGCTCAAAAGGATCTATCACCTCAATGTCGACTGCTCTCCACCACTCCATCTCACCCTCTTTCACCCGGGCAAAGAGTGTGCGGTGACCCGGTTCACCCTTTACGGTGCCCCTGATAGTGTTGTCGCGGATCGTTGCCGACCCTAGAACCTCCTGAGGATCATACAGCTCTCGAATGTTGTACTCCATGGTGATCTCAACCGGACTGTTTTGCGCTGTTGATGTCTCGATCGCAGTGGTGGCTGTTTTTGCTCCTTCCCAGACAATCTCAACCAGATATTCAGCTTCGGTGCCACAGCCAATGGCAATAACCGGTGCGTCTACCGACTCCACCCTTTTCCAGCGCACCTTTCGCCCATTGACGTTGATCGATCCTATCCGGTCATAAGGGGCCTGCAGCTGCATTGTTAATGCCAGCTCTCGAGGGAATGAGGGTTTGATGGTATATCGGTCGGTTTGTCCCACTCTCGTGAAGTTAAACGCGATGTCGGGAGTATCAATGGATGCATAGTCCCACGCAGCCGGAAAGCCGGGACGGATCAACAACCGCTCATTCATCGCATCGGGGAGAATACCGAACAACCCTTGAATCAGTGCGCGCGAATAGACACCCACGGGATCACCGAAGTCACGATAGCACTCTCCCCTGGCGGCATCATAGAAGCTGACCTGTCCGATGTTGCCGGGGCTGGATCCCAGGTACATGCCATCCAGTATGTTACTTTTGAAGAGTCGGAATGCCTCTTCGTTCCTGCCTGCCTGCCAGTAGGCCAGGCTGGTATGCCCCACTTCGGCAAAAGCCACATTGTTCACCGACCAGGAGTAAGGGAACCAGTTGGTGGTGGAGAGGGTAAAATATCCCTCATCCTTCAGTCCGCTGGCCCTGACAGGTATGCGTGGAATCGAGGTGTCGACATAACGGGTAGCCTGATAGGCCTGAAAGGGTGTATATATTCCGGAATCAATGGCATGATACACGGTCCAGATCCCAGCCAAGGGGTGGATCATCTGTGCTCCCATCAGATCCTTGAACTCGGCCCACCACCCTTTATGAGGGAGCCAGAGCGTGGAGTTGATCGCCTTCAGTATCTTCTCCGCCTCATCTCTGTAAGGTTTCGGATCCGCACCAATTTTTTCGGCAATCATTGCCACCATCCTGTTGGCCCGGTAGTTGTAGGCAGAGGAGTAGGTGACCGAGCCGCTGTTGTACTGCAATGCGTCGCTGGCCCAGATACAAGCATAGGCATCGTAGAGTCCGTCATCGTTGGGATCATAGTTGCGCTTCTCCCATGCCAGGTGACGCTTCAGCACCGGCCACATCTCCTTCACATACGCCATGTCTCCCGTCCAGTTGAAGTGCCACAACAGTTCATCAATATAGACCAGGTTCATGTCGTAGTGGTGCATCTGACTGTTGTTGCGGGGGTTACGGCTGATGTAGCCGTCACTGTACATCTGAGTACCCCACCTTTTCTCTGCCCTGGTCAGGTTCAACACTGTATCCTGCGCCGGGTGCGTTATCACCGGCTTCACACCGGTCACCTGCGAGGCGGCGTAACCGTTAAAGTGCCTTCTGGCTCGATCGTGCCACCCGATGGCATCACCGGTATAGGCGGATCGCCAGCCGTTCAGCGGCATGCGCCAACCCACAGCACCGTGCTGCCATACTGCTGTCTCCTCATCCCAGATACCATCGGCAGCGATGCTGAGTGTTCCTCCCAGGGTGTTGAAATAAGGATCGGGTGTATTGATTCTTACGGTGCCTGCAATAAGACGCCGTTTCTGTTCGGCCTCTTCAAAGAGAGATGGCAACATCTCTGGTGTCAGCACCTTACCGTCGTCATCCTTTATAACGATATAGACCTCATCACCTGCGAGAAGTGATTGTGCAACGAGGAGGGGTCTGTTGTCGGTCGCGCTGGAACGGGTGAGGGCGGAAACAGTGTTGAGGCTGTAGGGTGAGCCCAACTTCAGGGTGGATCCTTTGGAGAAGAGACCGCAATTATGGAGGGGACCACCCCGGGTACCCTCACCATAGGTCAGCCAAAACGATTCGTTACGGATCACGAACCGATTGCCCTCACAGCCCTCCGCCTTGAGTGCGAACGCATCGGGATCATCCACCCCCAGGTCGCCGTTCCGGGAGAAACGACGGTTACTGGCTCCTCCATAGAGGGTGACGAGCGTGGCATTTTCAGGGAGATCGTTCGCCTCTACCCGCAGGATAATCCCCTCCGCATCTGCCAGTGCCAGTGCGGTGATCGTCAGCTTACCGGAATCCAGGAGCGGATCTTTGATCTCATAAATACGGCTCCCGGCTCTGTAGATCGACTTCACATATTCTGCATCGTTCAGCCAGAGGCTCTTCCCTCCGGAAAGGATTCCCAGCTGGATGTTACCACCCATGTGCGGCATAAAGAGTCCAAATTCAGGCAGGTCACCGGTTTCGATCCTGAATGCCGTGTTGGTTCCGTAGAGTGCCCGGTTAAACTTCCGGTCGCCGTTCACGATCACGAAATCCTCTCCTTCGGGAGTATATCTCAATTGCCGTTCCTTGTCATGCCAGGAGCCCATCGGCTGAGCCTCCATAGAAATGGCAACGATAAACAACAGCAACAACGAAATAAGCGTTCTCATAGACATCAATATTGTAATGGGCAGTTCCGGCACGACGACCAGATTCTCTCACCCCGGCTCAATGAATAATCAGGGCATGGCGGCCAGACCTTCCCACTGTACATTCCACTTTCCATCTTTCGGGAAACCGGGGGTATTTTTTTCATTACCGTCCCAGCCGGCGCACATCATGGCCACGGCAGTGAGCAGCCCCCCATTACCAGGCAGATAGACACGTAAACGCGCATCCTGGTAGTTGTGACCGTTCACCAGGTAGGTGTTGGTCCGTTTTTCCATCAGCAAGGCACCCACCGCTTTCTCCGTATCACCGAGACGGGCAGCACTCATGGCGGTCATCGGGTAATCCCATCCCCATGTTTTGCCCCAGTTCCAGTTGTCCCAGATCCAATTCAGCGTATTCTGCATGGTTTCGCGGCGTACCAGCTTCGATTCGGGCATCATTCCCAAAGCGCCCAGCACCGCCGGATGATCGGAGGTGAAGCGGATATCCTTGTAAGTGTCGGTTGCATCCTCCGATGCCAGGTAGAGGCCATCCTGGTATGCCAGCGGCGAAAGCTTGTCGATCAGCTCGTCCCAGTGCATGTCGCGCTTTTGGCCCAGTCGCTCTCTCCACTGCTGGGCAACCGACATGGCATAGTGCCAGTAAGCGAGTTCAAAGGGTGGGTTGATGGTCTCAGAAGCGCGTAGTGTCTCCTGAGCGGGGATAATACCTTTGAGCAGATAACGCCCCTCCATCTCATCGTAGGTGGCAAACGACGCCATAAAGCGGGCGGTCTCCTCCACCAGGAAGCCATACTTATCCAGCACCTCCTGCGTGGGCTTGTTGCGATAGATCAGCTCCGCCATATAGATGAAATGGGGTTGCTGCCAGATCAGGAACGAACCCACTTTCGAAGGAGCTTCCATTGCCGAGGGATCGGTCATCTTCATCCAGCGTGCGCCCTCAAACTGCTGACGTTCTGCGATCTCCTTAGCCTTGGGGTAGGCAGTCGCATACCAGTCCATGCTTCTTTCCAGCAGCTCCGTCCTGTTCCACAAGGCAAAATGAACGGCATGCCACCAGTGCATCTCGAGATGGAACTTGCCGTACCAGCTGTTGTAGGTCAGCCCTGTCTCCTGCGGGGGATAGATGCCTGCCGACTGGATGGCCATCAGGTATTGCGAGAGCACGACGCGCCGTTCCAGCTCTGCTGCACGCTCGTCGGTGCTTTTCGAGAAATCGACCGCACCACCATTTTGCCAGAAAGCAGTCCAGTAGCCCGACGAAGCGTCAAACGACTCCTGCACGGGTGCAGCATCTGTCTCCGGCATCTCCTCCGTAAAGGTACAGGTAAATGCAAACGAGTCGCTGCCTGGTGTGAGCACAAAGTAATGTGCTCCTTTCTCGGTAAGGATTGCTTCACCCTCAAATTGGAGAGCGACATAATAGACGGTGGAATCGAGTGTTCTTTTCAGCAGGTAGGAATGCTCATCCTGTGCAACTATTTCGGTTCGATGTTTCTCCGGCAAGTTCCAGTCGGTGGCGTCGTCGGCATGTCCTCCTGTGGGATAGGGAAAGCGTAGGTTCACCTGCATCATTCCCTTGCCAATAAGGGGTGACTGAAGCGAAACAGCCAACCGATCCTTGTCGGGATGTACGGCCGTTTTCACAACGGCGGAATCAGAGCCGATCATGAAACGACTTTGAATGATCCCCTCCCAGAGATCCAGCTCCTGGTTTAGGTTGGTGATCTGTTCTGGCAGCAACTTGTTACCCTCCGTGTCGGTCAGCTCCAGTCCGATGTAACCAAGATGCAGGCGGTGTGGGTTAATCCTGAAATAGTCAGCGGCATCCCGGCTTCTGCCCGGCTCATTGAACTGTACCGCATAGAGTTCATCCCAACCCCTGAAATTGTAATCCTTCAGAGTCTCTTCTGTGGTGAAGCCCTCAACATTGGGAAAACTGTGCCATCCCCATTGCGACTGCGTACCGAGGGGTACCCCTTCGGCGTAGATCTCAGGGAAGGTCTGCAACCCCGTGGCATCTACTGTCACGGCGAAATTACCATTACCGGCAGAGAGTGACGACAACGCCTCAAATTCGGTAATCTTGGGGTTGTTACGCTTTACCAGCGCCAGCCGGTCAATTCTGGCGGGTTGATTGTTTCCGCAGGAGATAAGCATTCCGGTAAACAACAATAGTATAACTCTTTTGAAACTAAACACATTATTTTTCATTGTATATTTCATTACGATTTTGATTGGGCATTTTATTTATTTGTAAATAAGTGCTGATCTTCAAAAGCCTGCAGAAAATCAATCTTTTACTGGAAATTTTACATTTTGACTTTACAAAAGTAATTAAATCACGCCAACTTTAAGTCACAAAAGACAACAGAACAGTATGATTACACGTCCGCATTCGCATCAGGAAACATAAATTGTATAAAAATAATGACTAAAAAACAAAAAGAGTATAGAATTCACGATTTATCAAAATTATTGAATTCATGTCTGATTTTTTTTCTGAATAAAAAATATGTTGTATCTTCGTGCACGTGCACATAAATGTCTCTGACTGAGAAAATAAAGTATTCGCCTAAAGTACCGGAGATTATAAAAAGTAACGACGAACTTATAACTGATTCTATATGCACAGGAAAATTCGTATAGTCGATATCGCAAAGATGGCCGGCGTTTCAAAGGGAACGGTAGACAGGGTTCTGCATAACCGCGGAAGCGTCTCGGATGCAGCTCGCATAGCCATTGAAAAGGTGCTGGAACAGGTGAATTACAAACCCAATATTCATGTATCGGCTATCTCTCTGAAAAGAAGATATAAGATTATTGTCACAACGCCTGAGTTCTCACCGGGGGCATACTGGGAAAGTATTCACAACGGTATCCGGCATGCGCTGGAGGAGTACGAGAATGTCAAGGTAGATTATCAGGTTTTTACCTATAACCAATACGATGTCTACTCGTGCCGGGAAACCTTTGAAAAAATTGCCGGTATCGAAATGGATGCACTGATTATTGGGCCTACCTTCAATGAGGAGACAGTCAATCTGTGCAAAAAATTGGATGACCGGGATATTCCCTACATCTTCGTGGATTCAACCATTGAGGATACTTCTCCCCTGGCGTTCTTCTCCGCTGATCACTATGTCTGCGGATTTATGATCGCCAAACTGATCACATCTCTCATTCCCGCACATACCAATATCGCCATCTTTCAGGCTGTGAGAACCGGTGACAGAAGTGCCAACACAACTATTCTCAGGAAAAAAGGGTTTACCGACTATCTTGAAAAAAACAGATGCTCCAACCTGATCCTGAGCATCCCTTTTTCCGTGACAGAGCCAGAAGACAACGAGATGTATCTGTCCCACTTGTTCCACAGTCAAAAGGATATTCCGGCCATCGTGGTACTAAATTCCCGGGGTAATTATATCGCAAATTACCTTGCAAACAATCACATCGAAGGAGTGAAAATGATTTGCATGGACCTGACAACGGCAAATATTGAAGCACTCAAAAAAGGTCAGATCGAGTATCTAATTGGGCAGGAACCTGAATATCAGGGATTTTATGCCATGAAGACGATGCTTGAATATCTGATTTTCAAAAAGCCGGTGGAAAGGCAAAACTATGTTCAACTAGATATTTTAACAAGGGAGAACATAGATTTTTATAAAAGCTTCAACAATATCATGTATTAATCTGTGCCATTTACATCAATATCGTTGTGGAAGGAAAAAGCCTTTTTGAAGAGAATGAAACGGATTATATCTGTTTAGTCTATTTCTTACAAAAAAATAATGTTATTTTAACAAATTGCCTGCACAAAACAGATTGTGCTCGTTCACAACATAAAAATAAGTGCTATCTTTGCAAGCAGCGATTGGGTAACTCATCCGATGTGAGAGTTCGGTTATACCCGGGTACATGCAAATGAGTACAAGAAGTAACATAATCTGTCTGCTCTTTAGGCAGGATTATGACGTTTCTCAAATCAAAGAGCCATATGATACAAAATATCAAAAAAATATAATATGAAAACAAATTATGAACTACGCTATGCTGCCCATCCGGAAGATGCCAGATCTTACGATTCACAGCGTTTGCGCAGGGATTTTTTAATGGAAAAAGTATTCAGTGGTGATGAAGTGAACATGGTCTACTCCATGTACGACCGTATGGTTGTGGGCGGAGCGATGCCGGTAAATGAGTCGTTGCACCTGGAAGCAATTGATCCTTTGAAGCAACCTGTTTTCCTGCACAGCCGGGAGATCGGGATTTACAATGTAGGCGGCAAAGGAAAAGTAAAAGTGAGGGATGCTGTCTTTGCACTCGATTACAAAGAGGCATTGTACCTGGGTTCAGGAGACAGGGAGGTCTACTTTGAAAGTGATGACGCCGCACAACCCGCGAAATTTTATTTCAACTCAGCCACGGCTCATCGCAATTATCCCGATAAAAAAGTGACCAAAACCGATGCTGTTGTGGCAGAGATGGGCTCACTGGAGACTTCCAACCACCGGAATATCAACAAAATGATCGTGAATCAAGTACTGCCTACCTGTCAGTTGCAGATGGGCATGACCGAGCTGGCACCGGGCAGTGTTTGGAATACCATGCCGGCACATGTACATTCCCGCAGGATGGAAGCATATTTCTACTTCGAGGTCCCCGAAGATCAGGCGGTCTGCCACTTCATGGGAGAGGTGGATGAAACCCGTCACATCTGGATGAAGGGCGATCAGGCCGTACTCTCTCCGGAATGGTCCATCCACTCCGCTGCCGCTACCAGCAACTACACCTTTATCTGGGGTATGGCCGGTGAGAACCTCGACTATGGCGATCAGGACTTTTCAAAAATTGTGGAACTAAAATAAAAAAAACAAAATGGTTAATTTCTCGTTAGAAGGAAAAATAGCGCTCGTCACAGGAGCTTCCTATGGCATCGGGTTTGCCATAGCAACGGCTTATGCAGAGGCAGGAGCCACCATCGTGTTTAATGACATCAACCAGGCGTTGGTGGATAAAGGACTTGCATCCTACAAGGAAAAGGGCATTGAAGCCCATGGTTACGTATGCGATGTGACCGATGAAGATGCGGTAAACAAGTTTATTGCGCAGGTAACCGAGGAGGTAGGGGTCATCGATATTCTGGTAAATAATGCCGGTATTATCAAGCGTATTCCGATGCACGAGATGTCGGCTGCAGAGTTCCGTCAGGTGATCGATATCGACCTGAACGGGCCGTTTATCGTCTCAAAAGCGGTTATCCCGCACATGATCAAAAAAGGACACGGCAAAATCATCAATGTCTGTTCCATGATGAGCGAACTGGGTCGCGAGACCGTATCGGCCTATGCTGCAGCAAAGGGAGGATTGAAGATGCTCACCAAGAATATCTGCTCCGAATATGGGGAATACAACATCCAGTGCAATGGCATCGGGCCGGGATATATTGCCACCCCGCAAACAGCCCCTCTCCGGGAGAAGCAGGCTGATGGCACTCCCCATCCTTTCGACTCGTTTATCATTGCCAAAACACCGGCAGCCCGTTGGGGAACGACCGAGGACCTGATGGGACCGGCAGTGTTCCTTGCTTCGGAAGCCTCCAACTTTGTCAATGGACACATCCTGTATGTGGATGGTGGCATATTGGCTTACCTCGGTAAACAACCGTGACCTGATTTGATGATGTAAAGATTTGCAGAGGAATCAATCATCACATCAACAAATGAATCAATCCATAAAAATCAGATTATATGCAAGCAAAAAGTCTGTTAATCACCTCATTGATCTTTCTGATCACCTTATTTTCCGGTTGTAGCACATCACAAAATCAACTAACGCTGCATGTACAGAACCCGACTTCTATTGACCGGGAAAACGAGATGGTGGAAGTGGCATGGAAAGATATCCGTCAGCATCTGTCTCTCCCGGAAAATCAGACCATCATCGTCACCGATAGCCTGGGAGAGCAGATCTCTTACCAGTTGATCACAAACGGTTCAGATAGCGTCGAAGCATTGTTGTTCCCGGTTACACTGGCTGCCGGTCAGACTGCTTCATTCCAGGTATCCGCAGGAGTGCCGGAACCGGTTCAGCCGATGGTATATGGCAGGCTGGTACCTGAGCGGAAAGATGATTTCACCTGGGAGAACAACCGTACTGCCTTCAGGGTATACGGTCCTGCGTTGAAAGCGACCGGAGAGATCAGCAACGGCATGGACTTCTGGGCGAAAAGGACCGACTCGCTGATCATCGACAAATGGTATCAGAACGATTTGTCCGGTGTGGCCTCCTACCACGAAGATCATGGCGAAGGGCTTGATTTTTACAAGGTAGGAAGAACGCTGGGTTTGGGTATGACTGCGCCTGTCAACAATGACACCCTCTGTCTGGGCCATAACTTTGTCACCGCCGAGATCCTGGATAACGGCCCGCTCCGATTCACTTTCAAACTCACGTACGATCCTTATCCGGCAGGCTGGCATGAGATCATAGAAACACGGATCATCTCCCTCGATGCCTATCGTCTCTTTAACAAGGTGACCCATATCTTCGAGACAGACACCACCGGGCTGACGGTTGCAACAGGAATTGTGATGCCTGAGGAAAATCCGGAAATAAATGCCGCAAACACTACTTTTGGCGATAACACGGGCATCATTGCCTATAAGAATCCTACCGATGAAGTGAATGGCACCCCATATACTGCGGCCATCCATCCCGGCGGATTTGAATCTACACAGGTACTGGAAGGGCACTTTGCCGGACTGAACAGTATAGCGTCAGGTGAACCCTACCTCACCTATGTGGGTGGCGGATGGAGCAAAGCCGGATTCAACAGCTTTGAAGACTGGATCCAATTTGTAAAATCAGAAAAAGAAAAAATTGATCAACCTTTCATTATCACAATCAACTAACATGCAGAAAGTTGTTACTTTTGGTGAGATCATGCTGCGTCTGGCCACACCGGGCTATCAAAGATTCATTCAGTCCGACAATCTTACCGCTACCTTCGGGGGGGGAGAGGCAAATGTAGCCGTTTCACTGGCAAACTACGGCATCCCCGTGGATTTTGTGACAAGGCTTCCCAATAATGATATCGCCGAATGGTGTATCTCCGATCTCCGGAAATATAATGTGGGAACAGCCCGGATTCTCCGTGGCGGGGAACGCGTGGGGATCTATTTTCTCGAAACCGGCGCAGTGGCCCGTCCCTCCAAAGTGGTGTACGACAGGGCACACTCCTCCATTGCCGAAGTGGAAAAAGGAATGTTCAACTGGCGGGAGATCCTGAAAGATGCCACCTGGTTTCACTGGACCGGCATCACACCCGCTCTCTCCCAGGGAGCAGCCGATGCCTGTCTCGAAGCCATTCAAACGGCCAATAAGATGGGGGTGACCGTATCGTGCGACCTCAACTACCGGAAGAATCTCTGGAAATACGGCAAAAAACCATCGGAGATCATGCCTGCACTGGTGGAAGGGTGTGACGTGATACTCGGCAATGAAGAGGATGCCGAAAAAGTGTTCGGTATCAAACCGGAAGGATTCAGCGTGGAACATACCGGTGGTGAGGTGGATGCCACCGTGTTCGAGTCGGTCTGCAAACAGCTGATGCAACGGTTCCCCCGGGCAAAGAAGGTGATCATCACCCTGCGCGGATCCATCAATGCCAACCACAACACCTGGGGTGGCTGCCTCTGGTCCGACAAGCTCTACCAATCGCGCCGTTACGATATCACCCATATCGTGGACCGCGTAGGTGGCGGCGACTCATTCATGGGAGGGTTGATCTACGGATTGCTTACCTATACAGGTGATGACCAGAAAGCACTCGATTTCGCTGTGGCGGCATCCTGCCTCAAACACACCATTTACGGCGACTTCAACCTGGTCACCGCGGCAGAAGTGGAAACACTGATGAAGGGTGACGGTTCCGGCCGTGTCGTCAGATGAATCGGTGATTCGAGGATTCGCATAAAGTTCGGGGTTCGAAATTAAAGAAATAATAAATTAAAAGCTGACTGCTGAAAAACAAAAAGCTGATCGCTGAGAGCTGATCGCTGATTGCTCAAAAAGCTGACTGCTGACTGCTGATAGCTAAAAAAAACATGGCAAAATTTTCAAGACTCAAAGTTTACCAGACAATAGAGGAGACCGGTATCGTCCCGGTCTTTTACCATGCCGATGCGGAAGTGGCAAAAAAAGTAGTGAAGGCTTGTTACGAAGGAGGCATCCGCGCCTTCGAGTTCACCAACCGGGGCGACTTCGCCCAGGAGGTGTTCGCCGGGCTGGTGAAGTGGGCCGACGCAGCGTGTCCCGAGATGATACTGGGTATCGGCTCCATCGTGGATGCTCCCACAGCGGCGCTCTACATCCAATTGGGAACCAATTTCGTGGTAGGGCCGTTGTTAAATCCCGATATCTTCAAGGTTTGCAATCGCAGGCAGCTCGCCTACTCTCCCGGTTGCGCCACCACCTCAGAAATAGGGTTGGCACAGGAGCTGGGAGCCGAGATCGTGAAGGTGTTCCCGGGCGGCAACGTGGGTGGTCCTTCGTTTGTAAAAAATATCAAGGGACCCATGCCCTGGTCGAAGATCATGGTTACCGGCGGCGTGGAACCTACAGAAGAGAACCTCTCGGCCTGGTTCAAGGCGGGGGTCACGGCCGTGGGCATGGGATCGAATCTGTTCCCCAAAGAGGTATTGAAAAACGGGGAGTGGAAGAAAATAACGGAACTATGCCAGCAGAGCCTTGCCATCATCCGTAAATACCGCTGATGTGACACGAAAAAGCACGCGGAAGATGACACGATGACACGACCAGACCCTCTTCATAAATTAAACGAAGACACGACTAAAACTAACTTAATATCAGAAAAAAATCATGAGTAATCTACAAAAAGAAAAGATGACTAACTACCGGTGGACCATTGTGGTGATGCTGTTTATGGCTACCACCATAAACTACCTCGACCGGCAGGTGCTGTCACTTACATGGGCCGACTTTATCGCACCTGAGTTTCACTGGACCAACAGCGACTACGGTACCATCACCGGACTGTTCTCCCTGTTCTATGCCGTATCCATGCTCTTTGCCGGCAAATTCGTCGACTGGCTTGACACCAAAAAAGGATTCCTTTGGGCAATCGGCGTCTGGTCATTCGGTGCAATCATCCACGCCTTTTGTGGCATTTTAACTGCCGGCATCACTGCAGGTGAATGGACCATGAGCTTCCGTGGGGCTCGTGAAGCGATCTCAACAGTGGGGGACGTGTCGATGGTAGTCACCGTGAGTGTCACCCTTTTCGTGTTTGCGCGATTGGTGCTGGCCATTGGCGAGTCAGGCAACTTCCCCGCCGCCATCAAGGCCACAGCCGAATATTTCCCCAAGAAAGACAGGGCCTATGCCACCAGCATCTTCAACTCAGGAGCTCAGATCGGCGCTTTGCTGGCACCCCTCACCATCCCTTTCATCGCTAAGGCCTGGGGCTGGGAGATGGCTTTCATCGTGATCGGTGCCCTCGGATTCATCTGGATGGGCTTCTGGGTGTTTATCTACCATAAGCCGGAAAAGAACAAGAGAGTGAATGCACTTGAACTGGCTTATATCAACCAGGATGATGCCACCGACGCCGCAGAAGGGAGAATGAAGGCCGACGAAAATGCCGGGAAAAAGGTTTCATTCAAGAAAGCTTTCAAATACAAACAGACCTGGTCATTCGCGGTAGGCAAGTTCATGACCGACGGGGTATGGTGGTTCCTCCTCTTTTGGGTACCGGCCTACCTGAAATCGGTTTACGGGCTCGACTCTACCCAGAGTGCGCCCCATGTCTTCCTGGTGTATGCCATCTCGATGATCTCAGTATTCACGGCCGGTTTCTTCCCTGCCTGGTTCATGACAAAGAAAAAGTTAAACCCCTACGAGGGTAGGATGCGGGCGATGCTGCTCTTTGCCTTCGTTCCCCTGTTGGTACTGCTGGCACAGCCACTGGGAACTATTTCCGTATGGCTGCCGATCATCATCATCGGCCTCGCCGCCGCTGCCCACCAGTCCTGGTCTGCCAACATCTTCACCACCGTGAGTGACATGTTCCCGAAACATGCGGTGGGAACCATCACCGGTATTGGCGGCATGGCAGGAGGTCTAGGTGGTTATTTCATCAACCAGGGCTCCGGTTTACTGTTTGATTTTACCGCGAACAGCAACATGAAGTTTTTAGGCTTTCAGGGGATCGACTCCGGATATTTCATCATCTTCATCTTCTGTGCCACCGCGTACCTGCTGGGATGGATCATCATGAAGACACTGGTGCCGAAGTATCAGCTGATCACAGATATGTAATATTTATATTCTTACCTCCAAAAAAGGATCGACGATTTGTTGATCCTTTTTTTGGATGCACTGTCCGATTGTTCATTTGCACAAATTACAACAAACTGATTGTTCAGTTTTATACGATAAAAACACAGATGATTAATCAAGTGAAACGAACGGCAGTATAATCGGCCGTTTCATGTTAAACAGTATTAAATACAATACTTTTAACGCATTTTTAATTTGTAATTAGTATTGGATTCACTACCTTTGCCGGGTATTAATCAAACAGACATTGGCAGAGTGAAGTATTCAGAGATTGAAAGAAAACTAAAGAAAGCCGGCTGTTACTGGGTATCTGATGGGAAAAAGCACCCTATATGGCACAGCCCTATTACAGGGAAAGAGTTTCCGCTCAGCTATCACAAAGCTGAGGAAGCTAAATTTGGAACAATGAAATCAATTACTAAAGACTCAGGGATTAAACTTTAATCTCTGAAAAACAATAGGAGGAAAAATTATGAAAATAGATGTAATTATTGAAACAGGATTCGATAAGCGCTTTGAAGCTGTAATTGATCCGGATAAAGAATATGGATTGTCGTTCGGATTATTTGGTGAGGGTCACTCTGTACAGGAGTGCATAGATGATTTTCATGAATCAGTGTCTGAGATGAAAGAGTATTACGTGAAAAATGGAAAGGAGTTTCCGGATGATCTGGAGTTTTCATTTAAATATGATATTGCATCATTTTTAGCACATTATTCGGATATGCTTTCACTCTCTGGATTGGAAAAAATTACCGGTATCAATCAACGTCAGTTAAGTCATTATTTGAACGGGGTAAAGAAACCCCGCCAGGAAACAATACAGAAAATTGAAACAGGTATCCATCGATTTGCAAGTGAATTAAGTCAAGTGAATTTCGTTTGATTAATACACGAATGAATTCACCGGCAGCCGCTCCCGATTTATGCGGCGGTTTTTTTACAGCATGTTAACATGCTGTAAAACATATGCAATTAGAGTCTGTCTTTTTTTGTACTATGTTTATATCTATCTCCGTCAGAAAGGGAAGGCATGACTGAAAACCGGAGAAATAAAAGAAAATACTATAAATATTAATTGCCTCTTCTAATTGAGTTGCGTGCCAGCTTACCCCAAGGCTTAAGCAACTCTTCGCTCCAGTTGCCTTCAGAAGAAGCGCGGGGCAGCAGCATGGAGCAGGTTTCATTCTTGTCGGAGACCGACCAGGCGACCCAGCTGATCTTGCGGCTCTCCATCCACTCCACATAGGTTTTCCACTCCTCCGTGCCGAGGCGTCCGTCGCCGTTGGCTTCCGAGCCGCCACACTCCGATACGAAGACGGGGATCCCACTGGTGATGGCATCATCGGTGCGTTCGCGCAGCCAGGCCTCGTGGGTCGCTGCATAGAAGTGCATGGTGTACATAATATTGGTTACGTCCTGAATGGGATCTTCCGCCACCAGGTGCAAGTCCTGGTCCCAGTGGGGGCTGCCCACCAAGATAATGTTGTCGGGGTCGATCGACCGGATCACTCCGATCACCTCTTCGGAATAGGCTTTCACCTCGTCCCACTCAAAGTAATCGGGCTCGTTCCATATCTCGTAGATCACGTTCGGGTAATCCCCGTACCTCGTCGCCATCTCAGTAAAGAAGCCTTTGGCCTCTTCGGTATATTTGTTATGGGCATGAAAATCGATGATGACATAAATACCGTTATCAATCGCGGCTTCAATGACGGGTGTGATGCACTGTAAGGCAAATTCGGAATTATCCCTGTAGTTGTCATCGATCTCCAGCCCCATCGCCGCTCTCACCACCGTACATTTCCAATCCCCGGCCAGCCACTTCACCGCCTCCCTGTTGTAAAAGCGGGGCCACAGGTTATGCCACCCCAGGCTGGCACCCCGCAACACAACTGGATCGCCCTTTTCGTTGCTGAGCTGTGTGCCGATCACCTGCAGCTGTCCGTGCTGCGCCACGACCGTGCTGCCGGCCGCCACATCATTTTTGTTTCCCTGCTGAACGCTGCCGCAGGAAATCACTGTTGACAGCAACAGCAGCATAGTAACTATCCTATTGTTTCCCTTCATATCTCTGAATGTTAAATCATAAATCCTATTTGATCCGTTCGATCAGCTCCAGGCACATCCGGCCGTTGTGGTAGGGGCACTTCCAGAAGCCTGCCTTATCATTTACCCGGTCTTTCTTCCCGTCGGGCGAGACCGACCAGAACCACTCACCTTCTTCTTCATCAATTAAATATTTCTTGATGAATTGCCAGCTGTTGCGGGCTTTGTTGAGCCAATCTTCCTTTCCGGTGAGCTGCCACGCATTGTAGAAACCCACCACCGCCTCCGCCTGTGGCCACCAGTCGCACCATTCGTCCTGATGGCCCCCGGACCAATCCCTCTCGTTGATCAGCGCACCCCGGTCGTTCAATCCTTCCGTTGCCGCATCGGCAATCCTGAGCGTGACAGCCTGTAACTTCCGCAGCGTAGCCTCGTCACCCAGTACCAGGGCTGCCTCCTCCAGCATCCAGGAGGTCTCGATATCGTGTCCGAAAGAGTGGAGGGTCGATTTGCAGCGCCACTCCTCGTCGAAGAAGAGGTTAAGGTGACCGCTCACCGGGTCGATGATTTTTTTCAGGAAGAGGTCAATCAGGTTTCTCAGCTGACGGGCCAGCTGCTCCTCCTTCCATACCCGGAAGAGATTTGTATAGGCTTCCAGCAGATGCAGATGGGTATTCATGGTCTTTTTCTCGTTGGCATCCTTCTCGCTCAGCCGCAGGTCCTCCAGCAGTACCCAGTCGCGGCTGTAGGCCTCCATGTAACCATTCTTCACGCTGTCGAAGCTATGCTGCTCGATCAGCCAGAACAGCTCTTTGGCCCTGTCGAGTGCCTCCTCGTCGCCATTCGCCCGGTAATACTCCGTCAGTGCGTAGATGAAAAATGCCTGGCTGTAAATCTGCTTCTTCGTGTCGGCCGGTGTTCCGTCGGCATGCAGCATCCAGTAGGTTCCACCCGATTCATCATCAAAAAAGTGAGCGCACAGATACTCTTTGGCCCATCGGGCTTCGGCCAGATACTCATCCGATTTCAACCGCAACGCTGCCGATGAGAAAGTCCACAGAATGCGGGCATGCAGAATACCTCCTTTTGGTGCCCCGACAATCAGCTCGTTCTTCCCGGTCATCCGCCCGAAGTACCCACCCCGCTTCCTGTCTTTCATTTTCGTCGTCCAAAAAGGAAGGATGTTGCAGGTCAGCTCGTCGAAAACCTCATTCTTCAATAATGTAACATCCATATTTCAATGAATTGCTGATGATCATTTCCACTTCCGATAAAATCCCTGCCGGTTGTACACAAACAATACTATGGCGTTCATATCGTTAACTGCCATAAATCGATTATTTTAATTGTGCCTGCGCTCTTTTCACTTCAAGCAGCTCGTAGTTCTCCTTCACCTTCTCGTCTGAAAGCGGGTAGAAGTACATCCCGATGAATGCCAGCAGACAGCAGATCGCCGGTAGCAGGGAGATCATAAACTGCTCTCCCCAAATGGTTTCGGCGCTCTGTTGCACAGCATCGGGCACATACTTGAAGTAAGCCAGCATCCAGCCGCTCAGAGCGGCACCGATGGCCCACCCCAGCTTCTGGGACATG
>CAKMJT010000008.1 GCA_927407015.1 uncultured Proteiniphilum sp. | reverse complement strand
ATCAGCCTGACTGATATGACGACGGGGTTTAACGAAGGGAGTGGACTCATTGGCAAATGGATAACCAATAAAAACACATTGGAATATTTGGCGGTATAGGAAAATATTAATAACCCCAATTTTAATTACCCCGAATTCGGTGTAATTGAACGAGAAGCAGGTACAAACAGGTTCATTATGTCTGCGGGGCAATGGGTTGACAGGACAAAGTCTATTGGAATGATTGTAAAAGCAGGGCTGTTACAATGATGTGGGTGCTTACCCACAACAATTATGCCTCATATACCGTTTCTGTTTTCGTCTGTACCGGATTTTTCAGTCTCGCTTCCTTCACTGCTGTCGTCACCAACAACCAGCTTGCGACTTGCTAACGCTTCGGGCACACCACGTGCATAAGGGACTTACACCCTCTGGAAATATACACCTGCTTAAAGCATTGTTTAACCAAAATTATTTGTAATTTTGAAATTTTCCTGTTGCTTTTAGAAGCTGTTCGTCAGCTTAGAAAACGACACTGCAACAAGATAACAGATTGAAAAATAAAAGGAAAAGATGATACCTGATTACCAAACATTGATGCTTCCATTGCTGAAACACGTTTCGGACGGACAAGAACATAAATACAGAGATATAATTGAATATTTGGCGACTGAATTTGAAGTTACGGACGAAGAAAGGAAAGAACTTTTGGCAAGTGGTAATCAAGCAATTTTTGACAATCGTGTGGGTTGGGCAAAAACATATCTAAAAAAAGCTGGACTTCTTGATTCGCCTAAACGAGCGACTTTTATAATAACAGACATTGGCAAGCAGATACTTTCAAAAAATCCTGACAGAATTGATGCTAAATATTTAAGACAATTTCCTTCGTTTTTAGAATTTCAAAATGCTTCACGAAACGATAACGAAACCGATGAAGAGGTTGTAACAGCAGAAATACACGAACGGACACCTGAAGAAAACCTTGATAAAGCATATCAACGGATTAGAAAATCTCTAGCATCTGAACTCCTAAACAGTGTTGTAGAACTTTCACCTGCATTTTTTGAAAGACTTGTTGTTGAGTTGTTAGTTAAAATGGGATACGGTGGCTCGATTAAAGATGCAGGAAAAGCAATTGGTAAAAGTGGAGACGAAGGAATTGATGGAACAATCAAAGAAGATAAACTAGGACTTGATATTATTTACATTCAAGCCAAGCGCTGGAAACCTGGAAATATTGTTGGTAGACCAGAACTGCAAAAATTTGTTGGAGCACTTGCTGGACAAGGAGCTAAAAAAGGGATTTTTATAACGACTTCAAATTTTACAAAAGAAGCATTAGACTATACACCGAGAAACGAGACTAAAATTGTTTTGATTGATGGTGAACAATTAGCTCAACTTATGATTGATTATAATCTTGGTTGCACGACTCAGCAGACTTATGAACTGAAAAAGCTTGACAGTGACTATTTTGGAGAGGAATAAAATAATTACAGAAATAAAAGCCTAATGCACAATAAAATAGGACTCTGAGCGTTCGGCACGACCCAGCGATGAGTCGGTTAGCAACAAGCTTAAAAGACGACAACGATGAATAATGAAAAATGGAATGAAATATGCTTTCTGCTCTCCGAAAATATTCGGTCTGACATTAGTGAAAGTGATTTTGAAAAAAATGTAATTCAAGCATTGAGAGTTTTAGATTGGAAAGAATTTTTAGGGGATATCCAAATCCGGCCGTCATTTCAAATTGGGGCATCAAACAGAATTACGCCAGACCTTGTAATTAATTCACCGGAAAAAAGAAACCTTTTCGTAATAGAAATAAAACAACCAGGTCTTCCTTTAAATACCAATTTTCAACAACAACTATTTTCATATATGCGTCAACTGAGACTTGAGTATGGAATTTTAATCGGACAAGTTATTCAAATGTTTTATGACGGAGATTTGACAAACCATGACGACCCTGTTTTGCTCGAAACAATTGAATTTGAAAAAGATAATTCCAAAGGAGTTAAATTCGTTGAGTTATTTAGCAAAGAAAGTTTCAGTATTGAATCACTAAAAACATTTACGACAAACTCGCTCAAAAAAATAAATCGCCGAACTGACAAAAAAATATTAGCTCAAAAAATCTTGTCACCTGACTACGAAAAAGAAGTGATAAAATTAATTAAGCAAGACTTTTTAAACCAATACGACAGCGAGCTTATTGATAGCGTTTTAAGTGAAATTTCAATAAATATTTCAAATCAAAATCAGGAAATAATTGAACGACCAGTAGTTCAATCAATTTTTTTTGAAAAACCTGTAATTAAAAGTGCAAGGGATAAAACAAAATACATTATCAACGGGTCTGGACAAAAACTAGCAAAAAATAGGTTTGTTTTAGAATTGGTTCGAGCGTATTTAAGAAATAAACCAACGGATTTTATGAGCTTAAAAAACATTTTCAGAGATGATTTTCAAGGTTCAACTGGCGTAATTAACCGACTTGACTATGTTGAAACGAATTATGCCAATAAATCTAACAAAAGACATTTCACCGGAAAAGACGAAATTTTAACAAGTTCAGACCATGTAAAATTTGTTGTTTCAACAGAATGGGGAAAAGGTAACATTGACAATATCGTTGATTTAGGAAGAAAATTAGGATTTAAAATTGAAGAATTTGAATAAAAGCAAGTTGCTAATAGAGTTGATTGCCCCGCCAGCATTGACTGGCGGGGAGAGCCTCTCACACCACTGTACGTACGGTTCACGTACACAGCGGTTCGTTAAGAAAAGGAGCAATTTTCTGATAATAGATAAACATAGGTTCGTAACCGCGTTGTTGAAGACGTTCCATCGTGATGGGGGTTACCAATCCCTGCGGTATCACACATTGGCTATACGTAATGAGGGCGAAAGTACTAATATGAAAGTACAAACATTAAATAAAGAATAAAAAAATTTCTGATTAAAAATATATATCTATTTTTGTACGATAAAACAATATTAGTTCAAATAGAATATGCGCATAGATTCTACTAAAGATTCAATTTTGAGAGTTGCAAACCAACTGTTTAGTCGATTTGGATTTCAAAAGACTTCAATGGACGAAATAGCAAAGGTTGCACGCAAAGCCAAAGGCTCACTATACTACCATTTTACGAGTAAGGAAGATTTATTCAGGGAGGTTGTGGCAACTGAAATGACCAGGTTAAAGAGTCAGTTGTCAACGATTGTTTGTAATCCTGATTTAAAAGCATCGGATAAAATCAAGAAATACCTTATTACCCGAATGGAAATTTTAAATAGTGCAGCAAACTACCATGAAACGCTAAAAGCCGATTTTTTTGAGCACTTCCACTTTATTGATGACCTGAGAACTGATTTAGATACGTGGGAAAAAGAAAATCTGAAGAAAATTATTCTTCAAGGTGTTCATACAGGCGAGTTTACTCTAGTTGCAGAAATTAATATTTTGCTGGATATGTTCTTAATGATCCTGAAAGGTCTTGAAATACCATTCTTTCTGCAAAGTAAGTATGAGGAATACTCACCTTATTTTGACAGGTTAATAAACATATTGAATAAGGGTTTAGCTACCTGATTTTTTTTACCCGGAACTGACTATAAAACGATATTCGTACAAATAATAACAAAATAAAAATATGAACAGATTTGTAAACTCAATAATCAGACTAAGATGTCTAATAGTTTTCGCTGTTTTTACATTAACCATTTTCTTTGGTTATCAATTAAAAAACCTGCCTATAAATTCTGATATTATTGATTCTTTACCCGATGATGATCCGACTGCCAAACTTTTTAAAGATATAGGAACGGAATTTGCCGGAAATGATATGGGCATGATTGTGTTGGAAACCAAAGATGTTTTTAATGCAGAGGTTATTAAACATGTTAAACAAATTACGGACAGCATTCGATATACGTCAGGCGTTTCCACAGTAACAAGCTTAACGAATATACTTGATATCAAAAGCTCCGAGTGGGGGATTGAAATAGGAAAACTGGTTGATGAATACAATCTGCCGGTCAGGCAGTCAGATTTAGATAGCCTTAAAAATTACACCTTCTCAAAAGATATGTACAAAGGGGTAATTGTTTCAGACGACGGTACCGCTACTGCGATCATTTTTACTCTTCTGCCCAATAAAGATAATCAAACCATTGCAAAAGAAATAAAGGAGAAGATTAAAAATTTGAACCTTCCCGAAACCATATACTTTGGCGGGCTCCCCTTGATGATGAACGATATTAACGATTTAATAATATCTGACATTATTTGGTTGATACCCATTGTTTTTCTTGTTATTGCAATTATTCTTTTAATTAGTTTTCAATCGTTTCGCGGCGTATTATTGCCGTTGCTGACTGCCGGGATTTCAGTCGTCTGGACTTTGGGAATCATGTCTGTTGCAGGCTATGAGCTTACCATTATATCCAATATCATACCGGTTGTACTGCTTGCGGTGGGCAGCGCCTATACCATTCATGTGCTGAACAGTATTAACCACATGGCCCTTCAGGACAGAAAACAAGCATTAATCAAGGGGGTTGCGTATGTTATCATTCCGGTCATATTGGCAGCAGTCACCACTGCAATAGGTTTTGTTTCGTTCGTTTTTGGCTCATACCTTACGATGATTAAGGACTTTGGGATATTCACAGCAGTCGGTACAATCATCGCTTTGTTGTTGTCCATATTCTTTGTGCCGGCGCTGATTTCGGCTTTGTCAATGTACCGAAAGAAAAAAGCTGGTGAAGATACAGAAAAGAAAACGGTCTTAACCCATAAGATATTAATACCGCTAACGCAAACCCTTTTTAAGCATCCTAAATATACAATTACTGCATGGGCATTCATTCTTTTGGTAAGTGTTATCGGGATTTTTCAAATTGAAACCAGTGTAAACATGGCGGATTATTTTAAAAAAGATAATCCTACCAGGGTGGCAGAAGAGGTGATGCAAAAGAAATTTGGAGGTTCGCTACCCATATTTGTTGTTTTTGAGGGCGATATGCAAAGTCCGGAAGTTCTGCAAAAGATGATTGAAACGCAACGTTTCATTAAAGAAGACCCAAGTATTGACGTAACCCAATCGGTTGCCGACCTGATAGAGCAAATGAACGATGCCATGGGCGAAGGGAAAAGAATACCCGATGACAAGGCAAAAATTGAGCAATTATGGTTCCTGCTCGACGGACAGGATGTGATGCCGCAACTGGTTAATGACGACCTTACCAAAGGAGTCATTCAATCAAAATTTGCTTCAGTGGATACGAAAGACATTGAAGCATTTACTAAAAAAATGAACCGTTTTATTGAAGAAAACCAAAATGAATATTGCCAAATAAAGCTTACAGGTATGCCATCTGTTTACGATAAGCTCAACAGCAGCTTATTAAACAGCCAGCGCAACAGTTTATTAATCGCCATCGGACTGGTTATATTTATCGTGAGCGCGATTTTGAGGTCTTTTTCCAAAGGGGTTTTTGCCGCAATTCCCGTGGTTGCAACAATTATTGTGTTGTTAGGAATCATGGGAATAGCCGGAATTCCGCTTGATATAGCAACCGTATTGGTAGGCAGTATTGCTTTGGGTATAGGCATTGATTATTCTATCCATATCATCACCGGATTTAATCATCATCTGCTGGAAAACGGAGATGCCGAAAAATCCATCGAAAGCGTTATTTTATTGAGTGGCAAGGCAATAATCATTAATGTAGCATCGGTTTTAGCAGGATTTTTAGTGCTTCTGTTTTCACAAATCGTACCCTTACAAAATTTCGGACTACTGATTGGCATTAGCATGATTGGTTCCGGGTTTAGTGCCCTATCACTGCTGCCTGCTATTCTTATACTGGCAAACAGAAAACGTAAAATAACAGCAAATAATCACTGACATTTAAAACTTATCATTATGAAATCAACATTTAGAACAGCACTCTTCACTGTATTATTTGGAATAGGCAGTATAATTTCTGCAAATGCACAAGATGCAACAACCATTCTGAAAAAAATGGACGATGTAATGTACTCGGCCAAAGACATGACAGGAAAGAATACAATTATCCTGATTGACAGGAATGGAAAAGAGGAAATTCGTGAAGCAATCATTCAGCAGAAAGGGAACGACAAAAGGATGTTTCGGTTCACATCGCCTGCATCACAAGCCGGTATTGCTGTGTTGTCATTGCCTGATGATGTAATGTATTTGTATTTACCCGCATTTGGCAAAGAAAGACGAATTGCTTCCAGCGCTAAGAATCAAAACTTTGCAGGTACCGATTTTTCTTATGATGATATGGAATCCGTACCGTTTTCGGTTAAGTACACTCCCAAACTGATAAAAAATGAGGCGAATGTATTCGTTCTTGAGCTTACGACAAAAGGGCGTTCCGATTACTCAAAAATAGGGGTACATGTGAATAAAACAAGTTATTATCCTGTATTAATGGAGTATTACGACAAAGGCAATACAAAGGTGAAAGAAGCAAAATACACTTTCAAAAAAATAGGTAATTATTGGAATGCCGCAGAAATTGAAATGACCGATTTAAAGAAAAACCATAAAACCAAAATGCAAATGTCGGATGTAAAATACGACGCGGGGTTGACAGACGATGATTTTACAGTGAGGAAGTTAAAACAATAAAATTAATAAAATATCACTATTAACCGACAAAATCAGCGTGTTGCCGGTTAATAGTGAATTGGAATCAGATCTCAATATGAAAAAGGTATCGGCAGTAATATGTGCATATAACGAAGAGAAAACTGTAAAAGATGTCATCCTTTCAGTTTCAGAATCTTTACTTGTTAGTGAAATTATTGTAGTTAATGATGGATCTTCGGACAATACGAAGAAAATAATTGAAGAATTGCAGAAAGAAATTGAAATAACAACAATTCACTTAGCAGAAAACAAAGGTAAAGGGTATGCAATGGCAATCGGGACAGAAAATTCAACAGGAGAAATTATTGTTTTCATTGATGCCGATTTGTCTAACCTAAAAGAAGAGCATTTTGAACAGCTAACCACTCCTGTTTTCAGTAAAGAGGCCGATATGGTTTTAGGGCTGGCAACAGAGACCCTGATTAACTATAAAATCAACCCGTTCAAATCGTTCACTGGAGAAAGGGCACTGTTAAAGAAAGATATACTGCCAATTTTGGGGGAAATGAGAACTTCAAAATTTGGTGTGGAAACATTAATCAATATACACTATCAGGCACTGGAAAAAAGGGTCAAATATGTGATGCTCGATGGACTAAAACATCCAACTAAATTTGATAAAACCAGTACTAAATCAAGAGCAATAAAAGAATTTGTCCTGGAAGGACACCAAATTGCTTTAGCATTGTTTAACAACTTTAATTCATTAACAAAAATCGTAAGTAATCAAATAAATAATTTTTCATCTAACAAAAAGTGAAACTAAAGATTATCTTCTGGTTAACAGTCTTTGCTGTTTCGATGGGCTTTTTCGAAAGTGCAATTGTAATTTACCTAAGGGAAATTATTTATCCCAATGGGTTTGCTTTTCCTTTACAGCCTATCGGAAGGATGCTTGCAACAACAGAAATTCTAAGAGAAGCCTTTTCTTTGCTTATGCTTCTTTCTATTGGAATTCTTGTAGGCAAATCAACGGTTATAAGGTTGGCTTACTTTTTGTATTCCTTTGCCGTTTGGGATATTTTCTACTATATCTTCCTGAAAATATTGATAAACTGGCCCGAATCTCTGATGACAATGGATATTCTGTTCCTATTGCCTGTAACCTGGGCTGGCCCTGTAGTAGCCCCACTAATTATATCCTTTCTGATGATTTTATTGGCTTTGCTGATACTTTATTTTTCCGAACGCAATGAACAGGTACACTTAAAGGCTCATGAACTTGTAATGTTAATAACAGGTTCTGTAATAATCATTATATCCTTTACCCAAGATTACATAAGGTTTATACTCAGTCATTATCCGGCTGCCGATATTTGGTCGCTGCCGGCTAAAGACTTTTTTATATTTTCTGTTCAATACTATCCCGGGAATTTTTACTGGCCAATTTTTATGGGTGGAGCTGTTTTTATTCTCGTTGGGATAGGGCTTTTTACAAAAAGAAATATTCTATTAACGAAAGATCTCTTACAATAAATATACGTATCACTCTAAATGTCAAACAGATGAAAAGAATAAAACTATTTCAATTATTGGTATTACTCATTTTACCTTTAGGCATTACCAATGCGCAGGAAGCAAACAATCTCAAACTGTCAGGTGAACTTTTAACCGACCAACGTTTTTTACTTAAATCACCCAACGATTGGGCCTGGAACGAAAATCGCCTGACTTTAAGACTTGACAAAAAAATTACCGATAATTCAAAATTTTACAGCGAAGTCTGGTTGCGAAATATTGGCCTGCCCGGTATTCATTCATCATCTGACCTTTATAATAAAGGAATTGTTGACCCTTATAATCTTGAAGTCAGGGAAGCGTATGTTCAGTTGTATGGTTTTCTTACTAAAAATTTAGATGTAACCATTGGTCGTCAACGCATTGTTTGGGGAACTGCCGATAAATTAAATCCAACCGACAATCTTAATCCATTAGATCTGGAGGATATTCTTGATTTTGGTCGCCGTCGTGGTTCGGATGCCATTAACCTAAATTACTACTTAAACAATGACTTCTCGCTTCAATGGGTTTTTATTCCTTTTTTCCAACCGGCTAACATGCCGGTTGGTATTTTTGCAAATGCTTTGAACCCAGCCATGGATTTGCCACAGGGAATGGTCTTGAAAAGTTTTTCTGACACGGTTCTGATGCCGCAATATAATTTGGGAGAAAGTTTAACTGCGGGTTTAAAATTTAAAGGTTTTGCCAAAGGTGTTGACTTTTCTCTGAGTTATGTTTGGGGACGGGATGGATTACCTTTCGCAACAAGAAATACTTTTATTCCTGTTGATGCGTTTGGTGGAACTAATATCAATTCTCAACTTTCGTTTGCAAGAACACATATTATTGGTGCTGATTTGGCAACAAGCATTGCAGGTATTGGTTTTTGGGCCGAGGCAGCAGTATTTATTCCAGATGAAAACATAATCATGACCAATGACTTGTCTGCTTTATATCCGTTGTCACCCGTTCCCGTAACCCAGGATTCATTAATTTTTGACAAATCAAAGCCTTACACTAAATTTGTTGTTGGAGGCGATTACAATTTTTCAGATGGTTCGTATCTTAATCTTCAGTATATGCACGGGTTTATTCACGAACGAGGAGCCGAAAACCTGAATGACTATTTCTTTTTACGGTACGAAAAGAAATTTTTCAATGAAAAGTTAAAAGTAGCTCCTATTGGTGGTGGTTTCATAGTTACCGACTGGAATAATATAAAAGATAATTATGCCCTTGTGTATATGCCTGAGATTGCTTACAATGCCACTATTAATTCAGAAATCACTGTATCAACCACCATTATTGATGGCAAAGGAGATAATTTGTTTTCGAATCTGAAGAACTACAATATGTTTATGTGTAAATTGAAATATAGTTTTTAATGTATTTTCCTGATTTATAGATAATAACATTATTTGGAAAGTAACTTACTCGCGATCAGCACATCAACTTAAGAAGCCTATAAAGATCCGGATCAAATCACTGAAATTAATAAATCACTTAATCTACCTCATCTTTATGAAAAGATTGAGGATTATAGGGATTTCCATTTTTACTGTATTTCTAATTTCCGGTAACAACATAAAATGAAAAATCAGGAGAGAATATACAAATTATCTTTTCCCGGCGTTTATCCGTATTACGTGGAGAAAGCGGAAAAGAGAGGACGTACCAGGGCAGAGGTGGACGAAATCATATGCTGGCTGACAGGATATAGCGAAAAGGATCTGCAAGACATACTGGCTGGCGATATGAATTTTGAAACTTTCTTCACGCAGGCACCACAAATAAATCCCAATGCTTCTAAGATTACAGGTGTGATCTGCGGCTATCGTGTGGAAGAGATTGAAGACGACATTGTACAAAAAGCCCGATATCTGGATAAACTGATTGACGAACTGGCCAAAGGAAAGGCCATGGAAAAGATTTTAAGAAAATGAGCCGTTTTGATTGTCAATTCCGGCAAAAATGGGATCAGAATTCAAAAAAAAATGTATCTTTATTTTTTAAATCATTGAACGGTTACCGGGATTGCACGGTTGCACCCGGAATTACCGAACATGAAAATGAAATCTAACCCTGTAAAAATCTGACAAACATGGCTCGACTGGTCACACTCTACTCTCTCCAGTGGGGAGATTTATCGCTGGAGGAGGTATGCCTCAAAGCGAAGGAATTCGGATACGACGGACTGGAACTGGGACTGCCGGACCACCTGGATGTGCGGCAAACCGATTCAGCCTATTACCAAGGAATCAAAGACCTGATGGGTAATCAGGGACTACAACTGCGCACCATCTCCTCCCACCTGGTTGGGCAGGCGGTGTGCGACCGGATTGATGAACGGCACAAAGCTATCCTGCCCGCCCACATCTGGGGCGATGGTGACCCGGAGGGTGTAAGCCATAGGGCTGCGGAGGAGCTGATACTGACGGCGCAAGCAGCCAAAGCGCTGGGTGTTGATACGGTGGTGGGATTCACCGGCAGCCCTATATGGCACCTGCTCTACGCCTTCCCACCCGTTCCCGGACAGATGATTGATGAGGGCTACGAACTGTTTGCCCGCCGTTTTATCCCCATCCTTGATGAATATGAAAAACTGGGCATCCGCTTTGCCCTGGAGGTGCATCCCACCGAGATCGCCTTCGACACTTTTTCGGCACGCAAAGCGCTGGAAGCGGTGGACCATCACCCGGCCTTCGGCTTCAACTACGATCCCAGCCATCTGGGGTACCAGGGGGTGGACTATGTGGACTTTATCTACCAGTTCCCGGAACGGATCTTCCATGTACATATGAAGGATGTTTACTGGAGCGACACCCCAAAACAGGTGGGTGTCTTCGGCGGACATGTTCCCTTCGGCGATCCCCGCCGTTACTGGAACTTCCGAAGCGTGGGCAGGGGAAAGATCAACTTCGAGGAGATCATCCGTGCCCTCAACGCCATCGGCTACCAGGGACCGCTCTCCATTGAGTGGGAGGACAGCGCGATGGACCGCGAGCAAGGGGCACGCGAGTCATGCGCCTTCACCAGACGCATCGATTTTCAATCGTCGGCCCATGCGTTTGACGCTTTCTTTACAAAGGATTAACCAATTATTTATAGATACAATGAAGAGTAAGAAACTAAAAATGGGCATGGTCGGCGGTGGCACCACCGGCTTCATCGGAGCAATCCACCTGCGGGCGGCCATCATGGAAAACAAGGCAGAGCTGGTCTGCGGATGCTTCAGCTCCAAACCGGAGGTCTCCCTGGAGTCGGGACGGTACTATGGCCTACCTGATGATCGGATCTACACCAGCTATCAGGAGATGTTCGACAAGGAGATGGCGCTGCCGGAAACGGAACGGATGGATTTCGTGGTGATCGTGACGCCCAACAAGCTTCATTTCGAGCCGGCGATGATGGCCCTCGAACGGGGGATCCACGTGGTGCTCGACAAGCCGATGACCTTTTCGCTCGAAGAGGCAAAAGCACTGCAGCAGAAAGTGCAGGAGACAGGACTGGTGCTGGCACTGACGCATGTCTACACCGGCTACCCGGCGGTGAAGGAGATAAAAGCAAGAATAGCCGCCGGCGAACTGGGCCGTCTGCGCCGCATCTATGTGGAGTACCCCCAGGGATGGCTGTCGGAACGGATCGAGACGCAGAGCGGCAACAACGCCGGCTGGCGCACCGATCCGGCACAGACGGGCAAGGCGGGTTGCATGGGTGATATCGGCACGCACGCCTGGCACCTCTGCGAGTATGTATCGGGACTGAAGGTGCAGGAGCTCTGTGCCGAGCTGAACACCTTCGTACAGGGACGACAAGTCGATGACGACGGTACAGCGATGATGCGGCTGGAACAGGGTGTGAAAGCGCTGCTCTCCGCCAGCCAGATCGCCGTGGGAGAAGCCAACGGTGTCAACATCCGTGTATACGGTGAGAAGGCGAGCCTGCGGTGGGTACAGATGGACCCCAACCGGCTCTCACTGAAGAGCGGCGGCAACAGGGAGGAGATCATCCACATCGGCGGGAACCATCCCGATCTGGGTAAGGCGGCACTGTGGAACATCCGCACGCCGGGCGGGCACCCCGAGGGGTTCATCGAAGCGTTCGCCAACATCTACCGCAACTTCACCCTTACCGTGATGGCTCATCGCTCCGGTGAACAACCTACCCCTGAGATGCTGGACTTCCCGAACGTGCAGGATGGCGTGCGGGGCATGCAGTTCATCGAAACGATCGTGAAAGCGGGATGGAATGATGACCAGAAATGGGTGAAATGGATTGAATAAAACGGTTCCCATGAAAAAAGCAGGTGTCATTATGACCAAGAATGCCGGGTGATTGAAAGTAAATCAGTAGCTTTTTCGAAATAATCTTTCATCAGTGCCCGCTTGGAAAGATGGCAGGCATCATCTCTGCCCGATCCCGTGGTAGTCGAAGCCATGAGTGGCCAGCTCCTCGCTGTTGTAGATATTGCGGCCGTCGATCACCAGATGATGGTGCATGATGGATTTGAGCTTCTTCCAGTCGGGCATGCGGAACTCCTTCCACTCGGTGGGGACAATCAGTGCATCGGCACCGTGAGCCGCATCATAGATATCGGCAGCGTAGTATATTTTGTCGTTGAGATAGATTCGTGCCTCTGTCATCGCAGCAGGATCGTAGGCACGGACTGCGACACCTGCCTCGAGGAGGCTCTCAATCAGCGTGAGCGACGGAGCATCGCGCATGTCGTCTGTTTCCGGCTTAAAGGATAACCCCCAGACAGCCACAGTCCTGCCCTTGATGTCTCCCCTGAACCAGCGCCTGAACTTACGGAAGAGAACGGTTTTCTGGTTGTTGTTCACCTCCTCCACCGCCTTGAGGACCTTCATCTCATAACCGGCATCCTCACCCTCCCGGATGATGGCGCGGATGTCTTTCGGAAAGCAACTCCCCCCGTAGCCGCAACCCGGATAGAGAAAGCTACGGCCAATACGCGAATCGCTGCCCATCCCGCGGCGCACCGCATTCACATCGGCACCCACCACCTCGCAGAGGTTGGCGATGTCGTTCATGAAGCTGATACGCGTCGCCAGCATGGCGTTGGAGGCATATTTTGTCATTTCGGAGGAGAGGATATCCATAAAGATCACCCGGAAGTTGTTCAGCAGGAAAGGACGATAGAGCTTCGTCATCAGATCTTCCGCCTCCTGGCTCTCCACACCCACTACTACCCTGTCGGGACTCATGAAATCGTTCACGGCAGCACCCTCCTTCAGGAATTCGGGGTTAGAGGCCACGTCTATCCTCAGATCCGGCAGTCCCCGTTCAGTGAGCCTTTTTTTCACCATCTCGAGAATGCGATGGGATGTTCCCACGGGTACGGTGCTCTTGGTGACGATCAGCAACGGTTTGGTAACATGATCGGCAATGGTGCCGGCAACGGTCATCACGTAGGAAAGATCCGCGTTCCCGTCTTTGTCGGAAGGAGTCCCCACGGCAATGAAAACGATCTCCATTTCATTCAGTACCGAGGGCAGGTCGGTCGTGAAATGGAGCCGCTCCGCTTCGTAGTTCCGAACGACAATATTTTTTAACCCGGGCTCATAGATGGGGATGATTCCTTTCTTCAGTCCTTCAATCTTTGCGCTGTCAATATCCACGCAGGTTACATCCACACCCATCTCAGCAAAACAGGCGCCGGAAACCAGTCCTACATACCCCGTCCCTACGATTGCAATTCTCATAATATGTGTATTAAAACGTTTATCACTTTGTGCTGAACCTACCGCTGAGAGCTGATAGCTTACAGCTGATAGCTGATAGCTATTTTTCCAGCTGCTTCCTCAGATTATTCACCGGATAGAGCACCGTCAGCAGACCAATCACACTCACCACGGCAAAGACTATCAGCAGATCGCTCACCTTCACAATCACCGGATAGGCATCGATGATATAGGCGCCGGGGGTGTTACTCAGCCGGAGCAGTCCGTAGTGTTGTTGCAACAGGCACATTCCCAGACCGATGACAATGCCGGAAATAATACCGATAAAGGTGATGAGCCATCCTTCGTACAGAAAGATACGCGCCACCAGATGGTTGGAGGCACCCATATGCTGAAGGCTGCGGATGTCGTCTCTCTTCTCCACGATCAGCATCGACAGGGAGCCAACGACATTGAAGACAGCTATCAGCAGGATAAATGCCAGGATGAGAAAAGTCACCCACTTCTCTATCTGCAGCATCCGGAATGATTCGCGTTGCTGCTCATAGCGGTCTTCCACCAGATAGTTATCGCCCAGCAGATGCTGCATCTCCTTTTTCACCCTCTTCACGGAAGCATCCGGTGTCAGCTTTATATCGAGTGAGGTCACTTCGTCGGTGTAGTTAAACAGCTCCCTTGCCAGCTCGATGGGGATGATGGCCATCTGTTCATCATACTCGGGCTGATTGAGGCTGAAGACACCCCCTATCTGGGCATAGCCGGTGGTAAACGCGGCCGTAGGATTCGCCAGGTTGACGCGCACATCACGCCGGGGCACGTATATCTCGATGGGGCGGATAAAACCGGGGCGCGCGCCGAGGGTGACTGCCAGCCCTGCGCCGAGGGTTGCGTAGTCCACCACGTCTGCCCGCAATTGAAAAGATCCGTCCACGATCAGTTTCTTCATGTCGGTCATCAGCTTAAAGTCTTCAGAGACCCCCTTCATCAGTACGGGCACCTGCTGATCTTCAAACTTGAACAGGGCGTTCTCCTCCAGCGACTCCGAGATCATCTGTATGCCATCCAGTTGGAGTGCTTTCTCAAACCCGGGGGTATGGTAGTCGAACACCTTTCCCTCCTTCACCGATATCTTCAGGTGGGGATCGAAGGCGCTGAACATCTCTTCCACGATCCCCCCGAAACCGTTGAAGACCGACAGTACGCAGACCATGGCCATGGTGGCTATGGCGATGCCGCATACCGAGATGGCGGAAATCACATTGATGGCATTATGCGATTTCTTTGAAAAGAGATACCTGCGTGCGATGAAGAAGGATATGTTCATTGGTCAATGTCCATTTTCCCGTATTGGCTTTCAGCAGGCAGGCTTATCATCTGCCCCTGCAGCCTGTTGGAAATGTGCTGCGTAAAGGTTCTTTTACCGGTCTTTCAGCAGCCGGTCAATGTTCTCGATGTAATCGAGCGAGTCATCCAGATGAAATGTCAGCTCGGGGACGATGCGGAGCTGCTTGCCCACCCGTTTTCCCAGGTCGTAACGGACCGCTTTCACATTTTCATTGATATTCCGGATCAACTCCTCTGCTTTCTCTGTAGGGAAGATACTCAGGTAGGCATGGGCAAGGCCCAGATCGGGCGATACCCTTACGTTGGTCACTGAGATGAACACGCCGTGCATCTTCTTGGTGTCGAGCAGAAAGATCTCGCTGAGTTCTTTCTGTATCAACCGGTTTATTTTCTGTTGTCTGTTCGATTCCATAGGTTGCTATTTTTTTCTGATGAGTGTGAGCCCGTCGCGGAGAGGCAGTATGACCTTTTCCACACGGTTGTCAACCGCCAGTTTCCCGTTAAACTCAATGATCCCTTTTGTCTGCCAGTCGTTACTCTCCGGCGTCTCCAGGATCTTCCCGTGCCAGAGGGTGTTGTCGGCCAGGATAAATCCCCCTTCTTTCACTTTGGGGAGGGCTGCTTCGTACAGGGACCCATACTCCCTTTTGTTGGCATCCAGGAAGACAAAGTCAAAATACGCATCCCCGAAACCTGGGATGATCCCATGGGCATCGCCCATGTGCAGGGTGATCTGCTTTCCATGGGGTGAGCGGCTGAAATAAGAACGGATAAAATCCTCCATCTCATCGTCGATCTCAATGGTATGAAGCTCCGCATCATCCGCCAGTCCCTCCGCCATACACAAGGCCGCATATCCGGTATAGGTGCCTATCTCCAGCACCCGTCGGGGGCGGATCATCTCTACAAGCATCTTCAGCACCCGTCCCTGCAGGTGCCCCGACACCATGGTGGGATGCAGCAGCTTCACATGCGCCTCCCTGTGCATCTGTCTCAGCAGCTCCGGCTCTTCGTCGATGTGTGCGAGGATATATTCTTCGATTGACTCGAAACGATCTTGGTCCGCCATCTCTCCCGCGTCTCTCTTACTCTGTATAATCGGGCAGGTTGTACTTCTCCTTTGCCTCGAGGATCCGCCAGACCTCCGAGATCTCCAGATACGTGGTTCCTCCCACTTCTCCAAAGCTCCCCCCCAAATAGGCCACACGGTCCTTGGGTTCTATCAGTTGCCGGTCGATGAGTCTGCGGATTGCCTCAATGAAATAGGCTCTCCGGCTTTCCTTGGTGTTGCCGTCGCCCTTTCCCTGCTGGTGCTCGGCCCATATGCCATAGGAGAGTGCCAGCTCGCGTGCCAGCCGTTCGGTGGTGGTGATCGCATAGATGGGACTCTTGCCGCGAAAAGCCGCCAGCACCCGGGCTGTCTTACCGGTATGGCTGTCTGTCACAATAGCTTTCACATTCAGCCGTGTGGATGCTTTCACCGCCTGTTTCGCCAGAAACTCCGTCACCTCACGGTCATCATCGGGATCATAGGGTACGCGGATATCATTCTCCGACAGCTTGGTCAGTTCAGCTTCATAGACCGTCTTGGCCATGGTGGTCACCGCCTCCACGGGATACTTGCCGTATGCCGTTTCACCACTGAGCATCACTGCGTCGGTGCGGTAATAGATGGCATTGGCAATATCGGTGATCTCCGCCCGGGTAGGCCGGGGGTTGTGAATCATCGAGTGCAGCATCTGTGTGGCCACAATCACCGGTTTCTTGTGGTGAATAGCTTTTTTGATGAGCACCCGCTGGATGCCGGGTATCTTCTCCTGTGCCACCTCTATGCCCAGATCGCCACGTGCTACCATGATCCCGTATGCCTCTTCGAGGATCTCATCGGCATTGTCTACTCCCTCCTGGTTCTCAATCTTGGCGATGATCTTGATGGGGCTCTTCAGTTCGTTCAGTATTCGTTGTACTTCCTGCACATCCTCTTTGTTTCTTACGAAGGAGTGCGCAATAAAATCGACCTCATTTTTGACGGACAGGGCAATGAAATTTCTGTCGCGGTCGGTGATAGCTGGCAGATTGATACGCACCCCGGGAAGATTCACACTCTTACGACTTCCGATGACACCATCGTTCATGGCACAACAGAGCAGATAATCGTTGTTTACCTCGATCACCTTCAGGTCTATCTCTCCGTCATCAATCAGGATGTTATCGTCGGGATGCATCGCATCCGTTATCTTTGCGTAGGAGATATATAATGTCTCTTTAGATGATATGCCGGAAGGGTCTCCCACTACCCGGATGTTGTCACCGGTCTTCAGCTCTATGGGAGTCTCCGTTACGGTGGTACGGATCTCGGGACCTTTCGTATCCACCAGAATAGCGATCTGGCGGGATACCTGTCGCACGTTATGGATAATTTTCAGGAACCCTTCTTCGTCGAGGTGAGCCGAGTTGAGCCTCACCACATTCATTCCGGCGTTGAACAGCTGTTCCAGAAAAGGCACATCGCACCTCTTGTCGGATATGGTGGCAATAATCTTTGTTGATTTGAGCATACAATTTTATGAGTATTTGTTCACTGCGTAACTATTGAACTAATAACGTTTTTCAGGTGGTTTTGTTTGCCATCCTGATCGCTTCAACAGCCAGACGATAGGAATCCAGACCGAAGCCGGCGATTACGCCGGCACATACCGCAGTCAACATCGATTGATGACGAAACTCCTCACGGGCATGCACGTTGGAGATATGCACCTCCACCACCGGCGCCTGAACCGCTTTGATGGCATCGTGGATGGCCACTGACGTGTGTGTATACCCGCCGGCATTGAGAATGATACCATCACTGCCAAAACCGGCTTCCTGTATTTTGTTGATGAGCTCGCCTTCGATGTTCGACTGGAAATAATCTATTTCTATTCCCGGGAAATAGCTCCGCAAACGGTCCAGGTATTCACTGAAACTGCTTTGCCCGTATACCTTCGGCTCACGCACCCCAAGCAAATTAAGGTTGGGCCCGTTGATGATCTGAATTTTCATAGTTGTATCTCCTTAATCTTGTGTCTTATGTCTTATGCCCTTTTTAACCGCAAAGATACGACAATATTTTGTAGTTTGTACGTCATTAAACCACTGAGGGCATCACCCGATGTGACACCCTCAGAATCAAATCAATGCAGGTAAAGTTTAGTTCTCTTCGCCGGCAGCAACCGCCACAGCTTCGCCACCAGGGGCATCACCGTAACTGGCATGCGCCATGCGCTGGTAAGAGCGGTAGCGCCACTGTGCGCTTTCCATGGCTGCATCAAAGAGCTCATCCGCCTGTCTCGGGAACGACTTCATCAGTTGCGTGTAGCGCACCTCACCCATCAGGAAGTCGCGGAACTTACTCCAGTCGGGCTCTTTACTGTCGAGCTGGAAAGGATTTTTCCCTTCTGCCTCCAGACGGGGATCATAGCGCCACAGATGCCAGTAACCGCATTCCACAGCTTCTTTCTGCTCCCGCTGGGCAGTGCCCATACCCTTCTTCAGGCCATGGCTGATACAGGGTGAATAGGCAATGATCAGCGACGGGCCGTGGTACGACTCTGCCTCTTTCAGTGCTTTCAGGTAGTGTCCCTGATTTGCACCCATCGCCACCTGTGCCACATAGACGTATCCATAGGTGGTGGCCATCATGCCCAGGTCTTTCTTGCGGATCCGCTTTCCCGAAGCGGCAAATTTTGCCACAGCGGCAATGGGTGTCGACTTGGACGATTGTCCCCCCGTGTTGGAGTATACCTCCGTGTCGAGCACCAGCACATTGATATCCTGTCCGCCGGCCAGCACATGGTCGAGTCCGCCAAATCCGATATCGTATGCCCAACCGTCGCCGCCGAAGACCCAAATCGATTTCTTGGCGAGGTATTTTTCCATCGAAAGGATCTCACTTGCTATCTTGTTGCCGGAGCCGCTCAAGGAGGCTACTATTTGCGCAGACACGCGTTTCGACTCATCCGTATCGTCCTTATGATCCATCCACTGTTGAAACAGCGTCTTCTGGTCGTCGGTGAAATCATCCGATTGTAATCCCTGCAGCATCAATTCCCGGATATGATTGCGCATACTGGTATGGGCAATCACGAAACCGTACCCGAACTCGGCATTGTCTTCAAAAAGCGAGTTTGCCCATGCCGGACCTTTGCCTTCTTCGTTTTTGGTATACGGTATCGCCGGAGCCGAAGCCCCATAGATGGAGGAGCATCCCGTGGCATTGGCGATGATCATTCTGTCGCCATACAACTGCGTGATCAGTTGGATATAGGGGGTCTCGCCGCAACCGGAGCAGGCGCCGGAGAATTCAAACAACGGTTTGGCAAACTGCGAGTTCTTCACGTTCATCTTCACGTCTACCAGATGCGCTTTGCTGGTAACGCTGTTCATCATGTAATCCCAGTTCTTCTGATTATCGAGCTGTGAGGCGATGGGTACCATCTCGAGCGCTGTCTCTCCTTTTTTGCCCGGACACACATCGGCACAGTTGCCGCAGCCGGTGCAGTCGAGCACGTCGACCTGGATACGATACGCCATTCCTGCAAACTGTTTCCCCTGTGCCTTCAGTAGCTCCACTCCTTCACCGACACCTTTCACTTCCTCTTCATCGATCATAAAAGGACGTATGGTGGCATGGGGGCAGACATAGGCACACTGGTTACACTGGATACAGTTTTCGGGTAGCCAGACAGGTACATTTACGCCCACCCCTCTTTTTTCGTAGGTGGTGGTTCCCGTTTCCCAGGTGCCGTCTTCGCGACCGCTGAAGGCTGATACGGGAAGACTGTAACCGCGTTGTGCATTCATCGGCCGAACAACCTTCCGGATAAATTCGGGGGCATCGTCGGCAGGGTCTGCGGCAACCTGAAGCGAAGCCCACTCCCGGGGAACCTCAACCTGTTCCACATCACCGCCGCGGTCTACTGCAGCAAAGTTCATCTTTACCACTTCTTCCCCTTTCTTACCGTAGGATTTCACAATGAATTTCTTCATCTGCTCCACAGCCAGATCGTACGGAATCACGTTGGATATCTTGAAAAAGGCCGATTGCAGGATGGTGTTGGTGCGGTTGCCCAGACCTATCTCTTCGGCAATGGCAGTAGCGTTGATGATGTATAGCCTGATGTTGTTGGCTGCGAAATACTGCTTCACGTGGTCGGGCAGGTGATTGACCACCTCCTCCCTGGGCCACAATGAGTTGAGCAGGAAGGTTCCGTTCTTTTTCAAGCCTGCAGTCACATCATAGAGATAGAGATAGGCCGGCACATGGCAGGCCACGAAATTGGGTGTGTTCACCAGGTAGGTAGAACGAATAGGGTCGTCGCCAAAACGAAGATGAGAGCAGGTAAATCCTCCCGACTTCCTGGAGTCGTAGGCAAAGTAAGCCTGCACATATTTGTCGGTATTGTCTCCGATGATCTTGATGGAATTCTTGTTGGCGCCCACGGTGCCATCCGATCCCAAGCCGTAAAATTTGGCCTCGTACGTGGTTTCATCCATGGAAACCTCTTCCTTTACGGGAAGTGATTTAAATGTTACATCGTCCACAATGCCGATGGTAAAGTCATTTTTCGGCAGGGCCATCGACAGATTTTCAAAAACAGAAATAATCTGCGAAGGCGTGGTATCCTTAGAAGAAAGTCCGTAAATACCTCCTACAATTTCAGGAGCACCCTCCTTGCCGTAATAACAGCTTCTCACATCGAGATAGAGCGGCTGTCCGGTAGCTCCGGGTTCCTTGGTCCGGTCCAACACGGCAATTCTTTTGGCTGAGGCAGGAACTGCGGAAAGAAACGCCGATGCTTTAAACGGTCGGTAGAGATGTACGGCCACTACACCTACTTTCTCACCCCGGGCAGTAAGATGATCCACCACCTCACGAATGGTTTCCGTGACGGAACCCATGGCAATGATCACCCTCTCTGCATCCGGATCGCCATAGTAGTCGAACAATCCGTATTTGCGGCCGGTAATCACCGACAGTTTCTCCAGATATTTCTCCACTACACCCGGTACGGCATCGTAAAACCGGTTGGAGGCTTCGCGTGCCTGAAAATAGATATCATCATTCTGTGCTGTTCCCCGGACAACCGGTGCATCAGGACTCAGCGCCCTGTCGCGAAAGCCTTTCAGTGCTTCCTGATTGATCAGCGGTGCCAGGTCTTCGTTCGACAAAGCTTCGATCTTCTGAATTTCGTGTGATGTGCGGAATCCGTCGAAGAAATGAAGGAAAGGAACACGGCTCTCAATCGCAGCCAAATGGGCTACTGCCGCAAGATCCATGACCTCCTGCACCGACCCGGTGGCAAACAGTGCGAAACCGGTCGGCCGGGCAGCCATCACATCCTGCTGGTCGCCGAATATTGATAACGCCTGTGACGCCAGTGCACGTGCAGAGACGTGGAAAACCCCGGGAAGCAGCTCTCCGGCCATCTTATACATGTTGGGAAGCATCAGCATGAGCCCTTGCGATGCGGTAAAGGTGGATGTGAGCGCTCCTGCCTGCAGTGAACCGTGCATGGCACCGGCAGCTCCTGCTTCAGACTGCATTTCCTGCACCAGAACGGGTTGACCGAAGATGTTTTTTCTTCCGGCAGCCGCCCATTCATCCACATACTCAGCCATCGTGGATGATGGTGTAATCGGGTAAATGGCAGCCACTTCACTGAACATATAGGCGATGTGAGCAGCTGCCTGATTACCGTCGCAGGTTAAATATTTCTTTTTTGTGGTCATAATGATGGATTACTAAAAAAATGAAATTTTAGTTAAAAAATTGCTAATTTATACAGGTTTAGACCACGAAATTACGACAAAAAAGTGGAAACAACAAACGATCCTATCTTTTTGTTCATGTTCTGCATTTCAAAATAAGGGTAAGTGCAAAATAACATTAAAAATAAATCTTTCCTGCGCAAAATATGTTATAGTAGTATGTAATGCGCCCTATTCTTGTTCTGAGTCTAACCAAACAAAAATATGCGACACCTGCGAAAAAACAGGGATTCTGGCCGAAAAAACAGTTCATCCGGGCCTTTCAAAAAAAAATAAACAGATGAAGATCATTATCATTGCAAACAGACTTCCGGTAAAGGTAGTAAGAAAAGAAGATCAGTTCTCATTTGAAAGAAGTGAAGGGGGTCTGGCAACAGGGCTTGGGTCTCTGGAGATGGAAGCCGAAAAATACTGGGTCGGATGGCCGGGAATATTTACCGATGATGATCTTGAAAAAAAAGAGATTACCGATAAACTGCATGCAATGCATTTTCACCCCGTTTTTTTATCGGCTGAGCAGATTGAAAATTATTACGAAGGATACAGTAACAGCACAATATGGCCTTTATGTCACTACTTTTCCTCCTATATCGAATACAGGGCTGATTACTGGGAAACCTACCGGCAGGTGAACGCCCTTTTTTGCAGCGAAGCATTGCCATTTATCGGGAATGACGATATCATCTGGGTACATGATTATCAACTGATGCTGTTACCAAAAATGATCCGGGATAAGCAGCCGGATGCAAACATCGGCTATTTTCACCATATTCCTTTTCCTTCATACGAGCTTTTCAGGGTACTTCCCGAAAGGGAAGAGGTGCTGGAGGGTCTGTTGGGTGCAGATCTCATCGGCTTTCACACACACGACTACATGCGCCACTTCATCGGTGCGATCTATCGCGTGCTTAATCTGAGCTGCTCTCTCGATGAGATCAGCCTGGAAAACAGGATTGTACACGTGGATGCTTTCCCCATGGGCATCAATTACGACCTCTATCACGATGCTCCCGCATTGCCGGCAGCGAAAGAGAATGCAGACATGCTGAGAGAAAAACTCGGCGACAAAACCATCATTCTCGCTGTCGACCGGCTGGATTACAGCAAGGGTATCCTGCACCGGCTGAGTGGCTTTGCCCAGTTCCTGCAAAACCATCCGGAGTACCACGAAAAAGTATCGCTGGTAATGATTGTGGTTCCCTCGCGCGACGCTGTGGATATCTACGCCGACCTGAAAAATAAAATCGACCGGGCTATCGGCGAAATAAACGGGAAATATGCCAGGCTGGGCTGGAATCCCGTTTATTACTTTTACCGCAGTTTCGCTTTTGAGGAGCTGATCGCGATGTATGATATCGCCGACATTGCCCTGGTAACTCCCCTGCGCGATGGGATGAATCTGGTGGCAAAAGAATACCTGGCAGCCAAAGGCGACAAAGCGGGAGTGCTCATTCTCAGCGAGATGGCAGGCGCAGTAATTGAATTGCAGGATGCAATCATCATCAATCCCAACGATATGAATGAAATTGAACATGCCATTCTGCAGGCATTACAAATGCCGGAAGGAGAGAAAAGAGAGCGGATGCAGAAAATGCAAAAACATATTTCCACAAGAAACGTAAAAAAATGGGCCAACGATTTTGTCACTGAGCTACAGTCTATCAAGGCACAAAACCGGGAAATTATACAGAAGATTGTCGGAAAAAAACAACTTACCCAAATAAAGAGCGCCTACGACGAAGCGAACGCACGTTTGCTGCTGCTCGATTATGACGGCACACTGGTTCCTTTCAGCAGGAATCCGGAAGACGCAATTCCCTCAGCGGAGCTTTTGGCGTTGCTGCGAGAAATGGCAGCCGACAAAAAGAACAAAGTGGTGATCAACAGTGGAAGAAATCATCAGATCCTCGACAAGTGGTTTGCAGGACTCGATCTGGATTTTGCGGCCGAGCATGGTATCTTTTACAAAGAAAATAATAAGTGGCACCAAAACCTTCCCAGTAAATTGGAGTGGGACGAGGAGATCATCAACATCATACAACGCACGATAGAGAAGACACCCCGCTCACATCTGGAGCAAAAAGACACGGCTCTGGTGTGGCACTACCGCAGCGTAGATGTGTGGCTGGCCGAGCTGAGAGCACAACAACTGGTCAACACGCTGATAGGTCCCTGTGCACGGCTGAACCTGCAGATCGTGCACGGCAACAAGATTGTGGAGATCAAGCCGCCCGATTACAACAAAGGCAGTGAGGTGCTGCGCCGGCTGGAACAACAGGATTACGACTTTGTGCTGGCCATCGGAGACGATACCACCGACGAAGACATGTTCAGGGTATTGCCTCCTGAAGGGATCAGCATAAAGGTGGGAAGTTTCTCACCTACCGCAAAGTACCGCATCCCGTTGCAATCGTCCGTAATTTCTTTCCTGTCAAACCTGATTAAACAATAACCCTTCATGAATTTCAATCATATTACCTCTCCCGGCAGCCCGTTCCGGTACATTTTTATCGCACTACTGTTCATTGTGCTGTTTATTGTGCTGGTGATGATTTATAATTATATCATAAAAAAGTGGCAATTACACACCCGCAAAAGCAAAAGCCCCGTGGACAACTTCATCATACGCATTATCAGGGTATCGGGCATCTGGGTTATTTTTGCCATACTGTTGCATATTTTCAGCTCTTACCTGAAAGAGGATGCCCGCACCTTCGCAGTCTTTGAGCAGATAAGCAGGATACTGCTGATCCTTACCGTCGGGTGGCTTATCATACAGGTTATCAGAGCACTGTTTCATTTCTGGCAAAACAAGTTCGACATCGCCAATCCCCATAACCTGGAGGCCAGAAAGAGACTGACCCAGATGAGCATGATTGAGCGGATTGCGGTGATTATCGTGGCATTTGTCTTTATCTCCATCGCGCTAATGACCATAGATTCGGTACGGCAGCTGGGCGTGAGCCTGCTGGCATCGGCCGGGGTTGCCGGCATCATCGTCGGTTTTGCAGCCCAGCGCAGCTTCGGACAGGTCTTCTCCGGCATACAGATTGCTTTTACGCAGCCCGTCAGATTGGATGATGTGGTGGTGATTGAAGGGGAATGGGGGAGGATTGAAGAGATCAACATCACGTACGCGGTAGTGAAGATATGGGATGAGCGGCGACTGATCGTACCGATCGACTATTTCCTGAATAAACCCATTCAGAACTGGACCCGCTCAACCTCCAATATCCTGGGGACTGTGATGCTGTATGTATCCTACGATCTGCCGTTGGAACCGCTGCGCGGGGAGCTGGCACGCCTGGTGAAAGACAATCCCAACTGGGACGGGCGCGTACAGAACATCCAGGTGACCGACAGCAAAGAGTGGTACAAGGAACTCCGTGTGCTGGTCAGCAGCAGCGACTCGTCCAAAAACTGGGATTTAAGGGTAGAGATCCGAGAGAAACTGATCGATTTCATCAACACAAATTATCCCGGATCGTTTGCAAAAATTCACGGCGCTAACCCCGGGGGCCATTCCCTTAAGGGCGAATAAATTTGGACAGCTGCTTCTCTTCGGAAAACAACACGGCTGTATTAATTAACGCAAGGTGCGAATAGGCCTGCGGGAAGTTTCCGAGCTGTCGCTTGGTTTTGAAATCGAGATCTTCACTGTACAATCCCACGTGGTTCGAATAGGAAATCATCTTCTCAAAGATCTCCTTTGCCTCCTCCCTTTCCCCAATCTTATAAAGGGCTTCCACCAGCCAGAATGTGCAGATGGTGAAGGAAGAAGTGGGCATGCCGAAATCATCGGCAGCCTTATACCGGTACATCAGTCCTTCGTGATAGAGGTTTTCCCGGATTGCTTTCACCGTCTTTACATACCGCTCATTTTCAGGCTCAATAAAGTCATAAAACTGCATCAGCAGCAGCGAAGAGTCGTAATCGGTACTGTCATATGCCTGCGTGAAACACTGCAGTTCCTCGTTCCACCCTTTTTCATGCACCTCTGCCTTGATCATATCCGCTTCGCGGCGCCATTGTTCTGCATAATAGTCCCTCTGCAGTAGACCGGCAATCAAGGATGCCCTGTCCATAGCCACCCAGCTCATTACTTTTGAAAAGACAAAATGTCTCTCCATGGTACGATATTCCCAGATGCTCCGGTCGGGTTTCCGCCACGAAGCCAGCACGGCACGTACCAGGTTTTTGATGATCTCCCATATCTCCTCCACTTCATCGAGTGTACCGGGAAAAAAGAGATAATACTTGTAGATAATATCCAGCAGATAGCCGATAGAATCATTTTGTATCTGATAATATGCCGCATTGCCAATCCTCACCGGGTGAGAATTCGTATAACCGCTTAAATGGGGAAGTATCTCTTCCTTCAGATCACGCTCTCCCCTGATGCCGTACATAATCTGGATGGGTTCGTCACGCGACGACTTCAGAATGTGCTTCACAAAACCAATAAAGCGTTCAGCGGCCGTTTTCTTTTTCATAAACAGCAACGTATCTATCGACATAGAGGCATCGCGCAGCCAGCAATAGCGGTAATCCCAGTTCCGCGTCTCACCGATGGTTTCAGGGATACTGGTGGTCACCGCAGCCACCATGGCACCGGTATTTTGGTACGACAGCAGCTTCAGCACCAACAGGCTCCGTTGAATCATGTCATCATACTGCAGGTAATGCCGGGAACGGTTTGAATAGTTAAGCCAGTAAACTTTGGTACGTTCATATTCCAGCAGAATGCGGTTGAGATCTATCGTGACCAGTTTCTGATTATAGGATAAAAGGAAAAACTGATGATCGTCCAGTTCAATCACTTCCCTGTTCAGTATCTTCTCCATATCCATGCTGGTGTAGAGATATACCTTATCTTCCGAATCATCCTGCGAGTAGGTTTTGATATAGTTTCCCACAATTTCGTGACGGACACCCTCGCGGGCATAATTGATTTGCGGATCATACACAATACGTACCTGCGGACGTCCCTTTATCACCCGGATATACCGGTGAATTTCGGGAGGCATGTAATACCGCAACTCTTCGGTCCTGTAGCGGGGCATATAGTCAAAGACAATAAACCCGTGGTCAGGCGATGTAAACCGGGTGATAAGTATATTGGTGTGATCATGATAGTTCTGGGTGATGGTGTAATCGTCCGACACTTCAAAATGAAAACTACCCCCCTTCTCTTCGTCCAGCAGTTTGGCAAAGATGGAGGGTGAGTCGAAATCGGGCAGGCATAACCAGTCGATGCTTCCCGTTTTCGATACCAATGCTGCCGTACGGCAATTGCCGATTATTCCGTAATCCAAATTTTCCATTCCATTCAGTTTAGGGGATTTCGTTCTTTCCAGTCGTTGCGGACAAAGATAAAACTCCCTGCACAATTTTACCCTATCGGGTGAAACAAATTTCGTTAAACCAATCCTTTCTCTCACCCAGAATGCCCCTACTCCCTCACCGTCAGCTCACCACACAGAGGGACTTTCATAAGCCGGCGCACTTCCGCAGGAGATTCACCTTTGCCAAAAAGGAACATCAGCTTAGCCAGCGCCGCCTCGGTGGTGATGTCGCTACCGCTTGTCACCCCCATATTTTCCAGCTGCCGCCCGTTTTCGTAACGATGCATTTCTACCGCTCCATAGAGGCACTGCGTCACGTTCACAATCACAATATCCCGCTCAAAAGCACGTTGCATTTGCTTCGAAAACCATGCATACATGGGTGCATTCCCGGTGCCATAGGCTTCCAGCACCACACCCTTTAATCCCGGGACCTCCAGCTGTGCTCTCACCACCTCCTCCGTAATACCCGGAAACAGTTTCAGAATGAGCACATGATGATCCATGGCGTAATGAAAGCATACAGGCCTGTGATAATCGGGCATGAGGATAAGTTGCCTATCGTAACGTATTTCAAGCCCCGCCTGAGCAAGCCAGGGGTAGTTGGGACTGCTGAAGGCACTGAAATGATAGGCATTCACTTTCGTGGTACGGTTTCCCCGCATCAGCAGATTCTGCATATAAATACACAATTCCGGGACAACGGGGTGCCCCAAGGCATCCTTATCCGCCGCAATCTCAAGGGCAGTGATCAGATTTTCCTTACCGTCGGTCCGCAGTTTCCCGATGGGAAGTTGTGATCCGGTCAGGATCACCGGCTTGGTCAGGTTCTCGAACATAAAGCTCAATGCGGAAGCCGTGTAAGACATGGTATCGGTGCCGTGCAGAATGACGAACCCATCGTAATCGCCGTAATTCTCTTCGATCACCCTGACTATCTGTTGCCACACGGCAAGCGACATGTCCGATGAATCGATGGGAGGATCAAACAGATGGGTCTCTACCTGAAAGTTCAATCGCTTTATTTCGGGCATATTGGAGCGAAGATGACTGAAGTTGAACGGCTCCAATGCCCCTGTATCCATGTTCTCCACCATCCCGATCGTCCCCCCGGTATATATCAGAAGTACCCTTGCATTATGATCAATCATACCTTTACAACTGTTGGATATATTGAGTCGCCTTCGCTCCTCGATTTTCAATTCGTGCAATAGCAAAGTCCCCATAAATTTGACCTCTGCATCCATTGCTGAATGAAAAAGTTTTTGCAAATATAGCATTTTGTATATAATGATGCATCAATTTGATATTATTTTCTACAATTACCGGATAATACAACCTGATATCTGACACTTTTATACATCATGAACCGGATCGTTCATCATACGAACCAAACAGACGCTGAATTGTTTAGATTCCGAGAATGCAATACTTACAGATTCATTACAATAAAAACAATTCTTATGGCAACACATACTATTCAGACCAACTGGAGAGAGAACAATATTTTCGATACGGAGATCGACGGTCATACCGTTACAATAGATATGCCGGAAGAATCGGGCGGCAACAATGCCGGGCCGGGTCCTAAAAAATTGTTGCTGGTTGCAGCAGCAGGATGTACGGGATTGGACATCGTGACCATGGCACGCAAAATGCGTATCGAACTGAAAAAATTTGACATTCGCATCCGCGCAGAGGTGGCCGAAGAGCATCCCAAACAATACACCTCCCTCCATGTGATCTACGAATTTGAAGGAGACCAACTCCCGAAAGAGAAACTGGAAAAAGCCTGCAAAATGTCGTTCGACACTTATTGCGGTGTGCTGGCCATGTATAAGAAAGCGGTTCCGGTTACCTACGAGGTAGTTCTGCGCAACGTATAAACTTTTCCCGAAACATTACGGAAAAATTTCCATATTATTCGTAACTTTGCGGGTCATTTGGCGCACGCTGTTTTTAAAACAAACAAGTTACTTGCACTTTGCCGAACGTAACGAATATCTGAATTAACAAAGGAAATTTGAATAACTTTTTTATAAAATATACTGAACTATGCAAACAATGGACGCTTTTAATTTTGCCGATAAAAAGGCATTCGTGCGCGTGGATTTCAATGTTCCGCTCGATGAGAACTTCCAAATCACGGACGATACACGTATCCGCGCAGCCATCCCTACGCTGAAAAAGATCCTGAAAGACGGTGGCAGCCCGATCATCGGATCCCATCTGGGACGACCGAATGGACCGACCGATAAATTTTCACTCAGACACATCCTTCCCCGTGTGGCTGAGCTATTGGGTGTTGACGTGCAGTTTGCCAGCGACTGCATTGGGGAAGAGGCAGAAGCAAAAGCGGCTGCGTTGCGTCCGGGAGAGGCCTTGTTGCTTGAGAACCTCCGTTTTTATGCCGAAGAAGAAGGAAAACCCCGTGGCCTGCCTGAAGATGCCAGCGAAGAAGAAAAAGCGAAAGCGAAAAAGGCAATGAAGGAGTCTCAAAAAGAATTTACAAAAGAACTGGCTTCCTATGCCGACGTATATGTGAATGACGCATTCGGAACAGCCCACCGGGCGCACGCATCTACCGCACTGATCGCCGATTATTTCGATGCCGGCCACAAGCTTTTCGGGTACCTGATGCAAAACGAGATCACAGCAGTGGAGAAAGTGATGAAAGAAACAGAGCATCCTTTCACAGCAATCATGGGTGGTTCAAAGGTTTCTAGCAAAATTGAGATCATCAAGAACCTGTTGGACAAAGTGGATAACCTGATCCTTGCAGGGGGAATGACCTATACATTTGCAAAAGCATTCGGTGGAAAAATCGGAAATTCTATCGTAGAGGACGACAAGCTCGACCTGGCAAAAGAGATTGTAGCAATGGCCAAAGAAAAAGGGGTGAATCTGATACTGGCAACAGATACCAAGATCGCCGACAGTTTCAGCAACGAAGCCAATACCAGTTTTGCTTCTGTTAACGAAATCCCAGACGGTTGGCAAGGACTCGACATTGGACCGGAATCGGAGAAACTATTTACAAACGTGATCAAAAACTCTAAGACCATCCTCTGGAATGGCCCTGTGGGTGTGTTTGAATTCGATAATTTCGACAAGGGTTCACGTGCGGTGTCTGATGCCATTGTAGCGGCAACCCAAAAAGGAGCTTTCTCCCTGGTGGGCGGCGGCGACTCAGTGGCCTGCGTGAATAAATTCGGCCACGCCGACAAAGTATCGTATGTCTCCACCGGCGGTGGTGCGCTGCTCGAAATGATCGAAGGCAAAGTGCTCCCGGGCGTGAAAGCCATACGCGGATTCTGATCGCCGGACGTCCGGATAAGAAATCACAATCACGCTAACAGTTCCTTTATTTCATCCTCGGAGAATTGCGGGCGGATGAGACCTTCGGCCAATGTTGTCTTAACATGCTGCAACTGTTGAATTTTTTCTTCAATGGTCCCTTCGGTAATAAATCTGTACAAGGTGACGTTCTTTTTCTGGCCGATGCGGTGAGCACGGCTTACCGCCTGCAGTTAGGCAGAGGGGTTCCACCAGGGATCAATGATGAAGACATAGTCGGCTGCGGTGAGATTTAAACCTGTACCTCCCGCCTTGAGAGAAATAAAGAATGTGTGTACATGCTCACCGGAAGAAAACTTATTGATTGCCGCCTGACGATCAATCGTACTTCCGGTGAGCCATGCGTATTGCCAGTTGCGGTCGTCAAAATAGCTGGCAAGTAGTTTGCTTTTCATGGCCACCCATTGTGTAAAAAAACATCATTCATAGAGAATGGTTATTTCCCAATGCAGCTTTCATGAAATAAAGTTCTTCTCTTCTTATTCATCTTATTTTTTTGTACTTTTGGGCTCAATTTCAAAAAGAACAGCATTTTTGAATGAGATCGATCCTTTATGGATGCAAACGAATTACAGGATGGAAGATTACCGGACCAAAAATTAGGATGATTCCATTCCGCCTTGTGGCATCTCCGTTTTACATCGATCTGATTCGAATAGATTTAATCCCGACTAAGAATGAATATTTCTTACAACTGGCTCAAAGAATATCTGCAATTCGATCTGTCTCCGCAGGAAACAGCAGATGCACTGACCTCCATCGGTCTGGAAACCGGGAGCGTAAAGGAGATCCAAACTATCAAAGGGGGACTGGAAGGACTGGTTATCGGTGAGGTGCTCACCTGCACAGATCATCCCAATTCAGATCACCTTCATCTGACCACCGTCAACATCGGTGATGGCGGTGACCCGTTAAGGATTGTGTGTGGCGCCCCCAACGTTGCCGCAGGACAGAAAGTGGTGGTGGCCACTGTCGGCACGAAGCTCTATGCCGGGGAAGAAGAATTTACGATAAAACGTTCAAAGATACGAGGTCAAGAGTCGCTGGGTATGATCTGTGCCGAAGATGAGATTGGCATCGGCACCTCGCACAACGGGATCATCGTACTCCCGGATGATGCCGTTGCGGGCACGCCGGCAAAAGAGTATTATAAGGTGAAGAGTGATTGGGTAATAGAGGTGGATATCACCCCCAATCGCGTGGATGCCGCCTCACACTTCGGTGTGGCGCGCGAACTGGCAGCATGGCTTGAGCAGGCCGGCAAACCGTATACATTGACCAAACCGTCGGTCGGCGCGTTTGCCATAGACCGGAAAGAGGGCGGCATTGAGGTGATTGTGGAAAACAGGGAAGCCTGTCCCCGTTACTCTGGGCTGACCATGCGCGGTATTACCGTGAAAGAGAGTCCCGACTGGCTGAAAAACAAACTGCAGCTCATCGGCCTTCGACCCATCAACAACATCGTGGATATCACCAACTTCATTCTCCACGAAACGGGACATCCCATGCATGCTTTTGATGCTGCACAGATTAAGGGAAATGAAGTGGTGGTACGCACCCTGCCCGAAGGAACAAAGTTTGTCACGCTCGACGAACAGGAACGCACGCTGAGTGCGAACGACCTGATGATCTGCAATGACGAAGAGGGAATGTGTATCGCGGGTGTTTTCGGGGGTCTCCATTCCGGTGTCACCGAAAAGACGACGGATCTCTTCCTCGAGTCCGCCTATTTCCATCCTACCTGGGTGAGGAAAACAGCACGCAGGCACGGATTGACCACCGACTCCTCGTTCCGCTTTGAACGCGGCGCCGACCCGAACAATACGGTCTATGTACTGAAACGGGCGGCACTGCTGGTGAAAGAGCTGGCAGGAGGCATCATCGAGGGGGAGATACGCGATATCTACCCCACACCCGTTGAGAGAGCCCGGGTATCGTTGTCGTTTGATAAAGTACGTTCACTCATCGGGAAAGATATTCCGAAGGAGGCCATCAGGAGCATCCTGCACAGTCTGGAGACAGAGATTGAAAAGGAAACGGATAACGGGCTGATATTGCGCATCCCCACCTACCGGGTGGATGTGACGCGCGATGTGGATGTGATTGAAGATATCCTGCGTATCTACGGCTACAATAATGTGGAGATCAGCGACTCGCTGAAGGCGAACCTCTCCTACCAGACAGCGACCGACCGCAAGCACAAGCTGCAGACACTGATCTCTGAACAGCTCTCTGCCAACGGTTTTAGTGAGATCATGAACAATTCGCTCACGAAAAAGACCTATTACGAACAAGGGGTAACCTATCCCGCTGCCCGCTGTGTGACACTGATCAACCCGTTGAGCAACGATCTCAGCGTGATGCGTCAGACACTTCTTTACGGAGGGTTGGAGAGTATTGCCTACAACCGCAACCGCAAGAAAAGTGATCTTCGTTTCTATGAATTTGGCAATTGTTATTTCTACGATGCGGATAAAAGGAAGGAAGATAAGATACTGGCTGAATATGCGGAGGAGACCCATATCGGCCTGTGGCTCTGCGGCAAACGGACGCATAAGAACTGGGCAGTAGCCGAAGAGCAGAGCTCGGTCTTCGAGCTGAAGGCCCATGTGGAAAATATATTGAAGCGGCTGGGAATGACGGACAATCAGCTCCGGCTTGAACCGCTGCAGGACGACATCTTCACCACGGGGATGAGCATTCGCTCGCACAAGCGCTTCATCGGAAGCTTCGGCATCGTCACCCCTTCAATCTGCAAGGCATTTGATATCGATACTGCGGTCTTTTTCGCTGAAATGAACTGGGACGTGCTGATGAAAGAGAGTGAACAGCAATCGGTGCGTTTCACTGAGATCTCCCGGTTCCCTCCCGTCAGCCGCGATTTAGCGCTGTTGATCGACAAAAGCGTCACTTTTGCCCGGATACAGCAGATTGCTGTCGCCTCAGAAAAGAAACTGCTGAAACAGATCACTCTTTTCGATGTGTATGAAGGGAAGAACCTGCCCGAAGGGAAGAAATCGTACGCGGTGAACTTTCTCCTGCAGGATGAAGAGAAGACACTGAACGACAAACAGATAGACAGTGCCATGCGGAAGATCCGGCAGGATCTGGAAAAGGAACTGGGAGCACAGCTGCGGTAACACACAGGTGAGGAACAACACAATTTATTCACAACATAATTCAGGGCCCGTCATTCTCTGCACAGGAGGTTTCGGGTGTTACAAAGAGTATGGGAAGAGCATTTGAATACAGAAAAGCAACGAAGCTGAAACGATGGGGCAATATGGCCCGTGTCTTCACGAAACTGGGCAAACAGATCACAATCGCTGTGCGCGAGGGAGGTCCCGAGGCCGATACCAACCCGCGGTTACGCGTGCTGATACAACAGGCCAAGAAGGAGAACATGCCTAAGGAGAATGTGGAGCGTGCCATCAAGAAGGCAACGGACAAGGATGTGTCGGACTACAAGGAGATGGTCTACGAAGGATATGGACCCTACGGTATCGCCATGGTGGTGGAGACAGCCACAGACAACCCTACACGCACCGTGGCCAACGTGCGCAGCTACTTCAACAAACATGGCGGTTCACTCGGCACCTCGGGCAGTCTCGAGTTTCTGTTCGACCATAAATGTGTATTCAGGGTAGCTGAAAAGGAAGGTGTCTCACTCGAAGATCTGGAGCTGGAGCTGATTGACTACGGCGTGGATGAGGTGCTTGTGGATGAGGATGATATTCTTATTTATGGCGAATTTACCTCCTATTCCGACATCCAGTCCTACCTCGAGGAGAGGGGCTTTGAGATCCACGCGGCCGAGTTCGTGCGCATTCCGCATGAAACCAAAACACTCAACGATGAGCAACGCGCACAGATAGAAAAGCTGCTGGAAAAATTCGAAGAGGATGAAGATGTGCAGAACGTGTTTCACAACATGGCGGAAGAATAATTGTCAACCCATCTGATAAACAGAAAAAGCGGGATCGTTGAATGATCCCGCTTTTTTCTTTTCACAGCCTGTTGTGTCTCGTAGCGCACAGCGGAATCGAACCGCTATTCATTGCCTGAGAAACAATTTTCCTAACCGTTAGAAGAGTGCGCCTTAACGTATCCTACAGGATCGTGATGCAAAAGTAGAAAAAATTCTTATTCGTGGTGCTGCGAAAGCCGTTTTTTTATCGGTTCCCGCCATTATTTTCCTCCGAAACAGCAGACCGATATACGCTTTCCAGTATGCAAACATGGTATTACCGGTGTTTTCCATAGTACAGCTCCAGCGCTTCCCGGGCAGCCACAAATGAGCTTTTACGGGAATTAAGCACCTGATCTTCAAGTTCCGTCAACAGCGCGGCAATCTCCGGGTCGCGGTAAAACCCGTTTCTCAGCTGCTCATTAATGCTTTCAAACATCCAGTATTTGGCCTGTTCCTTGCGTTTGCGATCGAAAAAACCGTTCGCCTTTACAAAATCGATGTATCGGTGGATCAAGTCCCACACGGCTTCAATACCCAGATTGTAGTAGCCGGAATAGGTGAGTACTTCGGGTGTCCATCCCGATTCGGGGAGCGGATAAAGATGCAATGCATTGCGCAGCTGTCGTTGTGCCATCTGTGCTTTGTCGATATTATCGCCGTCGGCTTTGTTGATCACGATGCCGTCGGCCATCTCCATGATTCCCCGTTTGATCCCCTGCAACTCATCACCGGTGCCGGCCAGCTGAATGAGCAGGAAGAAGTCGACCATTGAGTGGACGGCGGTCTCCGACTGCCCCACCCCTACCGTTTCCACAAACAGGTAGTCGAAGCCGGCTGCTTCACACAGTACAATCGTCTCGCGTGTTTTACGGGCTACACCTCCCAGTGACCCTGCAGAAGGAGAGGGACGGATAAAAGCGTTCTGCTCGAGGGAGAGCTTCTCCATGCGTGTTTTATCGCCCATGATACTCCCCCTGGAACGTTCACTCGAGGGATCGATGGCCAGCACTGCCAGCTTATGTCCTTTCTCCAGCAGATGCATCCCGAACGCATCGATGGAGGTGCTCTTCCCTGCTCCGGGGACACCCGTGATGCCAACCCTTATGGCATTACCCGCATGAGGCAGGCATTGCTCGATGATGGCCTGTGCCGTCTCCTGATGCTCCGGCAGCGAGCTCTCCACCAGGGTGACAGCCTGACTGAGGATCACCCTGTCACCAGACAGAATACCATCCACAAAGTCGACTACAGAACGACGGTTGTTCCTTACACGTCTTTTCAGGTAAGGATTCACACTGGGTGGTTTCTCCACACCCTTGTTCACCACAAGGCCTTTGTATTGAGGGTCGTTTTCGGGATGTTCCATGCACTGTTGATTAAAAAAACCGAATGAAGTCTGTTGCAAAGATACTTCATTCGGCTTGTAATACAAATCGTGAAACAGATATTATTACTTCGGCACTACGTTACCCTTGATGGTGAGTACATACACCGTATCGGGTACGTTGGTATACACGGTAATGGTTTTGTTAAACGTCCCGGGACGGGCAACCGTGGAATATTTGGCGGAAATGACCCCTTTTTTACCTGGCAATACCGGTTCGCGGGTGTAGCTGGGGGTGGTACATCCGCACGATGCCGACACCCGCTGTATGATGAGGGGACTCTTACCAGTGTTGGTAAATTCAAACTGGGTGGTTACCGCGCCCATCTCCTCTTTGATGGTACCGAAATTATGTTCCGTGCGTGCAAAATCCATGGAGGGTTTCTGTTGGGCAAAAGCAGCCCCGCTGATAAACAGGGTAAACAGGAATAGTAAACTTAATTTTTTCATTGTTGTATAAGTTTGTAAAATAATAAATCTTCTTTATTGTGTGACACAAAAGTAACAATTTAGTTTAGTTCCTGTTTATTGTTTAACAATAATTCTGATTCCCCCGGTGTGCGAGGTGAACTCCGGCGCATACATGCACCGGATGGTGGTGATGCCATTGGCATAACTGCCCGCCCTGTTCACGAAGACCGCATATTCAAACACCCGGGTACCCCGTGGCAGCTGGTCGAAGTAAAAATTGGTGGAAGCATCTTTCGATGTCTGGTAATATGGTGCCCCGTTTTGCCATCTCAACCCGGAGACCTGGTCGACAGGCTCAAAAGCGGCTGCCCGCATATCCTTCAGATGGACAAACTCCAGATCACGATCGTTCCTCACGGTAAGCCGTACGATCACCTTGTCTCCCACTTTCAGCGGCTTGTCCCCGGTGATGCGTACCAACTCCGTACCTGATGTGCCGGGCTGCTCCACAAACAGTTGTTTCTCTATGTCGAGTGAGGCATCGGTCTTCGTGATTTTATCCATCTCCTCGAAGTATTGCCAGTACAGTGCCCCCCAGGCGGGTGCATTACCCTGGTGCGAAACGACTATACGTCCCATATCGGGAGTGATCTCGTTACGGGTCCACGACTCCCTGAAGAAACCGGTGCCCTCTTCCCTGCTGTCGGGCTCAACAGTCACGCTTCCCATTTTTACCGTGCTCTTGCTATCAGTGGCAAACCAGTCGCTGCCGCTGCTCAGTAAGGCATACACTGCGTCCATCGTGGCGTGCGTGGACTCCCACTGTTGTGTCTGTTTCTGTTTCAGCAGCCACCGTTTCATATCATCGGTTTCAGCAGCCCGGGCACCCCCCGCGAGGAATGCCTCCATGATAAAGGTATGTACCGACAGGGCTGATTGCGACATGAACACCTGCGCACGGTTGTTCGCCCAGTACATGCCGGTCTCTTCGGAGACTGTGGCATGTTCACGGAAAGAGGTCAGGATATCCTGCACCACCTGCGTTTTCCCTTCCCGTTTCATCAGGATGGCTATCAGTGATCGTTCATATAATCCATACGTGGTCCAGTTCTTTTCAATGACCGAGAGATAAAAACGGGTCATCTCCCTGTCTCTCACTTCCGGCAGCTTATCATCGTAACCGGAACGGACGTAGAGGTATTCCAGGTCGGTGAGCGGTATGGTCTTACTATTTTTCCAGTCCCTGTTATACTTTTTCCATGCCTCGAAGCGGCGGACCGCCTCTGCATCGATGAAGGAAAGCGCTCTTGTCTGCATGGAGAGAACATCACCGGAAAAATCCACCGCGTTCAGCACCTTCAGCTGCTGAAAACCGTAGAGGATATAGTGCGTTATGCCGACATCTGATCTGAAACCTTTGAACCAGCTCCAGCCACCCTCTGTTGTCTGCAGCTCCTGCAGCTGCTGCAAAGCGGCAGTGATCCGGCTTTGACTGCGGTTCAGGTCGAAGAGCAAAGAGAGTTTCTCTTTCTGCTCCGATTCGGTGGTAGCTTCCAGCACCCAGGGTGTTTCTTCCAGGAGCACATTTTTCAGTTCCTGATTCTTTTCCAGGTTGGAAAGAAATGTCTCTCTGCTGCCGCCCTGTTTTTTCCACGCTTCCACCATAGATGCTACCTTGGGATAGGCCTTCCCGATATGGGCACCCATCGCATTGCCGTAGAAGGAGGCAAACCAGGAGATGGCATTGTCGCTCTCCGGCTCACTCAGCACAGGAAGGGCCTGTACGGCAAACCATGCCGGATTGGAGGTAAATTCGAGTGTCAGCCGGTAGTCTTGTATGGTGGCTGAGGTTCTCTTCAGTAACCGGTCCATACTGAATTCCTTCGTCTGTGTGCCGTTCAGGTCCAGGCGCATGCTCTCGGTCACCAGCATCCGGTTGGGCAGGACGACCAGCGCATGCTGTTCCCCATCGCTGAATTGGGCACTCTGTGCAACAATACGCAGCCCCAGCAGATCGATGTCATCGGGCACCACAAAAAGCCAGGAGGCATCGGCGGAGGCATCTTTCTCCAGTGTAAAGGCCTGCTCCTGATGTGCCGGCGAGAGGGTGTCGATCCGCTCACCGGTGACCGGGTTGAAAAACTCCAGTCTCACTTTGCCGGTCACGGGGCCATCGGAAAGGTTCGATACCTTGGTAACAATGGTTGTCTGGTCGCCATGACGCAGGAAACGCGGCATATTGGGCGTAACCATCAGCTCTTTCTGCGAGACGGTGAACGCCTCGGCTTGTCCCGTTTGCAGCTTCTTATCGTGCGCCAGCACACGGAAGCGCCATCGGGTGTTGCTTTCCGGCACCGTAAAGGCAATCTGTACTTCTCCCTTCTCATTGGTTTTCAATTGCGGGAAGAAAAAGGCAGTCTCATTCAAATTGCGCCGGATCTGTGGTGCAGCCACCTCACTACCGGCCGGTACCGGTGACGGTGGCGGCGGGGCTGCGCCGCCATCGAACGCCATATCTGCCAGGACCATCTCATCTGCCTCGACTTTACGATCAGCCGCTACTCCCCTGATATGACCTTTTGCCGTGCCGTAAGCGACCACAACCTCTTCCATGACTTGTGAACGAACACCTCTGACCATCAAATCAGTAGAATAGAATGAAAAACCGTACCAGTTGAACTGGTCGAACTGAAAGGAGGATACCTCCTTCATCGGCACAGGAATGTACCCTTTGCCGTATTCCTTGCCGAACGAGTGATCTCCGGAAAATCCCATGCGGGAGAAATAGGGTCTGTTTATGACCGGGCGGAGATACCACGGTTGTGACGGGTAAATCCTGTCCAGGGAAAAATCGTACATCAAAGCCAGCACCTCTGCCAGTGCAGGATGCCCTGCCTGATCCGTTACGGTGAGCCGCCACTCTTCCGCGCCACCGGGACGAATCCTATCACGGAAAACATCCAGTTTCACCTTCAGCTCTTTGTTCCCACTGGCGGTGTGCATATCTATCCTGTGTGAGTAGAACCGTTCGTCCTTCACATAACTGAGCATAAGCGTTATTCCCTTTTCATATTCAGATTGATAGGGAAAGGAAAAGAGTTTGTTTTCATTCTCCAGTGTCATCCATTCACGTGCCAGCAGCTTGTTCTCCTGCCAAAGCTCATACAGGACATGGACCCTGTCGGTAACGCCAAACAGCACCTCAGCCTTTTTACCGGGAGCAAGCGTGGTGTTCTTTTCGATGATCCACTCGTTGGTTTTGATGGGCGGACGCTGGTCGGCATAGGAGAAGAGAATGATATCCTTTGCTACTTCCACGATGTTACCCCTGTCATCTTCCGACAACAGTTTCACCCTGTATTTACCGGAAGGAAGATCTGAAAGCTGCTTCAGGAGTGCCGGCTGTTTCCCCGTTTCAAAACGTCCCTCGGCGACCAGCCGGTGCAGTGAATCGTTTTCCTGCAGCGTACAGACCTGATAGGTTCCCTCAGCGGTGATATCACTCCCGTCAAGATTTTTAGCGGTGATGACGATCTCTTCCCTGCTCTCCTTATCCCATCGTTCCGGCATTACCAGCTGTAACAGCATTGAGATGTCACCCACCGTGACGGTATAGGTACCCAGCTGTGTCTCACCGTTCAGGTCAGTGATGGTTGCCTCCACAGCAAAGGTGTACACCGAGCGCAGGTTGTGCTGTTCATCCCCCTTCACAGGGATGAACCGTATCGTAAACTGACCGTGGTCATCGGTGACAACCTCTCCCTGCGTGAATGGCTCGGGAGGTCCGCCCCATCTCCACCACCATGTCTGCTGGCGGGTGATGCGGTATGACACCGCGGCGTCCTGCAATTGAATTCCTGAGAAGGAAACGGCTTTTCCTTGCAGTGTGATCTCTTCACCAAAGCGGTAGGTCTGCTCTATTGAATCGAAAGCAACTTCGAAAGTGGGTCGCTTATATTCTTCCACGCGCAGATTCACGCTTCCGGACTCCGTTTCAATACTGAAATCGCCGGGCAGAAGACCCTGAGGTAATACGAACTCACTCGAAACAGATCCAAACGCGTTGGTCTTTCTTTTCTGCGAGGAGATCTCCTGTCCGTTGACATCACGCAACACGAAGGACAGCTCTTTGTTGCTCACCACGGTGCCGGTGTTCAGTGCTGTCTTCATGAGAACAGCCTTGTAGTAGACGGTCTGTCCCGGCCGGTAGAGACTACGGTCGGTGAAAATGCTGACAGTCTCCTGCGTTTCAGGTTCCTTATCGGGGGATTCATAGAAGCCGTAGGGGAGACGGCTCAACAGGGAGTTCCTGTCATCATCCGTAACGGCATGATAATAGACATCGTTGTTCGGAATATCTTTGTGATATACCGCCAGCCCCATCGTGTTGACAGGAAGGGTTGTTACCAGTGTAAGCGACGAGTTTCGCCAGTTATCCGGCAGTTTATAGATGACAACCTGCGCCTCTTTGGCCGGCTCACCGGTCGTTCTGTCGACCACGAAGAAATCATATTCATTCTTGTTTGTGGAACGGGTGAACACGGCCAGGTCGGTAACAGCAAAGTAATACTCACGCTGGCCATTATCCTGTGACCGGGGTGATGAGTGAAACGTCAGCATATAGGTCCCCGGCTCATCCACCGCCAGGGTGAAAGAGGTATCACCCTGTAAATAGGGTGCTTTCTCCGGTAATGAAACTTCCATTTCTCTCAGGAATTTTCTGTTGCTGTCTGTATTTTTACGGATACCAAAAGTGGCCGTCAGCACATCCTTCGGAGATTCTATCCGGTACAGTTTCGCATTGAATGACCTGAGATTCTTAAAGGTGATGTGCAGCTTTTTCTCTCCTTTTACAGGAAATGTCTTGTTTCCCGTCACCGAAAATTCGGGTTGCGTCAGCTGCAGCAACCTGTTCTCCAGCACGGCAACACGCCGATAGGAAGGATACCGGCGAATGGTGCGCTGCAGGAGATCGTACAGCTCTTTTGATTTTATCTCTTTCACGACGCTGTCCTGCTCCATGCCTGAATAGATCTGGTTCTGATAGAAATCAGCCATCCTGTCGATGATCTCCACGCTGAAATCATTACCCTTCCACTGCTCCAGCAGCTGCTCCAGCGATGGCAGGGCATGGGTTGCATATACCTGAGTCAGTCTCGACAGGTAATCGAGTTTATCCAGCTCCGTCAGCACCACAGACTGATCCATCTTCCGCTTTTGCAGCGAAGCCAGTAATTTCCGGAAAGTCTCCGGAGCCCAGAGCGCATAATCGTTGGGTTGCGGCTGGAAAGGGAGTTTTACAAACGCATCGGCTGAAGAGAATAACGACTGCTGTGTCATATTTTTCCTTGCCAGTAACCGGCTCAGGTCTTCGTCCGCGTCTATCTGACTGAAAATATCGATAGCCCGCCGGGCCAGAAAATCAAACATCGTCGGGTAATACACGCGTGAATCTCTGCCTAATGTGACTACCGCGGCATAACGCTCCACCATCACCTTTTCCTGTTCGTCCTGTGCCGCCAGGGAAGCGTTCAGATGCTCTACCACCTTGTCGTAAAAGATATTCCGTGTCCACTCCTTCATGTCGGCAGGGACATAATCACCCAGTTCGGTGCGCTGACGTGTGTTCCACTGATCTTTTTGGTAATATTGCAGATAGAGTTCACCCAGCATGGAATGCAACACCGACCGCTCCGTCACATCATCGCTCTCCCCCACCATCTCAAGCAGATTCCGGAAGATGAGCGTATCATTTTGTGCATCCACAGCCAGCTCATACTTTCCATGATGAATGAGTGCCTTAATGATCTGCGGACCATTCTCATCGGCCATTGCCCTGCGCAGGATCTTATCTACTTCTGCCGAGGCCGACTGGGGCAGCGATTGCTGTTCCAGCTCCATCACCTTTGCCCACTCATTGGCATACCGGTTATCTTTTATTGTTTGTCTGTTTTGAGAAAAAACGCCATAAGCAACCAGAAGAAACAGCAGTGCAGGGATTATTTTTTTCATTGGAAGATAGTTGTTTGAGAGGTGATGATTCACTCATTGTGTAACAATTCTACCGTTTATTTGTTTGAATGAGACAGCGTCCGGCAGTGAGAATTCTCATTATCACAAGCAATAAATAGCGCACTTACGAACAGTAGGAAGAACAGATAACTTGATTTACATTTCATAATCACTGATTTTGTAATAATGAATAAATACTTTGTTGTAAGTTTTGAAATCTCAAGTATACATAACCAAAGATGGCGGAGCCAAAAAAAAAGCTGCATATCAGGCTTTTATTTTAAACATCATTAACAACAGAGGATGGATTTTCAATAGTCATGGCAGCGCAAAAAACCCATCATCCGGAAAAAATATTTTCTCCGGATAAGCGGGTATAACGATAAGAATGAATTGATTATAACCCCGGCTTCAACACCACTCCGATTCTTTTTTTGCCATTGATCTTGATGCACATCGGCTGCCCGAAGTGGATATGACGGATAAACCCTGTCTCGTGGACGGCAGGCTGCGCATTTAAAAAGGCCTCATCGAAATAACCATCGTTCTCCAGAAATGGATTGATGGTGAAATATCCCACACCGAAAGAGGTGAGGTTCTGAAAGAAATGAGTTCCCTGACTCGGCTCAATACGGTAGTTCTCCATTCCCGACTCCACAATCACCCTTGCCTGAGAGATATGCGGCCATTTAACGGGGATACCCAGCCACGGATCGGAGGAGCCCCAGCGTCCCGGGCCAATGAGCACGTAATTGGTGCCGGCAGCCACGAACTGACTGTTCAGCTGTTCGATTTCCCGGGCGATCAGCGGGTTCTTTGACGCATTGAATGCTTCTGTTTTCACGTATATCACATCATACACATCGTTCGATTTCCCATTGCCAAGCGCATTGCGTGATATCAATACCGCGTCAGTCTCCTCCGTCTCCTCCAGATTTTCATGGACCACCTCTTTACTGTCTACAATAGGACGAATCTGCAATACATAAAAAGAGGCAAACTGCTGATCGTTGATATCCACGGCAAACTCAATCTCCACAGGGCGTCCCATCTCTTTTTGTCCCGCTTTCAACAGCTTATCGAGGATCTCATTCAGCGGGAACATATCGTGCTGAAGGATATTGGCAAAGGAGATGATCTTTCTCCCTCCTTCATAATAACCATCGCGAATGATCTGGTCCTGCGGATCGTAGGTGGAAGCCACATACCGTAGCGGACCCTCCTCGCCGGCGTCTTTCAAACGCAGCTTCAGGAGGTTGAAACTGTCATCGATGGTAAATTCCTTCGATACCGAGTCGAGGTCGAGGGCGTAAAACTGTGTCTGCGTGTCTCTCAGCGCCAGATCGAGCGAACTTAACTGCAGTATCCTGGAGGCATGAAGGGGTGAGAAACGCAGCCCCATGTTTCCATCCATGATATATTTCCCCAATCCGAAAGCCATGTTCACTATACCGTCCTCCGTCTTTTCATTCCCAATGGGATAGTAGTTGATGGAACGTGCCACACCCGAGATACCTGGATAAAAGAGCTTTCCGTACTGCGAGCCGACAACCTCCTGCAGCACGATCGCCATTTTCTCCTGGTCGATGAGATTCTGCGTGGCAGCCATATAGGTTTTGCTGTCCTTGTAAAAAACCGACGAATAGACTGCTTTGACGGCATTGCTGAGCAGGCGCACCATCTCATATTTATCGTTCACGTAGGGAATCATGTAAGTGGCGTATATTCCTGCAAAAGGCTGATATTGTGAATCTTCCAGCAAACTCGACGAACGGATAGCGATAGGTCCCTCAATGGCTTCAAAAAAAACAAGGAAGTCGCTCACCAGCCTTTTGGGCAGTTTGGCAGCCAAAAAGTACTTCAAAATATCTTCGTCGCTTCGTTCCGACAAGGCAACGGGATAAAGATCATTGGCCTCCATGAACTCATCGAAAATATCGGTACAGAGCACCACCGTTTTAGGGGTGGTCACGGGGAAATGGGGGTTATTGTTCAGCTCCAGGTGCGTTTTCACCATATAACCAATGAAGGCCAGTCCCCTTCCCTTACCCCCGAGTGATCCCTCGCCGATGCGGGCAAAATTGGAGTACTGATCGAAGCGGTCCTTCTCGAAGACGGCCACCACCCCGGTATTCTTCATCCTCCGGTATTGTACGATGGTAGCGTGGATCAGCTCCCGTGCATCGTTCATACTGGCATACTCCGATACATCGATCTTCTTCAGCATCTCTGCCACGGGGAACATGGCACGCGAGTAGAAGAACCTGGAGAAATGGTTTCGTGAAAGATGATAATGGAGGGCATCGTCGGGGATGTTGCGGATATTCATCTGCAACTCCTTCAGGTTCTTGATGCGGAATATCTCCTCTTTGGTTTTCGGATCGGTGATGATGAAATCACCGAAACCCAGGTTCTCTTTGATGGCCTTTCGCAGATCCTGAGGGAAGGTCTTGGAGTTCTTATCGATGAAGACGCCATTCATCCCGTCGATGTGTTTTCTGTTCTCCGACTCGGAAGAGGTGTAAATAATGGGAATATAGGTATCCCTGGTTCTGATCCATTCCCCCAGACGTTTCCCTGCCAGTTTATCCTTCTCTCCCTTCACATTGAAACTCATGTCGCTGATCACTCCCAGCATGTTATCGCCGTATTTCTTATAATAAGAGACGGCCTCCTCATAATTACGGGCCAGCAACACCTTGGGACGTCCGCGCATACGCAGCATCCGGAGGTGGTCGTTGAGTGCTTCCTTAGAAAACTCTTTCGACTCGGAGAGCACAAACTTATAGAGCAACGGCAATGCCGATGAATAGAAACGAATGGAATCTTCCACCAGCATGATCGTTTGCACACCTACCGTCTTCACATCGTGCTCCACGTTCATCCGGTCTTCCACCACCTTGATGATGGCCAGCAACAGGTCTGTGTCACCCAGCCAGCTGAAGACAAAATCGATGCCGCTCAGGTCCTCCCTGCTCAGCGACTGGGTGACAGCCTTCGAGAAAGGTGTCAGCAACACGACGGGTATCCCCGGATGGTGCGCTTTGATCTGTTTGGCCAGATCGAAAGTATCGCTGCTGTCCAAATTGGGCATGCAGATGATCAGCTCGTAATGATTCTGCTTGAGCTCAGCAAGCGCCTCCCTGTTGTTGCTGACCTGGGTAAACCGCGGCGGATAGCGGAGATTGAGCGATACATATTCATTGAATATCTGCTCGTCCACACGTCCGTCGTCTTCCAGCATAAACATATCGTATCGTGAGGCAACCATCAGTACGTTGTAAATACGTTTATTCATCAGCTTCACGAACGGTGTATCGCGAAAGCGAAGCTGACTGATATCGTGGGCCTTGATCACCGAGCCTGGCGTTTTCAATTTCATAGGGCTAGCGCAGCTTTATAAATGGAAATCATCATACAACAATTATGCAGGTTGATACAGACAGGGCAACCTGTTGACAGGGAGCCACAGTGTTGAAATCGGGAGGCACTGTATACAACCCGGATGCAAACTTAAGAAAAATTGATGAATTATGACGACCTGCCTGTATATTTCGGAAGACAAAGAGCTTCGGAACAGGACAAAACAATGAACACGGCACGGAACAGGGATATTGTCATGTAAAGTATTTTTTGTACATTTGTTACCATTCTGACGGGCACAGGAAATCATTCATTCTGTGGCCGACACTTACCCTAATGACGAAAAGAAAATGAGAAAATCGATACTCCATATCTCTGTACTGTTGCTCGCAACCGTTTTGGGAGCGCTCGTGATGGCGCTACTATCCGGTAACAATCTCGAAAAAGCGGAATCGGATAAGCCGCTGGTGCTCTCCATGACGGCATCGGTAGATATCCCTGAAAGCATGACCTTTGCCGGTGAGCAGATCACCTTCGACCGGTACGACAAGCGGGAACGGATGGACAGGGAGCTGAACAGCTTCACCTACTTCCATTCCACCACGCTGCTGCTCATCAAGCGTGCCAACCGTATTTTCCCCGTCATCGAGCCTATCCTGAAACAGCAAGGCCTGCCTGACGACCTGAAATACCTGGCAGTGATTGAAAGTAGTCTCGATTACCGGGCTGTGTCACCCGCCCGCGCTACGGGACTGTGGCAGTTTATGGAAAGTACGGGCAAACAATATGGATTGGAGGTCACCTCAGAGGTGGATGAACGGTATCATATTGAAAAATCGACCGTGGCTGCCGGCCGTTATCTGAAGGATGCCTACCGGAAATACGGTTCGTGGAGTGGCGCAGCGCTTTCCTACAATGGCGGGCAGGCACGCATCACCAGCGAACTGACTAATCAGCGCGTGGACGATGCGCTCGACCTCTGGCTGGTGGATGAGACATCGCGCTACTATTACCGTATGCTCGCCATCAAGCTGATTTTTGAGCATCCGCAGCAATATGGTTTCGTCATCAAGCCTGAGCACCTTTACAAGCCCATGGAGTTCAGGGAGGTGAAAGTAACCTCATCGATCCCCGATCTGGTGGCTTTCGCCAAACAGAACAACATCACCTACGCTCAACTGAAAGATTTCAACTCCTGGCTGCGCAGCACCAGGCTGAGCAATACGTCGGGTAAGGCATACACCATCCTGATCCCCACCCGGGAAAGTATGTACTACCGAAAAGGGGAAAAGCCGAAGGTCCACAACCCCGCCTGGTGAGATAAACTTTTTCAGGTTATCAATCGTTTATACATACTATGGCTTCCGAAAATGAACAGATCCATGTGTACGGCGCACGCGTGCACAATTTAAAGAATATCGACGTAACGATACCGCGCGATTCCCTGACGGTGATCACCGGGCTGAGCGGCAGCGGTAAATCGTCCCTTGCTTTTGACACCATCTTTGCCGAAGGGCAGCGGCGTTATATCGAGACCTTTTCGGCATATGCCCGTGGTTTTCTGGGGAAGATGGAGCGTCCCGATGTGGACAAGATCACCGGCCTGAGTCCCGTGATCTCCATCGAGCAGAAGACCACAAACAAGAACCCGCGCTCCACGGTGGGTACGAGCACCGAAGTATATGACTTCCTGCGTCTGCTCTATGCCCGTGCCGGGGAGGCCTACTCCTGGATCACGGGGGAGAAGATGGTGAAATATACCGATGAGCAGATTCTTGAACTGATCCTGGAGAAATATATCGGGAAGAAGATATACATCCTCTCACCTGCCGTGAGAAACAGGAAAGGCCATTACAAAGAACTTTTCGAACAGATCCGCAAAAAAGGCTACCTCAACGTGAGGGTGGACGGTGAGATCAGGGAGATCATCCCGGGCATGCGGGTGGACCGCTATCAGAACCACAGCATCGAGATACTCATCGACAAGCTGGTTGTTTCCAACAAATTCGCCGATAAGCTGAAGGCAAGCGTTCGCACCGCCATGAAGCAGGGGTCGGGACTGATTCTCATACAGGATGTGGAAGCCGGTGAAGTACAGCATTACAGCCGCAGCCTGATGTGTCCCACCACCGGACTGTCCTACAGCGAGCCGGCACCGCACAACTTCTCTTTCAACTCACCCCAGGGTGCCTGTCCCCGCTGCAAAGGTATCGGCTCCGTGGATCAGATCGATATGGAGAAGATCATCCCCAACCCCGGGCTGAGCATCGCGGGAGGAGGTATCGTCCCGCTGGGCAAGGAGAAGAGCAACCTGCTTTTCTGGCAGATAGCGGCACTCTGTGAGAAGTATGGCGTGACCCTGAAAACGCCGATCAAAGATATCCCCAGGGAGGCGATTGATGAGATCATGTACGGCACCGATGAGAGGCTGAAAATAAAGAACGAGTCGCTGGGCAACTCCAACTATATGGTCTCCTATGAGGGTGTAACCAAATATATTGAGATGCAGCAGGATGATGAAGCATCGGCCACGGCCCAGAAATGGGCAGGACAGTTCATCACCACCTCCGTCTGTCCCGAATGTCACGGACAGCGGCTGAACAAGGAAGCACTCCACTTCCGGATCAACGGGAAGAACATTGCCGAGCTGGCTGAGATGGATATCCGTGCATTATATGACTGGTTCATCGTTTCCGAATCGGATGTGACGGAAAAGCAGCGACTCATTGCCGCTGAGATTAGAAAGGAGATCCTGTCGCGTCTGCAGTTCCTGCTGGATGTGGGACTGGGATATCTGTCGCTCTCGCGTGCGTCAGCATCGCTCTCGGGAGGGGAGAGTCAGCGTATCCGGCTGGCTACACAGATAGGATCACAGCTGGTGAACGTTCTCTATATCCTCGATGAGCCAAGCATAGGGCTGCATCAGCGCGACAACCACCGGTTGATTGATTCGCTGAAGAAACTGCGGGATTCAGGCAATTCGGTGGTGGTCGTGGAGCACGACAAGGATATGATGCTGGCATCGGACTATATTGTGGATATGGGCCCTTTTGCCGGACAGAAAGGGGGTGACGTGGTTTTCGAAGGACTACCTTCCGAGATGCTGAAAAAGAACACCCTCACCTCCAACTACCTGAGCGGGAAACTGGAGATAGCCATCCCTGAAAAAAGGAGAAAAGGCAATGGCTGGAAATTCATGATAGAGGGTGCCAGGGGCAACAACCTGAAAAATGTAACCGCGGTATTTCCGCTGGGTACGCTGATCTGTGTGACCGGGGTATCGGGTAGTGGTAAATCGACCCTGATCAACGAGACACTGCAGCCCATCCTCAGTCAGAAATTCTATCGTTCACTGAAGGACCCGCTGCCTTATACCGCTGTCAAAGGGATGGAGCATCTGGATAAGGTGGTGAGTGTGGACCAGTCACCTATCGGCCGCACACCCCGCTCTAATCCGGCCACCTATACCGGTGTCTTTTCCGATATACGTACCCTGTTTGCCGGCATGCCAGAGGCGAAGATACGGTCTTACAAGCCGGGACGGTTCTCTTTCAACGTGAAGGGGGGCCGCTGTGAGCAATGCAACGGCAACGGATATAAAACCGTTGAGATGAACTTCCTGCCCGATGTGATGGTTCCCTGCGAGGTATGCCACGGGAAACGGTATAATCGTGAAACGCTGGAAGTGCGCTTCAAGGGTAAATCGATTGCCGATGTGCTGGACATGAACATCAGCGAGGCAGTGGATTTTTTTGAAAATGTACCCAATATACTGCATAAAATAAAGGTACTACAGGAAGTGGGTTTGGGATATATTAAGCTGGGACAGTCATCCACCACCCTGTCGGGAGGTGAGAGCCAGCGTGTGAAACTGGCCACAGAACTGGCCCGGATTGATACTGGCAGCACCCTTTACGTACTGGATGAGCCAACTACCGGATTGCATTTTGAAGATATCCGTGTTTTGCTGGGTGTACTCAACAAGTTGGTGGATAAAGGCAACACGGTGATCGTGATTGAACACAATCTGGATATCATCAAGTGTGCCGATTACATCATTGACCTTGGACCCGAAGGCGGAGAAAAAGGGGGGAATATCCTTGCCTCCGGCACTCCGGAAGAGATTGTCAAAAGCAAGGAAAGCTATACGGCAAAATATCTCCGGGAAGAGTTAATCATTGGGGGAAAGGAACGTTAAAAATGTATTCGCATTGAACATTTAAATAGACACATTGTTTAAGGTTTGTGACAGGTGGTTATTCAGATTAATTTTAAATTAAGTATGTAATATGGCAAATATCACATTTAAAGGCAACCCCGTGCATACGTCCGGTGAACTGCCGGCAAAAGGTACTACTGCACCCGACTTCTCACTGGTAAAAGGTGACCTCTCCGAGGTAAAACTATCGGATTACAGAGGGAAATATGTTGTGCTGAATATTTTTCCAAGTCTCGATACAGGCACGTGTGCCGCATCGGTACGTCGTTTCAATAAAGAGGCTGCCTCACTCGACAATACGGTGGTATTGGGTATCTCAGCCGATCTGCCTTTTGCCGCCGGAAGATTTTGCAGTGCCGAAGGGATAGATAATGTGGTTACGCTTTCCAACTTTCGCGATGAAGCATTTGGCAGGGATTATGGATTACTGATGACCGACGGGCCGCTGAAAGGCCTTTTGGCACGTGCAGTAGTCGTGGTAAATCCCGCCGGTGATGTCCTATATACGGAACTGGTTCCTGAGATTGCACAGGAGCCGGATTATCATTCTGCAATCAACTCGATAGTGTAGTTTGTTTCATGAAGATTGTGTTAACAAGAGAGGTCTGCGAAGTGATTCGCGGACCTCTCGCTTCATACAGAAAGGCAAGAACAATATCAGTGAGAAAAGTGTTACATGATAAACCTATAAATTAAAAAAAATGAAGCAAATTATTGGAATTCTACTAATTGTAGCAGCACTGGTATTGGGATATATAGGTATCCGGGGATTGGGTGAAAGTTCGAAGTCGGTGGAACTGCTGGGCATGGAGATCACAGCCGAGGACGGAGCAGCGAAACAGAACGCCTATATTGAACTGGGACTCGGTGTGATCGCTCTGGTCGGCGGGATATACCTGCTGGGAGGGAAGAAGAAATAGCATTGCTCACGCAATGAAGAGGAAAAAGAGAGAGATACGCTCCACGGGGTGTATCTTTTTCTTTAAAATGGCTCCCCAACCCTTTCAATATAACTTTCTTTTTCCTAAATTTGTAAATTAATTCACTGATAACACTTTTCCTCCTTTCTTCCGGCATCTGAGCGGCTGTTGCTCTCCGAATGAACAGGAAGAAAAGAGAACACTATGGCAAAAAGAAAAAGGAAGAGGACTACCGCATCCAAAAAAAAGGGTATCTCCTGGGTTGATTTTCTCAAAAACGAACGTTTTCATTTTATCACCGGGGTGATTATTGCTTTCATCGGCATCTTCATGCTGCTGGCAATCATCTCTTTTTTCTTCACCGGTGCCGCCGATCAGAGCAAGGTGCTGAACAAATCATTCTTTACATTGATTCGGACGGGGGCTCCTGAGGTTGATAACTGGACTGGTGCCGGTGGTGCCTATATTGCCGAATTACTGGTAAACGACTGGTTTGGAATTTTCTCCTCGCTCATTCCCCTCTTTTTGATATACATCGGACTGCGCATCATAAGGGTCTCTGATTTCTCTTTTCTGAAAGCACTATTCATCACCGCTTTCGGCCTGATCTGCGGATCCATCACCAGTGCCTTTGTTTTGGACAGGATCTTCCCCTACTCGCATGTGAAATGGGGCGGAGCACATGGGATGCAGATTGAGCAGATACTCGAGAGCAGCGTGGGATGGCCGGGTGTCGTGTTGCTGATTCTGCTTTTTCTCCTGATCATCGTGGTGATTTTCCGGAAAAGCTCCATGTACAGGATACAGGAGACATTGGTGAACAATAAGCCTTCGTTTGCCAGTTACAACGATATCCCCGATCATACGTACGAAACCGAAAACAGAGAGCCGGTGAAGGACAAGAAGCCGGGACTCGTCAGCCGGTTTTCCGGCTGGCTGAAAAAGAAAAGAGAACCAAAAGCGGAAATAGCTGACACCGATGAGATGGAGATGCTGTCAAAAACCACCCATTTTCCTCTTCCACCGGTTTCCCCGATTCCGGCACCGTTACAGAAACCGGTACCCAGAAAACAACCCGTACCTGATGATGATTTCGAAGTCATCGTACCGAAAGATGATGAGGTAGCCCATAGTCTCCATCCGGCATTTGATAAAACAGCGGATGACGCCAATTTTCTTCAGCCGGAGCAGCAGGAAGATTATGATCCCAGGAAAGATCTCTCTTCCTTCAGGTTCCCCACCATGAACCTGTTAAAGGTATACGACACGGGCAACAGGGCTGTAGATATGAATGAACAGAACGAGAATAAGGAGAAAATCATTCATACGCTGCGTAACTACGGCATTGAGATCACCTCCATCAAAGCTACGGTAGGTCCCACGATCACACTCTATGAGATTGTACCACAGGCAGGTGTACGCATCTCCAAAATCAGGAACCTGGAAGATGATATTGCGCTCAGCCTTTCTGCATTGGGCATCCGCATCATCGCTCCGATGCCGGGAAAGGGTACTATCGGGATTGAAGTGCCCAACAAGGACCCGCAAATTGTCTCCATGCAGTCGGTGATCACCTCCAAAAGGTTCCAGGAGTGCGAATACGACCTGCCTGTAGCCCTGGGAAAGACCATCACCAACGAAGTGTTTATCTTCGATCTGACCAAGATGCCGCACCTGCTGGTAGCTGGGGCCACAGGACAGGGTAAATCGGTGGGACTGAACGCCATCATCACCTCGCTGCTCTACAAGAAACATCCGTCGGAAATGAAGATGGTGCTGATAGACCCCAAGATGGTGGAGTTCAACATCTATTCCACCATCGAGAAGCATTATCTCGCCAAACTGCCCGATGAAGAGAAGGCAATCATCACCGACGTGACAAAGGTGACCCAAACACTGAATTCGCTCACCAAAGAGATGGACGACCGCTACGAGTTACTGATGAAGGCACATGTACGCACTATCAAGGAGTACAACGAGAAGTTCGTGAAACGCCGGCTGAATCCGGAAAAAGGACACAGATACATGCCCTACATCGTGGTGGTCATTGACGAGTTCGGCGACCTGATCATGACGGCCGGCAAAGAGATTGAGATGCCTATCGCCCGCATCGCACAGAAGGCACGTGCCGTGGGAATACACATGGTGATAGCCACACAACGCCCCACCACCAACATCATTACCGGAACCATCAAAGCCAATTTCCCGGCCAGGATGGCCTTCCGCGTCACCTCCCAGATAGACTCACGGACCATCCTTGATATGAGCGGAGCCAATCAGTTGATTGGCCGGGGTGATATGCTCTTCTCACAGGGGAACAACCTCATCCGTATTCAGTGTGCTTTTGTGGATACGCCGGAGGTGGAGGAAATCACACAGTATATCGGTAAACAACACGGATATGACAGTGCATTCCCTCTTCCAGAGGTGACAGGTGATGCCGACTCCGCGCCAGGTGCGGTAGATCTCAACGACAAGGATGCTTTGTTTGATGAGGCCGCACGGCTCATCGTGGTGCATCAACAGGGGTCTACATCCCTTATCCAGCGTAAGTTCTCAATAGGCTACAACCGTGCCGGCAGGCTGATGGATCAGCTGGAAGCCGCCGGTATTGTGGGAGCGGCACAAGGCAGTAAACCGCGTGATGTGTTTATTGCCGATGAGTACTCGCTGGAGAAGCTGCTGGATTCGCTGCGGTAAGAGGATGCTGCCCTGTGTCGCCTGTCGTTGTCATCACGGCGTTCCCCGGCGATGGAAATAAAATCAGTCAGTAACCCGCATCTGCAAACCGGAGGTTAAACCAGCTGCCTCTTTTCTGGTCTATAGGGTATACGAAACCAAAAAGAAAAATGATGATGAAAAAATATATCCTTACTGCAACGGCCCTGCTCTTCGCTTTGGCCATCTTCCCGCAAAACAGCAGCAACGCAAGAGCGATGCTGGACAAAGCCTACGCAGCCTATGAAGCATCCAGCGGCATCCGGCTGTCGTTCCAATCCGTCACCCTGGAGCCGGACGGCACCGAGTATATGTCACAAACGGGTATTGCCAGCATCAGGGCTAACAAATTTAAAATTGAGACAGAGTCGGTGGACATCTGGTTCGACGGTGAGACGCAATGGGTGTTTATGAAGGATGTGAACGAAGTAAACATAAGTAACCCCACCGGGCAGGAAATAGCGGCTATCAGCCCGCTGGCACTGCTGGGAATGTATAAAAACGGATACACGCTGAAGGCACCGCTGTTCAAAACGCTGAATGGCAAAAACGTGCAGTGGATTGAGATGGTACCGGTAACAAGCAACAGGGATTTTAAGGCTGTTTCGGTAGCCATCGACAAAAACACAAATACCCTGGTACAGGTGATCCTGACGATGAACAACGGGATGAAGAACAAAATCGATATCACCCGCTATAATGCCAATCACCGGTTTGATGATGCGGTATTCCGATTCGATAAATCAAGTTATCCCTCCGTCGAAATGATCGATCTCAGGTAACCTTTTTCCCTGCTAAATCATTCACCGGCAGATGTTCATATTTTCCATTTACCCCGGATAGATAAACACAATATCGGTTTCACAGTTCAAAGATTCGTTGTATCTTTGAGGCAATTAATAACCATACGTCTTCTCTCAATATCGAATACTGAAGAAGGTGTGACAAATCACATTGAATATGCGAAATAAAGTAAGATGCCTGATCATTGGATCAGGACCGGCAGGTTATACGGCTGCCATTTACGCGTCACGTGCCAACCTGGAGCCGGTTCTTTATGAAGGAATGGAGCCGGGAGGACAGTTGACCACCACCACCGAGGTAGAGAATTTCCCGGGTTATCCCGATGGGATCACCGGACCGGAGCTGATGGAGGACATGAAGAAACAGGCCGAACGGTTCGGCACGGAAGTCCGCTCAGGAAGGGCAACAGCCGTTGACTTCTCCGCGCGTCCCCTGAAAGTGACCATCGACAACGAACAGGTGATTGAAGCCGACGCCGTGATCATCTCTACCGGTGCTACGGCCAAATATCTCGGACTGCCGGATGAGACCAAATATGCCGGTCAGGGAGTGTCGGCATGTGCTACCTGCGACGGATTTTTCTACCGCAGGAAGAAAGTGGCCGTAGTAGGCGGCGGAGATACAGCCTGTGAAGAGGCATCATACCTGTCCGGGCTGGCAGACAAAGTATATTTGATTGTCCGCAAGCCTTACCTGCGCGCATCGCAGATCATGCAGGACAGGGTGATGAACAACTCCAAAATCGAGATTCTTTATGAACACAACGCTGTGGGTCTTTTTGGAGAAAAGGGTGTAGAAGGTGTCCATCTGGTAAAAAGGATGGGTGAACCCGATGAAGAAAGATACGATATTGCTGTTGACGGCTTCTTCCTTGCCATCGGCCACAAACCCAATACCGATATCTTCAGGGATTACGTGGATCTCAACGAAGTGGGCTATATCAAAACGGATAGTCCCTACACAAAAACAAATGTAGAAGGTGTTTTCGCCTGCGGGGACGTGGCCGACTCCATCTACCGGCAGGCAGTAACAGCTGCCGGAACAGGCTGCCGTGCCGCCATGGATGCGGAACGTTATCTGTCGGAGAAAGGATTGTAATCGGGTGATGTTGCCACAGCGGTACACCGGTCACTGATACAGACAGCGGCTGTCTCATCATACAACATGAGATAGCCTTTTATATCCTATCCTGCCGGCCACTGGGGGCGATGCTACAGACCGGCTTTTTCTCTCCTCTGCGACCCGTTCAAAGAAAAATAGTTGTATATTTGTTCCGAAAAACAATTATTCAACACACATGAAAAAAATTCTTCTGCTGGCAGTCATCTTACTCTCGGGCACATCACTCTTGGCCCAACAATGGGAAGGGTCCTATAAGAACGGTTTGGATTCGATTGTTTTCTCCGGTAATCAGGTGACGTTCCGGATCACCGGTTTTGCCGGGCTATCGGTTGCTCAGGTTGGTGAAGGGCACTATGAGCAGGCCGGTGATTACCTGATTATCGAAACCACTGATTATTCGGGTTCCAGGTCCTCCTTCGAAGCTTTGGACGGTTCCCGAAAAGACAGTTGTGTGGTGAAAGTGGTGGGAATGCAGAACTACCCTGTGCAAAGCGTTTTAGTGGAATCACGCAATAACGCGCATAAACTCATCGAGGGAAAGGTGACAGGCAGTGACGGAAAAATTTATTTGAAGGAAACAAAGAAGATAGGTTTTATCGCTGTCTCCGCGATGGGCTACAATGCCATTGAGTTCGGTTACATCCCGGGGAAGGATTTTCTGGTACGATTGGCCGAGAACGAGATCATTGAAAACAGAACCGTGGTTTTCAGAACAAAAACCATCGACGATGAGACAATGTCCCTTTTGTTGCTGACAGACGATTTTGACGAGGGCAGCAACAGGGAGAAAGAGCTGCAAAAGCTGGAGAAAAAGGCACGCAAGAGCAATCTGCTCGACAAACGCCTGAAGAAGGTTTATGTGCCTTATGAGCGAAACAGGTAGGTATCATCACTACGAAAGCAACCGCTTCACCATCTCTGAGATGGCCCGTCCTTCGGCATTGCCGGCAAGCCGTTTCGTTGCCAGGCCCATCACTTTACCCATGTCCTTCATAGAAGTGGCTCCCGTTTCCGCGATGATACCTCTCACAGCTTCCTCCAGCGCTGCTTCCGTGAGCTGTGCCGGCAGAAACTCCTGAATCACCTTCATCTGTTCAATCTCCGGATCTGCCAGATCGGGACGGTTCTGTGTGGTGTAGATCGCAGCGCTGTCTTTACGCTGTTTGACCATCTTCTGCAATATGGCTGTTGCCGTCTCGTCTGAAAGTTCATCGGCCGCTCCTTTCGCTGTTTTCGCCTCCAGGAGTTCTTTTTTAATACCTCTCAATGCTTCCAGTCTTACTTTCTCTCTGGACAGCATCGCTTGCTTTATTTCTTCTGTGATAGTTTCTAAGAGTGACATATTTTGATGTGATGATGTGATGATGTGATTAATCGAAGAGGGACGTGGATTGGGGGTGGACATCGGTCTGGAATGCACGGGGATTGAAATTGACTTCACGTTTGAATACAGGCGTCTTTTCCAGTGTCTCCAGCACCTTGTCATCATCGAGTTCGTCGATGGTCAGTACAAAAGGCTCCAGTCGGTAGTTGACGGAAGTAAGCGTTTTCAATCCCGTCTTCCCGTAATATTTCTCAATCAGCTCCTTATCTCTTTTATCCTGCGTCAATTTCGCATCTTTCTCAATCTGTTGCTGTATCTCCTCTGCCCTTGTTTTCTCCTGCCGCTGTTCTTCAATACCCGGTATACTGTTGATGGAGAATCCGGTAGCCAGCAGTGTCACCTTCACCTCTTCACCCAGCGATTCTTCCACGGCAGCGCCCCATATCACCTCGATCTCGCGGCTGAATTTTGACATGAAATCGTGCAGTGCATTCATCTCTTCCATCATCAACGGAAACTCGTTGCCGAAGGAGAGATTGATGAGAATCTTCCTGGCACTGAAGACATCGTTGTTGTTGAGCAACGGGGAGTGCAACGCGTTCCTGATTGCATCGTTGATCCGGTCTTCCCCTTTCCCAAGGCCGCTGCTCATGATAGCGACACCGCCATCCTTCAGCGTTGTTTCCACATCGGCAAAGTCAAGGTTCACATGTCCGTGCAGGGTAATGATCTCGGCAATACTCCTCGCTGCTGTAGCCAGTGTATCATCGGCTCTCGCAAAAGCGTTGAGCATGGTCAGATCGCTGTATATATCGCGCAGTCGTTCGTTGTTGATCACCAGCAGGGCATCTACATTCCTTGCAATTTTCTCCACACCTTTCAGTGCCTGGACTATCTTGCGCGGCCCCTCGAACATGAAGGGGATGGTCACGATACCCACAGTGAGAATACCCATATCCTTTGCCACACGGGCGACCACGGGGGCAGCACCGGTACCGGTTCCCCCGCCCATTCCCGCGGTGATGAATACCATTTTGGTGCCGTCGTTAAGGAGATTCTCGATCAGATCCACACTCTCTTCAGCGGCTCTCTCTGCCACCTCGGGCTTGTTTCCTGCACCCAGGCCTCCCGTCGTATTTTCTCCCAGCTGCACTTTCACGGGCACCCGTGACTCCATCAATGCCTGATTGTCGGTGTTGCACAACGCAAAGGAGACGTCGTATATACCCTCCTGAAACATGTGGTTCACGGCGTTGCCTCCGCCGCCCCCAACTCCAATTACCTTGATGATGGCATCTGTGCGGTTATCTATCTGAAAATCCAATATATCGTCATCCATTGCATGCAATTTTTATACTGTTACTCATCGTCTTCTTCCGTAAAAATATTCCCGAACACATCTTCCATCTTGGAAAAGAATCCGCCTTCCTGCTTCTCCTGTTTCGGCTTCTTCTCTTTCTTCTCGTTCTTCTCGTTCCTCTCGTTCCTCTCTTTCCTCTCGTTCTTGTCGTTCCTCGGTTTCTTCTTCTTGCCGCCAAACCAGCCTCCGGAAACAGATCGCGCCTCCTTCTGCGGATCCTCTTCCGAGGATTCCACCATCACCAGTTCGCAATCCTCATTTGCCAGGAGGAACATTCCCAATGCCTGGGTAAAGGACGGATCGTTGATCAGATCGGGGGAGTTGTTAACCAGTGTCTTTTTAGCAGATGTCTTCCTCACAGGAATCTTCAGTTTCTGGGTGAGATAGAGATCGAGATTCCTGAGTTGCGATGCCCCGCCCGTAATAATCATCCCTGCTCCCAGCTGACCTTCATAACCCGACAATGCAATCTGTTCCTTTATGTTGGCGGTGATTTCATCCAGCCGCATACCGATTACCTTGTTGAGTTCGGTAAGATCGATATCGGGTTTTGATGAAAAAGGAGAGGAGAAAAGAGGGCCATCATGATTCTCCAGCGCCTTGCCGAATTTAATTTTCAGCTGCTCTGCATCATTCTCTGTAAAGTTGAGTGCGCAGATATCTTTGGTGAGATTTTTCCCGCCAAAGGGGATGACGACCATTCGCCGCAGGATGCCGCCCTTATATACCGACAGTGTGGTAGTACCCGCCCCGAAATCCACAAAAGCGCATCCCAATTCCTTCTCTTCCTCGCTGAGAGCAATAGCGGCACAGGCAAGCGGCCCGACGATATAATCGGCAATGTCCAGTTCGGTCTTTGCGGCAATACTCTTTTCTATATTGGACAGCAGATTGGGACGGCCCACGACCAGTTCGTAACCGGCTTCTATTTGTGAACCGGTTACTCCCACCGGGCTACGTTCCGGTTTGTCGTCAATATAATATTCCACATCGGCAACCCTGTAATTGCGCTTCAGTTCAGGCTGAAATTTTTCTGCGGCGTGCCGCAGGAAGCTCACTACCTCTTCTGTGACCATCCCCGATGAGAGCTGTTTCATCTCATTAAATTCCATCGTATGTAACGACTGGCCTGCCAGAGAGACATAGACCCTGCCTATTTTTCTCCCCATGCTATTTTCAAGCATCATCACCAGTTTTTGCACATTGGCTCCTGCTTGTTCTATGTTGTATACCATCCCCCTGCGGATAGCGTTGCCGGAGTCAATGGAGCCGCTTGCCAGAATGGAAATGACATTATTTTCATTCCTGCGTCCGACAATTCCCTTAATCCTGGAGGTTCCGAGATCAATTACAGCTAGAAATCCTGATTGCATCATATTTTTGGTTGATGAACTTTTGGTTATATTGTTGTTTAACAAACACTCCTGCACCGTTTTTGTTTGTCCTTTAACATCATTTTCATTGCTGTCTCAACAGAACCAAAGGAAGAGTTTAACCCACAGACTGCAGTACAGCTTACGCTATTTTCGGGTGCAAACCACCTGATTCTCATACTTCAGATTAATCTCTGCGTAGCGGTTCCATCCTACAATAGCCAGACCCTCGTTGACAAAGCGTACAAATTTGGCCAGCTTCTCCGGATAATCGTCCAGGTTACCCATGATGATCCTGAAATCTCCCACGCGCGGTATCAATTCCACCTGGTGGTTCTTTTGCACCACGATCTGTTCGATCCAGGCATCCCAATCGGGGTTGTCGTGAAGGAACAGGGCAAAATCAAACAGTTCGTTTTGGGCGTATTCCTCATCAATAGCCCCGGTAGCGATGGGTACGTATACCGCGAAACTGGATGAAACGGGCATCACATGGCGATCTTTATCCACATAAAAATTACCCTTCACATCCGAGATAACCCGTAACACAGGCTCCCGCTGCCGGATAGCAGCCACAATGGAACCGCCCGGTGTGGTATACACCTCGGCCGATTCCACCAGCCTGTTGGTAAGAATGGTATCACGTATCGACAGCGTGTTGATCTCTCCAAACGTTTTCCCCACAGGATACAAACCATATCTTTTCACCAGGTTCACAATATCCTGCGCAAGTACGAACCGGGTCCGGGCACTGTCCCTGATCACCACTTCGAAACTCTCACACACCTGATTGCGCGATGAATCCCTGAAATAGGTCGCCGAGAAGATGAGGTAGCCGATCACCGCAACTGCTATCAATATGATAAGATATTTCTTCAAGTCCTGATCTGTTTGTTTACCTGGTGCAAAGATACATCAAGATGTTCAATGGGAAGGTAATTTTTTATAACATTACATAGTCAGCAAATACTTCTCTCTGAGTAAATTTTCGATATCGGGCAGCAGCAGGTCTATATCGCCCGCACCAAACGTGACCAGCACCTCGACAGGCTTATGACGGAGTAGCTCCGTGAGTGTTGCTTTTGTACACAATCTTTTCTCCCGTGAGGTGATCCTGTCGAAAATAAGCTGCGATGTCACTCCTTCAATCGGTTCTTCACGTGCGGGATAGATATCCAGCAGGATCACATCATCCAGCAGTGACAGGCTTTGGGCAAACTGACCGGAAAAATCGCGTGTACGTGTATACAGATGTGGCTGAAAAACAGCTGTCACCTTTTTATCGGGATAAAGCGCCTTGATGGATTCAATGGCTGCAGACAACTCCTGCGGATGATGGGCATAATCATCGATAAAAACAATATCCGGTGTTTTGAGATGAAAATCGAACCTTCTCCTCGCCCCGCCAAAAGTTTGCATGGCGTTGCGAATCTCCGCGGGCGTGACGCCGCATAACTCAGCAGCCGCGATGGCTGCCACGCTGTTCTCGATGTTAATCATCACCGGCACCCCCAGGGAAATATCGGTGATCCTGCCTGTGGGAGAAACATAGTCGAAAAGAATCTCCCCGTTTCCGATCCGTATATTCTCGGCATGGTAATCGCCTTCCGAAGTTGAATAACTACGGATAGTTACTGTTTCACGCACCCGCGGTGTCAGCGCTGTCCCCTTTTTCAGGATAAGCCAGCCCTGCGGACGGATGAGCGAGGTGAAATATTCAAAGCTCTCCCTGTAGGCTTCCTCGGTGCCATAGATATCGAGGTGATCAGGGTCGGCCGAGGTGATGATGGCAATCCATGGTCTCAGCCAGTGAAACGACCGGTCATATTCATCGGCCTCGGCAACGGTGATGTTGCTGTGATCGGAAAGAAGCAGGTTACTGTCGTAGTTCTTCAGGATCCCGCCCAGAAAAGCATTGCAATCGACATGAGACTGACGCAGCAGATGGGCTGTCATGCTCGAGACCGTGGTCTTGCCATGTGTTCCCGCCACGCAGATGGCATCGCTCGTCTGGGTGATTTCTCCCAACACCTGCGAACGTTTCATCAGGGTGAATCCATTCTCCCTGAAGAAGGTCAGTTCACGGTGCGTGGCAGGGACAGCAGGTGTATAGACGACGAGCGTATGCGCTGCAACTTTAAACTCCTCGGGGACAGATTGTACGTCATCTTCATAATGGATGACGGCACCTTCCTCCCGAAGCAGTTCCGTGAGGGCTGTCGACATACGGTCGTACCCTCCCACTCTCTTTCCCCTGGATAGGAAATAACGGACCAGATTGCTCATGCCGATGCCTCCTATACCCACAAAATATATATTGTTGTAATTCATTCTTCTATTATTATGCTATGTATCATTGCCACACCCATGCACAACAACTCTCCTGCAAATTCCTAATCGCCTGCAATCTTTGCTATTTCTGCTGCGATGCGCTGTGCCGAGTCGTGCTGTGCCAGTCTGGCGATGTTACGGCTCAGGATCTTCAGCCGGTCATCGTTATGCACGAGAGACAGTGCCACATCGAAAAGCACCGTGGGCGCCAGCGCATCCGACACCATGACGGCGGCATCCTTGTTGACCAGTGCCTGTGCATTCCTGGTCTGGTGATCTTCAGCTACGTTGGGAGAGGGTACCAGTATCACCGGCTTTTCCAGCAGGCAAAACTCAGAGATCGATCCGGCACCGGCACGCGAGATCACCAGATCGGCCACAGCATAGGCATAATCCATGCGATCCACGAAATCCAGCAGATGTACCTGCGGCGGTATCTTTCCACCTGTGTACAGTTGCTGCATTTGGTGGTAATAATACTTCCCGCATTGCCAGATCACCTGCACATCCCCCTTATCCCTCAATACAGGAAAAGCGGCGACGATACTTTCATTCAGTGTGCGGGCGCCCAGGCTACCGCCCACCATGAGGATCGTCTTCTTTTGGGGGTCGAGTTGAAAATGGGCATACCCCTGCTCTCTGTTCTCTTTGTAGATCACCAGGTCCTGTCGGCAGGGATTGCCGGTGAGTACAATTTTCTCTTTCGGAAAGAATTTCTCCATGCCTTCGTAAGCAACACAGATGGTTGTCGCCCGCTGTGCCAGTATTTTATTGGTCACACCTGCATAGGAATTCTGCTCCTGCAGCAGTGTCGGCACACCTTTCGCGGAGGCGGCCTTCAACGTGGGGCCGCTGGCATAGCCTCCCACACCCACAGCGATATCCGGCTTGAAATCATCTACTATTTTGCGTGCCTGCTTCATGCTTCGGAGCAGTTTTACTGCTACAGAAACGTTCCTGAACAGGTTCCTGCGGTCGAAGCCGGCCACAGGCAGCCCTATAATCGGATAACCGGCGGCAGGGACACGTTCCATCTCCATGCGGTTCTCCGCCCCCACGAACAGGATATCGGCCTGCGGCCATCTTTCCCTGACTGCGTTGGCGATCGCTATAGCGGGGAATATATGTCCTCCGGTACCGCCCCCGCTGATGATGACTCTCACCGGTTTGGCTTCCCGGGATTGCCCTTGTGTAGTATTACCTTTTGTGGTATTCATCGTGAATTCCTGTTTGAGATACAGCTAAATAAATAAATGACCTCCTACACCTGAATGATTTCAAATTCAACCTTGTCTCCCAGCTGATTGATCTGCCTTGTCACCCCACCGGATGAATCATGGCTCCCGGGTTCATCTTCATCATGCGGACCAGCATCACTCCGGTCGATATGCTCCTCATCCTTTTTCTTCTGCCCGATACCAAAACGGTCGGCACTCAGGATAAGCCCGAAATAGATACAGGTGATCAGCGTGGAGGTGCCACCGCGACTTACCAGGGGTAAAGGCTGGCCGGTGACGGGTATCAGGTTCACGGCCACCGCCATATTGATAAACGCCTGTACGGATAGCATCAGTGCCGATCCCAGCACGAGATATTTTGGGAACATTTTATCGGTTTTCCGGGCGATCATCCCGGCACGGATCAAAAGGATCACATAGAGCAGCAGGACAAATATCCCTCCCAGCATTCCCATCTCCTCAATGATGATGGCGTAGATGAAATCTGAGTATGCCTGCGGAAGAAAATCGCGTTCTGTACTATTCCCGGGAAACACACCCAGCACCCCTCCGTTGGCTATGGCTATCTTGGCGTGAACCACCTGGTAGTTCTCGTCGGTAATGGCGTAATAATCGTCTTCCGACAGCTCGCGGGCAGCCCCGAAATGAGATATACGGTTCTGCCATGTTCCCAGACGGCTGAGCGGTCCTGCATCGGTCCAGCTCTCGGGGATCACATTCAGCAGCAGCACAAACAGCAGCACGGCAGCAAACCCTGTTCCCGCCACCTTCAGCAGACGCGAGAACTTCACGTTACCGATAAACATCAGCAGATAACATACGCCAAAAAGCAGTACGGCCGTGGAGAGGTTATCCATGGCAATGATGCCGCATACTGCCACCATCAGACCAATCATCCACCTGAAGAGCAGCCCTTCGTTTTGTCCGTTCTGTTTGCTAAGGAGAAAGGCGATGGTTCCCATCAAGGACAGTTTGGCTATTTCGGATGGCTGAATGGTGAATCCCATAAATGAAATCCAACGGTCGGCACCGTTGACGCTGGTCCCGATGAATGGGGTCAATATGAGCAAGACGATGGCGCCCAGCAGCACAAATATCAACAGTGAGAAATAGCGGTAAGGAATGTTGTGGATCAGTAAAATCACCCACACACCGCCTATGATGAACATCGCATGACGGAGAATAGGTCCCCAGATGTTCTGCTGCCTGTAAACGATGGTACTGGTGGCGCTGAATATCTCCACCAGTGAGATGACACACAAGATGATAAACACCGACCAGATCACCTTATCTCCCTTGAAGATTTTACGTCCCCATTCCCCAAAGGAGAAGCCGGTATGGGGCGTCTCATCGTCCACAGGGACAGTTGGATTATTTGTTCCCTTGGTTTTATCTATCATATCTTTTCACTATTTAACGATTTACTGATGAAACAATACGCAGATGAATGATGGATTGTTTGATGGATTAACGGTCCCATTCCACACATCTGCCTGTCTGCTAATCATCGAATCATCACAGTTTTCTCACGCACTCTTTGAACTGGTCGCCCCGATCTTCGTAGTTCTTAAACAGATCGAAGCTGGCACAGCAGGGTGAAAGCAGTACGGCATCTCCCCTTTCGGCCAGTTCATAGGCGGTATCCACCGCCTCTTTCATGGAACCGGCATCCCGAATCACATCCACTTTCCCATCGAAAAAAGCATGAAGCTTGCGATTGTCTATCCCAAGAAAAATCAATGCCTTCACTTTGGAAAGGACCAGCTCTTCAATTTCACGGTAATCATTTCCCTTATCCGTCCCGCCGAGAATAAGCACCGTCCGGGTACGCATACTCTGCAGCGCGTACCAGCAGGAGTTCACGTTGGTAGCCTTGGAATCGTTGATATACTGCACCCCGCGTACCGAGGCCACCTTCTCCAGCCGGTGCGGAACGCCCCTGAAGTCGGACAGTGAGGTGCGCAGCTGTTCATCGCTGATATCCATCAATTTAGCCACAATCCCCGATGCCAATGAGTTGTATACATTGTGCATACCCTCCAGGGCCAGTAATTCCAATTCCATATTGAATTCCCGTTCTTTTGTATGAATAATCATCTTCCCGTTCTCCGTATAAGCAACCGCATCCGCTTTCTTTTGTTTACCAAAAGGATAGGTGGTTACCACCGGCTTCAGTTTTTCGATCTCTTTGGTGACAATGGGATCGTCGATCCAGTAAATGAAAGCATCTTCCATTCTTTGATTGCGGATGATGCGAATTTTTGCATCCACATAGTGCTGGAGGTTATGGTCATAGCGATCCAGATGATCGGGTGTGATGTTCAGCAGCACCGCGATATCTGCCCTGAAATCATAGACACCTTCCAGTTGAAAGCTGCTCAGTTCCAGCACATAGTAGTCGAAATGCTCTTCTGCCACCTGACGTGCAAAACTCTTCCCGATGTTTCCGCCCAATCCCACATTCAACCCGGCCGATTTCAGGATATGATAGATCAGGCTGGTCGTGGTTGTTTTTCCGTTGCTGCCGGTGATACAAATCATCCTGGCATTGGTATAGCGACCGGCAAATTCAATTTCGGAGATAACATGAATCCCTTTATCCCGCACTTTCTGCATCAGCGGAGCCGTGTCGGGGATGCCGGGGCTTTTCACGATCTCATCGGCCTGCAATACCTTCACTTCGGTGTGTCCTCCTTCCTCAAAATCAATATTGTATGCTCTCAGCGTCTCCCGGTGCTCCTCCTTTAACAGGCCATTATCAGACAGAAACACACTGAATCCTTTTTTCTGTGCGAGTATCGCGGAACCTACGCCGCTCTCGCCACCACCCAGAATAACCATCAATTTATCACTCATAGTCAACGTCACTTCAATCAGTCCTTGTTGTTACCTCATCTTGAGTGTAGCCAGTGCGAGGACAACCAGGATCATCCCGACCAGCCAGAAACGACTCACGATCTTGGGTTCTGCCAGCGGAACGTACGGCCTTTGGACAAGGGCGTCGATGCTGCCATCGCCTGGTTTCTGGTAATGATGATGCAGGGGTGTCATCTTAAAGATACGCCTGCCGGCACCATATTTCTTTTTCGTGTATTTAAAATAGGAGACTTGTGCGATCACGGAGAGCGCCTCTACAAAAAAGATGCCGCACAGGATGGGCAGCAATAGCTCTTTATGGATCAGCACGGCAAAAACCCCGATGATTCCTCCCAGTGTCAGGCTGCCGGTATCACCCATGAACACCTGCGCAGGATAGGCATTGTACCAGAGAAAGCCCACACATGCTCCCACGAAGGCAGAGGCAAACACCATCAGCTCATCACCGCCGGGAATGTGCATGATATTCAGGTAGGAGGCAAAATCGACACGCCCCGACACGTAGGCCAGGATGCCCAGCGCAACCCCTATGATGGCAGACAAGCCGGAGGTCATCCCATCCAGACCGTCCGTCAGGTTGGCACTGTTCGACACGGCAGTCACAATCAGGATCACCACAAGGATGAAGACAATCCATACTGCCTCATCGGCATAATCGCCCATCCAGCTCACGAGCCATTTGTAATCGAAGTTATTGTTCTTCACAAAGGGTATGGTGGTGCTGGTGGTCTTCACATCCTCGCTCTGGTACGTTACATCCTCAATTATATTATTCACCCGCAGCTCCGTGTTCTCGCGCACCACGATCTCTGGACTAAAATAGATGGTCAATCCTACAATCAATCCCAGTCCCACCTGTGCCACAATTTTGAATTTTCCTTTCAATCCTTCCTTATCCTTTTTGAACACCTTGATGTAATCATCCGCAAAACCGAGCAAACCCAGCCAGACGGTACTGACCAGCATCAGGATCATATAACTGTTCTCCAGCTTCCCAAAAAGTAAGGCAGACACCAATATGGAGAGAATAATGATGACCCCTCCCATGGTGGGAGTACCGCGCTTGCTGTATTGCCCTTCCAGGTCAAGATTGCGGATCGTTTCGCCTATCTGTTTCTTTTGAAGCTTATTAATAATTTTCCTGCCGGCAAAGATCCCTATCAGCAGAGAGAAAATGAAGGCCATGGCAGAGCGAAACATCACATATTGGAACATACCCGCTCCGGGAAAATCGAGACTGTCTAAATATTCAAAAAGATAATATAGCATCCTTAGATTTGATAATTGATTGATTTGAAGATTTGTTGATTAATTAATTTGCTAATCAGCACATCAGTAAATCAACTAATCAAATATATTCTTTACTCTTGGAGAAATATCTTCTCCACCTCTTCCATATCATCGAAATGATACTTCACCCCTTTTATTTCCTGATAATCTTCATGCCCTTTGCCGGCTATGAGCACCACATCTCCCGGCAGCGCGAGGGCACATGCTGTCTTAATGGCTTCAAGGCGATCCACGATGGTGAGTGCCGAATTTTTCTGTTCCTCCGTCAGGCCGGTGATCATATCCTGAAGGATGGCCTCCGGCTCTTCAAAGCGCGGATTATCGGAGGTGAGCACCACCTTATCGCTGAGTACCACCGCTTCACGGGCCATGAGAGGTCGTTTTGTTTTGTCGCGGTTACCACCGCAGCCCACCACCGTAATAATACGGCCCCTGTTTTCGAGTACTTCATGAATGGCGTTCAACACGTTGGTGAGCGCATCGGGTGTGTGTGCATAATCCACGATGGCTGTATAATCCTTCGGCGAACGAATGGTCTGAAAGCGACCGGCCACGGGTGTTAACAAAGAAAGCACACGCAGCACCTCATCCGGGTGGAGGCCCAGCAGCGTACCCGCCCCATACACCGCCAACAGGTTATACACATTAAATACGCCTACAAACTGAACGGTCACTGCTTTCCCGTTTATTTCGATATCGGTTCCATCGAAATGTTTCTCAAAAATGCGTGCCTTGAAATCGGCCAACCGCTGAATGGAGTAGGTCAGTTTCTTCGCACTTGTATTCTGCAGCATCACCGCCCCGTTCTTATCATCGATATTGGTCAGGGCGAATGCCTCAGCCGGAAGATGATCGAAAAACGCCTTTTTCACGTTTCGGTATTCCAGCATGTTTTTGTGATAGTCGAGATGATCCTGGGTGAGATTGGTAAAGATGCCACCCACAAAATGGAGTCCGTATACCCGTTTCTGATGGATGGCATGTGAACTTACCTCCATGAAGGCGTATTCACATCCGGCATCCACCATCCTGCGAAGAAAAGAATGGAGTGTGAGCGGGTCGAGCGTGGTATGGGTGGTAGGATATTGTTCATCGTTCACATAGTTGGCCACGGTGGAAAGCAAACCGGCAGGATATCCTACATGACGGAACATCCGGTATAACAGTGTCGCAATGGTCGTCTTACCGTTTGTACCGGTAACACCCACCAGCCTGAGCTGTTGTGAGGGATTCCCGTACCATTCAGAGGCAATCAGGGCCATTGCCACAGCACTGTCCTCAACCTGCACATAGGTCACGCGGGAAAAATACTCTTCAATCATGGGCTTGTCGTATACCACCACGGCAGCTTCCTTTTCTATCGCTTTGCCGATATAGGAATGGCCGTCGGTACAGATCCCCTCTACAGCGATAAACAGAGATCCCGGCTGAACCGTGCGTGAATCGGAAGTGACTGATGTCACCTCTGTTGCTTCGTTACCGCGGATGGCAATGACCTTACATTGATCAATTAATTGACTCAGTTTCATACCCGTTATTGTAATGTGATGCTGATTGTTGTTCCTTTGACCAGTTTTTGTCCGGGAGGGAAGGATTGAGAGACCACCTTTCCTGCGCCGCTAAGGTTCACCCTTAACCCTGATTTCTCCAGCAGGTAGACGGCATCACGTGCTCCCATCTCCCGCACATCGGGGACGAGGAATCCGTTTAGTACAATCGCCTGCGGCTGATACGTGATGCTGTCATGCTTCACCTTCACCCAATCGGCTGCCTGCTCCAGGTTCCCGACAGGGAATTGCAAAGCAGCCAACACTGTCTGGCTATAATCCCAGTTACCGTTCTTCAGCGGAGGATGCTTCTGCAGTGTAGAATCGACCTTGCAGTCTTCCACGGCGAGTTGTACTTTCCTCACATAGATCTGCTCCGCTATATTTTTGAACACCATGCCGGCCATCCCTCCGCCCGAAGGGACACCCTGCGGTTTTCTCAGTCCCACGAAGATGGTATACATGGGCTTATCGGCAGGGAAATAGCCGCAAAAGGAGACATAATAGCCACCGTAACCGCCACCCGAAGCTATCTGGGCCGTTCCCGTTTTCCCCGCAACGGAAAAATAATCAGAGGCCACCACCTTAGCCGTACCTTTTTTCACCACTCCTACCAGCATCTCCTGTATCTGCTGCAATGTGGTCTCCTTGCACATCATCGGATTCACCACTTCCGACACCACATCTTTCACCACTTGGCCGTCTTCAATAAATTGTTTGGCAATAAAGGGCTTGATCATCTTCCCGCCATTGGCTATACCATTATAAAACATCAGCATATAGATGGGCGGTATCTTCGACTCATAGCCGAAAGACATCCAGGGAAGGGTGGTCTTCGACCAGTAGTTCGTCTTATCGTCCGGGAAGCGTATGGAAGAGGTTCCTTCAATGCCGCTGAGCGGTACATCCCACTTCAGTTGTTTTCGTAATCCGATCCGGTCAATTCCTTCCACAAATTTGGTGGGATTGTTTTCATATCCCTTCAGTGCAATTTTACTCATCACGACGTTGGATGAGATTGCTATACCCTCTGCCACCGTAAGATAACCACGGTCCTGACCGCGACGCCAGTAATGGTCTCTCACCCATCTCTTGTTGTATTGAAAAAGACCGCTACCCACATGAAATGAATCGGTAGGCGTCACTACTCCATCATCGAGCGCGACCATCACCGTCACGGTCTTAAAAGTTGATCCCGGCTCATTCATGTAGGAGAAAGCATTTGGATTTCCTTCGGCATACACTCCTTCACCTATGCGATCGAGGTTCACGATACCCTTAATTTCACCGCTTTGCACCTCCATAATGATCGCTGTTCCCGACTCTGCTTCCGTCTCAATGAGCTTATCGCGCAGGGAGCGCTCGGCGATGTCCTGTATATCGGCATCGATGGTGGTAACGATATCCCAACCCTCCGCGGCGGGTTTTTCCACTACATCCATCCATTTCCCCTGGATTTTCTGTCGAAACTTCACACCCGGCACACCCCGCAGCAGTGAATCATATTTTAGCTCCAGCCCGCTGGCACCACCCTTATCGAGGTCTTTATACACATTTCCCACCGTACGGGTAGCCAGGTTTCCGAAAGGTTTCTTGCGGGCATTCCGCTCTTCGGCTATCAGCCCGCTGCGGTTGGAACGCTGGTTCCAGAACGGATAGGACCGAATCTCCTTGAGGTCCACATAGGAGATGTCCCTGCGTAATATCTTCACATAACGGGAACGAATCGGGACTTTCTTGTCGATACCTCTTGCTTCATTCTCCCTTATCTGCCGCTCCTCATTTTCACGCATCTTCCAACCGTTCAGGATCACATTCTTATATTGGGAGGCGGTTCTGTCGGGAAATTTTTTGGCCAACGCCACTGAAAGGTCCCCTGCATACTTCATCAGTGTATCTTTCTCGATGCCGTCTGCCCAGAAATCCATATAAATGCTGTAAAGAGGCTCGGTGGTAGCCAGCAATTTACCATCGAACGTATATATATTTCCTCTTTTGGGCAGGATGACACGATCTCTGATGACGGTCTCCTTCTCACCTACCTCACGCCATTTTTTCCCTTCAGCGGTAAACACAATCTTAGCTGCCGAAAAGATGATCATCACAGCAAACAGCATCATCACCGACACGATCAGTCCGTATCTTCCTAAAACACCCTTTTTGTCTTTTCTGTTTGGCTCTTCCATCATCATTGAATTCCAAGAAGACTATTTATCAATATAATAGACCGGTTCATTCGTTACTGTCAAATCCAGACCGGCCTCCTCCACCCGCCGTTCAATCTCTCCCTGCCTGCCCGCTTCCGTGAGGCTGGATGAAATGGTGAGCGACTCATATTTCGCATCCTTCAGCACCCGCTCGAGTCGTTCAATTTCCGACATCTGCTGCAACACGGCATAACGGTGACTGATAAACAATATCATAATCAGCACGATCACAAGAAGAAATCTCATGTTCCGGAGGAAGAAATTCTCAGTGAGAACACTTCCTCCAAAAACATGGACAAACGATTTGCGTATGTTATCGAACTTGATTTTCATATTTTTATAGCTTTCAGCGATCAGCGGTCAGCTTTATTTTTCTTATTTCTTAATTATTAATTACTTTTTTTCCGCAATGCGAAGTTTGGCACTCCGGGAGCGAGGATTTAGTTGTTGCTCCTCTTCAGCAGGTACAATCACTTTCCGGTTGATCAGTTCAAAAGGGGTTTCCACGTTACCGTAAAAATCCTTGATCAGCTCTCCCTCAAAATTACCGGTCCTGAAAAAATTCTTTACCAACCGGTCCTCCAGTGAGTGATAGGAGATCACACTCAACCGCCCACCCGGCTTCAACACCTGCAGCGCCTGGGTAAGCATCTCCTTCAGTGCCTCCATCTCACCGTTCACCTCGATACGAAGTGCCTGGAAAGCCTGTGCCAGAATTTTTTTCTCTCTGTCTCTAAAGGCGAACGGCTCCAACACTGAAAGCAGGTCCTTCGTCTCCGCAAACTTTTTTGCTTCCCTGAACGCCACGATGGCAGAGGCAATCTTACGGGCATTCCTCAACTCCCCGTACAGGAAGAAGAGGTCCGCTAATTTCTCTTCTGAATACGCATTGAGGATATCGGCAGCCTTCTGATGTGCGTTGCGGTTCATCCGCATATCCAGCTCTCCTTCAAAGCGGAACGAAAAACCGCGCGCAGAATCGTCGAAATGATGGGACGAAACACCTAGGTCGGCCAGGATACCATCCACCTGCTCTATCTCATAATAACGCAAAAAATTCTTCAGGAAACGGAAATTGCTTCGCACAAAGATGAACCGCCTGTCGTCAAACGCATTCTGAGCCGCGTCTTCATCCTGATCAAAAGCGATCAGCCGGCCGTCATCATCCAGCCGGCTTAAGATTTCCCGGGAATGGCCGCCTCCCCCAAAGGTGACATCCACATACACACCGGAGGGAATGACATGCAATCCGCCAACGCTTTCCCTGAGTAATGCCGGAGTGTGATACATTTCCGTCTGCCTGTTGTTGACTGCCATTGCTGAGATGTTATTTAATTATCCAATAGCCATTTCCCCTGTTTCTAGGGTAATTGCGCCATCAGTTGCTGTAATTTTGAAGAAAACACATCGGGATCCACCAGCGGCTTTTCCAGCTTCTCTTTCGCCCAAACCTCGATGGTTTCATCCACTCCGAGGAACCGCACATCCGCCTCGATAGAGACCATCTGCAGGTAGCGTCTGGGGATTAGCACACGCCCGCTCGCATCCATTTCCAGCCGTTCAGCATCCAGCACGAACTGGCGAAAAATCTGCTGCTGTTCTCTGTCCCACTTGTTCAATCTGCCCCGAAGTGTCTCTATCTCTTTCTCCCATACACTTCCGGGATAGAGGACAAGACATTCCTGAAAAATATCTTTCCGAAGCACCAAAAAATCTTCGCCCTCGCCCTGCAGACGTTTACGAAAAATGGCCGGCACAAAAATTCTTCCTTTTGCATCGGCTTTTGCCTCCATATTTCCCAGAAATTGTAACATTTCTACATCAAATTCAATTCAATAGAGATTTACACACTGTAAAAGTACAAAATTATCCACTTCTCCCCACTTTTCCCCCCAAAAAAATTTTAAAAAGTTATCAACAGCCTGAAACTACAATCTATAACACTGACTATCTGAATGATAAAAAAATATACTGGAAAAGTCATTTTCCCCACTTTCTGGTGGAGAGAATAAATATTTCCAATCGTATCTCTTGCTTTGACTAATTTTTGTACATTTGCGACGAATTTGAAGTTGAGGAAAATGCAATGAGCCTACACAATGCATTCAGGATTGACATTGATAAAGTTTTAAAGGGCAAAACCCCGAAATATTACAATAAAATCCCCGGTTTTTTAATCCGTTATTTGAAGCGGACTGTTCACCAGGAAGATATCAACGGCATTCTGGAACGAAACCGTGATGCGGAAGGGGTGGAGTTTATGCACGCGTTGGTGAAGAATGAGTTCGGACTGACTCTTCAACTGAAGGGAGAAGAAAATATTCCCCGCACCGGCCGTTATGTCTTTGCGTCGAATCACCCGCTGGGGGGGTTGGATGGCATCTGCCTCTCTTCTGTTGTCGGAAAGATGTTCAATGGTAAAATCAAATACCTTGTGAACGATATCCTTTATTATATTGATCCGCTGAAGCCCATTTTTATCCCTGTCAACAAATACGGAGCACAGGCCAGGGATTCGGCCCGATGGATCAACGAAGCGTATACATCCGACAACCAGATCATCACGTTTCCTGCCGGCTTATGTTCCCGAAAACAAAAAGGAGAGATCAGGGACCTGGAATGGATGAAGAGCTTCATCATCAAATCGGTGGAATACAAAAGAGATGTCATTCCGGTACATTTCGAAGGCAGAAACTCCAACTTCTTTTACAATTTCGCCAATATCCGCAAGGCGGCCGGCATCAAATTCAATATAGAACTGATTTATCTGCCGGACGAAATGTTTAAAAACAGCCATCAAACCTTTACGATCACCTTTGGCAATCCTATTCCCTGGCAAACCTTCGACGATTCAAAGACATCGTCAGCGTGGGCACAGTATGTCAAGGAGGTGGTGTATTCACTGAAGTGAAAAAAACATGTAATGCAACCAAAGTATGGAAAAGATCATAGAACCGGTAAACAAAGATTTGATAAAAAGTGAGCTCACCGTTCAGAAACGGGTAAGAATCACCAACAAGGCCAACAATGAAATATATGTGTTCACGGCCCATGATTCGCCCAACCTGATGCGTGAGGTGGGCCGGTTGCGTGAGATCGCGTTTCGTCATTACGGAGGTGGTACCGGACTGGAAGCAGATATCGACAAGTATGACCTGATGGATGTGCCTTATCGGCAGCTGATTGTCTGGGATCCTGAGAATGAAGAGATACTGGGAGGCTACCGTTTCATCTATGGTACGGATGTGGAGTTCAACGAGCAGGGCAAACCGATGCTGGCCACAGCCCATCTTTACCATTTCTCGCAGCAGTTCATCACCGATTTTCTGCCTACCACGGTTGAACTGGGCCGTTCCTTTGTCTCACTGGAATACCAGTCCACATTGCTGGGAAGAAAGGGTATTTTCGCCCTCGACAACCTGTGGGACGGACTGGGTGCTCTCACCGTGATCGATCCCGGCATTAATTATTTCTTCGGTAAAGTAACCATGTACGGCACCTACAATAAAGAGGCGCGCAACATGATCCTCTATTTTCTCCACAAGCACTTCCCCGACGAATATAAGCTTGTCACACCTATCGACCCCCTTATCACAGGTACAGACGAGGAAAAAATGAGAATCCTGTTCCACGGAAAGCATTTCAGGGATGACTATAAAATTCTCAACAGGGAAGTGAGAGCCCTGGGATGGAACATCCCACCACTGATCAATGCCTATATGAACCTGTCGCCAACCATGCGTTTTTTTGGCACCGCGATCAACGACGAGTTCGGACAGGTAGAAGAGTCGGGAATCCTCATCCGAATCGACCAGATACTGGAAGAAAAACGGGCACGCCACATCGAAACCTATTTGAAGAGCAAACCCAGCAAACGCTTTCTCATGAAGCTCAGAAGAATCATTACCACTAAAAGACCCAAAAGAAAGGAAGTCTTGGCAATGCGTAAAGCAGAGAAAAAAAAATAAGACAGCTTACCGGTAAGCCAATACCCAAAACAGACCAATCATCCCCTAACCGGAACAAAAAGAAAGGTATAAACGGCTTTTTCTGTCCCTGTTTAACACTTTTATCATTATATTTATCAATTATTCGTTTCCGCACACCATCGGATAACTAATTGATAGTATATTTTTTACACTTCAAAAATGCAATCGATTGCACAGGCGAAGGAGGTTAAAACCACCTTTTTCAGCACCATACCCTCCAGGTTCATTTAACTTTGTGCCATTAGCGGAGGGAATGATACAATGAAAAATTAACCTTTCATTGTACCGTTTCTGTCATTTATAGAGAATAAAGAGAGTATTAATCAGTTAATCTTATAACGTTAACAAAAAATGCATTTAAATTTGAAAAAAAACAGGAAAGCTTTCCTGATGACGGTGTTATCGGGTATGCTAATGGTTTTATCGGTCAGTGCCCAGACAGGCACGACGATAAATGTACGGGGAACGGTGACGGACAGCGGCGGTGAACCCATTATTGGCGCCAACATTCTGTTACAGGGAACCTCATCGGGGACAGTGACCGATTATGACGGCAACTTCATGCTGCAGGCGCCGGCTGACGGTGTGCTGGAGATAAGCTACATTGGCTACAGACCCCAGACTATTTCCATCAACAACAGAACAAACATCCGGATTGTGATGGAAGAAGACACTGAGTTACTGGAAGAACTGGTGGTGATTGGTTATGGTAGCGTGCGGAAAGATGACGCTACAGGCTCTGTCGTGGCGGTGGATGCCACTAGGCTGAACAGAGGGCTGGCAACCTCCCCGTCCGATCTGCTGGCAGGGAAAGTGGCCGGTCTGAGCATTGTATCGTCGGGTGGAGCTCCGGGATCGGCTGCCAGCATCCGTATTCGTGGTGGTTCCTCCATGTCGGCCAGTAACGATCCGCTGATCGTGATCGACGGTGTACCGGTGGATAACGCCACGGGTGTAAGCGGGATGTCCAATCCATTGAGCACCATCAATTCAAACGACATCGAGACCTTTACCGTATTGAAAGATGCTTCGGCAACTGCCATTTATGGGTCCCGCGCTTCCAACGGTGTTATTATCATCACTACCAAGAAAGGTGCGGGCGGCGCCGCTAAAATCTCGTACAACGGCAACTTCTCGGTAAGTACCCGTACAGGCGCAGTAGACGTGATGGATGCCCCCACGTTCAGAAACTATGTGATCAGCTCCTTTGGCGAAGATAGCCAGCAGGCAACCGCATTGGGTAATACCGAGACCAACTGGCAGGATAAGATCTTCTACAGAGCAGCTGCCAGCACAGACCATAACCTGAGTGTATCCGGCACGGCAGCGGAGATACTGCCCTATCGTGTATCTGTGGGATACACCAATGAAAACGGTATCCTGAGAACGTCCAATCTGGAAAGGTATACCGGCAGCGTGAATCTCTCTCCCAGCTTCTTTGATGATCAGCTCAGGGTACAGCTGAACGCCAGGGGGATGTACAACACCAACCGTTTTGCAGACCAGGGAGCGATCAACTCGGCTACCCAGTTTGACCCCACTATGCCGGTCTATGCAGCAACACCTTCTGCCTATGGCAATGGTTATCATATGACACTGAAACCTGACGGAACACCCATCGACATTGCACTGTCCAATCCGCTCGCCATTCTGATGCAAAAACATGACAACTCAGAAGTTATGCGCAGTATTGGCAACATACAACTTGATTACAGGATGCCGTTCCTGGAAGAACTGAGAGCCAACCTCAACGTAGGATATGATATTTCCAAAAGTGAGGGGGATGTGATCATTGAGGACAACTCACCGATGAGCTATACCTGGGGCAGTTTTAAATCGGGTTGGGGCGAAAATTCCACTTACAGCCAGTACAAGAGCAACACCCTGCTCGATTTTTATCTGAATTATGCCAGGGATCTGGACATCCATCGCTTCGATGTCATGGGTGGTTATTCCTGGCAACGGTTCTACAATGAATCGGACAACACCTATCCCTATTCGGCCGCCAAGGCTGCCGAGACTGGAAATGCGTACTACAGGGACGGCAACGATTACTCTACAGAGAGCTTCGTGGTCTCCTTCTTTGGCCGTTTGAACTACGCACTTCTGGACCGTTACTTACTGACACTCACATTGAGAAACGACGGCTCATCCCGATTCAGTCCCGACAACAAATGGGGTCTTTTTCCGTCGGCTGCTTTCGCCTGGAAAATTATCAACGAGCCATTCATGGCTGATGCCGGCGGGGTGATGTCCGACCTGAAACTGCGCTTAGGTTACGGTGTGACAGGACAACAGAACCTGGGCAGCGGTGATTACCCCTGGATGGGACGATACAGTTACAGCCAGGCAGGAGCCAACTATTTCTTTGGCGATCAGATGATTTCACTCATTCGCCCGCTGGCGTATGACGAGAACCTGAAATGGGAGGAGACAGCCACCTATAACGCCGGTCTCGACTACGGTTTCCTGAACAACCGCATCAGTGGTGCCTTTGATGTTTACTATCGCAAGACCACAGACTTGCTGAATACCGTTGGTATCGCTGCGGGAACCAACTTCAGCAACCAGTTGCTCACCAACGTGGGTGAGCTGGAGAACAAAGGAGTTGAGTTCACCATCACGGGACGTCCGGTAGTCAGCAGGGACTGGAACTGGAACCTGAGCTACAATGTGACGTATAACCAGAACAGAATCACCAAACTGACCATCAACGATGATCCCAACTATGTAGGGGTACGTTTTGGTGGCATCGATGGTGGCACGGGCAATAACATTGCCATCCATGCAGTCAATTATCCGGCCGGTTCATTTTATGTGTACGAGCAGGTTTACAACGAGGAAGGCAGGCCGGTTGAAGGCGTATATGTCGACCAGAACGCCGATGGTGCCATCAATGAGAATGACCTGATCGTCTATAAAAATGCGGCTCCGGACGTTTACATGGGATTGTCCTCTCAGCTATCCTACAGGAACTGGGATTTCAACTTCTCCTTACGCGGCAACATAGGCAACTATGCCTATAACAATATCCAGTCGAACCGACAATCGAAAAACACCACTTTCGACCCCTCCGGGTGGCTGAAGAACAGGGTAAACAGTGCCACCTTCACCAATTTCGAAGCAGTGCAGTATCAATCGAGCCATTACATCCAGAATGCGTCCTTCCTGAAGATGGATAACATCTCATTGGGTTACAACTTTACCCATCTGCTGAACAACCCGCAATCCGGCAGGATCCATTTCACGGTACAAAATCCTTTTGTTATCACGAAATATGACGGCCTCGACCCTGAATTTACCAATAACGGTATAGACAATAACATCTATCCGCACCCACGTGTATTCATTCTGGGACTTAATTTAAATTTTTAATTCCTGAAAGATCGGTGAAACGGGCATGAATGTAAAATGAAGCAAGTAGGTTTCGACACTCAGTCCACGTTTCATCACCTTAATGAAAAAAATAAAATATTTTCGTATGAAAACAGCTAAATATACTATTCTATTGTTCGTACTGCTCAGCCTGATGACCGGAGGTGTCTCATCCTGTGTGGACGATCTGAACACCATACCGCTCGACAAGGAAGAGCTGGTATCGGATGTAGTATTCGGAAGTGAAATTGGGCCTTACCAGGAACTGCTGGCTAAGATTTATGCAGGACTGGCCATCAGCGGCAACAGCGGCGGTGATGGCGACCCCGACGTGGCGGGTGTGGATGGCGGTAGCCAGGCATCCTTCCTGCGAGGACTGTGGAACCTGCAGCAACTGCCCACCGATGAGGCACACTGCGCCTGGAACGATGTGGGTATTCCCGACCTGAACTACAACACCTGGTCAGCAAGTAATGTATTTATCAAGGGTTTCTACTATCGTCTCTACTACCAGATTAACCTGGCCAACGCTTTTTTGAGAGAGACGACGGAAGAGGTGTTAAACAGCAGAGGGGTAAGCGCGGCCGATCAGGCCGAGATTGTCAGCTACAGGGCTGAAGCCCGTTTTCAACGTGCGCTGGCTTACTACTATCTGCTCGATATGTTCAGGAACGTACCTTTCGTCAACGAAGAGAGCCCAGTGGGAAGCACACTTCCCCCTCAGATCATGGCTGCCGACCTGTTCGACTACATCGAAAAAGAGCTGATTGCCTGCGAACCAGATATGCTCGACCCGTTTGTGGGTTACAATACAACCAACTACGGACGCGCACACAAAGCGGCCAACTGGGCGCTGCTCTCCCGTCTCTACCTGAATGCTGAGACCTATATAGGTGTAAAAAAATATACTGAAAGCATTACCTACAGTAAGAAGGTGATGGCTGTGAATTACCTGCTTGATCCGGTCTATGCCAATGTATTCAAGGCGGACAACCACAAATCTGCAGAGATCATTTTCCCTATCCGCTATGAAGGTGAAGATACACAGACCTGGGGAGGGATGACCTTCCTGCTCAGTTCGACGGAACCTTCCGATTTGCAGGCTGAGGTGAATGCTGTGGGAGCATGGCAGGGTAACCGCGCCACCAGCGCCCTGCTGAGAACCTTTGAACGCGAGTATCAGCATGAAGCCGACAGCCGCTTCTCCATGCTGCGTCTCGATTATACCGAAAACGTGGAGATCGTGGATCCATCCCTCTTTACCAACAACGGTATTCCTGTGGTGAAATATTACAACCGTAACAGCGACGGCACACTCCCCCCCAGCAATATTGCCTTCACCGATTTCCCACTTTTCCGTCTGGGTGAGATCTATCTCAATTATGCCGAAGCGGTGTTGCGCGGTGGTACAGGCGGTGATGCAGCAACAGCACTGCAGCTGGTGAATAACCTGCGCAAACGCTCTTACAGCGATGACAATGCTGCTGCCATTACAGCGGGAGAGCTTACGCTGGACTATATCCTGGATGAGAGAGGACGTGAATTCTTCTATGAGGCACAACGTCGTACCGACCTGGTTCGTTTCGGCAAGCTTGCCGGATCCTCCTATCTCTGGCCCTGGAAAGGAAATGTACCTGAAGGACGAGCCGTGGAGAGCTATCTCAATGTATTCCCTATACCGGCAGACGACCTGGGAGCCAACATAAACCTGGTACAAAACACCGGTTATTGATTTGTTATACAATGAATTTCTAAAAGAAGAAACGATGAAGAAAACATATAATATCATAGTACTGCTGGCCTTTCTCGGACTATGCTGGTCGTGCCAGGAGGATGAAAACGTTGTGCTGCAGCAGCCGGAGAGCTTCGTGCTCAACGTGCCGAAATATGCCTCAGGTATTTACGACCTGAAGAACACGGAAACCATTGAGTTCACCACGTCACAACCCGATTATGGCTTTACCGCGGTAGCCATCTACAGTGTAGAGGTATCTCTCACGAACGATTTTGCGGATTATGTGACACTGCCCGGCAGCTATACCACGGCGAAATTCGCGATCAACGCTGCCGATCTGGCACTGGCACTGGTCGGCATGCATGGTATCACCGACGAGAGTGCATACCCTGCTGATCCGCACCCGCTCTATGTTCGCCTCTCCTCCAAACTGAACGAAAAGAATGTGGGACAGGTTTATTCCAATGTGATCACCCTCCCGCAGGTGAAAGGTTACTTTGCACTCGATCCGATGGTGATGCCGGAGAACATGTATCTTATAGGCAATGTGGCCGGTAACTGGAGCTGGGACGGAGCTACTGAAATGATTCCCGTATGGGGTACCCCCGGCAAATTCTGGGCGATGCAGTACCTGGGAAAGACCGGTGACGGCGATAATGCACAAATCAAATTCAACACCGCCAAGGCGTGGGACGGAAACGAGTTTGGCTTTGGCCAGGCAACCCTCGGCGCAGAGTCAGCCACACTGGCGGGCGTCACCGACGCAGGCGGTAATTTCGGCATCGGGAATCCGGGATGGTACATTGCTGTGGTGACAACCACCATCAATGGACGTGACTATGACTATGCGGTCGATTTCTATCCGCCAAATGTGCAGCTGCAGGGACAAACGGCCGGAGGCAACTGGGATACTACGGATGAAAAGTATCGTTTTACAGTGCCGGCCCTCTCTCTGGGAGCTGATGCTTCCTTTGTCTCCCCTGCTTTCACGAACACAGGTGAAGTGCGCGCCAGCATTAAGCTGCCGGGACAGGAGTGGTGGCATACCGAATTCCTGGTATTCAACGGTGTCTTCATTCCCCGCGGCGCAGGTGATGACCAGGAGCGTGTAACCGGCAATGCAGGCCAGCGTCTTTATATAAACTTTACCGCAAGGACAGGCAAGATTGAATAAACAGGCAGAACCGGAAAACCTCTTTCAGAGGAGAGAGGTTTTCCATTAAAATATTACACAACATGAAAAAAATAACATACCTATTTGCCACACTGCTTGCTTTCATCCTGATGAATGCATGTGAGGATGTGTACGACCATGTAGCCGCTCCGCCACAAGCGTATGAGCAGGAGGCCGCACAAACGGTTACCGGATTTACCTTTGCCCTGGGATCGGGGCTCAGCACTCCTGTTGTTTTGACGGAAGAAAAGCTCGAAGCAGAAACACCACTGGAAGCGATCAAGACTACTGCCACACCGGCACTGGCCGAAGGTGCCGCCGTGAAATTCATGGTAGAGGCATCAGCGACACAGGATTTTACCACAGCAGTGGCACTCCCTGCTACCAGTGATCAGAATACAGCAACCGTGACTGCTGCCGACCTGAATGAAGCGGTTAAAAGCCTCTACGGGAAAGCACCCAACGCCCGCACCATTTATCTGCGTGCTACCTATTATATCGTTGACGGAACATCTTCGACACAGATACCCACACCCATTGTACTGGGACCGGTCACCGTGACACCTGTAGGGCCGGTGATTGAGACGGAGTACTACCTGATTGGCGATATCAACGGATGGAATATCAATGATCTGGCAGCTTACCAGTTCAGCCACAGCGGCAAGGATGTCTATGAAGACCCCATCTTCACCATCCTGGTCAATAATGTGACGGGATACTTCAAGATTGTGCCCAAATCGAGTAAGGATGCAGCCTCGTGGGATGGCGTACTGGGCAATCCGGTGGATGGCAATACCGCCCTGGAAGGAGATATCATCCTGGAAGGAGCGCAGGCCATGCGCGTGACTGAACTGGGATGGGTGAAAATCACCCTCAACATGATGGAATACACCTACACCATCGAGTTGATCGGCGAGATGAACCTGACACTCTATGTGCCCGGTGGTCATCAGGGATGGGATCCCGCTACGGCACCCACACTCTACAACCGCAATTTCGACTTCAAGTATGACGGGTATGTATACTTCGGAGCGGCAGGAACTGAGTTCAAATTCACAACAGAACCCAGCTGGAGTGGCACCAACTACGGTGACGGCGGAGGCGGTACTCTCTCCACTGCAGGAGGCAACCTGAAGGTAGACGAAGCAGGCATGTACAAAATAAACGTGGATCTCTCGGGAAGTCCTGTCTATACGATGGTGAAAACCGAATGGGGATTGATTGGTGATGCCACAGCCGGTGGCTGGGATACCTCCACACCAATGACCTATGATCCGGTTACCGGACTCTGGAGTGTTACCGCCTCACTGGGAAGTGGCAGCTTCAAGTTCCGGGCCAACAACGGTTGGGATATCAACCTGGGTGGTGCCATGAACAACCTTGGCTATGGCGGGGATAATATTTCCGTGGCAGAGGCAGGCACTTACCTGATCACCCTCGATCTGTCTGACTCCAGTCAGTTTAAAGCCACAATGACAAAACAATAGAGCATCTCATCGGAAAAGCGCGGCACCAGTGCCGTGCTTTTCCATCTGTATAAACCGGCATGCGATCCATCGGAAAAATGGATCATGACAAGTCACACAAAAAATCATTGTATGCAAAGAACCGTTTATTTCTGTCTGTCACTGCTGTTTCTTCTTCTCTCCTGTCAGCACACGACGGAGACGGAGAGCAGTGACACCTCCTTTGTGCGGGGAGCCGACATCAGCTGGCTGCCACAGATGGAACAAAGCGGATATACCTTTTACAACGACCGGGGGGAAGCAGAAGATTGTTTCAAGATCCTGAAAGATCACGGCATCAATGCCATCCGCCTGCGTACCTGGGTGAACCCATCCGATGACCCCTTCAGCGGACACTGCAGCACCGGCGAGACGGTTGCCATGGCCAAACGGGCAAAGGAATGGGGCATGCAGGTGATGATCAACCTGCATTACAGCGACAGCTGGGCCGACCCGGGCAAGCAGCATAAGCCCAAAGAGTGGGAAGGCCTTTCCTTCGAACAACTCAAAGAGGCGTTGTATGATTACACCAAAAGTGTGATGACTGCTTTGAAAGAGGCCGGAGTAACACCCGAATGGGTGCAGGTGGGTAATGAGATTCCTTCCGGCATGATTCATCCGGAAGGACATACCGACAACTGGCCTCAGCTCGTTCAACTGATCAACAGTGGCTACGATGCCATCAAGGAGGTCAGTCCCGCCAGCAAGGTGATCCTGCATGTGGATCAGGGCAACAACAATGAACGTTTTCGCTGGTGGTTTGACAATGCGGAGAAACAGGGAGCTAAATATGATATCATCGGTATGTCGTTCTACCCCTACTGGCTGGAAGACAAACCAGACTACAGTGAGATCATCGACGACCTGGGCTTCAACCTGAACGATATGGCCAGCCGTTACAACAAAGAGGTGATGGTAGTGGAAGTGGGTGGTGAAGACAGCAAGCCACAGAACACCTATGAGATGCTTCGTGCGGTGATCCGGAAAGTGAAGGAGGTCCCCGACGGCAAAGGGTTGGGTGTCTTATACTGGGAACCGCAGGGTGCCCGTTCGTGGAGTCGTTATGCACTCAGTGCCTGGGGCAACGACGGCCGCCCGACCAAAGCACTCGATGCTTTTATTGAATAAATTTAGTTGAAAGCTGATTGCTGAGAGCTGACAGCTGTATAAAATCAAATCAACAAAAAGAAAACGAATCAGGATGAAAAAAACAATACTCCTATCATTTATATTTATCACTTCTCTCTTGCAGGCACAACAGGTGAGCATCGATCCGGCTTATTGGTGGAGCGGCATGCAGGAGACAGAACTTCAGCTGATGGTGAGCGGTGAAAATATCGCTGCCTACACACCCGCCGTTTCATCCAAAAACATCACCATCAAAGAGGTGGTCACCCTGCAGAGCCCCAACTATCTGCTGATCTACCTGGACCTTTCCAAGGCGGCACCTGAGACATTCAATCTGATCCTCACCAGTGGGATGAAAAAGTTCACCCTGCCCTATGAACTGAAGGAACGCAACTCTGAACGGCTGGCGATCGAAAGCTTCGGCTCCTCCGATGTGCTCTACCTGATCATGCCCGATCGTTTCGCCAATGGTGATCCGTCGAACGACCAGATAGCCATGAAGATGCCATACAAGGTGGACCGGGAGGACCCCAATGCCCGCCACGGCGGTGACCTGAAGGGTATCTCCGACAGGCTGGACTACCTTTTCGACCTGGGGGTGACGGCTATATGGCTCAACCCGGTGCTGGAAAACGACATGGAGGGAGGCTCCTACCATGGCTACGCCACCACCGACTACTACCGTGTGGATCCCCGCTTCGGCAGCAATGAAGAGTACAAGAACCTGATCAGCGACGCCCATGGCAAAGGGATGAAGGTGGTGATGGACATGATCTTCAACCACTGCGGCAGCGATCATCCCTGGCTGAAGGATGTTCCTTCACCCGACTGGTTCAACAACCTGGATGAGTATGTGCAGACCTCCCATATGAAAGAGATGTATTTCGACCCCTATGCTTCGGAATTCGACAAGAGCAGGATGGTAGACGGCTGGTTTGTACCTACCATGCCCGACCTGAACCAGCGCAACCGCCATGTGGCGAAATACCTCATCCAGAACAGTATCTGGTGGATCGAATATTCCGGTGTGGACGGTATACGGCAGGATACCTATCCCTATGCCGACTATGACATGATGGTGGACTGGATTGAGGCGGTGGAGAAAGAATACCCCCAATACAATATCGTTGGTGAGGCTTGGCTCAACAATCCCATTGGGACAGCCTTCTGGCAGAAAGACAGTCCCCTGAATCCGTACAATACTAAATTAAAGACGGTGATGGACTTCCGCTTCATGGGTCTTTCGCATAATGCTTTCTTCGAAGAGACCACCGAATGGAACGGCGGATTGCACGGTATCTACGACCATATGACCTACGATTTCATCTATCCCGACATATCCAATGTGCTGCGTTTCCTCGACAACCACGATACCGACCGTTTTCTGAAAGAATATCCTAAGGAGCTCTCCGGCTGGAAGCAGGCGATCACCTTCCTGCTCACCATGCCCGGCACGCCGCAGATCTACTACGGCACGGAATTGCTGATGCACGGCAACAAGAGCCGCAGCGACGGTGACATCCGTCGCGATGTACCGGGAGGCTGGCCTGGTGATAAAACAAACCAGTTCACGACTGAAGGACGTGATGCAATCCAGAACGAGGCGTTCGACTTCCTCAGCAAGCTGCTGCACTGGCGGCAGGGCAACGAGGTGATCGCCCGCGGCGGCATGAAGCACTATGTGCTGCAGAAAGGTGTTTACGTCTATGAGCGCTTCCTGGGTGACAAAAAGGTGCTGGTATTCATGAACGGGACATCAAAAGAGGTGGAAATAAACCTTGACCGTTATGCAGAGTCTATACAAGGATGGAGCAGTGCAAAGGATTTTCTTACCGGTAAAACCATCACCCTGGTTGAAACGCTGACCCTTTCTCCCAAAGAGGTGCTGCTGTTGGAATAAGTTATTGATTTGCTCCTAATTCGTTCTATAATGTTACAAAGCCCCAAACAATGAAAGATCCCATAAAAAGCCTTCTCTACCTCTTGCTGCTCCTCTTCGCAATCTCCTGCGGCGATGACCCGGTGGTGACACCGAAACCGGAACCTAAACCGGAACAACCGGTCACCATCAGCGAGGGACTCTCCTGGAGTCCTGAAGAAGTGGATGCCGACAAGGAGCTGACCATCTGGTTCAAGGCTGCTTCAAACTCCGCGCTGTACAACTACACCGGCGATGTCTATATCCATATCGGCGTGGTGAGCGAAGGAACCTGGATGTATGTTCCGGCAGAGTGGAATGAGAACATCACCAAATGTAAAATGACAAAGGTGGCAGATGAGCCTTCCACCTGGAGCATCAAGCTCTCACCATCCATCCGCCAATGGTTTGGTTCCGGCGAGACACCGGTCAACAGGATCGGCATCGTGATCCGGAGTGCTGACGGCACTAAGAAAGGAATTGAAAACGACTCCTTTATTGAAAATATCACCGACAGTAAATACAAACCGTTCCAGCCGGGAGCCATCAAGACAGGTACCATGCCTGCGGGACTGCAGCATGGCATCAATATGGTTGACAACAGCACCGTAACACTGGTACTGTACGACAAGGACAAGTATGGTGCGCGGAAAGATTTCGCCCATGTGGTAGGAGACTTCAATAACTGGACATTGAGCAATGAGTCCAACTCACAAATGACCTGGGACCAATCTGCTGGTTGCTGGTGGATTACCCTCACCGGTCTCGACCCGGCGAAAGAGTATGCTTTCCAGTACTACCTGGGCAACACAGGCAAGGATCCCATCCGTGTGGCCGACCCCTACGCCCGCAAGGTGCTGGATCCGGAAAACGACAAATACATCTCTGCTGCCACCTATCCTCCGGAGAACATGACCTACCCTGAGGGAGCGATTGGGATGGTTTCTGTTTTCAGGATTCAGCAAGAGACATTTAACTGGCAAATCCCCGATTTCCAGGTACCGTCGCGTGACAATCTGGTGATCTATGAATTGCTGCTGCGCGACTTCACGGAAAGTGGCGACATCTACGGAGCGATGGAAAAGATGGAGAAGCTGGACTACCTGCAGTCGCTCGGCGTGAATGCCATCGAGCTGATGCCTGTGCAGGAGTTCGACGGCAACGATAGCTGGGGATACAATCCTGCGTTCTTCTTCGCCATGGACAAAGCCTACGGCACCGACCGGATGTACAAAGAGTTTATCGATGAGTGTCACAAAAGAGGCATGGCGGTGATTCTTGACGTGGTCTATAACCACGCCACCGGAGCCAACCCCTTTGCCAAGATGTGGTGGAATGGTGCAACCAATAAAACAGCCGATAACAACCCCTATTTTAATGTAGATGCACCCCACCCTTACTCCGTCTTTCACGATTTTAATCATGAATCAGAGCTGGTACGTAACTTTGTAAAACGCAACCTGCAGTTCCTGCTGGATGAGTACAACATCGACGGCTTCCGGTTCGATCTCACCAAGGGATTCACACAAGAGCAATCAACGGAGTCAACTGCCGGTAATTACGACGCATCGCGCATTGCGATTCTGAAAGATTACAACAACGCTATTAAAGCAGAGAAACCGGATGCACTGGTGATCCTCGAGCATTTCGCAGAAGCATCGGAAGAAAAAGAGTTGGGTGATGCAGGAATGATGGTCTGGCATAAGCTGAATAACGAGTATTGTCAGACTGCAATGGGTTATAAGGAAGGGTCGGACCTTTCAAGCAACTATTATTGGAATACTACCTACCCGAAGCACATTCAAGTCAGTTATATGGAGAGTCACGACGAGGAACGGGCTGCTTACAAGCAGATACAATGGGGCAACGGAATTTTAAAAACCGACCTGGGAGCGCGAATGTCACAACTGGGAACAAATGCCGCCTTCTTCTTCACCGTTCCCGGCCCGAAGATGGTGTGGCAGTTCGGTGAACTGGGATATGATGTTTCTATCGAAGAAAACGGTCGCACAGGACGCAAACCAATTAAATGGGACTATTACACTGTTCCAGAGCGCAAACAGCTCTATGACACCTATGCAGCGCTTTTTGATCTGCGACGCGATCATCCCGAGCTGTTCAACGCCACTGCCACACTCAACTGGCAGGTGACACCCTCATTTTGGGACAGTGGCCGCTTTATCACCCTCTCATCGTTCGGCAACGCGAAGCAGGTGGTGGTAACAGGGAATTTCACCAATGCTGATTTCACTGCAACCACTACTTTCCCCAAAACAGGAGAATGGTATAACTATATGAACCCGTCTGAGACGCTCGAGGTGTCAACTACAACAATGAGCATCTCCGTTCCGGCCAACAGCTTCAAAATGTATACCACATTTGCACCCTGACCCGTTAGCAATGAACCGCTTCACATGATATCAAAGGCTGCGTTGTTGCGCAGCCTTTGATATTTACAGCTCATCCTGCTGGCTGTGTTAAAACTTATATTATCTTTGCGGTATAAACACAGCAAAATAAATCATATGAAGTCAATAGCAATCATTTACGGATCGAGTACAGAACATACCAAAACGGCCGCAGAGAAAATAGCTGAACAGCTGGCCGACTATGCTCCCACCCTGGTGGATATTTATGATGGTGATGAAAGACCTTTTCTTACCCACGATGTGCTGATTATGGGCGTATCTACCTGGGGTGTGCAGGATTTGCAGGACGACTGGAATGATTTCTATCCCAAGCTGGAGAAGCTCGATCTCTCGGGAAAAACAGTAGCCCTCTTCGGAATGGGTGATGCCTCCATCTATCCCAGCTCTTTTGTGGATGCGATGGGTATCCTCTATGAGATCGTCTCAAAAAAAGGGGCGACCATCATTGGAGCAGTCTCTCCCGAAGGGTATGACTTCGAATATTCCAGGGCACTGGTAAATGACGTGTTCGTCGGCCTGCCGCTTGATGAGGATACGGAACCGGAACTGACCGATGAGCGTATCGCCCGATGGGTTGACGCATTGAAGCCCTATTTATAATAGATCCTGTATTCCCAGGGTTTCAGATCCAGTACCTTCACAGCTGTGACTTCGGCTGAATCGGGAAATGAGACGTATCTCTCACCCGGTATCATTTCAGTGAAAGCCACCTTCACCCGATCCTTGCTGAAATTGAAGAGGCAGACCACCTCGTTGCCCCCGTTCAACCGCCTGAACGACCAGACACGTGCTGGCTGATCATTGCCTATTTCTATCATTTCTCCTTCTCTCTCCTGAGAGGACAATGCTCTATTCGTCTGTTTGATCCTGTTCAGACCGCTGTAGAAATCGCTGAATCCGCGATCATCGTCCCAGTTGATCGAATCTTTTTCGAAGAATGCCAGCCGATGATCCAGCCCCACCTCCTGACCACTGTACATCAGCGGCATACCGGGCAGCATATAGGTCAGCACGGCGAACGACCGGGCGGCATCTCCCATTCGCTCGAACTCGGTACCGCTCCATGAATTCTCGTCGTGGTTAGAGGTGAAAAACATTGGTATGGCGTCGGGTGAGAAACGATCCATCATCCTGTCCAGTGAGTGACGGAGCGAATCGACATTCTCCTTGCCCTGAGCCACCAGATTCATCCTGTGATGAAAATCCCAGGCATAAAAGGCATCGAACACCGATTCGTTCAGCTCCGGTTTCTCCGCCTCTGCCAGCAGGAAGAGGCCGGATTTTAAAGCTGTCAGAGAATCTTTGGCTTCTTCCCAGAAATCAGTCGGTATTTCACCGGCGACATCGCAGCGAAAGCCATCGATATCAGCCTCCCGGACCCAGAACATCATTGCCTCGATCATCGCTGCCCGCATCTCCGGTTTTGTGTAATCCACCTGGGCTATATCGGTCCAGTCGTACATAATATTAAGGTTACCCAGACTATCTCTCACATACCAGTCAGGATGGGCTTCCACCCATACGGCGTCGCGGGAAGTATGGTTTGCCACCCAGTCGAGAATGACCTTCATCCCCATCTCCCGGGCTTCCTGCACCAGCACTCTGAAATCGTCCAGCGTACCGAACTCACTGTTCACCCCGGTGTAATCGCGGATGGAATAATAGCTTCCCAGGTTTCCTTTGCGATCCTTCTCCCCGATGGGCTGAACCGGCATCAACCAAAGGATGTCGACACCCAGCTCCTTCAGGCGGGGCAACTGTTCGGAAAAAGCGCGGAAGGTACCTTCAGGGGTGTACTGGCGGATGTTCACCTCGTAGATCACCGCATTGTATACCCATTCGGGATGCCCGTTTCCGGAGCTGTTGACTTCCTGTTGATTGTCTTTTTGATTGCCACAGGATAACAGTATGGACAGTGTTACGGATAAGAGAATTATCTTTTTCATTATGCGTAATTGGTTTCAATGGTTCTTTTTCCCGCTTCGCGGAATAACCCGCCGGTACGGTATTTATTTTTTACAGTCATTCGCTTCGATCATCGGTGACGCGGCAAAGGGTTCTCCTGCATACCGGTGGCTTCGATTCACTTTCTTTTTCTGCGTTTGTACATATCATCTTTGTCTTCCACCTGGAAAACACTGAGAGCACCCAGGATCAGAGAGCATCCGGCGAGGACCAGCGTAAGGATTACCTGACCGTGAAAAAGGTGGCTGGTGATATATCCCAGTATGCTGGCAGCCAGAATCTGGGGTATCACGATAAAGAAATTGAAAATGCCCATGTAGGTTCCCATTTTATCGGCCGGCAACGCACCGGTGAGGATGGCATAGGGCATGGAGAGGATGCTGCCCCAGGCAAAGCCTACGCCAACCATAGGCAGGAGCAGCATGGTCGGTTCTTTGATAAAGAAGAGGGCGATGAATGCCACACCTCCCATCGCAAGGGCAGTGGCGTGGGTTGCTTTCCTTCCGATCTGCCTTGCAATAACCGGCAAGAGGAAGGCACTCAGTGCAGAGACACCGTTATAAACGGCGAACAGTACACCAACCCAGTTGGCACCCTGGTTGTAGAGCTCGGTGGTGGAGTCAGTCGTTCCGTATACATGCTGCGTGATAGCCGGGGTGGTATAGATCCACATGGCATAGAAGGCGAGCCAGGAGAAAAACTGAACCACTGCCAGCTGACCCATCGTTTTGGGCATATGCAGCAGATCGTTCATGATACCCACCATCCCGTTTGGCACAGAAGAATGTCTTGTCATCCATCCCGAGAGCAATAAAATAAGGCCGAAAACCAGTAATAAACCCGCAACGATATAGAGTTGACCGTTCTGGTCACCCAAAGAGGAGAGCAGAATCAGCGACGTGGCAACAACCCCCGCAAGGGTCCATATCACCCCATTCCTTAAAAACTGTGCCGAGCTTACCGGTACTCTTATGACCGCTCTCAATCCGGTTGTTTTCACTTTCTCCTCCTCGAAGGCGGTCAGTTCTTCCGGGGAGTACTCTTTCGAGGTGAGCACGGTGTAGAGCACCGACAGGAAGAGTACGACGGCACCGATATAGAACGACAGCTTCACCGATTGAGGGATCAGTCCCTCGGCTGCCGTATTGGAGACACCGAACCAGTTGGTGAGGATATAGGGCAATGCAGAAGCAATCACAGCTCCTGTACCGATAAAGAAACTCTGCATGGCAAAACCCATGGTTCGCTGTTCAGAGGGGAGGTTGTCACCTACAAAAGCCCTGAAAGGCTCCATGGAGATATTGATGGAGCCGTCCATGATCCAGAGCATGCCGGCGGCGATCCAGAGCGATGGTGAGTTGGGCATGAGAAAGAGAGCCAGCGTGGTCAGGATAGCCCCGATCATGAAATAGGGGCGACGACGGCCAAAACGGTTCCAGGTATTATCGCTCAGGTGTCCGATGATGGGTTGTATGATCAGCCCTGTGATGGGAGCGGCAATCCACAGGATCGGGATGTCCTCGACGCGGGCACCCAGGGTCTCAAAAATACGGCTGACATTTGCATTTTGCAAGGCAAAGCCAAACTGTATACCCAGAAATCCGAAACTCATATTCCATATCTCCCAAAAGGATAAATGTCTTTTCTTCATGTCAGATTACTCTCTATGATTGTGATGATTTAGGTTTATTTAAGTGGAGCAAATATACCACCCTATCGGAAGCAATGACCATCCTGTGGTGCAAAGAAATCTATTTATTTGTGCAATCGTATGCATACGCCCGTTCTGCGGATGCAGGTGATGGTTTCATAACGATCGGGTGGAGTTCTTCACAACCAGCTCTGTCTTGATTAAACGGCTCACCACACCCTGTTTCGTCTCTTTACCGGTGATCCTGTTGATCAGCAACCGCACCGCCACCTGACCCATTTCAAATCCATGCTGATCGACGGTGGTGAGCGTTGGATCGGTCACATCCGTGATATAGCTGTTGGTGAAACCACATACCGAGATATCTTCCGGAACGCGGAATCCGGCAGATTTTGCAATCTGCATGGCGTAAGCCGCCACCTCATCGTTGATACAGAAGAAAGCATCGGGAACAGGATCCAGCTGCAACATCTCCGGCACCACCGCTCTTGCCAGCTCTACCGTATCACAGATCCGGCTCAGTCTTTTATCGATGGGAAGCTTATGCCTGCGTAAGGCGTCCTCGTAGCCCATACGCCGGTTGTTGGCTATGGGCATGGAAGGCGAAGAACCGAGAAAAGCAATTCTGCTGCACCCTGTCTGAATCAGATGATCTACAGCATGGAGGGCACCGGCGTAATCATCAATCACCACTTTGTCGGTATTGATGCCAGTGCAGATGCGGTCGAAAAAGACAAGATGTACATCGTTATCTATAATCTCCTGAAAATGCTGGAAATGATTGGTTGTTTTCGATTGTGATGCCAGGATACCACATACACGCGCATCGAGCAGCGTCTTCACGCTTCTCACCTCCCGCTCGTAGTCTTCATTGGAATGGCAGAAGAGCAGATTGTACCCCTCATTCTCGGCTTCCTGCTGAATACCGGACAGCACCGTGGAAAAGAAATAGTGCACAATCTCGGGCACGATCACTCCAATGGTGTTGTTGCGGTTGGTGCGCAGCTGCATGGCCAGCGTGTTGGGTTTATATTTGTGTTCTTCCGCGTATTCCTGCACGATCCTTCTGGTTCCCGGACTGATGGCGGGATGGTTTTGCATCGCGCGTGACACGGTGGATGGCGACAGGTTAAGCGCTTTTGCGATATCTTTCAAGGTAATTTGCCCCATACTTCAACCCTCTTCACTAAACTCATTTATCAATTGGATGTTTTCACTTCATCAGATGAAACAAAGCTGCAGACTATCAACCCGGTCAGCCCTGCAGACCTATTCATTTCTCAAAAATAACAAAAAAAAGGAAGAATTCGGTCGAAAGATAAAAAAAGAGTATGTTTTCAGCTCAAATAGCTGATGTTCATCTTAATTTTCCTAATTTTGCCTGCAAAACAGGGATTTATGACTGACAACAAAAAATGCACCCTGCAAGTCCAGTCGGAGATTGGTCAACTGGAGGCAGTACTGATACACTATCCCGGGGCGGAAGTGGAGAACATGACTCCCCGCAACGCACAGAGGGCTTTATACAGTGATATTCTCAACCTGTCGATTGCCCGGAAAGAGTATGACCAGCTGTACGGAGTATTGCAAAAAACCTCCAGGGTGTATGAGGTGGCTGATCTGTTGACACAGGTTCTGGAAAGAGAGGATCTGAAAAACCATCTGATACACAAAATAGGTGAGACAGAACAGATGTCCGGTTATGTCGATTATCTGGCAGATCTGACCGCTACTACCTTGGCGAAAATACTGATTGAGGGACTCCCCATCCAGATCAACACACTGACCGACTTCCTGCGCGATGAGTATTACACCCTGATGCCGCTCTACAATTTTTATTTCACACGGGATGCTTCAGCCATCATCGGGAACAATGCACTGATCTGTAAAATGGCCAATACCGTACGTATGCGGGAGTCATTGATCATGGATGCCATCTTTCAAAGCGGCCTCTTTTTCGAGGGCAATATAGTGAATACCAGCGATCTGTCACAAAACAATCCATTGGTGAAGGTCGAGGGAGGAGACGTGCTGGTAGTGAGAGATGATATCCTGCTAATCGGAAACGGGACAAGGACCAGTACGCAGGGTATTGACCTGTTGGTGCAGGAGTTCTGTAAAAGCGGATCGGGCAAGAAGCATGTGATTGTGCAGCAGCTGCCCGGGTCTCCCGAATCGTTCATTCACCTCGATATGGTCTTTACCCTGCTCGATACCGACAAAGCGATGGTCTATAAACCACTGATCATGGACAACTCACCCTATCAGACCGTACATATGCAGATTGACAACGGGAAGGTAACCAGGATCTCTGCTGCAAGCGGCATCCTGAGCCTGTTAAGGAAACTGGGAATTGATTTGGAGCCGGTTGTCTGCGGGGGAAAAGCCGACGACTGGGACCAGGAACGGGAGCAGTGGCACAGCGGTGCCAATTTTCTGGCTGTTGCACCGGGAAAAGTGCTCTCCTACGCGCGAAATGTGCACACCCTGGAAGAGCTCGACAAGCACGGTTTCGAGGTGGTGAAAGCCAGCGAGGTCATCAGCAACCAGTATGACATCACTTCAGCTAAGAGATGCGTGATCACGCTCGAAGGGTCGGAGCTGCCACGCGGTGGCGGTGGTCCGAGATGTATGACGATGCCTTTACGGAGAGAACCTTCCGGCTGGTAAACAAAAGCGGACAGGAACCAGCCTGTCATTGCATGTGCAGGCAGAAGAGGCTTATGGTCACAGAATAGCTTTGATCCCAGCCAGCGTTTGCACCGTGTAGGTAGGTTCAAAGCCATCCGGAAGCTCGTTTTTCGGATTGAACCAGATCTGTGCTATACGGCTGTTGTAGGCTCCCACGATGTCAGCATCCCAGCTGTCGCCGATCACCACGGTCTGGTCGCGCCTCGAATTGGTGTTTTTCAGCGCATAGGTGAACATACCGGCATGGGGTTTATTGATACCCGCATCCTCCGACAGGATGATCTTATCGAAATAGGGCTTCAGGCCCGAGTTCTCAATCTTTTTGTATTGCACTTCCCGGAATCCGTTGGAGAGAATATGCATCCGGTATTTCGGCTTCAGATATTCGAGCAACGCTATTGTCCCGTCAATCAAAGCCGTTTTACGGGTCGTCCTGTCGAGAAAATCGTCGCTCAGTTTCTTGGCATACGCCGGATCATCAATGCCAAACGCCCTTACCGGTATAAGAAAGCGCTCCACGATCAGCTCCTCCTTTTTAATCTCCCCCTGGCGGTACTGTGCCCACAGACGATGATTGTTGGGCATGTATACATGGTAATAATCCTCAAAGGTACGGTAAAACTGACTGTAGCCGTAATCACGGTAAATCTCCTGCAGGCACTCCTTCCCATTGAGGTGGATGTCCCAGAGGGTATCATCGAGATCGATCAAAAGATTCTTGTAGACCATGGTCAAAAAACAGCCACGGAGTGACTGATCATCACTCCGCGACAAATATTTTCAATGAAAATCCAGTGCTATTCCCGTTTAATTGACCTCAATGATGAGGTATTTCGTCAGGCTCCAGAAACGTTGTGTATCGGTAATATGAAAAACCAGATTCCCGTCACTGCCCTTCACAAACTCATAGGTACCTTCGGGATGGGTTGACCACAACTTGCCCTTAGGTGCATACAACGGTATCTCCGTCACATCGCGGATATCAATCTTCAGAAAATAATCCTTGTTGAATGTATCCTGCAGTACGCGTGTCTGCTGCAGAAATCCACCCGAAAGAATCTTCTGATCTTTCAGTTCATTGGCCGTACCAAAAACATAATAAGCAGTATGCAGCGATCTGTCCTGCTCCTGTATGGTAGCCGACTGTTGCTCCGCTTCGATCGCCAGTGAGGTCATATCCTGCGACAGTTGGGCAATCCGCTCATCCTTAAGGGCCAATTCACTTTGCAATGCCGTCAGGCGGGTGGTACTCTCTTTCATCTCGTTGTTGAGCCGGCTGATTGTGTTCTTCAGCGACACGATCTCTTTGTTGCTACCACTCTGTTTCCTGTTCAGTTCATCCAATTGTGCTTTGTTACGCCGGAGGATTTCGTTGATCATCTTGAAGTTCTCAGCAACACGGTCCTTGGTGTCCTGGCTCATTTCACCGCTTTGTGCCGACTGGGTGGAAATATATTTTTCCGCTTCCCTGATTTTTGCGAAATTCTCCTCCACTTCACTGATCACCGCCATCATTTCCGCTGCTTCCGTTTGAGTGCCGGCAGACAGCATCATCAGAGAATCACGTTGAGACTGAAGCTCTTTAAACTCTTTCGATTCTTTCACGTTGGTACATGAAACGATGAGTCCCATGACAAGAAATAAAATTCCTATTTTCCTCATAACATCAATTTTTTCTTTTTAGTTAAACAATCTAGTGATTAAAAAGTTTGGTTATTATTGTTCATCGTCCTGCGACAACGATCACAAATTCTCCTCTTGGCTCCTGCAGGGTGAAATGAGCCACTAACTCACCCAGGTTTCCTCTCACTGTTTCGGCATATATTTTCGAAATCTCCCTCGATACAGAGGCTGCACGGTCGGCACCCAAATATCCGGCCAGGTGCGAGAGTGTTTTTACCACACGGTATGGCGATTCGTAAAAAATCATGGTACGGCTCTCTGCTTCCAGTTGTTTGAGGCGTGTCTGTCTTCCTTTCTTCGGAGGAAGGAATCCCTCGAAGCAGAAGCGATCGTCAGGCAATCCCGATTCCACCAGTGCCGGCACAAAAGCAGTCGCTCCCGGGAGGCACTCCACCGCTACCTCTGCCTGCACACACTCCCTGACCAGCAAAAAGCCGGGGTCGGAGATGGCAGGCGTACCCGCATCTGAAATCAGGGCAATTGTCTCACCCGCTCTCAGCCTTTCCACCAGATGTGTTGTTGTTTGGTGTTCGTTAAATTTATGGTGAGACTGCATTCTTGTCTCAATACCGTAATGTTTCAACAAAAAACTGCTTGTCCGGGTATCCTCAGCCAGGATCAGATCGCACTCCTTCAATATCCTGAGCGCTCTGAGCGTGATATCCTCCAAATTACCGACCGGTGTGGGTACCAAATACAGTTTTCCCATCTTACAGATTGCTGTTTATTCAAATCCTTTTTGAATGATCCGAAGAAAATCCTTCACCGTCTGATTTTCGAAGTCCCACGGCCTGGTCTCTCTCAGGTAACTCTCGGCACGCTCAAAAGTTTCGAAAGCATTCAAGCTGATCATCACATTGTTCATCTCGTTCCTGTCGTTATGAAACAACTCTCTTTGAAATAAAAAACGGTCATTCAGGCTGATGCTGCGCTTTAAATCGAGGATTGCCGGAGGTGCCTGAATCACATCGTTCAACGAGGGAATCACGGGCTTTTCATCGGTGTTCAACGGCATAGAAACAGGTTTCGGTTTTTCGGGAGGCCAGGCAGGTTCCGTCTTGCGGGGATTTTTATATTCCGGGAGGGTAATCCCATCGGCGTATCGGTTGCCCTCACCCGGCACAAACGTCTTTTTCCTTGTTTCTGTTGGTATTTCTTCGGGGGTTGAGACTGTCTCCACAGGGATCGTTGACTGAACGACCGGTTCTTCGCCGGGATTTTCTACAGTTTGTTCCTGTGCATCATGTCGGTATGTATCATCCGCAGCAGCAGCAGCCTCAGCCATTTCGGACGTCTCCTCATCCACCATTTTGCTTTGCGCTGTGGCAGCTGCGTTGAGTCTATTTTCGTTTTCCGACAAGAACACCACCAAACGTTCCATCTGATGCTTCATGTCATCAATCTGCATCAATTCCAGCTCATGCAGCAGACGCGATACATCCTGTGTCTTTTCGAAAGATTCCCTGAAAAATGAAAAAGGCAACGCCTCACTCTGACGGATGGTGCTGATACGTTCTTCAAGTAATCGGAGATCGTTCAAAAGCTGATCAATAGTCTCTTTTCTCTTTTCCAACATCGGTATTCTATGATCGGGGATTATGCTGAAGACTCACAATGAGTGACATCCCCGGTTCTTGTACGACACAAAAGTAATTATATTTTGGAATGCGCCACAAATTCGTCGGGCAAATTCACAAGATATAACTTTTCAGAACTTCGGGTTATGGAGGTGTAAAGCCATCGGTAAAAGTTTTCACCCATGTAAGATTTCTGAATGTAACCCACGTCCAGAAAAACATTTTTCCATTCACCGCCTTGTGCCTTATGACAGGTGACCGCATATCCGTATTTCACCTGCAGCGCGTTGAAATAAGGATTCTCTTTCACTTTTTTATATCTCTCCCTTTTTTGGGTAATATCGGCATAGTCTTCCGTCACGTTGGAGAAAAGCTGCTCGCTCTGCTCCCGGGTGAGCCCGGGAACCTCCGTATGCAGTACATCAAGGATGATCCTGGCTTCAAATTCAATATCATAATCACGGTGGAGCAGCACCACATTGCAGAACCGGAAGCCATACATCTCTTCCTCTCCCCTCACCCGCTGCACCTCCACAAACTCACCATTTGCCAGGAAATCGAGATATTCAAAATCAGCCGCCCAATAATAGTTGTTCCTGGTAATCATCAGGATATCACCCGAGGAGATCTCCTCTTCCCGAAAAAGCACCCTGCTTCTGATCCCGTTATTATAGGCATTCACCCGTTTGTTGGAGCGTGAGATGACGATCGTCTCCTCCATCCCGTCCCTGTGGTAGGCATCCCCGATTTCATCGATCAGTTCTGCTCCTGTAATGCGTCTCACATCAGCGAAACCGTCCACTTTCAGCCGGGGATAATCGGCCGTATCATCAAAACGCAAGGCATTCCGCAAGGCAGTGGCGTTGTACAGGATCCCCGACTTCTCGGCCTGCCGCACGATCTCCGTCAGGATGGCTTCCGTCACCTGAAGTGAATAGGATCGCAGGATATCCTTATCCAGTGCAGGGCTGTTCTCCTGTTTCACCGGCGGCAGCTGTGCGCTGTCACCGATGAGCAGCATCCTGCATCCTTCAGCGGAGTATACATATTCAATCAGATCGTCCAGCAACCTGCCAGTACCGAAGAGCGAAAAATCGGACGATTCGTTGTTGATCATCGACGCCTCATCCACAATAAACAGGGTTTGTTTGTGCATATTTTCAACCAGGGAAAAATGAGGTGTTCCCTCGGCGAACTTCTGCTGACGGTATATTTTCTTATGAATCGTAAAGGCCTGTTGCGCCGCATATCCGGAAAACACCTTCGCGGCACGTCCCGTAGGTGCCAGCAAAACAGTTTTTTGCCGATACTCAGCCATGGTTCTCACAAGACTCCCAATCAGAGACGATTTCCCTGTTCCGGCATAACCGGTAAGCAAAAAGATCTGATCGTTGATTCCCGAAAAAAGAAATGCAGTGATCTTCTCCAATGCTTTCAACTGGTCGCTTGTAAGGCTGTATGGGAAATTACCACTGATTTTCTCTATAAAGAACCTATTTATCATTTTTTTTGGTAATTTTTCCCGTAAAAGTAGCACAATTATCATTCTTTTTCTAAATTTGTAGTCTAAAATCAGAAAATCAAAACATAATCAGTATAATTATTTAAAAGAAAAAGTCCATGAAAGTTGTAATGAGAGTGCTTTTAGCATTAGCCATTGTTCTTTTAGCTTATATCAGTTGGAAAAGTATCCAGGGGCCTATTGATTTCAATGCGGAAGTAGAAAGACGTGACAAGGCTGTCATCCAGCGTTTGGTAGATATCCGCACGGCACAGGTCGCTTTACGCGCCCAGACCGGATCCTATACAGCCAGTTTCGATACGCTGACCAATTTCGTGCAAGATGGTAAAATAGCCACCCTCATCAAATCGGGCGATCTTACGGAAGCTCAGTTAGAGGCAGGGATGACGGAAGAAAAGGCAATGCAGATCATCCGTTCGGGCAATGAAGCAGCCATCAAAGCCGCCGGCTTGTGGGATGATGCAAAGAACGCTCCGCAATTAACAAGAGACTCCATCTTCTCACCGGCTGTGCAGGTATTGTATCCCAATCGTGCGCGTTTCAGCATCGATTCACTGAGATATATTCCGTTTGGCAGAGGAGCTCAGTTTGAAATGGGCACAGATTCTCTGATCACCGCATCCGGTTATCCCATCCAGGTGTTCGAGGCGAAGGCACCCTACGCTGTTTATCTGGGCGACCTCGACAAGAAACTGTTGAATCAGAAGATCCAGGAAGTGCTTGACCGTCCCGGAAACAAATATCCCGGTATGCAGGTAGGATCACTGGAGGTGGCAAATAATAACGCCGGTAACTGGGAATAATGGGTTCTATCAACCAGCCATATGTTTTTACCGGAGAATATTGACTTAGCCCATTCAGAAGAATATCAATTATCCATTCGGCTATCGCCGGATGGATTTTCTTTTTGTATTCACTGTCAGGATAATCCCTCCCTTTTCCATCATCAGGCAACACGGCTGGGGAATAAGTTATCGTACACCGACAATATCAAAAAGCTGATCTTCGATCTCGGCTTTTTCAGCCAACCATTCAACAAGACCAAAGTAACGCTTGTCTCACCATACTATACCCTTGTACCCCACGCTTTTTACGACAAGAAGCGGGTAAAGGAACTGTTTCGATTCAATTTTCATGAGGTGGATGGCGTTCTTCTCAGTGATTTCTCATCCACCGGTGAGTACCACATCGTTTTTCATATCGATGAGGAGGTCCATTCCTTCCTGTCGCGCAACCTGTGGAACCCGGTTTTCCACCACCATACTACGCCGTTGTTGCAGCTGTTCGAAACCCGCCAGGCGGAGAACAACCAGAGGACCTGTTTCGTGGATTTCCACGACAGGAGTGCCACTATTGCCTGTTTTGCGGAAAATAATCTTCTCTCCGTCAACACTTTTCCGGGAATAAACCCACACGACACCACCTATTTCATTGCAAGTGTGTGGGAAAAACAGGAGTTCGATCAGACAACTGATAGACTCTGCCTGTCGGGCGATATCGATTCACAGAAGACAGTGACCGATATTTTAAAGAAACTGATTCGCCACGTCGACAGTATTGAGTTGAATCCGGAAGTCATCCTGACCAGTGAACAAAGAAGATTGCTTCCTACTGATATGCTTGCTGCCCTATGCGTATAATCAGCGGAAAATACAAATCCCGGAGAATCCAGGTACCGGCCGGCCTGAAAGCGAGACCTACCACAGATTTCGCGAAAGAGGGGCTTTTCAATGTCCTGCACAACAGACTCGACTGGGAAGAGACTGCCGCACTCGATCTTTTCTCCGGTACCGGCAGCATCGCACTGGAGCTGGTATCCAGGGGTTGTCCACGGGTGGTCAGTGTGGAGCAGAACAACCTTCACTGGCGTTTTATCTGTAAGGCAAAAGAGACGCTGGGTGCGGTTGAACTACTTCCTCTCAGGGCAGACGTGTTTACCTTTTTGTCTGCCTGTCGCGAACAGTTTGATTTCATCTTCGCCGATCCTCCTTACGATCTGCCGGCGATCGATACCCTTCCGGGAATCATTTTCGAAAAGAATCTGTTAAAACCGGAGGGAGTATTTATCCTGGAACATGCCAAAAAATATGATTTTTCACAGTTTCCCCATTTCAGTGAGATCCGCAATTACGGGAATGTCCATTTTTCTTTTTTTGCACTTTAATCAGCATAGCCCATGGAGGACCTGATGTGTTTGTTTACCTCAATGGAGACTCTGCCCATCCGTCATTTTTCAATGATCTGTTAAAAACAGACATTGCACTCTTTGGTATTTTTGATTTTCATCCTGCGATTAATTATCTTATTTTTGCAGCAAATTTCTAATAAATTAATCCAATAATGAACAGAAAACAACTGAACACGATGAAGGTATTTCGTTTCAAACGATTCGCCCATAAGTCGTACAGCGTTTTCAACAGCCTACACAGGGCAGTCACCATCGGTGTACTGTCAGGTTGCGCGCTGGTGAGCGCTCATGCGGCATCGGCTGAGCCGGTTGAAAGAGTACATATCCAGTCATCGTCCGACACCATTCCACTGCAAGAGCTGGATGAAGTGGTGGTTACCGCATCAAAAGTGGATCTGCCGCTGAATATGGCAGCCAAGCAGGTAACCGTGATCACGAGACAGGAAATTGAGCGGGCTCCCGTTCGCAGTATAGAAGAACTTTTCCAGTATGTGGCAGGAGCCGATATCCTGCAACGCGGACCGCATGGCGTACAGGCGGACATCTCCCTACGTGGCGGATCATTCGATCAGACAGCCATCCTTCTCAACGGTGTGAACCTCACCAGCCCCCACACAGGACATTACAGTTTCGACATTCCCGTCAACCTCTCCGATATCGAGCGCATCGAGATCGTGCAGGGTCCCTCCTCTCTGGTCTACGGTGCCAGTGCCTTTGCCGGGGGGGTCAATATCATCACCAAAAAAGAGAACGTATCCAATGCTGTCGCTAAAATGGAAGGAGGCATGCACGGGCTCTTCGGTGCTGATGTGCGGGGGGCGTATAAAACTGACAATGCGCTGCACACGCTCTCAGCGGGTTATAAGCGCTCGGACGGATATATTCGCAACAGCGACTACAACATTGCGAACCTTCTCTGGCAGAGCCGCTTCAACATCAACGGATCCCGCATCGACATACAGGCCGGGCTGAACGACAAGGCCTACGGGGCCAATACTTTCTACACAGCGGCTTATCCCGATCAGTTCGATGATACCAGGGGACTTTTCCTGTCGGTAAAAGGGGAAACGAATGGTAAGCTCAGGCTGATACCCCACCTCTACTGGAGCCGCCATTACGACGAATTTCAACTGATCCGCGATGGCACACCCAATGTGCCGGAATGGTACACCGGCCATAATTATCACCGGAGCGATGTGTTCGGGATGAACCTCAACCTGCAGTATGCTTCTGCCTGGGGTATCACCGGTTTCGGCGGTGAGTTCCGGAACGAAGGCATCCTGAGCAATGTGCTGGGCAGGCCGATGGAAGATTCCATCGGGAAATACACAAAATCGGATAACCGCACCAACATCAGTTATTTCGTCGAACATAATTTCATATACGACCCATTCACACTCTCCCTGGGTGGTTTGTTGCATTACAATACGGCCATCGCTGATCAGTTCGACTTCTATCCGGCACTGAATGCATCGTTCCGGGCAAAGGAGAACCTCAGCATCTATGCCTCGTGGAACAAAGCTACCCGCATGCCCACCTTCACCGACCTGTACTACACGACCAAAACGCATATTGGCAACAGCAACCTTGAAGCAGAGCAATCCGAAGCGTTTGAAGTCGGCACCAAATACACCCATCCCGTGGTGAGAGGCAGTGTGGCTGCCTTCTATATGAAGGGCAGGAATATGATCGACTGGGTAAAACCATCACCCGAAGCATTGTGGGAGTCCAGGAACCATACCCAACTCGATAAAAAAGGGTTTGAGGCAAACATTTTACTGGATCTTGCAGCGTGGTTCGGGACAAACCAACCTTTCCGCTCACTCTCTTTCGGGTATATGTATCTTCACCAGGATCTGGCTGTCGATAGCCTAATCTCCAACTATGCATTGAATCATCTGCGTCATAAGCTGACGGCGGCGCTGCATCATCAGGTGACGAAGAAACTATCCTTGTCGTGGCATTTCCGGTGGCAGGACCGGGTGGGTTCCTATGTGCAGTATGTCGACCTTCAGCCCGGAGAGAGGGTGGAGTTTACCCCTTTCTCATTGCTGGATATCAAAGCCCGTTACACTTTGCCCAATGTTGAACTGTTTGTCAACGCCAACAACATCTTCAACACCACCCATGTCGATTTCGGGAATATTCCCCAACCGGGTTTCTGGCTATCGGGAGGGGTGAGTTACAGATTTTAAATTTTAAAATTCAGCCCCCTTCGGAAATCTAAGTAAGGTGGTATTTACGTTCTACCTCTTTGGTTCCAGCTTATCTAAGTTAGGAAAAAGTAAATTATAAAAAGTAAGGTTAGTAGTTTATGACCTTACAATACTGCACTGATTTTTCGTACTTTATTCAATTTTTGCATGAACTTTCCATTGCGTTTTGTGGTAATCATGTTATAACGCGCCTGCATTTTAAGAAGCGGTTCGGCATCCAATCCCAAAGCTGCCTCTATTAACAATGCCAATTCGGTGTTTAAAGAACGTTTGCCGTTCAACACTTCGTTCAACAAAGTATATGATACATCCATATCAGCGGCAAACTTCTTTTGCGAAACACCGCGATACGCAATTTCTTCTTTCACCACTTCTCCCGGATGGGTTGGAATAAACGGCTCAAGGTTGTTTGCTATCATATTTGGATCGACACCTGGAATAGTTATCATATCTGTTTATTTATAATGGTTTGACAAATCCGTAATATTGCAAATGGTTGCATATGTTTGATTTTCTATTGTCTTCTCTTCAAATTCAATCCGATACTGGTCGTTTACTCTGACAGATGACAGTCCCATTTTATCCCCTTTCAATTTTTCGTATCGAAGTGCATTAAATTTCGCAAGAGAGGCAATGTCGGGTTGGTCAATCATTAAGTCAATAATACGAATAAACTTCTTGATTATCCCTGGCTGTAAACGGTACCCCTTCTTCTTAGTTTTGCCGTTCGTGTACAACTCACGTAAATAATCCTTATCAAACGTAACTTCCATACCAAATGATTTATGGAACAAATATAATATTTATTTTATAAATTCGCAAAAAAGTGAATTATTTTTTGTGCTCTGCTCGATTTTAAAATCTCACTTCTTATTTTTATCTACGGTAAGTCTCCGTCCCATCCTAAATAAGCAGATTCTTTTCATGTTTAATCATTATCCGGGGTCGTGTGATGCCTTTTAAATGTGAAAAGTTGTATTTTTCTTCTATAAATTCCACCATATTAAAAAAACAACATACAAAAAGCCCTATAAATGTTTGTTTAAGGACAAAGATACCACAACCCACTGTTCGTAGGGAGGGCGTGAGAAACGCCTTGGATATGCGATTTTCTTCTGCGGGCTTGGCTTTTCGTCCGATGAAAAGCATTAACCCAGGTCTGTGTTCTTAACGTCGTGTCAGGCACGACTGATGCATTGGCCTATTTGTAAACGGGGTCTTGAGCCACCACAAAAATTTCCCATGTTTTTTCCCTGCAACCTGCCCCATGCTGTTTACAACGAATTCAGTTCAGAAACGTTTTATGCCCTGCAGTTGGGAATCGGTTATGCCACCGGTAATGGGCCATCAGGAATTATGCACCGATTTTACGATTTGGAAAACGATCCGCTGGAATCGAAATTTTTATAACTTTGCTATCTATTTTAACTACATAGAATTAAAAGATTAAAAGATGACCGAAGAATTAAAATCAGAAGGAAAATGCCTGTATTGCGGGAAAATGTTTCCGCAAAAAGAAATTGGTAAACATTTGGCAGAACACCTCACAATAATGGAAAAGGAATCTGCCGGGAAAACGGTTTCCAATCATGTACATGTAGAAGTTGAAGCGGGTGAAATGTTTCTGCATCTTTTGGTAAAAGGAGATGCCCAAATGAAAGTTATCGACAAGTTTTTGCGTGATATCTGGCTTGAGTGCTGCGGCCATTTGAGTGCTTTCGGACATAAAAATTTTAAAGTCGCGATGAGTCACAAGGTGGAAGATGTTTTTCAGCCCCGGATTAAAATAAACCACGATTACGATTTCGGTACTACAACACGAGTGTTTCTAAAAGCACACAAACATTATCAACTGAACCTGAAAGAAAAGATCATTCTGCTTTCAAGGAACGAACCGTTGAAAATCATGTGTTCAATGTGTAAAAAAGAACTTGCTGTAAATATTTGTACCGTTTGTTGGTACGAAGAAGAAGCATTTTTCTGCGAAGCCTGTTCTGAAAAACATGCTGAAGAGTGTGAAGATTTTAACGATTATGCCCAAATGCCGGTAGTGAATTCTCCCCGAATGGGAGTGTGTGGTTACACGGGGGGAACAATCGATTTGGTGAGGGACGAACCTTATATAAGATAAATTTATGCCACGTCTATCCAAAGAATTCAAACAAGCTATTCAGGAAATTCCGGTAGAAGAACTTCAAAAACTGGTGATTCAATTTGCTTCCAAAAATAAAGAACTATACGATTTTGTAAATATTCATTATGTTGAAAATGAGGATGCAGAGGACGAACTTTTTGAGGAGACAATAGCGAAAATTACGGATGAGATTTTATTTTTAGGCGAACGCGGCATTGTTCAAAAAAATCTTGCCAAAGCTATCACTAAATCAGTGGGATACATCAATCATTTCGCAAAAGTGGCAAAAAATAAAAAAGATCTGAAAATTCTTCATGCCAAATCCAATCATCTTGATTATATTTACCTTATGCCAAAATCAATAGAATAATGCCATACGAATTATCAAAATATCAGAAAAAAATTGCCCGCCAGATAATTGAAATAGGTCTGCAGCGGGAATATCAAAACGGAATCGAAAAGGCTGAGGCCGTTATTGAAAAGTGGAAATCGGGAAAGCTGGACAACCGGGATGCTTATCTTTCTATTTACAAAAAACTGACTTCACACGACAAGCACCTGGCCCGCAGGTATGATAATATGTCGGGTTCAAAATACCTGATGATTATTTCCGAGCAGGTGGCCGACGGGATTGTTTCCTTTGATGAACTGGGTGAATTGGACGACCAGGCCCGGCAGGTTATTCAAAACTGGCTGGATGTAATTGAATCATAAGGAATTATTTTGAAATAAATAAAAATGAAGTATTTAGTAAAAATTGTCGGATTGTTTGTATTTCTGGCCGCAGTAATATTTAATGCAAAAAGTCAACAGATTCATAAATGGGAAGTACAGCCAATTGTTTTCACTGCATACGGACAATATTCCAATCCTTATGCAGAAATACCCGACCCAAAATCGGAAGATTTGCTGAGGGTTACTTTTAAAGGTATTGATGGCGAAGACAAAGATAAAATAATCGAAATTGTGGGATTCTGGGATGGTAGTAATGAATGGCACACCCGCGTGAAAACCGGGTGCCGTTTGAAGTAGATGGTACAAAACACCTTGACCACAACCAGTTTCACGACAATTGTTTCTGTCTGTTCCCGGATAAAACCACTGCCTTTGTTGAGCAGGCCAAAGTTCCAGTGATGGGATTTAAAGTGCTGGCTGCCGGCGCTATTTCTCCTGAAGATGGCTTCAGGTGGGCCTTCCAAAACGGCGCTGATTTTATTTGCGTAGGAATGTTCGATTTCCAGATTGTAAACGATGTGAACATCACCATCAATACACTGAACAACTTACAGGGCAGAAAACGGGAGTGGTACGGGTAAAAAAAGTATTCTTGGTTTACAAATAGCCCCCCATTTGTAAAAACGCCGGTTTTGGCCCATGGCTTACATACAAAACTCAACGTAAATCTTATAAGTGTCACATGAGAAAAATATTTTATTTGCTGTATATTTGTTTGCTTGCTATTTCATGCAAGAGTGAGCATGTTATATCTCGATCAGCCAAAGAAGGAGTAACTGCCTTTCCTGCCAATGATTTTCTTAACAGCCTCGGCGTTTGCTCCAGCATTACCGGACGGGGAGAGACTCTAAAGGGTACAATAGATGCGCTTAATTACACGGGTATCCGTTTTATCAGGTGCGGGCTTGAAGACGGAATTTCAGTTCAGGACATGGTTACCCTTCACAATCAGACTGGTGCCCGGATTGCTTACGGACTCCTTAGCGGCGGCACAGATATAGACAGGTTGCTCCGGCAATCCCGTCAATTGGCATCGGCAGGCGCCTTGCTGGCCATAGAGGGAAACAACGAACCCAATAACTGGGGAATCACCTACCAGGGTGAAACAGGGGGAAGGAATTTATCGTGGCTGCCTGTGGCAAAGCTTCAGCGGGATTTATACAAAGCGGTTAAAAACGACCCTGTTCTAAAGGATTACCCCGTTTGGACCATTTCAGAAAGCGGGGCTGAGACAGACAATGTTGGGCTGCAGTTCCTGACCATCCCGGAAGACGCGGAGACACTGATGCCGGCCGGTACGAAATATGCAGATTACGCGAATTGTCACAACTACATTACCCATCCCGGATGGCCTGGCCTGCATGACAACCAGACATGGTTGAGCGCCAGCCCCGGTCCGGACTGCCCCGTTGATGGATTATACAAGAACTTTGGCATAACCTGGAATAAAAAATTTACTGGTTATTCCGAGTCCGAACTTGTAACCCTGCCAAGAGTGACTACGGAGACGGGATTCCCTGTGGGTAAAGACGTAAACGAGGAAATGCAGGCGCGTTTGTTTATGAATTTGTACCTCTCTCAGTTTAAACGGGGATGGAGCCATACGGCCATCTATCTCCTGCGAACGCGCGCAAACGAAACGGAGCATGAAAGTTATGCCATTTTCAAACTGGACTACACCCCAAATCAGGCAGCCCATTACCTCCATAACCTGACAACGATCCTCGCCGATAAAAGATCAATTGAGAAACCCGGTTCGGTGAATTATGCCATTCCCAATCAGCCGGAAACTGTACATGATTTGCTGTTGCAAAAAAGCGACGGCACGTTTTGTTTGGTGCTGTGGGGCGAACGCTTTGCGAGTGGTACTGACGAAATTACCGTGAACCTGGGAAAAACTTACCGCGCTGTAAAAATTTATGACCCTACCATTGGCACCGCTGCGGTCAAGACACTGAAAAAAAACAGTTCCGTTTCACTGGTTATGAGTGATCATCCGATAATTATCGAGTTTTAAAAGTATGAAAAATCTGACTTACTTCATTCTATGTCTCGCTGTCACGAGCATATACGCACAACAGAATGTGAATTACGATGAATCAAAAGTACCTGCTTACACTCTTCCTGAACTGCTGAAGTGTCAGAACGGGGAGATGGTCACTACAGCAGAAGAGTGGGAAAAACAGAGAAGGCCGGAACTGATGGAGCTGTTTGCCTCCCACGTGTACGGTCGCACACCTGCTGAAAGCATAGATGTCTATCACGAACTATTGACAGAAAACCCTGAAGCACTGGGTGGTAAAGCAACCTGCAGACAGGTGAAGTTTACCTTTTCAAACGGAAACAAAAAAACGGAAGCCATCTTATTGATGTATATCCCAAATAAACCAAAAGGGAAAGTGCCGGTGTTTGTAGGATACAATTTTAATGGAAACCACAGCACTACCACAGACACAACCATTCTTTATTCTCCCGGCCTCCGACTGGTGAGAGAACCGGGCCACCCGGATTGGGAGAGAGGGAATCAGACGAACCGGTGGCCCTACGATATGATCATCGGCCGGGGATATGCTGTTGCCACAATGTGTTATCATGATATCTTCCCCGATAAGCCGGAATTGAAAGATCACAGTGTGATTTCCCTTTTTCCGGGATATGATCCCCAAAAGACAGCTCCTGACGACTGGCAGGCTATCGGCGCCTGGGCCTTGGGTTCCAGCCGGATCGTTGACTTCCTGGAAACACAGAAAGAGATCGACACCGACAAAATAGCCATCATGGGACACTCCCGCCAGGGAAAGGCGGCACTCTGGGCCGGTGCGCAGGACCCACGGTTCCGTATTGTCATATCCAATAACTCCGGTTGTGGGGGCGCAGCGCTTTTCAGGAGAAAATTCGGGGAGACCATCGAGATCATCAACAAAGCTTTTCCTCACTGGTTCTGTGAAAATTTCCATCAATACAACAACAAGGAAGAATGGCTGCCGGTTGACCAACATCAGCTGCTCGCCCTGATTGCACCTCGCAAGGTTTACGTGGCCAGCGCAGAAGAAGACCTGTGGGCCGATCCCAGAGGTGAGTTTTTGGCCGCTTATGACGCCGGCCCGGTGTACCGGTTATACGGGTTGGAAACGATTAACCAGGATAAGATGCCGGGGCTGCATAAACCAATTATGGGAGATATCGGCTATCATATCAGGGCCGGAAAGCATGATGTAACCGAATACGACTGGGCATGTTTTCTGGATTTCGCCGGGAAACATTTCAAAAATTAATTTGTTTTGCTTATTTTCGCAACTGTAATTATTTTTGACAGAACAGATAAGAAGGGAGACTGATTCTTTTTAACCTGCAGTGAACAGGAATTTTTATCCGACTGTCAGATTCCTTACGATTCAGTTCAATAATTTCTGCAATAAAATGAAACTTGTCCCTCCGATTATTCTTTTGTTGCTCGTTTTATCTGGCTGCACTACCGAAAAACAACTCACCGACTATGTAAACCCTTTCCTGGGGACAGCCACCCTGTGGGAGCCGGAAGACGTGTGATATGTACGATAAACTATTTGCTGTCAGTTTCCCCAACAATTTTTGAATATTATACCCAATTCTTTGATTCGTAAATAAAAAAAAATAACTTTGTATTGATTATCAATTTAAAATTCAGAACTATGGATAAAGATGTTTTATATATAGAAAAGGCAAAGTTAATAGAATCCATTGTCGATATTGACGATATAGATATTATTAAAAAGTCCGTTCATTTTTGAAAAAATCCGTCTCTCCTTCTCGCCGTCCTGCGGTTATGACAATTGAAGAGCTTAAAAAAGAAGTTGCGGAAGCAACAGAAGATGTACTAAAAGGTAATGGTTTAAAGCATGACGATTTTATTAAAGAGATGGAGACATGGATGTAGTCTGGTCTAAAAAAGCCGTTTTGAGGGTTAATGAAATTTGGGATTATTATAAAACGAAAAGTAAGAAGGTTGCTTTAAAACTTGTCAATGATATTGAAGATGAATCTGATATCACCGATTACTCTTCTGTCTATTTTTCTACTGAGCTGCACAGGCACTACCGAAAAACAACTCACCGACTATGTAAACCCTTTCATGGGGACAGCCACACTGTGGGAGCCGGAAGATCTGGGATATGTTCGCACCTGGAAAGAACGCACCTGGGGGGCGGAGGTCTTCCCAGGCTCCTCGCGTCCCAATGCCATGGTGCAGCTGAGCCCGGTGACACAGTTCAGGAGCGGCGCCGGTTACCAGTACGAAGACACGGTCATCTACGGATTTGCCCACACCAACAAGGGACACTGGAACCTGCTGCACTTGCCGCTGCTACCGGTAGCAGGCCAGGTATCAGCATCGGACTATGCCTCCGGCTACAGCCATGAGAATGAGTCGGCCCGACCCGGCTATTACCAGGTTTTTCTGGAGCGATACGGGATCAATGCGGAGCTCACCTCCACCCTGCGCTGCGGTTATCACCGGTACAGCTTCTCTGACAACAGTCCGAAGCACTTGATTGCCGACATGACACGTACCAACAATCGTGTCAGGGAATGGGCCATTCAAAAAACGGGCGATAAGGTGTTCACCGGATTCCAGGATGCGGAGGGTAAAATTTATTTCTATGCGGTGGCCAACTATCCGATTGAAGATATTAAACAGCTCAAAAATGACCAGCATGAGGTATCGGTGGTTCACTTTGGGGAAAATGACAAAAACGAACCACTGGAACTGAAAATCGGCTTCTCGTTTGTCAGCATTGAGAATGCAAGGATGAACCTGGAGCAGGAGATGATAGAGAAGAACTTCAGCGAGGTGAAAGAAGAGGCCAATGAAGAATGGAACAGGCTGCTGTCAAAAATCAGGGTTTCGGGCGGCACAGAACGGGAAAAGGGTATATTTTATTCCACCCTCTACCGCTCATTCCTGTGGCCGGCATTGCGCAGCGATGTGAACGGTGATTTCACCGACGAACGGGGTAATATGGTGAATGAAGGTTTCCGCTACTATACCAATCCATCCTTCTGGGATGATTACCGCAACAAACTGATACTGCTCGGAATGCTCACACCCGACGTCACCACCGACATCATCCGGTCGATCATCGACAGGGGGGAGAAGAGCAACGGCTACATGCCGACCTTCTTTCACGGTGACCACGCCTCGGTTTTCGTAGCAGGCAGCTACCTGCGCGGCATCAGAGGGTTCGACCTGAACCGCGCCTACAAACTCCTGCTCAAGAACGCTACCGTGCCGGGTAAGGGAGGACGACCTTATCTTGATGAATACATTGAAAGAGGTTGGATTGCCGAAAAGGATACCTTCAACGTACCCACCTGGGATGAGTACAAGGCTGCCGTCACCAAGACGGTGGAATATGCCTACGACGATTACGCCACGGCACTGATTGCGAAGGAGGTGGGGGATAGCGCCAACTACCGGATGTTGATGAAACGCTCCGGGAACTACAAAAACCTGTTCGACCCCTCCACCGGCTTCTGGCGGGGAAAAATCGAGAATGGCGACTGGATTGCCGACTTCGACCCCTACTACCCCTATTTCGCCTATATGTACCGGGAAGCGAATGCCTGGAACTCGCTTTTCTTTGCTCCCCACGATCCGGAAGGGATGATTGCTCTCTATCCCGACCACGAATCAGTGGAAAAAAAACTCGACTCCCTCTTTACCGAACCCTGGCGGGGCTATGAGGCGCACAATATGACCAGCTTCATCGGGAATTACTGCCACGGCAACCAGCCTTCCCACTCGATACCCTATACTTACTACTTTATCGGCAAACAGGAGAAAGCGCAGTGCGTGCTCGACAGCATCATGAACCGTTTCTACGATATGGGAGCCGATAAACTTGCCTATGCAGGGATGGACGATGCCGGGGAAATGTCGGCCTGGTACGTGTTCAATGCGATCGGCCTCTACACTTATTCACCGGCTGATCCCGAATATATTGTTTCTGTTCCCCTGTTCGATAAAGTGAAATTCCAGCTGGATAAGAAGACCACCTTTACCATCAGAAAAAAAGGAAAAGGACAGAAGATACAGCAGATCAGCTACGGCAATGAACCGATTGAAGGATGGTTTATCACCCACGAGCTGCTAAAGCAGGGAAAAGAACTGCTGATCCAAACCCGCTAGCTCCGCAGGCGACAGAAAGCTTGTAATCAACTAATTAAATTAAATTGACACTAAGGCAAGCCTCGGGAAATTCTTTAGAATAACTCAGATTATTATAAACAACCTTATAAAAATTGACTATTAATGTATACTTTAAATTAAAAAATATGAAAGCATTAAAACTATTTCTTCTTTATTTTCTGGCTTTATCATGCTTTTTGATAAATGCTGCCAGTATGAACGGACAAGTTACTTTTAAACAAGATAACATCCATAAAAAAGTAGATGTATTTATTGATCATAAATATTTCACTTCCTACATCTATCCGGATAATTTGGAAAAACAGGTACTGTATCCGATTGTTACAGCATCCGGCAAGGAAATTACACGCGGATACCCCATTAATCCACGTCCTTTTGAACGCACCGATCATCCGCATCACGTGGGCTTGTGGTTTAACTTTGGCGATGTAAACGGACTGGATTTCTGGAACAACTCCTTTGCCATAAAACCGGAAGACAAACGCCGATACGGTTCCATAAAATTCAGGGAAATTGTGGAAACCAACCCGAAAACCGGCACGTTGATTACCCGTTCCGATTGGGTAAATAATGACGGTGAGGTGCTTTTAAACGAAAAATCCACTTTCGTTTTCAGCGAAGAAAATGGTATTCGCACCATCGACAGGACTACCGAACTTACCGCACAAATGCAGGTGACTTTCACCGAAAACAAAGAGGGATTACTGGGTATGCGCATGGACAGGGCTTTTGAAGAACCGGCAACCGAACCCGGCAGATTTCTGGATGCCAGCGGAAATGTAACTGAAGTGCCGGTTTTAAATAACGAAGGCGTCAATGGCGTTTACCGCAATGCCGAAGGATTGACCGGCGGCGATGTGTGGGGCAAAAGAAGTCCGTGGGTAGCCCTGCGTGCTGAAAAAGAGGGAGAAGTGATTACGGTAGTGATGTTCGATCACGTGAAAAACCCCAACTATCCGGCATGGTCCCATGCCCGGGGTTATGGCCTTTTTGCCATGAATAACCTGGCGGGGAAAGCGGTAGATAAAGATGCTCCTTCCGTGAAAATTTCGCTGAAAGAAGGAGAAAAAATCACTTTCAGACATAAAATTGTCATCGAAGGAGATCTTTCTGATGTTCAAATAGAAAATATAGCCAACAATTTTAATCACTGAAAATAAAATGAAGAAGTTCCAATTGCTTGCAGACCTTTATCACATGAGAATGGAAAATGGAGGGCATTGAAAAAATCAGGTTATAAGGGTAGCATACTATCGAAGCCCGTTGGCAGGATTTTGACACACAAATACCAATGGCTATGGAAACGATTAAAAAACAATTTAACAATTAGTAATATGGAAACAAGAAGAAATTTTATCAAAAAATCAGCACTCGGAGTGGCCGGAATCACGCTGGGAAGCACGATGAATATGTCGGCAAAAAGCTATGCCAGCATCATTGGCGCCAACGATAAAGTGAGAGTGGGTATATTGGGATTTTCCAATCGATTCAGAAGCTCGCTCGGAAAATCTTTTCTCAAATATGCAAAAGAAATGAACTTCGAACTTTATACAGTTTGCGATATCTGGAATCGCAGACGGGATGAAGGACAGGCATGGTATAAAGAACAAACCGGTGGCAGCATCAGAACTGCCAGAAACAGCGATGAACTCTGGTCCCAAAAGCCCGATGCTGTGATTATCAGTACGGCCGATTTTCAGCACGCGCTGCACACTGCCGAAGCGGTAAGAGCCGGATGCGACGTGTATGTGGAAAAACCGTTTGCAGAAACGATGGACGATGCCAATTTCGCGTTGAAAGCCGCCAAAGAAACCAATAAAGTGATTCAGGTAGGCTCACAACGCCGCAGCGGAACAAACTATCAGGCTGCTTATGATTATATCAAATCGGGTAAATTCGGGAAAATTATTGCCGTAGAAATGACCTGGAACGTAAACCAGCCGGGACGCTGGCGCCTGCCGCAACTTACGAAAGAAATCAGGGAACAGGATACCGATTGGAAACGATTCCTGATGAATCGTCCTTACGAGGCGTGGGATCCCCGCAAGTATCTCGAGTACCGTCTTTTCTGGCCGTATTCTTCCGGCATTCCCGGGCAATGGCTCGCTCATCAGATAGATACGGTACACTGGTTCTCGGAATTAAAATATCCTCGGTCGGTTGTAGCAAATGGGGGCATTTACATGTGGAACGACGGAAGAACCAATTTTGACACCATGACTGCCGTCTTTGATTATGGCCACAAAAAAGAAAAAGAACCGGGGGACGGATTTCAGGTAATCTATTCATCACGTCAAACCAACTCGTCCGGAGGTACCAAGGAGTGGTATTTTTCTAACGGCGGCAAACTGGATTTGGATACAAATGTGGTGAATAGTGATGGTGGTTTGACAGAAAATCATGCAACCGCTATGGGGATGAAACCATTCTTACTGGATACTTTCGAACTGCCACAAATAACTGTTGAAACCGACTCAGATACCGGATCTGATCCATTGACAAATGCCCATATGAAAAACTGGATGGACTGCGTACGCAATCACAATGTGAAAACAAATGCTCCTGTAGAAGCAGGCTACAGCCATTCCATCGCCGATATCATGGTAACAGCAGCTTTACGCACCGGGCAACGTGCCACGTTCGATGAAAAATTGAAGCAGGTGGTTGCTGGCGGAAAGGTGTTCAAATATTGATGCGGAAAGGTGTTTTAAGCCCAAACCCTAATTTTGTAACTACTCAGGTACCCTTTTCCTGACCAATGATGAAGAATGTCGCAGGGTTGTCTACATCCTGTTGTAACTTTTTTGAATTTTTCCTCATGCCGCTATCCATGTATCGAAGTTGTTATATATCAGCTTATTGATGGCTATTTGGAGGGCATTGCAGGCCTTCAAAAAATTTTGGAATGACCCTCCGAAATAAGAGGTGCAGGTCTCGCCAAAATGCCTGGAAACAGCCTTTAATCCGTTGATGCTCAAATCGTTAAATTTGCACATATCCATTATTTTTTCGACCTTTGTGGAGGTATGAAACGAGCATGGACATCATTACACACAGGAAAATGATAATCGC
>CAKMJT010000007.1 GCA_927407015.1 uncultured Proteiniphilum sp. | reverse complement strand
TGAAAGAAAACTAAGTTATTTTCAGTCTTTGATAAGAAAGCGTCAAATACAAGGCTTTCGAAGTTTTTGAAGCTAAGGAGTTTACTATTCGTAAATGACTGCTTCAAAAACGAGAATAACGCAGTAGTTGGCGTTTTCTTGAAAAGACTAAACAATATTTCCTCTTATGACAAACAAGACCTACGAACTGATTGCTCAGTTCAATCCTCACCCCATCAATATTCCCATTAATAAGTGTGAACTGGAGGAGGCAATTGAAACACTGATCTCGCTTATGTTCCCCATCTGTGATTGCCCGGAATCGATGAATATACAGGATGGATTACTGAAAGCAGCGGAAGCACTTCATACGAACATTGAAAAACTTCACAACAGGCAGGCTGCCGATGAGAAGACGGAGGCTTTTTTCCGAAAATTCCCCTCTCTGCAGGAACGGTTGTTCAAGGATGCGGACTGCTATCTTCGATTCGATCCGGCAGCCAAAACGCTGGAGGAGGTGATCATCACCTACCCTGGATTTTACGCTCTTTGCGTATATCGTATTGCACATGAACTGCATCAGCTCGGGCTGCCGCTGATCTCCCGGTTGTTCTCAGAGCATGCCCACTCGAAAGTCGGCATCGATATTCACCCGGCGGCAAAAATAGGTAAGAACTGTTTCATGGATCACGGCACAGGCATAGTTATCGGAGAGACATCGGAGATAGGCGACAATGTGAAGATATACCAGGGGGTCACCCTGGGAGCACTCTATGTGGAGAAGAAACTCTCCGATGTGAAACGTCATCCCACCGTGGAAGACAATGTGGTGATTTACGCCAATGCCACCATCCTCGGCGGTGCCACGGTCATCGGACACGACTCCACCATCGGTGGCGGGGCGTGGCTCACACGAAGTGTGATCCCCTACTCACTGGTAACCAATTCTGTGGATGTAAAGATCAGATCCGGTAAAGATTTCAGTGGTCCCTTTGATTTTGTGATATAAGCAGCTACAACGGCTTGTAACCTCAATGGGGTGTATCTGTCGGTTGGGGGTCTTTGTTGAGCATCTCCTCCAGCGTAGCCACCGCTGTTTCCACGGTACCGATGTTACGGATCACCACGGAACGTTTTTTCCCCGCCTCCCGCAGCTGACACTGGCGGGCATGCTGTTGTACAAAGAAGAGCAGCTTGTCGAAAGACGATGACTGATAATAGGGTGATTTGGGGTCAAAAATGAGATGCAATGCCATCTGACTGTTTTTCAGTACAATCTTCTCAATGCCGAGTGATTTGGCGATCCGCCGCAAACGCACGATCCGAATCAGCTCCCTTCCCTGGGTCGGTATCTTTCCAAACCGGTCTTCCAGCCGCCGGGTGAAATCGAGGATCTCGGTCTCCGTTTCCATGTTATCCAGTTCCCGGTAGATGGCCACGCGTTCCGCATCATTGGGAATGTACGTCACGGGAAACATCAGCTCCAGGTCACTCTCCACCAGCACCTCTTCCACGTAATCCCTGTCTTCGGCCGTTTCGCTTTTCGGTTCGTTGTAGAGGTCGGAGAACTCTTCCTTGCGCAGCTCCTGCACGGCCTCTGTAAGTATCTTCCGGTAGGTTTCATAGCCCAGGTCGGCAATGAACCCGCTCTGTTCCGCCCCCAGCAGATTGCCGGCACCGCGAATATCCAGATCCTGCATGGCAATGTGAATGCCGCTGCCAAGCTCCGCGAAATTTTCGATGGCCTGTAGTCGTCGCCGGGATTCGCTGCTCAGCGTGTAAAGGGGAGGTGCCAGCAGATAGCAGAACGCTTTCCGGTTGCTCCTTCCTACCCTTCCCCGTAGCTGGTGCAGGTCACTCAGGCCGAAGTTCTGTGCATCGATCACGATGATGGTGTTCACGTTGGGCATGTCGATGCCCGACTCAATAATGGTGGTGGCTATCAGCAGATCCTGTTCCTGGTTCATGAAATCGGCAATCACTGTTTCAAGCTTCTTTGGATCCATCTGTCCATGTCCTACGGCAATACGTATGCCGGGGATTTCACGTCTGATCAGTGCCTCCAGCTCGTAGATATTCTGGATACGGTTGTTCACGATAAACACCTGCCCGTTACGGCTCATCTCGAAATTCACCGCATCGCGGATGATCTCCAGGTCGAAGGTATGTACCTCGGTCTGTACCGGATAGCGGTTGGGAGGGGGCGTACCGATGGTGGAGAGGTCGCGTGACCCCATCAGTGAGAACTGCAATGTACGCGGTATGGGTGTGGCCGTCATGGTGAGTGTGTCCACGTTTACCTTGAGCTGCTTCAGCTTCTCCTTGGTGGAGACACCAAATTTCTGTTCCTCATCAATGATCAGCAGTCCCAGGTCTTTGAACTGTACATCTTTGCCCACCAGCCGGTGTGTGCCGATCAGGATATCGATTTTACCCTCTTTCAGCTGGTTGAGAACTTCTTTCTGTTCCTTCGGGGTGCGACCGCGACTCAGATAATCCACCTTCACCGGGAAATTGGCCAGGCGGTCGCTGAAAGTGTGGTAGTGCTGGGTAGCCAGTAACGTTGTAGGCACCAGCACCGCGGTCTGTTTACCGTCCGTCGCCGCCTTGAATGCAGCGCGAACGGCGATCTCCGTTTTGCCGAAGCCCACATCACCGCAGATCAGCCGGTCCATCGGCTGCTCGCTCTGCATATCTCCCTTCACATCACGGGTCGCCTTGATCTGGTCGGGGGTATCCTCATACATGAACGAAGCCTCGAGCTCGGTTTGCAGATAACTGTCCCTGGAGAAGGCATAGCCTTTCTCCTGCTGTCGTTGCGCATACAACTGAATCAGGTCGCGCGCAATGTCCTTTATCTTCGACTTGGCCCGCTCCTTCACCTTCTCCCATGCCCCGGAACCCAGCTTGTTGAGTTGGGGCGACTCACCCTCCCTGCCCTTGTATTTCGACACCTTGTGCAGGGAATGAATGGAGACGAACACCGCATCGTTATTGAGGTAGGTGAGCTTGATCACCTCCTGCACCTTATCACCGATACGCAGGCGTACCAACCCGGCAAACTTGCCGATGCCATGATCCATGTGCACCACAAAGTCACCCTGCTGCAACTGGTTGATCTCCTTGAGGGTGAGAGCTATCTTCCCCGAGCGGGCTCTGTCGGACTTAAGGCTGTACTTGTGAAAACGGTCGAAGATCTGATGATCGGTGAAACAGCAGATCTTCAGCGTCTCATCTGAAAAACCTTCGTGCAGCGTCTTATTGACGGGGATAAAAGAGACGGAATCGTGGCGGTCTTCAAAGATATGAAACAGGCGTTTTTGCTGTTTCTCGCTGTCACTCAGGATATACAAGGAATATCCCTCCTCCGTGTACTGGTGGAGGGAATGGGTCAACAGATCGAAGTTCTTATGGTAGAGCGGCTGCAGCGATGTATGGAAATCGATGACAGCATCGGGTGTATCGAGCATTCTCGCATCAAAACGTACCTGCCTGAATGGTTTGATCGCCGCCAGAAAATCGGCCGGAGCCAGCAGATCGGCTTTCACAAATGTCACATCTTTCGGGTCGATGTGCAGCGCATCATCATGGAGTGACTCTACTCTGCTGATGATCCAGCGCATATCTTCCAAACCGATGATGGCGTCGGCAGGAAGTGAGCTAAAAAGTGAGGCATGTCTGGAGTCTGAACGGCCGAACTCGGGGACAATCCGTATCTCGTTGAATTTCTCTTTGGACAGCTGTGTCTCCATGTCAAAATTGCGAATGGTCTCCACCTCGTCGCCAAAGAAATCGATGCGATAGGGAAACTCACCGGAGTAGGAGAAGACATCCAGAATACTTCCCCGCACGGCATACTGACCCGGTTCATAGACATAATCCACATACTGGAACCCGTAGCTGTCGAGCACCTCACCCACGAAAGAGGCATCAACGCGATCCCCCACCGCAACCTGCAGGGTTTTCGCTTTCAACAGCTCTTTAGAGACCGTTTTTTCTGCCAATGCATCGGGAAAGCTCACGATGATCAATGGCTCGTCCTCTCCCTGCAGTCTGCTCAGCGTCTCCGTACGGAGTACCTCATTGGCAGCATCCAGCTGCCCGTATTTGGCAGCACGCTTGTAGGCCGACGGGAAAAACAACACTTCCGCAGCACCGATGATCTGCGTCACATCGTGGTAGAAATAGCCGGCCGTTTCGGCATCATTGAAAATATAGAGGTAGGTGCGGGGCAGCTGGTGAAACAATCCTACAGAGAAGAGAGCACGCGATGACCCGTGCAAACCGGTTACTGACAAAACAGGGATATTTTTCAGTAGGGAGCCTGCCGCTGCCACTTTGGGATGTCTTTCAACCCGCAGCTGTAGTTGGGTAATGTCTATTGTTTCAACCATTCATAGGAAAGTGCAAAGGTACAAAATTTTGTATTACTGCCTCTGTTTGGGCAGGATTAATTCCCCGCATGCCAAACAATCCTATCACTTAACACCCCGATACTCATTTTTTTATTACCTTTGTAGCGTAGAGACAAGAAAAAAATATTTATGCAAGCAGATGCCAGGTATACGCCCGACTACATCTTCGAAGCCAGTTGGGAAGTATGCAATAAGGTAGGCGGTATTTATACCGTTTTATCTACCAGAGCCAATTCACTTCAAAAAATCTATACAGACCGAATTTTTTTCATCGGACCTGATTTGTGGGAAAGGCAGGAAAGTCCCTGGTTTAAAGAAGATCGGACACTCTACCCCGGGTGGTGTGATGATGCACTACAAAATCAACACCTCGAGATCCGTGCCGGCCGGTGGGATATACCCGGAGAACCGATTGTTTTCCTGGTTAAGTTCGCTCCGTTCCTTTCCAAACAAAACGAGATCTACACAAAAATGTGGCTGGATTATGAGGTGGATTCTATCGATGCCTACGGCGACTACCACGAATCAGTCATCTTCGCTTACGTTACCGGGCTGCTGATCGAGAGTTTTTACCGTTACCACTCTCTGGAACCATATCATGTGATTGCCCACTTCAATGAGTGGATGCTGGGGACAGGCGCATTATACATCAAGAAAAAAGTCCCGAAGATAGCCACCATCTTCACCACCCATGCCACCTCCATCGGCCGGTCTATTGCCGGCAACAATCTCCCGTTATATAATCATCTGAAAGAATATAACGGTGATCAGATGGCACGCCAGCTGAATATGACGGCCAAGCACTCCATCGAGAAGAAGGCGGCACAGAATGTCGACTGCTTCACCACTGTAAGCGAGATTACGGCCCTGGAGTGCACCCAGTTTCTTGAACGTCAACCCGATGTGGTTACCCCTAATGGTTTTGAGAAAGATTTCATCCCCGCTGGAAGAGCCTATCAGCAATCACGTAAAAGAGCCAGAAAGGTGTTGCTCGAGGTAGCGGAAACGACCATGGGACATGCCATCCACCGCGATGCGTTATTGATTGGTATCAGCGGACGATATGAATATAAAAACAAGGGGATCGATGTGTTTATTGAAGCGATGAGCCATCTGAGAAAAATGAAGGAGCTGACGAAGGATGTCGTCGCTTTCATCATGATTCCCGGGTGGATCAAAGGGCCGCGGAAGGATTTGCAGGCCCTTCTCACCGGTGATCACCCGAAGGAGACGTCATCTTCACCGGGCTGTCCTTTCATCACACACGACCTCGTGGATCCGCAGCACGATATGGTTGTGAACCAGATACAGCACGCAGGCTTCTGTCATTCACAGGACGAAAGGGTAAAGATTATTTTTGTGCCTTCCTACCTGAATGGTAACGACGGTATCTTCAACCTTTCCTATTACGACTTGCTGATCGGGCTCGATCTGACGGTTTTCCCCTCTTACTACGAACCCTGGGGCTACACCCCTCACGAGAGCGTTGCCTTCTCTATCCCCACCATTACCACCACACTCGCCGGATTCGGTGTATGGGCACAAAGGGAAGGGGACAAAACAGAGGGGCTGGATGACGGCATCGAAGTGATTTACCGCAACGATGATAATTTCCTGGAGGTGACGGAAGAGATTGCCTCCCTCATCTATGATTTCACCCTCAAGAGTGTGGAACAGATTAAAATACTGAAACAAAGCGCTGCCGCCCTATCCGACAGAGCCGACTGGGCACACTTTGTCGCCCGTTATCAGGAAGCTTACCGCAAAGCATTGCATAACTCATTTATCAGATTATCGAAGCCTTATAAACTTAAAGCGGAATAAAAGCGTTACATTTATGGGGTTGGACTGATTCTGCCATACACCTGACCCATACATCACAGTATTGTTTCCTGCGTTATCAACATCAAAGAAAAAAATTATTTTACAATATAAAACAAACAACAATGATTATAAAATCGAGTTATTCGAATACCCCGGTTTGGAAGGATATCCATGTATATGCTGAGTTACCTGCCCAATTACAGCTGCTGAAGGAGATCACCCAGAACCTGTGGTGGGTATGGAATGAAGAAGTAAAGGCTATCTTCGAGACATTGGATCCCGAAGAGTGGGAAAAAAGCGAGAAAAATCCGGTCATCCTGTTGCAGAACCTGCAGTCGGACATCACGGAAGACGCGGTGAAGAATGAGGCAATGATGCAACGCATTGAGCATGTTTACGACAAATTCAAAAAATATATGAGCGTTCCGCACAATAGGGAACGACCCAGTATAGCCTATTTCAGTATGGAATACGGGCTGTCGCATGTGTTGAAGATCTACTCCGGCGGGCTGGGTATCCTTGCCGGCGACTACCTGAAGGAGGCAAGCGACAGCAATGTGGATATGACAGCCGTCGGTTTCCTCTATCGCTACGGTTACTTCACGCAAACACTCTCTGTCGACGGGCAGCAGATTGCCAATTATGAAGCACAAAACTTTGGCAACCTCCCCCTTACGCAGGTGATGCACGAGGATGGTACTCCCATGATTCTGGAGGTGCCCTTCCACGACCGACCCATCTACTCTCACATATGGAAAGTTGCCGTTGGGCGTATCAACCTCTATCTGATGGATACAGACCTGGAGCAGAACAGCGAGTTCGACCGCTCTATCACCCATCAGCTGTACGGTGGTGACTGGGAAAACCGCATGAAACAGGAATATCTGCTGGGGATCGGCGGTATTCTGCTGCTGAAAAAACTGGGCATCCAAAAAGATGTGTACCATATGAATGAGGGGCATGCCGCCTTTATCAATGTACAACGCCTGCACGATTACATTCACGATGAGAAGTTGTCGTTTCAGGAAGCACTGGAGGTAGTCAGGGCATCCTCACTCTATACCGTCCACACCCCTGTGCCGGCAGGCCACGATTATTTCGATGAAACACTGATCGGGAAGTATATGACGCCCATTGTCCAAAGAATAGGCATTCCCCTGCAGCAGTTTATGGACATGGGGCGTGCCAATCCAGGCACCAGCGAAAAATTCTCGATGAGCGTCTTTGCCCTGAATACGGCACAGGAAACAAACGGTGTGAGTAAATTGCACGGGATGGTATCCCAGAAGATGTTTCAGCCTGTGTGGAAGGGTTACTTCCCCGAAGAGCTGCACGTGGGTTACGTGACCAACGGCGTACACCTGCCCAGCTGGGCCACCTCATCAGTAAAAGCGTTGTATGAGAAGTATTTTGGCGAATCGTTCAACGATGATCAGTCCAATCGCGATATCTGGAAAAAAATCTACAATGTGAGCGACGATGAGCTATGGACGCTACGCATGCATCTGAAGAAGAAGCTGGTCGACTATATCCAGACAGAGTTCAAAGAAGGATGGCTGAAGAATCAGGCTGATCCGACCCGAATCATGAACATGCTGGAGGAGGTGAATCCGAATGCCCTGCTGATTGGTTTCTCCCGGAGGTTTGCCACTTACAAGCGCGCTCATCTGCTCTTTTCCGATCTGGATCGCTTATCCAGGATCCTGAACAATCCGAAGCGTCCCGTTCAGTTCATCTTCGCCGGAAAAGCGCATCCTGCCGACGGAGGCGGACAGGGGCTGATCAAACAGATTGTAGAGATCTCCCGCCGTCCCGAGTTCCTGGGTAAGATCATCTTCCTGGAGAACTACGACATGCGACTGGCGAAAAGGCTGGTGTCGGGTGTGGATATATGGCTGAACACCCCTACCCGTGCACAGGAAGCTTCCGGCACCTCGGGTGAAAAGGCCGAAATGAACGGTGTGCTGAACCTCTCCGTACTGGACGGATGGTGGTATGAAGGATATAAAGAGGGTGCGGGGTGGGCGCTGACTGAAAAAAAGACCTACGACAATCAGTCTTTTCAGGATGAGCTGGATGCAACCACGATTTATTCCTTACTCGAAAATGAGATTATCCCGCTCTATTATGCGCATAACAGCAATGGCTATTCCTATGAGTGGGTACAGTATATCAAGAAATCGATGGCAGAGATTGCTCCTGACTACACCACGAAACGAATGATGGACGATTACTACGACCGTTTCTACCATAAGCTTGCCAACCGTTCGCGCTTGTTACACGAAAATAACTACGCGAAAGTAAAAGAGATCGTGAAGTGGAAAGAGGATACAGCGTCAAAATGGGAAACCTTTGAGGTGCTCAAACTGGAATTCAATCCCAATCAGAAGATGGACTTCAACAGCAGCAACGAAGAGGTTTACGGGCAGATTGTGATCGACAGGAAAGAGATGATGTGCGATCTGGCGGTAGAGTGTGTGGTGGTTGATCATGACACGTTGAATAAAGAGCCCCGTTTTATCGAATCATACGAGTTCGATCTGGTGAAAACCAAAGGCTCTCTGCTCTACTACGAGACACGCAAAGCGCTGAACGATCCCGGTACACACCAGTACGGACTGCGTGTATATCCGAAGAATCCCGATCTGCCCCATAGGATGGATTTCGCGTACATGCGGTGGATATAAACATACTTCAGAAAAAACAATGCAAAAAGCGCCCCTTTCAAGGCGCTTTTTTGCATTTCACCGACACATAAAAAAGGTCATCGAAATATGTAATGAAGATTGTGCTTGTAATTCATCCGTTAAAAGAAGCTGTGTTTAGATAGCGTTCGACAACCTGCTTTTATGCGGGGAAACTCCAAATCGTTTGCTGAAAGCATTGACCAGATGTGAGACGCTCTTAAAATCATACATTTTCGCAATTTCGGTTATACTCATATCTGAGCTCTGCACCAGCGACTGAATCTCTTCCATCTTCAGGTCGAGCATCCACTGATAGGGTGTTTGTCCGAACGATTTCTTGAAATGGCGTGTAAAGGTCCTGATACAGTCGTAATGGCACAGTGCAGCCAGTTCGTTTACATTTTTCGCCGACTGGTAATTTTTCAGCACCTTATCTTCAAACGTTTTCGATTTAGAAGCCCGGGGTATCAGCTTCACCATTACAATCTCTCCATCTGGAGGGGTTACCCTGCTTTTGAGTCCGTCTGAGAAAGTGAATGTACATGATGCTACATCGGTAAGGAGATATTCCCGCACACTCTCCTGTTTTTGAATCCTTTTACCTGCGTCCATATTGTCCCTTTTTGAATGTTCCTGAATAAATCTCTGTGCCAAGCGTAATGCGGATGATGTATTCACCTGCCATGAGACCGGTGAGCGTGATCACATCAAAACCCATGTCATACACCTCTACATAGCTCTGTTTAGCCCCGCCTTCACCAATAATCTCCACCCATGCACCGCCACGATAGTTTTCAATTGACACAGTCACCAAGTTATTGGAGCTGTGGGCTTCAACCACCGCTGGCTGTGAAGTACTGAGACTACTGATCATCCCGTCGGTGCTGGTAATCCGTGTGGTACCACCTTCCCTGCTTAAAGCAATCTTATCCTGTAAATCATCCTTCACTTCGCCTGTACCTGTAATAACTGCCGGAAAAAGAAGTGCAGAACAAACGGTGAAAAGCAGTAATGACATCAATGTTTTCTTCATTTTATTTATTTATTATTAGGTGATAATTGTAAAAAATGGTGTTGTATATATCAGACACAAAGTAACACAGGAATGACATGAAAAACAATACCCCACACTCTTTTTAACGGAATGCAGGGTACTATTATTCTGATTTAATGATATTTACCATAGTCAATTTTAACGGAATTTACTCCGGGAAAAGGGCTGTATCATACCCATTTTCTACCATTTTCTTCTTCAACTGGGATTTTCTTACCCGGATGCTCTCGATGGTGGTATTCATAAAAGTGGCCAGTTGCCGGTTGTCGGCATTACAGGCCAACAACATCAGTAACATTTTTTCATTGGCATTGAAATGTGCATCGTCCTTCTCTCTCAAACGGGTATACGCATAAAAAGTATCATCATCGGGCGCAAGCGTTTTGGTGATATCCCGTAAATCGGTGTCGGTATTTTTTAAAATCTGCTGCATCTCCCGGTACACCTTAGGATGCGAAGATATATAGCGTTGGGTAAGCGATTCAAATTCACCCTGCAGGAAAGTCAACCGGTCTGAGATATTGCTGTAGAGCTGCAACAGCCATTTGCGTTTGCCGGCTTCCTCATTCATGATATTGGCCTGCAGTTCCTGTTGTTGCATTTTATGTTCAGCCTGTATTAATTTCAGCCGTGCTTTTCTCCTTACCCTGAGCGCCGACATCAAAATAACAATCAGCAGGATCACCAGCATAAGGGCGCCTATGACTATCCTGGAACTCTGTTGCCGTGTTCGCAGCACTTCGTTTTCTGCTTCCGTGAGATCATATTTCTTCTCCAGCTCCGCAATCTGGATATCCAGCCTGTCCCTGACAGAATTTTTGTATGATTCGGATGCTTTTTTACGGTATCTGTTTGCTAAAGCTAAATTGTCCTGCTTTTCCGCAATATTGGCAATATTCTCATAATAGAGATGATTGTACACATAGGTAGAGTCCTGAATCATATCAATGGAAGCCTGAGCGTACAACATCGCACTGTCGAGCTGTTCAAGGCCGGTGTATCTGTTCGAGATATTGAAATAGACACGCGATAGCTGGATATTCTCTTCCTGGTTACTATATAAGAGCAGTTTTGCTTTTTCCCGTTCCAGCGCTTTTTCCGGATCACCTACAATGTCATAGTAGGTAGATTGTGCATTTAAAATAAAGTAGTTTTTGGCAGGTAACTTATTGTAAAATGCAGAAATCGTATCCAGATATTGTTTACCCTGGTCAAATTTCTTTTGTTCCATTTCATTCCAGTAAAGGGCCAGATAAGTATCGAAAATATGGATGGAATCATTTTCAGCTTGTGCAAACCGGAGGGTATAGTCAAAATAATCCTTCGCCAATGTATAATTGCGATTGTTGTAATGAATATTTCCCAGGAAATAATTGACAAGATATCCCAGTGAGTGATCGGGAACCGGCATAGCCTGGATCAGCCTGTCGGCTTCCCGCAGTGATCCATAAACCGTGCTGTCTTTCACGCCCATCCGTGTGCGTACGATACCCTCGTAAGCCAGTGCGCGAATATAGTTCCTGCTCCTGGGGTCGTGCGTGCGATAATAATCACTGACGGTGCTGATGAGTGAATCGCTGGTAAAGTTGACATAGGTTTTATCATCTGCAATCACCTTCAACAGGTCGTAATAGGCCCTGTTGCCGCGGGAAAGAGACTCCCTGTCCAACCTGCTAAGGCTGTCGGCTACGCGATCAGGTAAGCTGTCGAGCATGCTGTCCCATCGCGCTAAACGGTTGTTAACGTGAGTGTCATCCTTATCACTGCAGGCACTGCAGATGAGTAAAGTGATAAGAAATACCGGGACTAAAGAGAGCCACCTCATGAAATGAATCATATCTGTAAAGTAGCTACAAAGATAGTCTTTTTTGATGGAGTCGTATTTATTCCTTCAAATTTAGCCAAATATTGTTTAACTTTATAAACTTTATGAAGGAAACAAGATACGAATGATTTCACAGACCATTTTTCTATTCGTTAGATTTTTAAATACCAACATATTAGCTGAAATCCCAATGAAAAGTAGTATAATTCTCTTGTCCATGCTATTCGCCCTCTCAATCACATTACCGGCGCAACAGGTAACCATTCCGGTAGAGACACAAAGCAGTGCCGTGGTCCTGCAAACGGACCAAAACAAACGTCTTAAAATCATCTACACGGGCAGGGCCCTCAAAGAGAGCAGTGAGTATGCCGAAACAGGGAAGGTATTCCACCTGCAGTCACAGGGAGCCGCTTCGAACAACAATGCGTTCGCCGTTGCCGGTATAGACAACAATTTCACGGAGCCGGCCATCGCGGTGGTCCATGCGGATGGCAATAACTCGCTGGACCTGTTGTATGAAAGTCATACTACCTCAGAAACAGCAGATGGAGCCACACTCACCACCGTCACACTCCGTGACCCTGTATATCCTTTTGCGGTGGAGCTCTGTTACAAAGCCTGGGAAAAGGAAGATGTGATTGAACAATGGACCACCATTCACCATACGGAGAAGGGAGATGTGACACTCAACAAGTATGCATCGGCGAACCTGTATCTGTACAACAAAGACTATTACCTGACCAGCTACAACGGTTCATGGGCCAGAGAGATGCAGCCGGTGGTGACACCGCTGCGTCAAGGCATGCACACGGTTGAAAGCCGCCTGGGTACCAGGGAGAACCTCCTCACCTCGCCCAACTTTATGTTATCGCTCGATGGGGAGGCCACGGAGACGTCAGGTACCGTAATGATGGGACAGATAGCCTGGAACGGTAATTTCTCGCTGCAATTTGAAACGGATGTCTACAAGAACCTGCATATTGTGGCGGGGATCAACCCCTACCAGTCGGCCTACCGTCTCAAACCCAACACTCCCTTTGAGACACCCCGTTTCATCTACACCATCTCCTATGAGGGTAAAGGCAGGGGCAGCCGTAACCTGCAGGGCTGGCTCCGTGACCACAGGCTCCTGGACGGGCACGGTGATCGTCTCACCCTGCTGAATAACTGGGAAGCCACTTATTTCGATTTCGACCAGGACAAGCTGGTAGGCCTCTTTTCCGGTGCCAGGGAAATGGGAGTAGATATGTTCCTGCTGGACGACGGATGGTTTGCCAATAAATATCCCCGGAACAACGATAAGGCAGGCCTGGGTGACTGGGAGGTGAACAGAAGCAAGCTGCCCGACGGCATTCCCTTCCTGGTGCGTGAGGCCGAAAAAGCGGGGGTTAAGTTTGGCATATGGATTGAGCCGGAGATGGTCAATCCGAAGAGTGAGCTCTATGAAAATCACCCCGACTGGGTCATTCGCCAGGAAGAGCGCCCGGAGATCTATTTCCGAAGTCAGTTGGTGCTTGACCTGACCAATCCGGAGGTGCAGGATTTCGTTTTTGACGTGGTGGACAGGTTGTTCACCGAGAACCCCACGCTGGCATTCATCAAATGGGACTGCAACGCCCCGATCTTCAACGGACATTCGAAATACCTGGAACGAAATAAGATACCTCAGTCGCATCTCTATGTGGAATATACCAGGGGATTGGATAAAGTACTGCAGCGGATGCGGGAGAAATATCCCAGGGTGCCGATGATGCTCTGCTCCGGTGGCGGTGGACGATCAGACTACAGCCTGTTGCAGTATTTCACCGAATTCTGGCTGAGCGATAACACCGATCCGCTGGAGCGGGTGTTTATGCAGTGGGACTATTCCTACTACTATCCCGCCATTACGATGTGCAACCACGTTACCGACTGGAGTGACAGATCGCTCAAATACCGGATCGATGTAGCCTCAATGGGCAAACTCGGTTTCGATATCCGGGCAAATGAATTAAGTGATCAGGATATGTTGTTCGCCCAACAGACTATTAAAAACTATAATGAGTTTAAGGAAATAGTATGGCACGGAGAGATGTACCGCCTGGCAAGCCCGTATGAGAACGATATTGCGTCGCTGATGTATATCAATAATGACAAAACCGAAGGAGTGATATTCAATTATCTCACCAACTGGAGATATCTGGCCGAGCCTTCACTTCGCCCGGTAAAGCTACAGGGACTGGACAAGGATAAGAAGTACCGCCTGACGGAGATCAATCTCTACGAAGGGGCCCGGACACCCATCGACAACCGGAAGGTTTATACCGGTGAATTTCTGATGAACGCGGGATTCAATCCTTCGGTAAACAGCAACAGGAGCAGTGTCGTGGTGAAGATAGAAGTTGCTGAATAGTGGCCGGCAATAGCTGGCGGGCCCGAACAACGTAGAGGATGCAGATCATCGAATCAGATATAGACGGCAATCCGGGTGGAAGTGCGGTTCGTCTCTTCAAACTGGTCAATCGGAAAGGATTGAGTGTCGAAATTATCAATTACGGCGCTGTGATCAAATCGATCTGTCTGCCCGAATCGAATGGAGTGCCGGAGAATATCGTACTGGGATACGACCGGATAGAGGATTATCTCTCGGACACCCATTATCTGGGTGCCACCATCGGTCGTTATGCCAACAGGATATCGCACGCCTCTTTCAGGATGGGAACTAAGTTGTACCGGCTCGACAAGAATGACGGAGAGAACTGCAACCACGGTGGGTTCTCCGGGTTCCACGCAAAACTGTTTGACTGCAGCATCGGGGAAAACAAACTGATATTACGCGCCGAAAGTGCCGACGGTGAAGGAGGATTTCCCGGGAATGTGGTGCTGACCGTTACCTATCATCTTTCGGATGAGAATGAGTTGCAGATGGATTATCATCTGTCCACCGACAAAAGAACGCCGGTGAACATCACGAATCACACCTATTTCAATTTATCGGGCGAAGATACGATTCTACGGCATCAACTACAGATAGAGTCCGATGAACTCCTGGAGACAGACGAGAACTTCCTTCCCACCGGACGCATTTTGAAAAAGATGACATCCCGGGCTTCGACTTCAGGGAATTCAGGGAAATAGGATGGATGATGCAATGGAAGCAGGAAATGATAAAGGGATACAACAGTTATTTCATTGCCAGGGATAAGAGCAGGGGATTAAAAAAACTGGCCACCCTGAAGAGTGAAAAGAGTCACCGATGTGTAACCGTTTTTTCCACGATGCCGGGCATCATGCTATACACAGGGGATTATCTTTCAGGTAATCACGCTCCGCTCTCCGGCGTGAGCCTGGAGGCCCATTATTTCCCCGATACACCCAATCAGCCCTCTTTTCCCCGGGGAATCTTCGCAGAAGAGAACAACTGGAGGGAAACCATCGTATACCGAATCCAATATTAAACCATGCCGATAACAAATCACCTTTACAACCATTTAAATCCATTGATTGTTGTGGGTGAAGCTAGTCAACCACCCTATTTAGTTACTCCCTTTTCAGAGAGAGTTTACAGGTTTGAAAAGTGAGGGATCGATATCTTAAGGCGAGATCTTAAAAAAAGCCGGCTGAGAAAATATAGCCGGCTTTTTTCTATTGTCAAATTCAGACTATCAATACTTCTGAGTTATTTTATAGGTATCTGTAAACCATCCGAATGAACCGGCTGCTACTCTCCATTGCCTGTCGAACGCAAACGTTTCATTCTCCACATTATAGTTTGAATAAGCCGGATCCGGGTCTGTTGCTGTTGAAACCATACCATAGGTTGCATGAACATATCCACTTTCCTGTACAAGATATCCGCTTGAATTGGGTGTTCCTCCGGGTGAAACGGCAGCTTTTCCCTGCTCCCATTGGAATTCATAGTTAAAGCCTTCTGAAAACAGGTCATAGAATCTATATTTATTGGTACCTTCAGCCCTGAACAGGTCTTGTTCCCAACTAGATTCGAAAAAACCAGCAGTATAAGTTCCTGTAGCATATTTCACCCATTTCAATAACGACACCTCTCCTTTATAGGAACCATATTCAACCAGGTAAGGGTTCACATAATCTTTATTAAAGGATAATTCAAGGGTAAGAGGTACACCTGTAGGAGCACTAGGACTCATTGCAATGACCAGGTCTGCAGTATTCTCACCGGCAGCGAAAGTAACCTTGTCTGGAACAATGAAGCTGTTATCCGTATTTACATCGACTTGTAATGGTGCATTAAGAGCCGTACTGCCGCTACTCCTTTTCACCGTTATGGTGAACGAAGCATTATCCCCAGGTTCCAGTTCAAAACTTGTCTGATTCTCCGCTATAAATCGTACTGATGGGTTATCACTTGACACAGTAGGACTTAAGACCTCAGTATCAACATATTCACTGCAAGCTACCATTGTCAATGCAACGATGAAGGATAAGGCTGTCAATAATCTATTTATTTTCATAATTCTTCAATAATAAAAGTATAATATTACAAATCAGCTACCGGATTTGGTGTTGGAGCAGCCGGATTGTTATCCGCATCTGTTAACGCCGGGTTTGCCTGTATCTCTGCTTCGGGTATTCGCCACAATAAGATAGGATCTTTGGCCGGGATATTGAAAACCATCGTAGCATTCGGAAAGCCGGCACCACGACGGTCAACAGGTTTGTTCAAACGCATGATATCAAACCAGTTTAATCCTTCACCCCATAACTCTACTCTTCTATGCCTGAATACTTCTTCCTGTACCTGAGCCGGATTTGTTGAGGAGAATGTATAATTGGGATCACGATACTGTTTGACGAAATTAACTAGTGTGGTTAAACCGGGTCCTCCACTCATTGCTTCAGCTTCCGCTTTAATCAGATACATCTCCTCAATGCGCATCAACGGTATATCGTTGGCATTCGTTGAAGTCCCTACTTCATTCTTGTAAGGGGCAAACTTTACCTGTGTGAAAGGTACGTAAGCGTAATCATCGATAAATGCCTGTTCTTCTGCAGTAAGGTAGGGTGATGTTTGCGTTTCATCAATCCACCAGCCTTTACGTACATCAGAGGGAGCAATGGAGGCATACAGAGCTTTGTTGATCTGACGACCTTTCGAGAAGTTGGCATACCCATAGTTCAGAGATCCCATATGAGAAATCCAGTTTACAATTCCTGAAGAAACCACATCGTCGGTTTCCGCTATAATGATACCCCACATCCAGTTATTTTCAGAGATATCAGAAAAATAGGGACCGCTCACATCAGCTATTGACGCAGGAACAGCCTCAGAAGCAGCAATAGCATTGGTGGCATCCGATGCAGCCTCAGACCATTTTTGCATAGTCAGGTTAATTCTGGCTCGCAGACCATAAGCTACAGCCAGACTGATATACCGTTTGTCCTTGCGGGTAATCCCTGCTTCCTCGGCTGAGGAGAGAAAGTCAATAGCTGAGTTGATATCATTTTGAATCAAAGTGTAGACCTCTTCAACAGTTGCTCTTGGAGCCCCTTCCAAAGCGGCAGTGTTTGAATTCTGATCGGTAATGATAGGTACACACAACTGGCTTTGATTCCCTACATAGTTAAACTGAAACAGTTGAGCCAAATTAAAATAGCTGAAAGCTCTGGCTGCCAGACCCTGGGCAAGATAAAACTGATTCTGTGGGTCCTCGGTCTCCGGATCAATCGGACCAATCACATTGTTTGCTGTATAAATAATTGCATAGAGGTCATTCCAGATAATCTGTGTTTCACGAGAAGTGTGGGAGCGATCAGAAAAATCTAGGTTATTTCCGGCCCAGTTGTAACCGTTGTCTTCTGATACCATATCATATCCGTTGGCATCGGTGAACATCATGACAGAAGGATAACCAAAGTCATTGTGCCGTGAAGCGCCCAATGCAGTTTCATTAGGCATATACTGGTTGAACTGGGCGAAGATTGCATTCACCCCAGCTTCCGGTTTTGATGGATCGAGGGTATACACTTCTTCTTTTTGCTTGGATGTTATTGTCGAACCTTCAGGATAGGTGTCGAGGTCATTACATCCGGAAAATAGAAAGCCAAGCACTGTAGTAGTGGCAATTAAATATTTTATTTTCATAATCTTATCCTGTTTATACAATTAAAATGTTAAACTCACACCACCGGAAAGTGAACGAATTGGTGTGTATCGTGCAGTTGTGGCCGCTGTAAAACTCTGCCGGGGATCCAATCCTTTACGGCTGGTCAACAATGCGACATTGTCAGCCACAAAATAAATCCTCAACTTGCTGATATCCAGACCAGTCAGTTTATTCACAGGAATGGTATAACCAAATGTAATGCTATTCAAACTGAGATAATCTGAACTTGTCATAAAACGGGTAGATGTAGAGTTGGCATACCGGTCATTTGCATTCAGACGTGGCACATCAGTTTGGGTGTTTTCCGGGGTCCATGCATTATAGATGTCTTTGTGCCAGTTGTTACCGGCAGATGAAGGAATACCCCCGTGCATCAACCTGGCATAACCGGTATCATAGATTTCACCTCCCAACTGATAGGCTAGCTGGATACCTGCATCAAAGCCATACATCGCAACAGATGATCCAAAACCACCGTACACTTTTGGTAACAAATCATCGGTTGCTTTTTTGTTGTTCTCCGCAATCACATAATCACTGGTCTTAAATGGAACATCTTCTTCGTCAAGCGCCCAGTATTCTGCAAGACCGGTCTCTTCATTTACACCTGCAAAATCTACGAGGTACATACGGTACATCGATTCCCCCTCTTCATAGATTCTTGTTCCGTCAATCAACTGACCTTCCAGGTCAGGATGCAGTTCATTGATCGTGTTTTTAACGAACGTTGCATTGGCATAGAGATTCCAGTCGATATTTCTTGTCTTTATCACATTCCAGTTCAAATCTAATTCAAAACCAGAATTGGTCATTGAACCAACGTTCATCGGGATAGACGTGTAACCCAAACTACCGGCAGTAGGTTTGTTATACAACATATCACCGGATCTTCTTCCGAAATATTCAATACTACCAGCTAGGGCATTTTTGAACATTGCAAAATCAAAGCCGATATTGTAAGAAGTTGAAGTTTCCCATGTGATATCGGGATTTCCTTTATAAACCAGTGCTCCATCAGCGAAAACACCATCGGCACCTGTCATTCCATACTGGTCGAGGTAGGCGTAATAGTTTCCGATGTTATCGTTACCCTGCTGACCGAAAGATGTTTTGAATTTCAGCATATCCAGCCAGGATGCTGATTCAAGAAACTCTTCACGGGTCATCATCCAGGCACCACTGGCAGACCAGAAGTTACCCCATCTGTTATCTGGGTGGAAACGCGAAGAGGCATCGCGACGATAGGATACATTTCCAAAATACTTATCATCGTATGAGTAGTTGATACGACTGATGATTCCTCGTGTTGCATAAAGTGATCTGGAACCTCCCCCTCTCAGGTTGTCAATCGCGTTACTCACATAATAACTTTCCGGATTGTAAAGGTTCTGACCTGTGGCAAAAAGATTTTCAGATTTATAGGAATAGGCATCATAACCAAGCGTGACATCAAAATGATTCATGTTATCTATCGCGTAATTATAATTGGCTATATATTGTTGATTGAAGCCAAACACCCTGTCATGACTCTGGTAAGCAGTTCCACCATAGGAAGCGCTTTGTCCCATATAGGCATTTCCTAAATCATTGTATTTCGTATTGTCCACATTCATACCATAACGTGCCGTAAGTACCAATCCCTCAACCGGAGTGATTTCAGCAAACCAGCTGTTGTTCATGATGTCCATCATGTAGTTGGTTTTGTTGTAAATCAAATCTCCCGCCGGATTGGCGATAGCCATAAACTTTCTGGAAAAGTTTGTAGTAACACCATCTCCATAATCATACACTTTTCTGCCCTGATTCATCATGATTTGCTTGTCTTCAGCTCCACGCACATACAATGGATAGATTGGTGCAATATAATTGGCGATGAAGAAAGCATTGCCGGAAGATGCGGTGTTAACTTGTTCTCCGGGATATTGACTATCAGACATATTATAGCTCATGTTTGCTCCAACCTTAAGCCACTCTTTAATCTTATATTCACCATTAAATCTGGTGGAGAAACGGGAAAATCCTGATCCGGAAATGACACCTTTGTCATTGAGATATCCGAATGAGATATAATGACGACCTCGTTCATTTCCCCCGGAGATAGAGACATTATATTCCTGACGCGGATTGTTCATAAAAGTCTCATCTGCCCAATTGTCAGGAGTATAGTAATATTCATCATCGCTATAACCTAAAAGAGCATTTGGATTGAGCATTCCATTGGTTCCAACCAGTAATTCACCTTCAGGTACAGTATAAATTGTATACCCTGAACCACCTTCACTCTCCGTAGTGATTCTCTGGTTTGCATATGCATTTGCCTGAAAAGCACTATAACCCAGGTTGTAAAAACCCGCATTATAAATAGCCTGGTAAGAGGTCTCAATATAATTTTTCGGACTGGTCAATACATCATAGTTTTTCACTGAACGGGAATTGAATCCATATCTGGCATCAACGGTAACAGTAGATTTGCCTGCTACACCTTTCTTCGTAGTGATCATGATGATACCATTAGCACCACGGGCACCATATAATGCAGTTGATGCAGCATCCTTCAAAACAGTCATCGATTCAATATCGGAAGGATTCAACGAAGAAAGATCTCCATCGAAGGGAATACCATCAACAACGTACAACGGATTCGTCCCGGCATTGATTGAACCAACCCCACGTATGCGCACTGTTGCTGATGTACCAGGTTGACCATTGGCACTCAGGGTCTGCACACCAGCTACATTACCCGAAAGTGCATTGGAAACATTTGAGATTTGTCTCATCTCTAGTTTTTCAGCATCAACCACGCCCGCAGATCCGGTAAATGTACCTTTGGTAGATGTTCCATATGCGACCACAATCACTTCATCCAGTAATTCTGCATCAGCAGTCAGTACAATACGCACATTGGAACTTACCGGTACTTCCTGCGTAATCATTCCAACATAAGACACAATTAATGTGCCGCCTGAAGGAGCAGACAAGGTGAAATTTCCGTCGTAATCGGTTACCGTGCCCTGACTTGTGCCCTGTATCTGAATAGTTACACCGATTACAGGTTCACCAGCTTCGTCCACCACGGTACCGCGTACCTGGGTCTGAGCCGAAATAATCCCTATCCCCAAAAAGAGTAGGGACAAAAACATCGTTAGTTTTCTTTTCATAAACTCTACATTTAAATTTAATTCTATTCTTGTTCTAATTTATATCAATCAATTGAATGGAAAGAATGTGGTTTTATCATAATCTTAACTCAACCTGAAAGTTTTAGTTAAAACTAAATACATTTCATCCTAATAGCAACTTAAACTTTTTTCACACAATAGTCTGTTCAAAAACAAATAAACAATCGCCACCTATTGCTAATAGAAATCGCTATGATATAATTAACATATCTATAGATTAAAATCTATTTCGCAAATATATACCAATTATTTTAAATACATTTTTTTTTGCACATTTTTTTTAATAAAAGCGTCAGTCGTTATAAAATTATGTGTTATATTTACACATCATTCGTTTTCAATCATGTCATAATATGAATGAGAATTCAGATATATTAACAGATAATAAGCTGTGATAACCTTCATAATCTATCATATACAAAGGTACACTTATGAAATGCATTTCACAACAGAATGACACTTATTCTTTCATTTTTAAGACAAAACAATCTATGAATCTATAAAAAGAAAGAATTTACTCATTTATTTAACCATAAAGACAAAAGAGCATCCGGCTATGCCGGACACTCCTTTATTAATTTACAAATATAACGTTTGGTTTAATTCACACCTTGCCGGGTATCCCACCACATTTTTTTACCCCAGAAAGCATCAACAACTTCGCTCTCAAAAGGAGTAGCATTTGAGCCATTGAGTGTGAGTTCATTCTGCGGATAGGGATAGCGGAACGGAGGACTGTTATGTCCCGGATAGATGGATGCAGGAGCTACATAATGCGTCGTGGGAATACCGGTTCGTCTGTAAAGCGACCAGGCTTCCATCCCTTGCTTAAACAAGGCAATCCATTCCTGCAAATAAATCTGGTTCAAGGTACCGTTGAATTTACCCTTGCCGGCAAGATAAGTCGCAATATCAGCCGCTGAAACCTCATTCTCGAGCAATGAGGCCTTTACTGCTTCATTGTAAGCAACAGCTGCCGTTACTCCCCCTGTATTGAATCCTTTCAGAGAAGCCTCAGCCACAAGAAACATGACCTCTGCATACCGCATATAAGGTGTGAATCCGGCCGGGTCAAGCCTGAATCGTGCCCCGATTCGTGAAACAGTGGTCAAATTGGGTTGTGCTGCTGCACCAATGGTAAAACCTCTGTATGCACCGTCAGATACCGCTGGGAAGGCATATACAGGAAGCCTCGGATCATCCAACTGCAGCAGGGTATTGATCAAAACATCACTCAACGCATGGTCATCACGGCCTTTGGAATCAGTATACCAGGGTTCTTCATAAGGATCACTCCCTGGCCACCAGAAGAATGCATTGTCAGCGTTGCTCTCCATCACCGGATAATTAGCAGGTGAACCAAGAATCTCAGAAACAGTGGATTTGGCAAGTGTTTCATCCACTCCTGAAATTCTCATCGCCATTCTTAAACGGAGTGAGTTGGCAAACTTTTGCCATTTTTCAGTATCTCCTCCAAAAAGTATATCGCCATCACCCAAATCACCTTTGCTGTTCGTGGCGAAAATATCTGCTGCCTCTTTCAGCTCAGCAAGTAGCGCAGGATATATATCCTCCTGCTTGTCGTATGTGGGCAAGAGAAGTCCGTCCTTGATTTTCAACGCATCGGTATAGGGTATATCCCTCCAGGTATCGGTGGCAGTTTGGAAAAAATAGGCTCTTAAAATCTTGGCAACAGCCAGCAGGTTCTGATTATCATCCGTTTCGGCTTTTGCAATAATTTCATTCACATTGTTAAGTGTCAGATAGATATCATACCATTTCGATTCAACAACTCCGGGCCTGAAGTTATATTTTGCCTCATCAATATACTGAATCTTGGCTAAGTGACCGGCATAGGTAGAAGGTTCGTTCATATCCGCCCATACATCATTCAGGTTATCGGGCCAATAGGTGAGCACAAATGCCAGCACATTGGTTGCCGGGGCATCTTTCGCCCTGTCAGGGTCTGTATTGATTTCTTCGAATTGATCGGTACATCCGGCCAGAAAAATAATCGAAAGAAACAATAAGGCAAATCTTGTTATATATTTTTTCATATTCATCGTAGTTTACATTAGAACTTTAAATTGAGTTTGACACCAATACTGCGGGATGGGGGGTAACTCGTTGTTTCTAATCCGACCCCATTGTTGTCTGCAGTTACCGTATTCTCCGGATCCAAATCGGCCATATTGGATTTATGCAACCACAAAATTGCCAGATTGGTTCCTACCAAAGAAACTGTTCCACCTTTGATGAAACCGGATTCAGAAAATAAATTCCTTGGTAACTGATAGGAGAGGTAGGCCTCTCTCAATTTCAGATAAGATCCATCATATATAGATAACTCCCTGTTGCCGTAGTAGGACTCAAAGAAATCCTGCGCTCCCGTAACGATGTCATTTTCGGCAAATTCCGACTTTTGAATATCGTCAGCATTCTGTTTCGTTATTTTTACAAATTTCTCATCGGTCAGGAAATCTTTTCCAAGAATCAAACCGTTTTCACGGAAATCATCCAGTGCGGTAAATTCCAGAATACCGGAATAAGCTCCAAACATATTGGATATACTGAAGATATCGCCTCCTTTTCTCATATCGAGTAAAAAGCCAAAGCCAAAGTCTTTATAGGTGAAATCATTCCGTAAACCTCCCAGCCAGTCGGGAGTTACATTTCCCAACTTCATATTGGTCTGTGTGCGGGGACGTCCTCCGGCATTGACAATAATCGCATTGTCCGATTTCCGGCGAAGCATGCCGGTTCCGTATATTTCACCCCAGGGAGATCCCGGACGTGCCTGCACAAAGGTACTCCATTGATTCCCTATCTCATAGGATGCCAGTTCCTCTCCGGTGTTCGGATCTGTATACAGTTCGTTGATAATGCTCTTGTCCTTCGCCCAGTTAAGTGTAATATTCCACTCGAAATCACTGGTTCTTACCGGAGTACCGGTTAATTGCAGCTCAATACCCTTATTGTTGAAATTCCCGGCATTCACCAGCATCGCGTCATATCCTGTCGCTTTCGATACGGCTACCGATAGAATCTGATTGGTGGTCGTTTTGTTATATAAAGCTATATCAACTCCCAGTCTGCCTTTAAACAGATTAGCTTCCAATCCTACTTCCGATGTCTCTACCTTTTCCGGCTCCAATGATGCTGGAGGAAAAGTTCTTGCCTGATAATATTGGGTGATGCCGTAAACAGTGGATGACTCAGCTGTAAAGTAGGGATCAATCATATAAGCACCCGTGGCTGATCCAACCTGTGCCCATGAGGCTCTTAATTTCAGGAATGTGAACACGTCTGATTCAATGTTGAAGGCATCCAGGGGCAGAAAACTCATACTGATGGAGGGATAAGAGAACGGGGTCCGCAAGGTGGAAGACCAGTCTTTCCTGAAAGTTCCATCCATATAGATAAAGTTCTGATATCCTAAAGAGAGAGATGCATACACGCTGTTGGTACGAATCCAGGAATTATCCATATTCGTAAAGGGAGATCCCTTGGCATTGCTGATTGTAAACAAATCAGGTACAGTCAGGGAGTTTGCACCAATAATGTTCTGTGACCATTTTAAATTTCTATAATTGGCTCCGGCAAGAGCATTGACAGATAACTCACCGAAATATTTATTGAAATAGGTTATGAAATCAAGGTTCACCTCCGTATTTTTCTGATTGATCAGGCGGAACCAGCCTCCATCCCACCGGCCTCTGCCAGCCATTACTTCGTTAGAGCGATAAGTAGTGATCGGATTCATTTGTGAATCATAATAGTCCAGACCCATTCTTCCTTCGAATTTCAAAAACTCAGTTGGTTTAATAAACAGAGATGTTTTTCCGAAAACCCTGTTTTTCTGCACAGAATTGGTGTTTTTATTCAAGCTCCAGTAAGGATTGTTATGATAGTTACTGTTCCAGTTGTAAGGATACCCGTTAGGCATATCTTCCTGCCAGTGCGCCTTCAGCGCTTTCATGTCAATCTGGCGTCCTGTCCACTGTCCAAGAGATTGCATCGGATTACTGGCATTGTATTCAGTTATGGGCAGGTTATCACTTTCCGTTCGGGCATAATTCAATGTAAGATCGAAATCCACCATTTCATGGACTTTCATCATAGTATTCACATTTGCATTGTATCTTTTCAGATCGGTATTCGGCAACGTCCCTTTTTGGTCACGATAACCTAGCGATAGACGGGTTGTTACTTTTTCTGTATTGGAGGTCAGCGAGATATTATGACTCATGGATAAACCTGATTGATAAAGATCTCTCACATTATTTGGATTGGAAACCCAGGGTGTTGCCTGATAGTTACCGTTGGCGTCAACAGGACTATTGAACTGTGGTATCATTAACCCGATATCGAGACGCGGACCCCAGCTTTCATCTACTCCATCGTTTGTACCTCCACCATAACCATCAGTATATTTAAAACCATATCCGGGATCATAACCACCAAGAGCAAAATCCTGGTAACTTCCTGTATATCCATCCGCCTGAGCTTCTTTATAAAACCATTCATCTCCCAGATAGCCCTGGCCATATTTATTCTGCATCCGCTGAATACCATAAATCTGATCCACATTAAAATTGGCATCATAATCCACCGATATACCCTGTTTGGCTCTTGCTCCTGACTTGGTGGTAATTAAAATGACTCCATGACCGGCACGCATACCATAAAGAGCAGCGGCTGCTCCACCTTTCAATACCGAAACAGATTCTATATCCTGCGGATTCACATCGTTCAGTCCGCTACCGAAATCGACACTGTTCTGGCGGGTTGTACTATTGGAAACCGGCACCCCGTCAATCACAACAAGTGGCTGATTATCTCCCAATGAGCTATTTCCACGTAATACAATACGTGATGATGCTCCGATTTGGCCTCCGGCCTGGTTCACCTGCATACCGGCAATTTTTCCGCTTAAGGATGATATTACATTGGGTGAGGCCGCTTTTACCAGTTCATCGGCATTGACATCCTGTACTGCCGAACCAAGTGATTTCTTCTCTCTGGTAATACCAAGGGCCGTCACAACAACTTCTTCCAGTAATTCGGTATCTTCTCTTAAGACGACTCTTACATTGGCACTGACCGGCACTTCCTGGCTTTGAAATCCCACATAGGAAATGACCAACGTACCTGTGGCCGGGGCAGACAAGGTGAAATTACCATTGAAATCAGTAACCGTTCCCTGCGTTGTACCTTTAATCTGGATCGTAGCACCGATCACAGGGTCACCTGCATCGTCCACCACGGTACCCCGCACTTGTGTCTGAGCAGTGATAATCCCTATTCCTATAAAGAACAGGATCAAAAACATCATTAGTTTTCTTTTCATAAACTCTACTTTTTAATTAAACTCATAATAATATGTTAACTCCTTCTCATTACTTAATTATGACAAGCGCGGTATGACTCTCTACTTACTCCCGTACTCTCTACCTGTCTCTCTGACAAATGATTTTTCCAATAAAATTCAAACTCTCACAAATATATGTGAAAATAAAACAATATAATGCATATTGAATCAAATTTAACATTCGAATTTCATTTTATTTTTGCTGTGTATTTTACACTCTCTCAATAAAAACCCCCTTGTTAAATTGAAAATTAATAAAAAAACACACTATCATCTTTCAGTTAGAATTTCAGCTCAGTCATAAATACGTAAAATAACCTATCACACTGCAAAAATAAGACACCTGTTGATAATATGCAAACTTATTTTGTTAAATCTGAAATTTTAGTAAAATATTAATCGTTTTTCATTTAAAAAAGATATATAAACCTTGATTTTACAAACTTTAGGTCAACAAAAAAACCACCCTGCAGGGTGGCTTTATGATATCGACTGATTGGAATAGAATTTATTTCTCGATACCGAGCAGTTCCACGTCGAAAATAAGATTGGAAAATGGCTTGATCGTGCCTCTGTCTGTTGCACCGTACGCCAGGTCATAAGGAACATACAATCTCCATTTCGATCCGACGGGCATCAGTTTCAATGCTTCTGTCCATCCCGGAATCACCTGCGTCACGCCGAAAACGGCGGGTTCTCCCCTGTCAACACTGCTGTCGAAAACGGTTCCGTTGATCAATGTGCCATGATAATGTACCTTCACCTGGTCTGTGTCAGCAGGAATGGCTCCGTTACCGGCACGAATAATCTCATACTGCAGTCCGCTGGGCAGTGTAACCACACCTTCCCTCTTGGCATTCTCTGCCATGAAAGCATCACCGGCAGCAATGCTATCCTGATACTGTGTCTTCAGTTCTGCTTCCTGACGTTCCTGATCGGCAGCCTGAGACTTTTCAACCGCTGCCTGAACCATTCCGCTGGCAGCCATTTTACTGATGGCCAGTTCCTGATTTCTTAACGCGGAGATGATACCGGCCATCACCTGATCGCTGTTCACTTTCTTGGTGGAGTCAGCACCGAAAAGCATCCCGTTGAACTGGGGAAGCATCTGCTGAGAGAACTGTACACCAATGCTTAACCCGTTGGCGTAAGCCGATTTCTCCTCCAGGTTCATCGCTTCGGTCATCCCTTTGATAAACTCGTTGAGTTTGGGAGCATTGATCTTGTTCACTGAGTCGATCTTTGCTGCCAGCTCTTTCTCAAGGATGGCTTTTTGTGTGGAATCGGCAGCGGCGATTCTCATCTGATAGTCGTACTCAATGTTTGAGGTATTAACCAACACGCCCGATTGTTCCAGAAACTGTACCAGGCCCTGGTCGGCCATGCTGACGCCATAAGCGTAGGAGATACTGTCTACCGAATTTTTTAATGATGTTTTAGGTGTAGAGGCTCCGCCACAGGAGACCATCATCACTGCCATCACAGTCAATGCACTCAATGTGCCTAAAATCGTTTTCTTCATTGTTCTTTTAAATTAAATATTTTGTTAATGTAATACGCTGTTCTTCTATTGCTTTACTTTCATGGGAAAAAACGGGGTTATTGGATCCCCAGTAATTCCACATCGAAAATAAGGGCTGAATTGGGTTCGATGGAGTTTCCGGCACCCTGCTCCCCGTAAGCCAGATTGGAGGGGATAAACAATCTCCATTTCGAGCCGACGGACATCAGCTGCAACGCTTCCACCCATCCCCTGATCACCTGGCTCACACCAAATACAGCCGGCTGGCCGCGTTGTAAGGAACTGTCGAAAACAGTACCGTCGATGAGCGTACCGTGGTAATGGCATTTCACCTTATCGGTTGCCTTGGGTTTGACGCCGTTCCCGTCTGTCAGAATCTCATATTGCAATCCGCTGGGAAGAGAAACCACGTTCTCCTTTATCCTGTTTGCTGCCAGAAAAGCCTGTCCCGCTTCCAGATTCCGGGTAAGCATATCATCCTGTTTCTGGCTGAAAAAATCCTGTATTACCTGATTAGCTTCCTGAGGGCTCATGGAAGGGTTCGTTTGATTCATTACCCCGGTAAAGGCTTGTACAAAAGATTCCACATCCAGTTGCTTCAAGCCTGAGTTCATTAGATTTGAGGCCATGCTCATCCCTAATGCGTAACTTAATTTGTCCATTCACTTTTTACTTTTTTCTATATTTTGTGACAAAAGTACGATTTTAATATGAAACAACACCTTTTATGGCGATAAAAATCTATATTTGTCTGATATCCACTCGCCGCTACAACATCCACCATATAAAAAAGGACATCGGAAGGGGTGAAGGAGCTGAGAAAACTTCTGTTACAAAAAGTATCAAAAAAAAGATTCCTTTCGGGAAGGTCTATAAGTTAATAGCGCCGTTTTCCAAAGTTAATGTTCATTCCCATAAAGATTCCGGCATTCAGATCGTTCAGCGGAATGCCCTGGGAATTCACATTCAGCACAGTCTGGTCGGATCCGATAAAAAAATTGAATCCGGCAGGGTGAAAATTGACGATCCATCCCAGTGATTGGGCCAGATTGGAAACGCCGTAACTGACCGAAAAATCAAACCATTTCGATGGGGTCAGATTGGCCGACAGTCTGACTTCCGTAAATGTATGAAGCTCGTGGAACCGGGTAGTCAAGAGAAAGCCGGCTGTAAGTTTTCGGTAAAAGGGCATTTTATATTCAGCACCCAGGTTGAGGGTGGCAGCGATCATCTTTCTTTTTCCGGGGATCTCTCCTTGATCGTAAAATTTTGCCAGATCAGCCAGGTTATCACCCAGTTGTTCCAGTTGTTCGTCAAAATCGTCCGATTGATCCGGATCATCATCATCCGTATCAATATCTTCGAACCCATCGAATTCATAAGGCTCATTCAGTGTCTTGCCGGCGATCACATTCTGCCACGAAATAAAGCCCAGGTCGGTCAGGGCACCCGATAATAAAAGATCGCGGTTGAGCTGATAGCTAACACCCAGATCAGTGGCCAGTCCCCAGCCGTTCATCTCAGGATCGTCAACTTCAACGCCCTCAATATGGTCACCTTTGCCGTCATCTTCCGTTTCAAACCTGGCACCTCCCAAAGAACCTTCTACAGTTCCCTGTGCCACTACCTGCCACTTGTCCCCCGCCATGGTGACATCGAGCTGATTCACATGAGCATCCGCGTATGCGCCGGCAAGCAGAACCTTCAGTTTTGCGCCTATTGTGAGTCTTTCGTTGATAGCATGCGCGTGCCCAATTGCCAGTTCAGCATGAGCTTCGCTGAAAATCCGCATATCACGGATCTGATAGGTGGATCCTTCTGCCTGATCCATTCCGGTCTTCATGAAATCGAAAAGGGCATAAGGAATATTCGAATTCATGTTTGAACGCAGGGATAATTCGATGGTGTTAAAGCCTCCCATCCCGTAAAAACCCGTGCCCAGAATAGTATAATCCAGGTTCATCCGGATGCGGTTCATATCATGAAGTTTATTCAGAAACTCGTCCCCTTTAACCGTTGAGCTCATAAAAGTGGTCAACTCATATTTGCCGGAAGGGTCATCGTAGGGATAAATGAAATCGGTCAGACCTACATTTCCCTGGATCCCAGTACCGAAAAACCCTAAAGCCGGCAAGCTGATATAGTTGCGTTCACCCATGAACGCCGGATTCAGCCGGTGACGACCGGTAACGCCTTCAAGAAAGTAAGCGGAACGAAATGACTGGGCAATGGCTCCTGAAGTCAGTATGCTGCAGAAAATAACGAAAATGTATTTCTTAATATCTGTCTTCATTGTGTTATTCCTGATTCTTTGATTCCTGATACTTGTGTCTTGTTTCCTGTGTCTTCTTCATTCATTCAGATCCAGATCAAATCCTCCGTCAGCTATCAGCTTCATACCAGTAAGCCGGAGGGACTGATTGGCATTGAGGGAAACCTCACCTGACCCGGATTCATTTTCAGCGAAAATCTGTATTGCAAGGGATTCCAGCAGGGGAAGCTTGCCATCCTGCGACTTCAGGGTAATGGTAATCGGTGTCTTTACTGCCTCAACTTCATGTCCGTTCCCTGCCGCAATGGTTTTCGAAACGGTAGCCGATATACCCGTGATCTCATTTCCATCGACATCGAGCGGAACCACATCGAGCGTCAGTTCAACCGGCACGGTATTTTCAGCCGTCATGATCAACTGCCATTCCGCATTTTTAAGTTTGTCGGAAATATCTTCAAGATCTTCGGCTAATCCGGTTATCGTATCCTTGTAATTAATCCGGATAGCATTGAACTGTAAGGGAACCATCACTTCATACGATCCTGTGACCTGTAAAGCTTTTCCAAGATCGATATGATGGGTCACGGTCAGATCGGCTTCTCCGGTCATTTCGAGGATGATCGAATCCGGGACTACCTTTACCAGGTTTGCCAGGTCGGATATCTGCACGGCTTCATATCCCTGCCGGGTTGTGCCCTGGCGGGAAACCAAGAAGCTGGTTTCAGTGACCACTCCATCGGTGTCAGCAGCTTTTATTTGAAGTGTTGTCTCTTCCACCTGTGATCCGTCAATGACTTGATCATGCTTGTTCTTTGCATACATCTTAACATGAAGGTTCAGCGGAATGCCGATGGTATTTCCGACAGTGAGCAGGATCTGCGGATTAGAGACGTCCAGAACGACATCGTCTTCCTTGAGAAAATCCAGGTCTTCATCCAGGTCAAGCGAAAGAGCCTCACGGACCGGATTGATATCCGGATCAATAATTCCTGTAAATCGTTCCGCATAAAAGGAAGTCATGGTCACTTCAGGGATCAGTGTTACATGATCCAACTGGTCGGGATCGATCGTGGCTTCCTGAATGGTTAACGTTCCTTTCATTCCAATCTGACCGTCAATGATCAACCGGTTTTCACCATTCACTTTTTTCATTTTCAGGCCTTCACCGCTATTCAGTTTACTGAAATCAACCCCGGTCACCGTCAGGTCTTTGCTGAATCCCTGGTAAGGATTGAATCCGGATCCAAGGGTGAGAACGCCGTCAACCACGTGATCTTCTTCCGAAAACACCAGAAAATCGGGAAGGATAAGCCGGAAGTCTTCAAACGTCACGTTACCCAGACCTTCCGGTATCCCCTCCAGCCGGAGTGATACCCGGTAAGTAGCCGGCGACTCCCTGTTCAGCTCAATCGTGCGGATCGTGATCAGCTCGTCCGGCACCACTTCATCGATATGAAAACTTCCAGGCTGATCAACCGTAGCGGAAATTGGATAAGGAAGCGTCACCACAATGCCTTCCGGTACAGGTGGAAGTCCATCCAAAACCGGTAAGAAGTCCAGTTCAACCGGATCGAGATTCATTTCATCCACGTCCAGGGTCACCGGGTCAATCGCAACATTGACCGGATCAAGATCATCCGATTCGGACAGGGCATACTGACCGCTTGCATCTGATGTAAGCACACCTGATTCATCGATCATGTCGCTGAGCTTAATGGGGGCGGTACTGCCAATCGGTATCGAAAAGGCTTTTCCGCCGACATTCATGTCGAGAGAAATATCTTTATTCAGATCGTAGCTGTCATCTACGCAGGAAGAAAGAGCAAACAATAGTGTACTTAAACCCGCTACGAGTATAAATTGCCTACTATACATCATATGTTCCAACCACCTATTTAACGAATGGAGCTTTAAGTAAATAGTCGGCACATTTTTTCACGCCTTCAAATTGCGTTCCCGACGGGAGTCCCTCCAACTCAACAAAATAGTCTTGAATGCCATTTTCATAAGCTTGGGTGAAGATATTTTCAAAATTCATCATGCCCGATTGCCCCAGTACGGCTCTATCTTTTATATGTAACAACCTGATGCGATCGGGATACTTTCGCATGTACTCAACCGGATCATTCTGTCCCATCACGCACCAATAAACATCCAATTCAAATATAACCAGTTTGGCATCTGTTTGTCTGAGGAATCCATCATAAATCACTTCAGTGCCTTCAGGCATATTTCTGCCAAAAGCCCGACGACCGAATACCATCTCTTTTCCACCAGGAATTACACGTGCAAATTCCATATCATGGTTGTGGTAACCGAAAATTAGCCCGTTTGCTTTTGCAATCCTTCCTGCTTCATTGAAAACGTCACAAACAAGTGAAACCTCCTCAGTGCTGCGTGTAGAAGGTAGTCCGGGTTGTATCATGTAAGATACGCCAATTTGTGCATGGTCATCTGCCGCCTTTTTCCAGAAGTCAGCTATTTCTCCTTTGTTGGAGGAAGTGTACTCACGTACAGGAGGATTTAAATGCGAGCTGATGATCTTTAAACCAGCATCCTCTGCCATTTTACGGAACTCCCTCATTTCTACGTTGTTTATCTTCCCGTCTCTGTAACCGGCCAGTTCTAATGTAGAATAACCCATTTGGCTTATCCTTTTTAATCCACCCGGAAGATCTTCATACAATTCATTTCCAAGGGAATAGGTTTGCAATCCTATTTTTTTCTTGGCATGTACTGACAGGGTTGCAGCATTTGCCAAATCGGATTTTCCGGCCAGTATTCCCCCTAATGAGATAAGGGACACATTTTTGATGAAATTTCTTCTGTTTTGCATAAGATAAGTAATTTAGAATTAATATAACGAATAAGGATGCCTATATTGGTAATAATATAAACGATGCGAAGCGGCTTCTTCGTCGTTATCAAAACTAAGTGTAGCCGGATTCCATTTTACCGGTCTCTCTAATTCGGTTGCTATGTTCATCAAACAACACAGAGTATTCGTACTGCAGCCCACTTCTACCGGAGCAATAGGATTTTTACGCGAACGCACGCAATCAATGAAATTTTGCATATGTGGTGAGCTTATCTCAAATGCAAGTGCATTGCCCGTACGCCGACGCTCGGATTGCTGCGCCTGTTGTGCCGCCGTCTGAGCTCTTCTTTCGTCGCGCTGCGCCTGGGTCAGAGGTCTGTTTCCTGCCAAATCTGCAGGAACTTTTGACGGATCGGAGCATGCAAGGTAACCACGCGCAACTTCTATCCAGCCATTTGTCCCTATGAATTTGATCCCTTGCGCCGACTCATTATCATCGAGATAGGGTTGTTCTGTCATAACGATTCCATTTGCATATTTCATAGTGGCATATTGAGTTCCGTTATACCCTTGAGGAATGTACTCAACCGGTCCGGAACCATCCATACCTATTGCTGCCTGGGCAATATCAAACATATGCGCACCCCAGTCGGCTGTATAGCCGTTGCCGGTTTCACGGTACCATCTCCATGCACCCCACAGCTTCTCATTTTCTTCAGGTTCCAATGATATGGGCGGACAAAGATCGGAATGATAATGTATTTTAGGATCGTTAAGAGGCCCCATCCAGAGGTTCCAGTTCAAATTTCCGGGAACTTTCTCTTCGGGTAAGTTGAACGGGGCAGGAGGAGCGCCCACTCGTGCATAAATCTTCTCGATATGTCCAATAGCGCCGGTTTGCACCAGTTCTATCGCTTTTTGAAATTCTCCGCTTGATCTTTGTTGGCTGCCTACCTGTAATACACGTTTATTATTCCGGACCGCCTTAACCATCTGCAATCCTTCTGTGATGGTGTAGGACAACGGTTTCTGACAAAAAACATCTTTTCCCGCACCACATGCATCAATAGTCATTAACGCATGCCAATGATCCGGTGATACAATACATACCGCATCAATATCCTTTCTTTCAAGTAGGTCTGGATAGAATTCATAACTGTCACATCTTTCGGCTAGCTCTTTTGCCTTTTGCCATTCTTTAACTCTTCTCTGGAAACGGGCGATCTTCATACTATCTACATCACAACAGGCAGCTACCTGTACACCCGTACAACCAGCAAAACCCCGGAAATCACTTAATGATTGTCGTCCCAGGCCTATAAATCCCAGAACCACACGGTCGCTGGGTGCAATTCGTACGCCATCTATTGTCCAGCTTGGAAGAATGGTTAATCCCGCGAGGCCTAGAGCAGAATAGCGGAGAAATTGCCTTCTGTTGATCCCTTCTTTTTTCTCTATTACCTTCATACGTTCATTTATTTTATTTTTTGTTGTTAGTGTATGAAATCTTTAATGATTGAGTCCCCTCCGAAAGCACTGAAAGTCGAATTTAACGGATTGCAACATATTGGAAATCAGGGTGTGTTTTTGTGCATTTTGGACATAATTCAGGTTTAAATTTCGATTTTCTTTCTACTAAAAAGTTTGCTTATTATTTTCGGTATATAATCCCTATTGAAAAACAAGACAATAAGTGCTGCTACCCAGACAATAATTTTAACTTCAATGCCATGATTAAAAAACAGGGAGGCAATAGCACTTAAGCCAATTATTCCACCCGGAATCCAGGCAAATATGTGTTTCTTGATGATTGTATAAACTATCACCGGTACCACAACAAAAGAAACCATTAATTCATACGGTATAAAGAATAAATACATGCCCATGAGTGTGGCGGCACCGCGCCCGCCTTTAAACCTGAAATAAACCGGACGACAATGTCCGATTATTGCTCCGATTCCTATCAATCCAAGAGAAACAGAGGACAGGTTAAGCCAGTAGTGTCCAATAAGGATTGGAATATAGGCCTTTAAACCATCAAATAGACCCGCTAAAATACCCCATACAAGCCCGGCATTCTTAAAAGTATTGGCAGCACCGGCATTGTTATTGCCAAGGGTACGAATATCTTTTCCAGTAACAATTTTTGTAAAAATATAAGAAAACAAGATTGATCCGGTCAAATAACCTGCCAGGAAGCACACCAGATGAATCAGATATGTATGCATGATTACAAAAGGTTTAAACAGTTATTGCGAGAAAATATGCTTTCGGTCCACCATGAACAGCTGCCGTTAAATCAGGTTTTCCATTCATCATATCATTGCAGGGAAGAGACTTTATTTTTTCTTTTAAATCGAGAACAGCATCCTGATTATCCCCAAATTCGTTCATAATCAATCTCTTGATATTGGTTACCGATTTCTCGGCCATCTTAGCTTCCATTAAATCAATAATTTTATCATTTACCTGTTTATAAGTTCTTCCTTTATCAAGGGGAACGACTAAACCGTCTTCATCATCGCCCATCAAACCCAGAATGGGAATAATTCGTAAAACAGAACCCATCAGAGCTTTAGCTTTCCCAATTCTACCGCCTCTTGCAAAATAATTCAAGTCTGATACAACCATATAGGTAAATGTATTTTTCACCATTTCCTGCGATAATCGGATGATATCGCTTTCATTTTCATGCTCCCTGATGATATCGATGACTCCCATAAGAACATTTCCAACACCTGTCGCTAATTGCCGGCTATCAATATTGATGATGGGAATCGTTTTTTCATACATTTTCCGGACATTTTCAGCAACAGCAAAAGTTGCTGCCGAAAGAATACTGCTCATTACAACATGAATGATTAGATCATACTTATTTTTATTGGCTTCAATGATTTCAACCAGTTCCCCTTTTACAATGGAAGATGTTTGAGCAATAACCCCATCTTTCACGTATTTTTCAATTAACCAGGCTGCATTATATTCCTCACTTTGACGATACTCTTTCCCATCTACAATAATAGGAAATTTTAAAATCTCTATGTCCTGATAATCTATTTGTTCTTTTGAAAGACCAAGATTATCGGCTGTAATGATTAAGATTCTTTTATCCATTTTGGTTTTATTCAAAAGTTATATAATAGTAATATTGATATTGACCGCCGTAATATTCTTCAAATTCTTTCTCCTGAAAGACTCTTCGCAATTCAGGAAGCAGATTGTTATCCCTTTTCGCCGGAATGCCTTTATAAAGTGTTACAAGATTCTCCTTTTGCGCAAGTTTTTCTATGGATTGAACCACTACCTCTTTTATATTCTTTCCCGAACAGATGATTTTATGGTCATACATGGTAAAAAAATCGCCCTGTTTTACAACTGTACCATCCTCTGCCCTGGTCTCTCTGATAGCCCTGGATATTCCACAGTACCTGATATCGTTCAGCTGATGAATAAATGACATGCTATTGATATTCGTATCATTTGATACAGCCATCAGCATACTGATCAGAGAAATAACACTTTTTGATTCAACAATATGCACATTCGACTTACACAGAGAAGCGGCATATTTTAAGGACATCAGGATATCCTGATCATCCGGAGCAGCAATAATATTCTTGGTTTTCAATTGATTGATTGCCTTTACAAGCTGTTCAACAGAAGGTTTTTTCTTACCATAACAGAATACATCCTCTGCCCCAAGCTCCTCCAGAATTTTCTTAAATCCCAGGCCGGAAACAATACAAAAAATGCTGCGCTCCCGCTCATACGCAATCGTATCATGGCTGATAAAGTTTCTGTGCTGCTTTTTCATGTCATCAACCTTGGTAAAAACAAGCTCACCAAACTTTGACACATCAGTAAGGACCGCATCAGGCTTATTTGTATGGATATGAACCTTATAGGTATCACTGCTATGCAATACAATCATACTGTCTCCGTAGCCACTGATCAGCTGTTTTATCTGATCCTGTGATGATATTTTATCTGACTTTACCACAAATTCTGTGCAATACCTGTATTGAATGTGCGGATTCCATGAGGATTCCATTTCCTTCAAATCTTTTAGTAACTTATTTTTCCTTTTATTGAGAATGTTTCCGGAATGATGCTGAAAATCACTGATAATATTCCGCAGTCTTATATTATTGATCTTTTCAATACCCCCATTCAGATGCAGGGATCCCAGGTGGTTGTTTTTAATGTTTGATGAACTGCTCTGAATCAGTTTCCTGATATTCTTGATGGCATGTAATAGAGTTGATGCAGCTACTTCACCCGAAGCAGACTGTTTAAAGTTGATCTCTCTTTTAAATCCCTCAAGAATGATGAGAAAACCTGCACCTCCGGAATCTACCACACCGGCTTGTTTTAATACCGGCAGCATATCGGGTGTTTTGTCCAGTACGCTCTTTAAATGAGGAATACATCTTTTAATGATAACAGCAGTATCTTCTTCTGTCATCAGCTCGCCAAATTTTTCCTTAAATTCATACATTAACGTAAGGATGGTTCCTTCCCGCGGATTGTCAATTCCCTCATATGCTTTTTTATACCCATTCTCAAGGGCTTTATGTACGTTGGCGGGAGAAAGATCGCCATTTACAATAACCTCTGAAAGTCCTTGGCAGTACAGTGCCAAAATGACCCCCGAACACCCCCTGCTGTTCATCAGCATTTGTCCGGCAAAATCTTTTAAATATTCACCATTTGAAATTGCTTTACCATTATAATCAGGCATATTTGCCAAAGCTCCCTGTATCGTTAAAGTCATATTAAGACCGGTATCACCATCAGGCACAGGAAAGACATTTAATCCATTAATATATTCTTTTCGCCGGTGAAGATATTTGTACACATTTTCAATGATGCCCTTTATTACAAGCATTTGATTATCTGTATGTGTCATTTGATATATTCCTTATGAACTTTCTAATTTTTGTGTAAAATTAGCATTTTTAATTGATTTCTGATTTCATATATAACCTAAAATCCGCAATCAAAAAAAAATCCGACTCTGGAAACTCTTTCTATGCCAGCCTCACTATCCATTCTATGACATTATCTTGTTTTTTCATTTCAGGTATAAAAAACCATTTTAAGTTGATATTCCGATAAAAAAACTATATTTGTCTGATATCAACATAATAAGCGGGTCAAATGAAGCAGAAATTAGTCGTTCTTACCGGTGCAGGCATGAGTGCCGAAAGCGGCATTGCCACCTTCAGAGATTCCGGAGGGCTATGGGAACAGTACCCGGTGGAACAGGTAGCTACGCCCGAAGGGTTTGAAGCCGATCCCGAATTGGTCCTGAACTTCTACAACATGCGCCGCAGGGAACTTCTGAACGCAAAGCCGAATGAAGGACACAAGGGACTGGCAGAGTTGGAAAAAAAATTCGAGGTACATATCATCACCCAGAACATCGACAACCTGCATGAGCAGGCAGGCAGCAGCCATGTGCTGCACCTGCACGGTGAGCTGATGAAGGCACGTTCCACAGGCGATGAATCGCTGATATACGATATCGACCCCGGGAAGTGCGATATTCATTTGGGGGACCTGTGCGAAAAAGGATACCAGCTAAGGCCCCATATCGTCTGGTTTGGTGAAGCGGTACCCATGATACAGGAAGCGGAAGAGATCACCCGCCGGGCCCATATCTTTGTGATCATCGGAACCTCCATGAACGTATACCCGGCGGCCGGTCTGCTGAACGACGTCAGAAAAAATGTGCCGGTCTGGCTGATCGATCCCAAAGATGTATACACGCAACGTTACGACATACACCATATACAAAAAGGAGCTTCGGAAGGAGTCAAAGAGTTGAAAAAACTTCTCTTGTAAAATATTTGTTTATAAGCTGTCATGCTTCATCCGCAAACACTTAAAAAAACATTTATCGCACCACGTGAGTGAAGTCTCGATATTTCGAGTTTGCAATTCGGCTATTTGCTTTAATAGATGACATACCAAACTTACTTTAAGTAACTCAATCTCCTTGCAAGAATTTTATTCTGTCGGCTAATTGAAGAAAATAATCATTAGACCAGATATCCAACTCTTTGGGATTTTGAATGAATGAAAAAACATCACGTTTTACCATATTAATATCTGTAGAGGACAACCTTTCTTTCAGCATAGAAGCAAACGTTTCTTTATCTATATCCATACCATTTAACTCTTTAGTTCTGATTTGCAAATGAGCAAAATCAAATGGAACATTCTGCCGAACATACCACTCAAAATCATACCAGTCCCGACCTTTTACCCGGGCTTTCCAATTTCGAAATAACAAAGCATGCATTTTCCCGGCATATAAATCAGGTAATGTAAAACAGCGAGTCATAAACGAAAAGGGCATCAACGACAATTTTTGTTCTGTGGTAAATCCAAGAGGTGGGTCAATATCAACCTCTATCTTAATTTTCAAATCTTTCTCAGTCTTGAACTTGACATCATATATTGCTGTGTTATCCTTCAAAAAAGCGGATTCCACTTTTGTCTCTTTCTTTTTCTCTTTTCGGGTAATAACAACATCACGCCCTGCTGCTTTGAATTCTTCTATAATGGAAGGGAAATAGCTTTCTAAATCAAACTTGTCATCTTTCCCGATAAGAGAAAAATCGATGTCCTCGCTGAATCGAGGTAGTTCATGAAAGATTCTCAAACAAGTGCCTCCATAAAAAGCAGCTTTATCGAAAAAGCCCCCGCGATATAATCCGGCGAGAGTAATTTCCTGCATAACTTGGTGTGTCGCATTTCTCTTTTGCTCATTGGTCTTTATCTCATACCTTGAGAGCATTTGCTCAAATATATTCATGCTTGTAATAACTTTAGCAATAACTTTAATACTTCTTTTTTCTTTCCGGTATTAATACATTTCCTGATAATATCCGTATTCATATTATCTAAACCGGACATTTCAAACCGCAAATCTTCTTCAAGGTAGGCTATTAATGCTTTTTCCGATTGAATCCGTAATTGCGGCGTTGCTGTAATCATATCGCACAAGGCTTTTTCCGGAGTAGCTATCAAAAACGTATATTTATTCTCAACTGTCTGTTGTTTTATTCCTATGGAATAATAAGTATCACTCACTGTTATATACTTAAAATTACCAATCGGATTTTCAAAATCCTTGGAACGAATGGTTGTCATGGAACGAATCGTATATACTTGTTCGGGAATTAAGCTATAATAACGCAAAGCACTCTCCATAGACACATAAGATGGTCCATAAATATGATTTGCAATCAGTTCTACAGATAATAACTGCTTACTTATTTTCGGCGACACAACATACATTCCTCTTTTCAACCGGATTATCTTCCCTGCTTGTTCGAGATTAGCAATCTTGTTACGAGGAGAACGATAATCGGAAAATAGGGAGCGTAGGACTGCATAGTCTACCGGTATTATTCCTAATTGCTCTAATTCTTCCATATTGCATTTATAATTGTCATGCAAATATAGTGATTTTTGAATAGATAGTTGAATAAAATAAGAATAACTGTGTAAAAACAGCTATACCCAAGCCAATCCTATCCAAATCGATACCAAACACTACCACCTGATTATAAATCCATTGCAGTGCGAACTATTCTGTTTTACTTCGATGTTGCACTTCTAAGTTGAACTTAGTTCCATCAAATTTTGACTTCCCGGAATCACCACGGATTCAGCAATTCCGAAAATAAAAACATCGTACTTTGACCGTTGATTGACAAGGGGTATGAAAATATGGAAAAAAATATTCTTCGTGCTGTTTCCATGGGAAGATTCGGCTATGTTTGAGCAATAGTTTTTAAAAAAAAGCGGCCAAGGGGTACTCACTTCCATAGAGGCCGCCTTGCCTTTTGGCGGCCTCTAAGACTGTATTAATCAATTTAATAGCAAAATTTCCGGCTAACTTTCTTCGTTAAATAATCTTAAATGTTTTTATTTTTTTTGTGCGGTATCATTTTGGGCGGTAACTTCTGTAAAGCTGCCGTTCCAAACTGGACCAGTTCACGGGGAAAGAATTAATCCTGATGGTTTACGTGGTGCTGAAACGGCATTACCCCGATTTCGAGTTGTTGCTCGGGCAAATCCCCGACCATCGCAAGCGTTCGACTTATCAGGTAGCCGAGATACCGATGGCGTGCGGGGGTCATTCGAGAAGAATTACCGTAATCTTTTCGGCATGCGGCTTCCGGTGATGGACAGCGTGGACGTCTTTCTGCGAGGCTTGGATCCGGGTGAACTGGAGAAGCTCAAGCGCATCCTTGTGTCCAACCTGGTGCGCTAGCGGGTATTGGACAAATTTCGTTTCCACGGCCATTTTCTGGTGGCCATTGACGGTGCCTCTGATCCTGCTGGCCGATTCTCTGTACCCCAACCGGAATGTCTTTGAGATATGCCGCCGGAACGGTTGGCGGTACATCTATCGAATACACCAGTTTCTACTCATCTTACTCCGGGGAACCGGAACGGTTTACCCACCTGACCGACCTCGAGGTAGACAACTCTTCGGCATGGGAATTGAGTTCACATGGGCGGATGCGCTGGAAGATAGAAAACGAGGGATTCAACACCCAAAAGAACCAGGGTTACGGACTTGGACACAAGTATTCCCGGAGGCACTTCACGGCCATGAAGAACTATTATGAACTGCTGCAAATCGCCCACCTTGTCAACCAGCTCACCGAAAAGCTGCAGAAAATGCGGGAGGCCGTCAAATCGGCCGGCACGACCATCAAGGCGGTAGTGGAAGACATGATCTCGTCCATGCAAAAGGAAAACATCTCACACGCTGAAATCCAGGAGGCAATGCTGCTCACCGTGCAATTGCGGTATTGAAACAATTAGCCCAACGCGCCACACCGGGCGCTTCGAGAACCCCTGCTCGCGTACATTCAGGGTAACAAGACCAATAAAATAAAAAGGAGGAACATATACGATAAAACACCGCATGCGGAAACTTTCTTAACCTGCCGCGAAAACCGCGGCAAGGAGAAAATATGCCCAGTCATGAACAGGAAATCAAGAAAAATTAATTTCGGAATTGCTGGGCTACGCCCGAAGGGTTTGAGGCCGATCCCGAATTGGTACTGAACTTTTACAACATGCGCCGCAGGGAGCTCCTGAAGGCGAAACCGAATGATGGACACAAAGGACTGACAGAGCTGGAAAAAGATTTCGAGGTGCACATCATCACCCAAAACATCGACAACCTGCATGAACAGGCCGGTAGCACGAAGGTCTTGCATCTTCACGGCGAGTTGATGAAGGCTCGCTCAGCGGGTGACGAATCGCTGGTCTATGAGATCGACCCCGAAAAGTGCGATATCCATTTGGGCGACCTGTGCGAAAAAGGATACCAGCTAAGGCCCCATATCGTCTGGTTTGGTGAAGCGGTACCCATGATACAGGAAGCGGAAGAGATCACCCGCCGGGCCGATATCTCCAATGAACAGATATGCAAGGTGCTTCGTATAGGAATGCGCACAATAGACAGGGTGAAGAAACGGTTTATCGAAGAGGGGCTGGAGGGTACTTTGGAGCGACACCCTTCCAGTCGTGTATACGAGGGCAAGGTGGACGGGGACTTGGAAGCCAAGCTGGTATCATTGTGCC
>CAKMJT010000006.1 GCA_927407015.1 uncultured Proteiniphilum sp. | reverse complement strand
AGGTATTTATAACACTCTTCATCTTGATAAAACCGTAATGTAAACTTTATTGAATTCAGCCCTATAAATTGTTCTCTTTTGCCCATCCGACAAAGGTAATCACATTTACTGAACTTGGGCGGCTTAACCGCCTATACCTATTTTAAAAATTGATGGATGTGTTGATTAAAAATTCTTTTATTTCGTTTAAGATTTCAATGTGCATGCCGACGAAAATAGTGTTGAAAAAAATTAACTGTCATTTCGTTGTAATTACCCGCCCTCCTTGGACTGATTTGTAGCGTATGCTCGAAAATATTTTTTGTTTTTTCCACGCCAAACAGATTCAGCAAATCAATCACGGCTTTCATATCGCCGTAATTCAAAATAAATTCCACCAATATTTCGTCGCTGATATTTTCCTTTTTATCCTCGGGAATATACCAGAATAAATCGGCGTGCTGACGGATAAATTCTTTGATTACGGGCGTCCTCTCTTGCATATTTTATTCAAATAAGACAACGTAAAGATACACATTTTTTTCGTTTGTTGCAAGCCCGTAACCCGCAATTCTGCGAAGTTAGATCTCCACCGTGCTTCGACCGGCAACCCATACCCATTTTTGTCATTCCGATCGTCCGGGCGGCGGAGAAGAATCTATTTATGCGGATAGCGGACTACAGTCATCTGATATATGCCTGTCACTTTACACATCCGAGGTACCAAATCCAAAATAGTTTTTGTACTTTTGCATTTCACTTACACAATTTAATGACAAAATTTTCGCAGGCTCCATACCCCCTTATTATTGAGAAATTAATTATGTAGTATGAATATTGCAAGCAAATATAACCCCGCAGAGGTAGAAAATAAGTGGTACCAATATTGGATGGACAACAAACTGTTCCACTCAGAGCCTGATGAACGTGAACCCTATACCATTGTCATCCCGCCACCCAACGTCACCGGCGTACTACACATGGGGCATATGCTCAACAACACCATTCAGGATGTGCTGGTACGGCGTGCACGCATGCAGGGTAAGAATGCCTGCTGGGTGCCGGGCACCGACCATGCTTCCATCGCCACCGAGGCAAAGGTGGTGAACCGCCTCGCTGCACAGGGCATCAAAAAAAGCGACCTCACCCGCGGGCAGTTTCTAGACCATGCCTGGGAGTGGACCCACGAGCATGGGGGGATCATCCTGGAGCAGCTGAAGAAGCTGGGTGCCTCCTGCGACTGGGAGAGAACGGCCTTCACCATGGATGAGGATCGTTCCGAAAGCGTCCTGCGTGTCTTCTGCGATCTCTATGAGAAAGGGCTCATCTACCGCGGTGTGCGGATGGTCAACTGGGACCCTAAGGCACTCACCGCCCTCTCCGATGAAGAGGTGATCCACAAGGAGGTAAACGGGAAGCTTTATTATCTCCGTTACAGGATTGAAGGCGACCCTACGGGAGCCCGTGCCGTGGTAGCTACTACCCGACCCGAGACCATCATGGGTGATACGGCGATGTGCATCAACCCCAACGATCCGAAGAATGCACACCTGAAAGGGAAAAAAGTAATCGTACCGCTGATAAACAGAATCATCCCGGTGATCGAGGATGATTACGTGGATATCGAATTTGGCACCGGCTGTCTGAAGGTGACGCCGGCACACGACGTGAACGACTATATGCTGGGTGAGAAGTATAACCTCCCTTCCATCGATATCTTCAATCCCGATGGCACGCTCAACGAACATGGGGCAATGTATGCCGGCATGGACCGTTTTGCCGCACGCAAACAGATCGAAAAGGACCTTGAGGCAGCCGGATTGATGGAGAAGACAGAAGCCTACACCAATAAGGTGGGTTTTTCGGAACGTACCGATGAAGCCATTGAGCCGAAACTATCGATGCAGTGGTTCCTGAGGATGGAGGAGCTGGCTAAACCGGCTGCCAAAGCGGTAGAAGAAGATACCATCCGCTTCTATCCCGAGAAATACAAAAACACTTACCGCCACTGGATGGAGAACATCAAAGACTGGTGTATCAGCCGCCAACTGTGGTGGGGGCACCGGATTCCGGCCTACTTCCTTCCACAGGGTGGATATGTGGTGGCGATGACAAAAGAGGAAGCGTTTGAAAAGGCGAAAAAGCAGGTGGACTACCCGATCACCATTGATGAGCTGAAGCAGGATGAGGATGTGCTCGACACCTGGTTCTCGTCCTGGCTCTGGCCCATCTCCGTTTTCGACGGTATCAACCGGCCCGACAACAACGATATCAACTACTATTACCCCACGAGTGACCTGGTGACGGGACCCGATATCATCTTCTTCTGGGTGGCCCGTATGATCATGTCGGGCTATGCATACCGCAATGAACCCTGCTTCAGAAATGTATACTTCACCGGTATCGTACGCGACAAGATGGGTAGGAAAATGTCGAAGCAACTGGGCAACTCCCCCGACCCCATCGGGCTGATGAACAAGTACGGCGCCGATGGCGTGCGCATGGGTATGCTGCTCTCCTCTGCGGCCGGCAACGACCTGCTCTTCGATGAGGCACTCTGCGAACAGGGACGTAACTTCAACAACAAGATATGGAACGCTTTCCGTCTGATCAGGGGATGGGAGACTGACAACAGTATCCCGCAGCCGCAATCGTCCCAGATTGCCATAGCATGGTTCCAGAGTAAACTTTCAGCCACCATCCTGGAAATCGACGACCTCTTCTCCAAATACCGTCTCTCCGAAGCGCTGATGCTCCTTTATAAGCTTTTCTGGGACGAGTTCTCCTCCTGGTACCTGGAGATCATCAAGCCGGCTTATCAGCAGCCCATCGACAGCGAAACCTATCGGGTGACACTGCATTATCTGGATGCACTGCTGCGGCTGCTGCACCCCTTTATGCCCTTCATCACCGAAGAACTGTGGCAGGCACTGCAGGAGAGAAAGGCGGGTGAGAGTATCATGACCACAATGCAACCGAAGAGCGGGCCAACAGACAATATGTTGTTGAACGATATAGAACTGGTGAAGCAGATCATTGCCGGCGTCCGCACCATCCGGCTGGAAAAGAACATCCCCAACAGGGAGGAACTGCAACTGCAGGTCATCGGCAGCTATGACGTGCGGTATAACAGCGTCATATCCAAGATGTGCAGCCTCTCATCCATCTCGTCCGTTTCTGAAAAACAGGCCGGTGCGGCAGGATTTATGGTGGGTACGATAGAGTATACCGTTCCTCTAGCCGTAAAGATGGATGTGGAAGCCGAGTTGCAGAAGATGAGAACAGAGCTGGACTATACCGAAGGCTTTTTGCTGTCGGTAGTGAGGAAGCTGAGCAACGAACGGTTTGTGCAGAACGCCAAACCGGAGATTGTGGAGAACGAGCGCAGGAAACAGGCGGATGCAGAGAGTAAAATCGCTGCGCTGAAGGAGAACATCGCTGCACTGGAGAAATAAAAAAAAATTCGGAATGACCGGGAATTAGGTGCACAACACTATTTCCATGAAGAGAATGAAAGATGCACAACTATCTTTCCTATATCGCTGACAAGCTTTCTGAGGAGATCGTTTCCGTCAAACCGCTATCCAGTGGTGATATATCTTCGGCCTATCTTCTTGGAACAGGTAAAAGGAGCTATTTCCTCAAGGTAAACAACAAGCCGTTTGCACTGGAGATGTTCCACGCGGAACAAAAAGGTCTGCAGGCGATTGCCAACACCCGCACTATTGCTGTTCCCCATGTGCATCTGGTTGATTCTTATGAAGGAAATTCATTCCTGTTGATGGACTTTATATTCAGTAAACGTCCCGACGGTTCCGACTATCAGCGGTTAGGAGTTGAGCTGGCACAACTTCATCAATGCACCCGGGCTGATTACGGATTTTCCGAAAATAACTTTATTGGCACTCTCCCGCAGAGCAACCGGGTTCACTCTCAGTGGGCTTCATTTTACTGGACTGAACGAATCCTGCCACAACTTCAAAAGGCAGAAAAAGGGAGTTTGCTTTCCCAAAAGGAAATACCCGGAGAAAATCAAGCGATTACTCTTTTCAGCGATCTCTTCGGTGAAGTAAAGCCCTCACTACTGCATGGTGATCTCTGGGGAGGGAACTACCTGATCGCCGGAGACGGAACTCCTTACCTGATCGATCCGGCTCTCTACTACGGCCATTCGATGGTTGATATCTCCATGAGCCGGCTCTTTGGTGGCTTCGGAGTGGAGTTTTACAACGCTTATCATGAGATAATTCCTAAGCCTGCAAGGTATGTAGAACAAATCGAACTGTATCAGCTCTATTACCTGCTGGTGCACCTCAACCTGTTCGGCAGAGGCTACCACTCCTCTGTTTCATCTATTTTGAAAAGATATTTCTGAAATGATCTCTTTTTATTTTGAACATACAACATTACCCATTACTTTTGACGTTACTAACGGAAAGCGTTATGATTGTATCGTTTGGAAATAAGGAGACCGAGAAAATCTGGATGGAGAGATTTCTTTCAATTTGTCACGTGAAATACAAGATAATGCGAGAAGGAAATTAAGGATGTTAAACACCTAACTCACAAGATGTGATATCCTTAATGTCATATCTGTTCAATATGTATGACCCATGAAGATCATTCGATTAATACGCCTCTTATTCACTTTTTACCAATATTTTATCTGGGTATCCATTTTTATTACACTTAGTTGCGCTTTCTTTTTATGGAAGAATGGAATAAGTGCCTATTCGGCCCTGTTTTGGTTTAAATTATTTACAATGGGTGTTTCACTTTATCTTATTAACGAGTATAGAAAAGAAGAATATTTCTATTTTTACAACCACGGCATTTCTAAAAAAACACTTTGGATCAGCACACTCACGTTTGACCTGATATTATTTATCTTTATATTAATTTTCGCCTATAACCTGAGATCAATTATTTAAATTAACGATGTCGATACTTCGTGTCGACTTCTCTACATATTGTATGAAACCAGCATCAACATGATTTAAATCATATGAAGCATTCTCTGGAAATAAGTGGTTGCCGGTTGTTTTTTGACGAAAGAATGATCCTTTCGGACATATATCGGGAAAAAGCAAGAGTAGATCATCTTTCAAGCGGTATGCATCGTTTAGTAGAAATATATATAATCTTAAAATCTGAAACTCAATTCATCCTGCTCGATGAACCCTTCACTCATATCAGCCCAATACAGATGAGCATGATAGAGAGCATTATCACTTCAGAGGCTGTCAATAAAGGGTTTCTCATTACCGACCACATGTATCGTCACATCCGGAACATATGTACGCCGATATATTTGCTTTCTGACGGGAAAACATATTTGGTGAAAGAAAATGATGACTTGAGAAGACTGGGTTATCTTCCTTCTGAATGAGAATCGTAAGACCTTCTTCACCTCATAACGAGTTTCAATCTTCATCCAACAACCAATCCATTTTCTATAAACGATAGTTTTACCTGACCGAAAGGATCAAAACGCCAGATAGGGTTCCAGTCGCCAGATATCATCAGACGTGAACGCATCGAGCATACCCAGTTCGCTGATGGATAAAATATCCCCCTTCCTTCGCCGCAGGTTGACAATAGCCTGCACCTGCCCGTAGTTCAGATAGGGATGCCTGAGCAGCTCCCTGAATTCAGCCCGGTTGACCTGCAGTTTTACGCAGTGGCTGTCCGGCTCAATATAAGGCGATATACGGGCATACAGTTCAGCATCGATACCATACACCTCCAGCAGCTGTTCTTTCCTTACGTAGCCTCCCAGCAGCTCTCTGTACTTCACGATCCGGGAGGCATAGCTGCTCCCTATACCCGGTATCATTTTCCACCGTGTTGTATCGGTCTCATTAAGGGAGATGGTTTCCCCTGCGTTTAGTTTCTCACTTACGGGAAAGAGCTGATAGCGGGTATCATTCCTACCGCCGTTGCGGATGGAACCTGGATCAGCATATCTCCCTCCCGTGGTTGCCTCTTCCCCGTAAACAATCTCTGAAGCATCATTCCTGTCCAGATTCCGTTCTTCACCGATTGCGCTGAATGATGGCTCGTGCTCTTTCCAGGTGCGTCTGAACTCATCGAAAGCACGTATCAGCGAATCGTTCTGTCTCAAAACAATTTCTGAGGAGTTTCTGTAGCTGAGGACACTGTTTAGTATCAGTGTGAGGACAATCAGGACTAGCAAGAGAATCACCGCAATTTTAGAACCTCTCTGAAAATATAGAAAATCTTTCCAACGCATATTTCTGATTCATTGTAACTGTCAGGATCAATCCAACGCGCAATGCAAATCACCCCGCGGCAGCATCACGATGCTGCCCGTACTGTCCGGTACCGGTTTTCAATACCCTAAAGTTATAAAATATATTGTTTTCCCTTTTGATAAAGAGGCATAAATTGTATCTTTGATCAATGATAACTGAATGAACCCCCTGTTTCACCGACGATAAACGCATAGTATGGTTTTGAATTATATCTGGATCGCTTTCTTCATCATCGCCTTCGTGGTGGCCCTGGTAAAGCTTCTCTTCTTTGGAGACATGAATGTATTTACCGATATCATGAACTCCACTTACGACACCGCCAGAACGGGTTTTGAGATATCGCTCGGACTCACGGGTGTCTTATCCCTCTGGCTGGGTGTGATGAAGATAGGCGAGCGCGGCGGCATGGTGGAACTATTCTCCAGGGCGGTGGCACCCCTCTTCTCCCGACTGTTTCCCGAAATTCCCAAAAATCATCCCGCCTCGGGATCCATGCTGATGAACATTTCTGCCAATATGCTGGGCCTGGATAACGCTGCCACCCCCTTCGGCCTGAAAGCCATGCAGGAGCTGCAGGAGATCAACAAAAACAAAGAAGAGGCTTCCAATCCCATGATCATGTTCCTTGTGCTGAATGCGTCGGGACTGACCCTCATCCCGGTGACCGTGATGGTCTACCGGGCACAGCTGGGTGCGGCCAACCCCGCTGATGTCTTCATCCCCATCATGATCGCCACCTTTGTCGCCACCCTGGCGGGCATCATCGCTGTCTGCCTCAGGCAGGGTATCAATATCATCAACAGAGCCATCCTCGGTTTTCTGCTTGCCATGATCGGCATCATTGCAGCCACCGTGCTGGTATTTCAATCGATGCCGCAGGATCAGATCAATATCGTCTCCAGCCTCGCAGCCAATGTGATCCTGTTCTCCATCATCTGCCTCTTCATCGTGAAGGCGATGCGCAGAAAGATCAATATCTTCGAAGCTTTTATTGACGGTGCAAAGGAGGGCTTTAAAACAGCCGTCACCATCATCCCCTATCTGATCGCCATACTGGTGGGCATCGGCGTTTTCCGGGCTTCCGGTGCCATGGATTTCCTGATGGAGGGGTTACGAAATCTTGTGGCGATGACAGGAATGGATACACGATGGGTGGACGGCATGCCCACCGCACTGATGAAACCGTTAAGCGGCAGTGGTGCCAGAGGGATGATGATCGATACAATGAAAACTTTCGGTGCTGATTCATTTGCCGGCAGACTTTCCGCCGTGCTCCAGGGTGCTACCGACACCACCTTCTATATCGTGGCTGTTTATTACGGCGCCGTGAACATTAAAAATTCACGTTATACCGTTCCCTACGCGCTTTTGGCCGATTTGACAGGTGTTGTTGCGGCTGTTTTCGTGGCCTACCTCTTTTTCGGATAACAAAAAAACGATTCTCCGGGTTAATAAAACTTAAAAATATATGGCAATTACTTTTCAGGTACAAAACACCAGACTCCCGAAAATAAAAAAAAGGGAAACGGCAAACTGGATCAAAACCGTAACCAAAGGGTACGATCGAAAAGTGGGTGAGATCGCTTACCTTTTTTGTGACGATGAGAAAATATTGGAAATCAACCACACCTATTTGCAGCATGATTTTTATACCGATATCATCACATTTGATTATTCGGAAGAGGATACCATTTCAGGGGATATTTTCATCAGTATCGATACTGTCCGCTCCAATGCACAAAAGTACGGCACCCATTTTGACGAAGAACTTTATCGTGTGATCATACACGGCATACTCCATTTGTGCGGGTTAAATGATAAAACGGATGAGGAGGAGAAAGGGATGAGAGAGGCTGAGAACAGAGCTCTCAGAGAAGTGAAAAAAGACCTGTAATAATTTACATTTTAGCTAAAACCGGAAAAACGATTCACATTTGTAAACTATATCAACTATGATGATGCCTGATCCTTTCTCGTTCATGTTTTACAACACCGAAAATTTTTACGACACAATGGACGATCCGGACACCATGGACGATGATTTCACGCCCGGCGGATTCAATCATTGGACTGCGGAGCGTTTCAACGACAAAATAGAGAAGTTTACAAAAGTTGTCAAAGAGATTGTTAAGCCCGATTTCCCGGATATCATCGGTCTGGCTGAAATAGAGAATAAAACGGTGATGCAGGGCATCCTCGACGGCATGCAGCAGCATGGGTTGCAGCACTATAGCTTTATCCACTATGACAGTCCCGATGAAAGGGGCTCCGATGTGGCCATGATCTACAATACACAAACGTTCAAACTGCTGAAATCGAATCCATTGCTTGTGCAGCTACCGGGGATAGAAGACCGTACCCGCGACATACTCTATATCAGCGGTGAGACCGTCAACAGGGAGAACCTGCACCTTTTCCTTACCCATTTTCCATCCCGCAGGGAGGGAACGGATCTCTCCGAACGGCGACGCTATTTCGTCGCCAGCGAGCTCAGGAACGCGGTTAACAAGGTGATGAGCGAACAGCCAGAGGCTAAGATCGTCATCATGGGCGATTTCAACGACACCCCCGATGACAATGGCGTGGATGAGGTGCTCGGTGTCCGGAAGAGCTTTGAAAACATCCAAAAGGATAGATTGTATAATCTGCTTTACCCAAGGTTTCAGAAAGGGATTGGCACCACCTACTATAAAGGGTGGCTGCTCTTCGATCAAATCATCGTTTCAGGAAGCATGCTTTTTTCGGATACAGTCGATTGCAAACCGGAATACGCCGATGTGTTCAACCCGCATTTTCTGCTCCATTTCGACCGGAATAACCGGGTGAAAACCAACCGCACCTTCAAAGGAAAATACCTCGGCGGTTACAGCGACCACCTCCCTGTTTACCTGCGTATCCATCTGAAATAAGTATAAGCCAATGGTCAGTGCCCGCTAAAGGATGGGTCACTCAGGAGCATTCCCATTTGACGGGACAAGCTGAAAGTAACCTTACCTGCCTCCTGCCATTAGAGCCACTATTCCGGGTTCTTATCGGTTATTAACAGTTCAAAAGCAGGTAACGTTTTCTTTTTTAGTATCTTTGCATCCTCAAAAAAGGAAGATGAATTTTAACTACGATATCATTGTTGTGGGTGCAGGTCATGCCGGATGTGAAGCAGCTGTTGCTGCCGCCAATCTGGGTTCCAGAACACTGCTCATCACGATGGACATGCACAAGATCGCCCAGATGAGCTGCAATCCTGCCGTAGGGGGGATTGCAAAGGGGCAGATTGTGCGTGAGATTGATGCCCTCGGCGGTCAGATGGGTATCGTGAGCGATCAGACGGCGATACAGTTCCGTATGCTGAACCGTTCGAAGGGACCCGCCATGTGGAGCCCCCGGGTACAAAGCGACCGTATGAAGTATAGCGAGACATGGCGTACCATCATCGAAAATACCGCTAATCTGGAAATGTGGCAGGACACTGTCACTGAGCTGCTGTTCGACAAAAAAACCGTCACGGGTGTTAAGACACGGATGGGTGTTTCGTTCTCGGCCAAAGCAGTAATCCTCACCAACGGCACCTTCCTGAACGGACTGATCCATATCGGTAAAGTACAGATTGGGGGCGGCCGTATCTCAGAACCCGCCTCCTTCGGCATGACGGAACAGCTGCGTGATCTGGGATTCAGGACCGACCGCATGAAGACGGGGACACCGGTACGCATCGATGCGCGAAGTGTCGATTTCTCCCTCCTGGAAGAGCAGAAGGGAGATGACGATTTTCACAGGTTCTCTTATCTCCCCGGTGTACAGCGTACACTGAGACAGCGCAGCTGCTGGATAGCCTACACCTCGGAAGCGGTACACGAGGCCCTGCGCGAGGGACTGGATGATTCACCGCTCTATAACGGGCAGATTCAGAGTATCGGCCCGCGCTACTGCCCCAGCATTGAAACGAAAATTGTCACTTTTTCCGGGAAGACAAGCCATCAGCTGTTTCTCGAGCCGGAGGGCGAAACAACCCACGAGTATTACCTCAACGGCTTCTCCTCTTCCCTGCCGCTGCAGACACAGCTAAAGGCACTGCAGACCATTCCGGCATTCAGGGATGTGCATATTTTCCGTCCGGGATATGCCATAGAATATGATTTTTTTGACCCTACACAACTGGAAGCCACGCTCGAAACAAAGCAGGTAAAAAACCTCTTTTTTGCGGGACAGATCAACGGCACCACAGGCTACGAGGAAGCTGCGGGACAGGGTATCATCGCCGGAATCAATGCCCACATCAATTGCCACGGCGGGTCTCCGTTCGTGCTGCTCAGAGACGAAGCCTATATTGGTGTGCTGATCGACGACCTGATCAGCAAAGGGGTAGACGAACCCTACCGGATGTTTACCTCCCGGGCTGAATACCGCATCCTTCTCCGCCAGGATAACGCCGACGAAAGGCTCACCAAAAAGGCACAAACGCTCGGTCTGGCATCCGATGAGAGAGTGCAGCTGCTGCGCCGTAAACAAGAAAAAGTGAATGAAATCATTGGCTTTGCCACCCACTTTTCCATCAGGGCCGACCGTATCAACTCCTTCCTGGAGCGCATCGGCTCATCGCCGCTCAAACAGGGCGTAAAGCTGCTGGAGCTGCTCACCCGGCCACATATCGGCCTGGAGCTGATAGCACAGGAGGTAACTCCTCTCAGGGAATTGCTGGACACCGTCACCGAACGCAGGGAGGAGATCATTGAGTCTGCCGATATTGAGATCAAGTATAGCGGTTATATCAAACGGGAACGAATGATGGCCGATAAAATTACCCGCCTGGAGGATATCCGCATCAAGGACAAATTCAACTATCACGAGATCCAGTCCCTGTCGACAGAGGCAAGGCAGAAACTGACGAAAATCAATCCCGACACCATCGCCCAGGCGGGCAGGATACCCGGTGTCTCGCCCAATGATATTTCGGTCTTACTGGTCCTTCTGGGCAGATAAAAACACCCATTGTTTCACGTGGAACATTACAAAAATAACAAACAGATAACTTCAGCACAATGAGCATTGAGACACTTACATCAGCGGTAAGAAACATCCCCGATTTCCCGATTCAGGGTATCCAGTTCAAAGATATCACCACCCTGTTCCAGTCTGCAGATCATTTGAAAGAACTTTCCGATCTTCTGTATGAAAAATACAAGGACAGAGGTATCACCATGGTGGTGGGCATCGAGTCCAGGGGTTTTTTCATGGGGCCGGCACTTGCCATCCGTTTGGGTGCAGGATTCATTCCCATCCGTAAACCGGGCAAATTACCCTATCGTGTAATCGAGGAGACCTATACCAAAGAGTACGGAGAGGATGTGATCCAGATTCATGAGGATGCATTGACAAAGGATGATGTCGTTTTGCTGCATGACGACCTGCTGGCAACAGGCGGCACCATGTTGGCAGCCTATAATCTGGTCAGGAAACTGGGTGTAAAAAAAATATATATCAACTTTCTGATCGAACTGGAAGAGCTGGAAGGTCGTGCCCTCTTTCCCGATGAAGTGGAAGTCAGTTCCGTCATCACATTTAACGTATAATTCCATCTTCCGGATTATTCCTATTTGCTCATTTTTGTTTTGTTTCGATGAAGAAGCGGACAAAAATGAGTTTTATTTCGTATTTTTGTCTGACGAACATTACGCACCTACCCTCCTATGACGGACGAAATAAAAAATACAATTGCCGTGCTTCCTCATCAACCGGGCTGTTATCAGTTTCTGGATGACAGGGACACCGTCATTTACGTCGGCAAGGCAAAGGATTTGAAAAAACGGGTATCCTCCTACTTCAACAAGAATCATGAACACCCAAAGACCCGTATTCTTGTCAGGAATATACGGAAGATAAAATACATTGTCGTCAATACGGAGGAGGACACCTTTCTGCTGGAAAATAACCTGATCAAGCAGTTAATGCCACGCTATAACGTGATGCTGAAGGACGACAAGACCTACCCTTTCATCGTTATCAAAAATGAATTTTTTCCCCGTGTGTATAAGACACGCAAGATCGTAAAAGACGGTTCCCGTTATTTCGGTCCCTATACCTCCGTTGTTTCCGTGAATGCACTGCTGGATATCTTCAGAAATGTGTACAAGATTCGTACCTGCCGGCTGAATCTGACCCCTGAAAATATTTCTGCCGGTAAATTCAGGGTTTGTCTTGAATACCATATCAAGAAATGCAAAGGTCCCTGCGAGGCATTACAAACGATGGAAGATTACAATAAAAATATCAGCGAAATAACGGAAATACTGAAGGGAAACATATCCATCATTGAGAAACAGATCCAGGAAGAAATGCAGTCACTCGCGGAGCAGCTTCGCTTTGAAGAGGCACATGAGCTGAAGGAGAAGTTATGGCTGATTCAGAACTTCAGAGAGAAATCGCAGGTTGTCAGCAGTTTTGATTACAACCTGGATGTCTTCTCCCTGGAAGAGGATGAGCACTCTGCCTTCATCAACTACCTGCATGTGGTGAAAGGAGCTGTCAATCAGGCTTACACCTTTGAATACAAGAAGAAACTGGATGAGACACCCGAAGAGTTGCTGGGCCTGGGCATCGTGGAGATGAGACAACGCTTCGGCAGTCAGTCGAGAGAGATCATTGTCCCCTTTCTTCCCTACCTGAAGTTGTCTGAGGTGGAGTTCACCATCCCCCGGCGGGGCGATAAACGCAAACTGCTCAGCTTGTCGGAGAAGAATGTGAAGCAATACAAAATCGACAAACTGAAGAAAGCAGAGATGCTCAATCCCGATCAACGGAGTACAAGGATATTGAAGACGGTACAAAAAGATCTTCAACTAAAGGAGGTGCCCTGGCATATCGAATGTTTTGACAATTCCAATATCCAGGGGACAAATCCGGTAGCTGCCTGTGTAGTCTTCAAAAAAGCGAAACCGGCGAAAAAAGAGTACCGTCATTACAATGTGAAAAGCGTGACTGGGCCTGATGATTATGCATCGATGAGGGAAATCGTGGAAAGACGCTATTCTCGGCTGCTTAACGAAGGCTCTCCCCTGCCCCAACTCATTGTCATTGACGGCGGTAAAGGACAATTGCACGCTGCTGTGGAATCGCTTCAGAAAATCGGCCTCTACGGAAAGATCGCCATTATTGGTATAGCGAAGCGGTTGGAGGAGATTTATTACCCGGAGGATTCGGTTCCACTCTATATCGACAAAAATTCCGAGACGTTAAAATTGATTCAGCAACTGCGCGATGAGGCACATCGGTTTGGGATCACTTTTCACCGGCAAAAAAGAAGCAAGGCACAGATCGTCTCGGAACTCGACTCGGTAAAGGGTATCGGTGCCGAAACAAAAAAGAAGCTCCTCTCCCACTTCAAAAGTATCAAACGGATCAAAGAGGCGGAGCGGGAGGAGATTATCCGGATCATCGGAAAGAGCAAGGGTGAACTCATTGGACAATGGATCAGCGAATCGAAAAAATAAAGAGGGTTAATGCGATTACTAATACAACGGGTGTCACAGGCGGCTGTTCACATCGACGGAAACGAAATCAGCCGTATCGGTAAGGGACTGCTCCTGTTTCTGGGTATAGAGGAGGCAGACGATGAAGAAGATATCTCTTTTTTATGTAAAAAGAGTATAAATTTGCGTATATTTGACGATGAAAACGGCGTGATGAACCGGTCTGTTACGGACACAAACAATGAAGTGCTGGTCATTTCCCAATTCACGCTGCATGCCAGCACGAGAAAGGGAAACCGGCCTTCCTACATCCGTGCTGCTAAACCTGAAATTTCCATCCCCTTGTACGAACAGTTCTGCACTACCCTGTCGGAGATGTTAGGAAAAACCGTGCAGACCGGGAGATTTGGTGCCTACATGCAGGTTCAGCTGGTCAACGACGGACCGGTAACCATATGGATAGATTCAAAAAACAGGGAATAAAATGACGATACAGGAAGCACAGCAGGAAGTGGACAAATGGATTCAGACCTATGGGGTCCGCTATTTCAGCGAACTCACCAATATGGCCATCCTCACCGAAGAAGTCGGTGAACTGGCACGCGTGATGGCACGCACCTATGGCGATCAGTCGTTTAAACAGTCCGATCTCTCGAAGAATCTGGCCGATGAGATGGCAGACGTTTTGTGGGTATTGCTCTGCCTCGCCAATCAAACCGGCGTGGATTTAGAGGATGCCCTGCGAAAGAACATAGAAAAAAAAACAGTAAGAGATGTTGTGAGGCACAAGAATAACAGGAAATTAAACAGAGAAAACGAGTAATAAAGTATGGAAACAAATCAATATGCGAAAGCCATCAAGAGCCACCCTTTTACGCTTTCAGATGCTGAAGTGACAGAAAAAACGGCAAAACTTATCGCTGAAAAGCAGGAGGAAAACAGGTCGAAGGAGGTATATAAGACACTCTACAGCTGCATCGACCTTACGACACTCAACACGACAGATACAAAGGAAAGTGTCTGGAAATTCACCGAGAAGGTAAACGCCTTCGATGGTACCAACCCTGAAGTGGATAATGTGGCAGCGATCTGTGTCTACCCCAATTTCGCCCATACGGTGAAGGAAGCCCTGACGGCCGATGTGAAAATAGCCTGTGTGTCGGCAGGCTTTCCCACCTCTCAGACGTTTACCGAGGTGAAAATAGCAGAGACAGCGCTGGCTGTTGCCGACGGTGCGGATGAGATTGATGTGGTGATGAACCTGGGCTTCTTTTTGGGGGAGGAATACGAAGAGATGTGTGAGGAGCTCTCCGAGATTAAAGATACCTGTCGTCATGTCACCTTAAAGGTGATTTTGGAGACCGGTGCCCTGACAACCACTGAGAACATCCACAAGGCATCCATCCTGGCACTTTATTCCGGTGCCGATTTTCTTAAAACATCCACCGGTAAGGGTTATCCGGGAGCCACTCCCGAAGCGGTCTACACCATGTGCCAGGCTATCAGGTCCTATCATCTGAAAACGGGCCGCAAAGCGGGTATCAAGGTATCCGGCGGCGTAGCGACCACAGAGGATGCCCTGAAATATTATACCATTGTAAAGGAAGTGCTCGGCAGGGAGTGGTGCAACAACACACTATTCCGTATAGGGGCAAGTCGTCTGGCAGAAAATCTGCTTTCCACTATCGTTTAATTATTTATTGAACTTTCGCATGTTTCTATTGAAACACATCCGGCTAAATAGGAGACCAATATATGTTTCGTAGGTCACACAACATTGTCAGTCGAATATGAATTTGAAAAGGCGGTTCTAAGCTACTGAAGCTATCGAGTAATCGTTGGAAGAGGCGGGCCGGCAAAGGTCCGCCTCTTCTCTGTCAGAAAACGTCACCATAACGTAACCGGCATGAGAGAACAAAAAGCAGGCTCTGGTGTTCAAACAAATAGAAAAAACGTAAACAACTTAAAAAAATGAAGAAAAACCTGCTTATAATTATTCTTGTATTTATCTCCATCGTTGCCTATTCCCAGCAAACAGCCAAAGGATATGTCTACGACGATACGAACAGAAACGGTAAAAAAGAGCGTAGTGAAGCCGGCATTGCCATGGTTGCCGTTTCCAACGGTACGGAAGTGGTGCTTACAGATGAAAAGGGATATTATTCCATTCCTGTCGCCGAAGGCAACACCCTCTTCGTGATCAAACCCAGTGGATACAAAACAGCGGTCGACGAGGATTTTATCCCTCGGTTTTACTATCACTACAAACCGGAAGGCTCACCTCAGTCGCTGCATTACAAGGGCATTTCTCCGACAGGGAAGCTACCGAAATCGATTGATTTTCCCCTGTACCCATACAACGAACCGGAAAATTTTACCGCGATTGTATTTGGTGACCCACAGCCCTACTCGATGGACGATCTCGACTATTTCACCCGCAAAATTGTAGACGATGTAAAGAAAACCGATAAGACACTTTTCGGGATCAGCCTGGGTGACATCGTGGGTGACAATCTCGATCTGCAACCTGCTTACAAGGAAAGGATGCGCCGTTTGCAACTGCCCTGGTACAACGTGATGGGTAATCATGATATGAACTACGATGCTTCCTCTGATGCGCTCTCGGATGAGACATTCGAGAGTAATTTCGGCAGCGCCAACTATGCATTCAACTACGGCAATGCCCACTTCATTATACTAGATAATATCCTCTATCCCGATCCGCGGGATGGTCAAAGTTACTGGGCCGGTTACCGTGACGATCAGCTCCTCTTTCTCGCGAACAATCTGAAATATGTGCCGAAGGATAAACTGATTGTCCTGTCACAACATATTCAGATGAAGGATGAACCCGGGTACCGTGTCGAAGACCGGCAGCGAATTTTCGACCTGCTGAAGGATTTTGACAACGTGCTGATCATGTCGGCACATACACACCTGCAGGATCAGATTGAATATACACAGGAGCAGGGATGGATGGGCAAAAAACCGCTGCATGAATACAATGCAGGAACCACCTCGGGTGACTGGTACTCCGGAAAAATGGATGCCATGGGATTGCCGGATGCGACCATGCGCGATGGTACACCACAGGGATATATTTTCCTGAATATCAACGGGAACAGATATGATGCCGGCTATAAGGTAGCCGGTAAAAACAGTAATTATCAAATGAATATTTATGCTCCGAAGGTAGTGCCCTACAAAGGCAGAACCACCTCTCAGATTGTGGTCAACTTTTTTATGGGCAGCAAAAACGATGTGGTGGAATACCGGATCGATAACGGACCCTGGCAGAAAATGCGGTACACGGAGACAGCAGATCCCTCTTATCTTACAAAACTGTTTGAGTGGGACATGACAGACAAGTTACTCCCTGGACGCCGTCCCTCGAATGCAGTGAACAGTACGCATCTCTGGAGCGGAGGTCTTAAACTGGACCTTCCTCCCGGTGAGCATACCATCGAGGTAAAAGCGACGGACAGATACGGAAAAAACCATTTTGGAAAAAGAACGTATTCCATACTCGAATAAATCTTTTTGAACAGACGTAAAACCGGTCGCCCAAACAGTTGTTCAGGCGACCGGTTTTGTTATCCCCTACCCTCATAAAGCCGCCATTTTGTCGTTTTTTCGCTCATTTTATGCCTTTATTGTCGTTTTTTTGCGCCATTTTGTCGTTTTTTCTCCGAAACCGGGTAAAAAAAAGCACCGGCACAGATTTTGTCATTTAATTGTTGAAACAATGAATGTATCAAAACAAAAAATGTTAAACCATCAAAGTATAGAAAGGGTTAAATTATGACTATCATCAGACGTTCAAACAACTGGTTACCGAGTGTTTTCAGTGATTTCCTGGGTAACGAATGGATGCAAAGCAACAGTAAATCTTTGCCGGCTATCAATATTCAAAAAAACGACGGTGGGTTTACGGTCGAAGTTGCAGCTCCCGGCATGACAAAAGATGACTGCAATGTAAGAGTGGATGAGGAGAATAACCTGGTCATCTCCTTCGAAAAGAAAAGCGAGACGGAAGATAAGGACAACAAGGGAACCTATCTGAGGCGTGAATTTTCATACACACAGTTCCAGCGGACGATGCTCCTGCCTGACAATGTGGATAAGGAAAAGATTTCGGCAAAGGTGGAAAACGGGGTATTGACCGTTGAGATACCCACAGTAAATGAAGAAAAGATTCCGAATTCCAGACTGATTGAAATTCGATAAGTGCTTTCGGGATTCATCTCCGGGAAAGGCTGGCTCATACCGAGACTGGCTTTTAATAAAGGAAGGTCCCATTTGGTGATCTAACGGACACTACAACAGAAGGGGTGAAATCATCAGGTGATTCACCTCTTTTTTTAATTTACCCGGTCTTTCAAATAGGAAATAAAGAGATGCATCAGTGTCTTGAACTCGCTGTTGAAAGTGAATTCCGAGAGGATACGATCGGATTCTGCAAGATACGCATCCATCTTTTCATAGGCATATTCCACACCCCCGTACGCTTTGGCAAAACCGAGTAATTTCGCAATATGATCCTCAGTATAGTCCCGTGACCCAATGATCTGCATCATCTCATCAACCACATCAGCCGGAGCATGTTTCAGGGCGTAAATAAGGGGAAGTGTGATTTTTCCCTCCCGGATATCATTACCGGTAGGTTTACCTACATCACTATTGTAATAATCGAATATATCATCCCTAATCTGGAAACAGATCCCTAAAATACCACCCAGCTGATTGAATCTTGAAATGGTCTCATCGTCTCCACCACCCGTGATCGCGCCGATGGTTATGCTGGCACGCATTAGTGAGGCTGTTTTTTTTTCGATAACATGAAAGTAAGCATCTTCGTCAATGATGATCTCATTGGCCAGCGAATACTGGTTCAGCTCTCCCTCAGAGAGATTCTGACCCAACTCGGATATTATTCTGACAATGTTCAGATCTTTTGTTTTCACACTTTCCAACAACGCCGTCGAAAGCAGATAATCACCAATGAGCACTGCCTTCGTGTTATCATACACGGCATTCACCGAATGTTTCCCTCTCCGCATATCGGACTTATCGATCACATCGTCGTGAATCAGGGTAGCTGTATGCAGTAACTCAACCGTCACTGCGCCGTGGTACGTTTCCGGAATAATCCTTCCGCAGGCCTTGGCTGTCAGCAAAACCAGGACAGGCCTCAGCCGTTTTCCGTTTGTGTTAAGGACATAAGCAACCATATCGGCAATCTGCGGATTACTGCTTTTGACCGATTCGCGCAGATAATCATCAAAAAGGAGAAGCTCATCGCGTAGAAAATCTTTTATGACCTGACTTTGATCCATCATAACCTAAATTATAACCTACAAATGTAAAAATAATTCTCCTCTTCGCAACAAATATTCGTAACTTTACGTTTCAAAATTTTTATGTTGAGCTAATGACAACCAAAAATAAACTCTTCCTTCTTGACGCCTATGCCCTCATTTATCGCTCCTACTACGCGTTTATTAAAAATCCGCGGGTGAATTCGAAGGGATTGAATACCTCAGCTATTTTCGGGTTTGTGAACACGCTCGAAGAGGTATTGCGCAAGGAAAACCCCTCCCATATTGCGGTCGCTTTCGATCCCCCGGGTCCTACCTTCAGGCATGTTGAATTCGAGGCATACAAGGCGCAACGTGATTCGACACCGGAAGATATCAAACGATCTGTCCCCGTAATCCAAGATATCATCAGGGCCTACAATATTCCTGTACTGGAGATGGCGGGTTACGAGGCCGACGATGTGATAGGCACCATTGCCAAACGCGCCGACAAGGATCGTTTTGATGTATTTATGATGACACCCGACAAGGACTATGGACAACTGACGGAGCCTCATATCTTCATCTACAAACCCCGATACGGCAGCAACGATTTCGATCTGCTGGATGACAGAAAGGTGATGGAGAAATACCAGCTCTCCCGTCCGGAACAGATGATTGATTTGCTGGGACTGATGGGCGATGTCTCCGACAACATCCCGGGATGTCCGGGAGTAGGGGAGAAAACAGCTGTGAGGCTGCTGCAGGAGTACGGCTCCATCGAGAACCTGCTGGAAAACAGCAGCCAGCTGAAAGGTGCCCTGAGGACAAAAGTGGAAGAGAACAGCGACCAGATACGGTTCTCCAAATTTCTGGCCACCATCAAAACAGATGTACCCATTGAAGTGGATGAAGATCAATTCACCCGAAAGGAAATCAATGAAGAGGCCATCAAAGAAATCTTCGAGGAACTGGAGTTTCGTACGTTACTGCTACGGGTGCTGAAGCAGGAGCCGCAAAAAATGATGCCGAAAGGGCCCGTACAGGGTGATCTTTTTGCCTTGTTCGGGGAAATGGTAACACCCGATGTGGCTGACTTACCGGCAAATTTCACTGATTACCGCTCTACCCCGCATACCTACAGGATGGTGCAGACTGACAAGGAGATGGAGGCACTGTGCGTCAAACTGTGTGCACAGCAATCGGTCTGTTTTGATACGGAGACCACGGGAATTGATCCGCTGGTGAGCGAACTGGTGGGACTCTCGTTCGCTTTCCGGGAAGGAGAGGCATACTACGTCCCTGTCTCTGCCGACAGGGATGAAGCTCAGAAACAGGTGGATATTTTCAGGCCTTTCTTCGAGAATGAACAGATTGAGAAAGTAGGACAAAATATCAAATATGATATCCTGGAGCTGCGGAATTATGGTATCCGGGTGAAGGGAAAACTTTTTGACACCATGATTGCACACTACCTGCTCAATCCCGAAATCCGCCACAGGATGGACTATATGGCCGAAACCTATCTGCATTACCGCACCATCCATATCGATGAGCTGATCGGTGCCAGGGGCAAAAACCAGAAAAATATGCGTGATATAGATCCGGCAATTGTGACCGACTACGCGGCTGAAGATGCCGATATCACGCTGAAGCTGAAGCATATCCTGGAAAAGGAAATCCATGCGAACCACCTGGATCAGCTGTTCTACCAGATTGAGTCGCCCCTTGTCAGTGTGCTGGCAGATATGGAGTGGACGGGTGTCCGCCTCGACCTGGAGGCACTGAATGATCTCTCCACACAATACAGTGCGGAACTGCTGAGGATTGAGCAGGAGATCACTGAAATGGCCGGCATCACCTTCAATGTGAATTCACCCAAACAGATTGGAGAAGTACTGTTCGACCGGTTAAAGATCGCCGACAAGGCGAAGAAAACCAAAACAGGGCAGTACAAGACCAGCGAGGAGGAACTGGAGAAGATGCGCTTCAAACATCCCATTATCGACAAGATACTGGAACAGCGGGGACTGAAAAAACTACTCGGCACCTATATCGATGCTTTTCCGCTGCTGATCAACGAAAGAACCGGGAAAATCCATACTTCCTTCAATCAGACAGTGGCCTCTACCGGCCGCCTGAGCAGCACCAACCCCAACCTGCAGAACATCCCTATCCGCGATGAACGGGGTAAGGAGATGCGAAAGGTGTTTATCCCCGATGCGGGGTGTATCTTTGTCTCCTCGGACTATTCACAGATAGAACTGCGTATCATGGCTCACCTGAGCGGTGACACCAACATGGTGGAGGCTTTCAGCAAAGGGCAGGATATCCACGCCGCCACAGCGGCCAAAATCTTCAAAATACCCATTGAGGAGGTGACGGGAGATATGCGCAGAAAAGCCAAAACCGCCAATTTCGGTATTATCTACGGTATCACACCCTTCGGACTGTCGGAACGGCTCAACATCCCCCGCGGCGAGGCCAGGGAACTGATCGATGAATATTTCACCACCTTCCCCGGCGTGAAACGCTATATGGATGAATGTATCACCAATGCCAGGGTGAAGGGCTACGTGGAAACGATCTACGGCCGTAAGCGGTACCTGCCGGATATCAATTCGCGCAACGCCACCGTACGCGGCTATGCGGAGCGCAATGCCATCAACGCCCCCATCCAAGGGAGTGCGGCAGACATCATCAAGGTGGCGATGATCCGTATCTTCGACAGATTGCAGCAGTCGGAACTACAATCGAAAATGATCCTTCAGGTGCACGATGAGTTAGATTTCAATGTGTTCCCCGGCGAGCTGGAGAGGGTTAGCAAGATTGTCACAGAAGAGATGGAGAACGCCTGCAAGCTCAGCGTTCCGTTGAAAACAGATCTGGGGACAGGGGAGAACTGGCTCGCCGCACACTGACCCATTATGCTTGACGGATTTGCAGAGTATGGTTACTGGGGATTGCTGCTCGCCTCCTTTCTGGCGGCTACCGTGTTGCCCTTCAGCTCGGAGGTTGTCTTTGCAGCACTCATCGCCGCCGGAATGGATATCTGGCAATGTATCTTTTTTGCCACCATCGGCAATGCGGTCGGAGGAGCCACCTGCTATTATTTAGGCCGGCTGGGCAAGACAGAGTGGCTGGTGAAATGGTTCCGGATCAAACCGGAGAAGATAGAGCATACCATTCAATGGCTGCACGGCAAAGGGGCCGTGATGGGCTTCTTCGGCTTTCTGCCCGTGGTAGGCGACGGGATGCTTGTGGCACTCGGCTACATGCGTGCCAACAGTCCTGTGGTGATGATCACCATGACTGTCGGCAAGTTTTTGCGGTACCTGCTGATCGGTTTCGGCGTGGGAGGAGTACTTACCTGGTTTTGATTCAGCAATCAGCTTTCTGCTATAAGCTGTTAGTTGTTGGTTATAAGTTGGCAACGGCAGCGTTAAGCTATAAGCTTTAGGTGGTAATCAGTTCGTGGTAAGCCGTAAGCCGCAACAAACTTTCATCTTCTTATTTCTTATTTCTTATGACGATTCTTTTTCACGAAATAGTATATGGCCCTGTACACAGCAGGAGAATGGGAACCTCATTGGGTGTAAACCTTTTGCCCTACGACGGTAAACTTTGTTCATTCGATTGTATCTACTGCGAGTGCGGGTTCAACAGGGATTTCCGCACCAAAACAAAACTACCTGACCGGGAGAACGTGCGTGCCGCCCTGGAGGACAGGCTGCAACAGCTTCAAAGGGAGAGAGTAACACCCGACGTGATCACCTTTGCCGGAAACGGTGAGCCCACCATGCACCCTGAGTTCGACGGCATCATCGACGATACCCTGGTGCTTCGTAATCGTTATTTCCCGGGCGCAAAGATCAGCGTGCTTTCCAACGGACTGCATCTCAACAAGAAAGAGGTCTTCGATGCCATGAGAAAGGTTGACAACCCCATCCTGAAACTGGACTCCGCCTTCGACGAAACCGTCCGGCTGATCGATCGTCCCAACGCTCCCGGTTACAGCGTAGCTATGCAGGTGGATCATTACAAACAGTTTCAAGGTAATTTTATTCTCCAGACCCTTTTCTTGAAAGGGACATTTGAGGGGAATGTAATCGATAATACCACGGAAAAAGAGATCTCAGCCTGGTTAGCGCTCGTCAGAGAGCTCCGGCCCCGCGAGGTGATGATCTACACCATCGATCGGGAAACACCCGCCAGGGAGCTTGAAAAAGCCCCCCTGGCTCTCCTGCAAAAAATTTCCGCACGGGTAGGGGAGCTGGGGATTAAAACCAATGTGGCGGGATAATATGGTATCACTTCTTGTGAGCTTTATTCAATTTAACGCCTTCTTCTGCCAGAACGCAATGTAATCTCTGGATTTGTTACAATATATTTTAATTTTATATTTGAGTCCCCTCCGATAAGTCTTTTATGCTTAAATGTACAAAAACGAACCCTGATTCTCAATATATTACAATCCATTAAAATCGGCTTTAAGGGTTTTCGGAGCAGACTCATATTTGGTTTTGTGACAAAAAAGATGTATTTTTACACTGTAATTTGGTGATAGAGACATGTTTTATAGAAAATCAATAAATCCATTGAAAATTGAAACCGAGACCACCTGCTCAAACTGAACAGACAATCCCTGTTTTTTATTTGGATAGAAACAAATTAAGAACCGCGTGTTTATCTTGCTTCCAAAAACCGGTTTAGTTGCCAATATTTTTCATACAATGCGTTGTATGTCTCCCGATTTTCCGCACGCGGAACGTACACCGTTTTATAGCCCTGTCCCAAGGATTCCCGGGCATTCTCCATTGTATGGAAAACCTCTGCTGAAACGGCCGCGCACATGGCCGCACCCAATGCGCCGGCCTGTTGTGCGGCAGCCACTTTGATGGGTACTCCCATCACATCGGCCAGGGTCTGCATCACGTAAGGCGACTTCAGAGAAATGCCCCCCACGCCGATCACCTCATCCACCCGTACCCCCTCTTGTCCGAGATGCTCCAGGATGGCTCGCGATCCGAAGGCGGTAGCCTCCACCAGGCTCTTGAAAAGTTGTGCCGGTGTAGTTCCCAGGGTGATCCCGATAATGCCTCCTTTCAGGGTCTGATCGGCAAAAGGGGAGCGGCGACCATTCAGCCAATCGTTGGCAATCGGGTCTGCCACCGTAAGTGGTAATTTTTCTGCCTCGACAGTAAGCTGCTGCAAAAGGTTACCGGCCAATGCGACCCTCTCTTTCTCCGGAAGGGTATTTGCAGTCCAGGAAAGTAGATCCCTGAACCAGGCATAAATGTCGCCGAAAGCCGATTGTCCCGCTTCCAGTCCGATCAGCCCGGGGATCACGGAGCCATCCACCTGACCACTGATGCCCGGGATCAGCTTGTCACCGATATCCTGTTTCGGGGTGACCACGATGTCGCAGGTGGAAGTGCCGATGATCTTTACCATGCTGTTCGGGCGGATGCCGGCACCTATGGCCCCGGCATGTGCATCGAGGATGCCGGCAGAGACCACCACGCTGCGGGGCAATCCAAGCCGCTCAGACCACTCTTCGGTGAGGATCCCGACCGGAGTATCGCCGGTATGGGTTTCGTCGCTTAAAAGCGCCCTGAATTCGCCCAGCAGGGGATCGAGCCTGGAAAGGAACGCCGCGGAAGGGTAACCGCCCCATTCCTCCGCCCACATCCCTTTGTGCCCGGCGGCGCAGCGGCTTCTCTTCACCTTCTCAGGCAAGAGGTTGCCGGTCAGCAGTGCCGGCATCCAGTCGCAATGTTCGATCAGTCCCCGGGCATCGCGGCGGATGCGTTCGTTCTGCCGCAGGATATGGAGTGCCTTTGACCAGAACCATTCGGAGGAGTAGATTCCTCCGGAGCGTGCGGTATAGTCGGTCTCCCACCCATGGGCCAGTCTGTTGATCTCATCCGCCTCGTTGACGGCGGTATGGTCTTTCCATAACACGAACATGGCGTCGGGATCCTCTTCGTACCCGGGCAACAGCGCCAGGGGAATCCCATTCCGGTCTGTCAGACAGGGTGTACTCCCGGTGGTATCGATACCCAGTGCGACGATGTTGTCAATCTCTGCGGGCTTCATCTGCCTCAAAACACCACGAATTGCCTCTTCCAGTGAATCGATATAATCCTGTGGATGCTGGCGGTAGCGGTTTTGGGCAGGGTCACAATATAAACCCTTTCTCCAGCACGGATAAAAAGCAGTATATGATGCCTCTTCTTTTCCTGTGGTGCTATTCACAACGATTGCACGGCAGGAATCCGTGCCATAGTCTATCCCTACAATATATTGATTCATAATCATTTAATTTCCATTGCCCAGCTTTTTGCTGCGGGCAACCGTCAAACTATAAAAAGCGATTATTAAAAACGCGATAGCCGGCACCCAGTAGGCAAAATTAATACTTCCGGCCTGATCGGAGAGGATTCCCTGTATCTGGGTCAGCAGTGCTGCACCGGCAATCGCCATTACCATCCCTGATCCGGCAATCTTGGTATCTTCTCCCAGCCCCCTCATACCCAATCCGTAGATGGTGGGAAACATCAGCGACATACATCCGGAAATGCCCATCAGCGCATAGACTCCCGCAAATCCTTGTCCATAAATGGCAATCAGCGAAAGGATTACAGCCAATATAGCCAGTGCAGATAAGAGGTTGACCGGCCGGATATATTTCATCAGCCACGTGCAGATGAACCGTCCCAACACAAAAAGGATGAGCGACATGATGTAATAGGTGGCACCGGCCTGCTCAGCCGTACGGGGCAGCAGAACGTCAAGGCCAATGGCTTCGGTAAATGCATAGAATCCCCCGGCAATAGGCTCTACACTACGCAATGCCCCAATGATGGCATCCTGTGAAGGGTTAGCTCCCAGGCCTGCAATAACGGCATCGAAATTAAGCTGCTGCATGGCGTAACGAATGATGAACGACCAGACGGCAATCTGGGCACCCACGTAGAAAAACTGTGCAATCACACCCCACACGTAGTTCTTGTTCCGCTTCAAGCGTCCCCAGGTTGCTTTCAGATCCAGACTTTTATCGTCGTCCTGTGCTTTGGGCATCCGGGTAAAGTAGATCAACAGAAAGAGCACCAGCATCACTACGCCCAGGATCATATAAGCTGTGGTCACGGCATTCAACTCTCCATTCTGTATGGCAACCAGTTCCGATCCGCTCAGGGCATCTCTTTTGGCAGCAGTCATGGTATTTAACTGCGACAGTATGAAAATCTGGCTCGCCAAAACACCGGAGAGTGCGCCAAAAGGGTTAAACGACTGAGAGAAATTGAGTCGCCGTGTAGCGGTTACCGGATCACCCAGGGAGTATACATAGGCATTCGTTGAAGTCTCCAGAACTGATAAACCTGCAAACAGAACGAAGATTGCAAACAGATACGTTGCAAAACTCAGTGGTGAACTGATGCTGTTGGCCAGCATCGCCGGATAAAACAGGAGGGTACCCGTAATGCATAACCCTAAACCAAGCAGGACACCCGATTTATAGGTATGCTTTTTGATGAAGATGGCACCGGGCAATGCGAAACAGCCATAACCCAATAAGTAGCAGACAACCTGTATCCAGGCTGTCTGCGTATCGGAAAGGCTCATGATGCGCTTGAATGCCGCCAGCATGGTGTCGGTCATGTTGTTGGGAACCGCCCAGATAAAAAAGAGAGAAGTGAGAAGGATAAAGGGGAAAATGATCCCTGCCGGAACCAGCCGGTGTTTTTCTGAATTTGTATTCATTTTTTTAAGTTGTCGATGTTCTGTATTCAGTTGTCAGCGCTCAGTGCTCAGTTTTCAGTCGTCAGTGCTTAGTCAGGTTATTCTGATTACCGATTGCTATTAAAAATATTCTTTACTTTCTCCAGGCTCACACCCAGTAATTTTTCTGAAATAGGGGAGAGGGAGACCTCATTACCCTCGAAATGGTACACATTGTGCTTGTGAGAGCGTGATTCGCCCGGTTTTAAAAAAGCGGCCGGTGAGCAGCTCTCAAGCTCCAGGAAGGGGCCCATGATGCTACCATCTTCCAGCGGGCCGTCGTTGTAGGCGTTGAGAGCGTCACCTTTCAGGGGATCTTTCTCCGGGTTCCACTCCTGGTTGAGGTAGGTGGCGTCAGGTTGTGTGGTGAAGGTCATCACGGTAAGCCGCCCCCCGATCGGGTCGTAGTTGGCCGCGATCCCTTTGGTCCTGTGCGCGTTCATCCCCAGCTTTCCCCTCGATTTTCCATCCGTTTTAAAAAAAAGAACCCCATTTTCATCGATCAGTCGATCGGGATGGATTTCTCCGAAATAATCTGATGTAACAACACGGCCTAACTCTTTTTCACTCCCTGTTTGATAGGGGATTACCGTCACTGCAGAGTCGGACGGGATAAACATATCGAGCATCCAGATACAGACGGTACCGGTCTCCTCGTTCCAGGCAAAATCGTTGCGATTGATGATCCTGTTCTCGGTACTGTAAGCCACCATCTCCATCTCCCCGGGAAGATTTAATCCCAGCTCCCTGCTGCTCTCCTCCTTGGAGAGCAACATGACTTTCCGTTCAGCTCCGATCTTCAGCTCTGTACCCCGATAGTTTCTCACCTCCATCTCTTTGGAGAAAGCAGCCTCCGTGGCAGAAGCAGCGTCCAGCTCCCATGCCTCGATATCGATCGGCTTGGGAGTGTGCCAGTTGTCATACACCTGTTCCGTTCCCGGTGCAAAGAAGACCGAGTATTGTCCCCCCTCCGGGCCGAGCCAGAAGCGGTTTTCACCGCCAAAGCCGTTCATGTGCTCATCCACGATACCGGCATCGAAGAATTTGTAGTTGACAAAGCCGTGGCTGTTTCCCTCCAGGCCGTTAGCCGTAGAAGTGAAAACCTTTGCCTGGTACTTTGCAGAAAGAATCACCTGTGCCTTTTCATCTTCCGATTTCAGGAGGATCAGGCTGTCTTTTTCCGAGAGGTAGTTCAGGTCATACCCAAACGTTCCTTTTTCATAGTTCATTTCCATAGATTCCGTTTTTTTCCTGTTACCTGTGCAGGAGAGGGTAAACACCCCCCCGATCAGCACTGCGGCAACGACTCCACTCAATTGATTTCGTTTCTTCATATTGTTTCATATTGTTTTTTCATTCTGTTCATCTTCTTGTACTCCCATCGGGTAACCAGCATGGCCTGCCTAACGGATCTCTTCTGTTTATCTTATTATTTTCCCAATCTCTGGAAAATGATCTAGGATGCGGTTATATGCCTCCGCAGCAGCACCGTTCCCCCAGTCGTAGATGGTAAATTCACCCATTCCTTCCCCTTCGGGACTGGTTCGTCCCCCGTGACCGTAGTTCTCCATCGTAAAGCCGTAATCTGCTTCTCCAAAGAAGGGATAAACCTTCTCCCACTGACGGCTCGTTACCGGGTTCTCGGGAGCGTACATCATCACGAAGGAGGCTTTCAGAGCTGCAATACCCCGCTCCCGGTACTCCTCTCTCTCAAGTAGAGCGCCGTAGCGCAGGATCAGTTCGGCAAAAAGGCTCTGCCGCGAGTCGTTCCACTCACCATCGCCGTTCATCACCCCGAAGCCACCCAGTACATTCACATACATATATGGGGGCTGCCAGGATGCCTGGGTCATCAGTAACTCATCGAGCGTGCGCTCTCCCAGTGAAAGGTAATATTTGACGCCAGTAATCCGGTAGGCTTCAAGCAGTGCTTCTGCTGTCCAGAAAATGGAGAAGTTGTTTTGTTTATGCATGTTGTTTCGGATAACCTTCTTTCCCACCAGATGATCTGCTCCGTAGCGAGAGCAGGACCAATAGGTTTCGAAATCCTCCCACCTGCCGGCAGGAATCACTTCACGGATCACGGCATCCAGTGCTTTCAGTGATGCAGTGCGGTAGTCTTGCTTCCCTGTCAGTTCATACAGCTTCAGCAGGAAGGTGACTGACAAAGATGTCTCGGGAGAGTCATTCAGGTGGTGAATCGGTTGGAGTGTGTTCAGATCCAGCCAGCCGGGGAAGAAGCCATTCGGCAGCTGTTTTTTCATTAATGCTGCGGCATAAGTCTCCGCATAGCGGAACAAGCGTTGATCCTGTTCCAGCTCATCGTACCAGCGAAGCATCAGCAGGGCGGTCCAGCTCATGTCGAGAATATGGAAAGGAGCTTCCCGGGGATTCCAACTATAGGGGTTCCGGTTGGAATTACCCCAGTAGTAGGTGTCCCACCCCTTGCTGCGGTTGTATTTTTTTCCCTCTTCCTCCACCTCTTCCATCTCGGTGGCGATAAGGCCGTAAAAAAAGCCATCCGGCTGCGGAAAGGAGAGTGCCAAATCCTTGGTCATCCGGGCTTTTTCCATCAACCGGTCGTTACCGGTACGCCTGGCATAGCGGTAGAGACCACTCGCGGAGCGCAGGGAGCTGAACCATGCCTGGTTCCAAATGGAGCGAAATTCGCGCTCATTCACCCTGCCGGGGTAGTTGGGGCTCTGTGTCACGTTGACGATGAATACTGGGGCACCCACCCTTCTTCCATTGAGCGTGAACTCCTGCCATACGGCATTGTACCAACCGTTGAACGCCCAGTTATAAGTATGCTTCACATAGGGTTCCAGTGATCCTTCCAGCGGATTACCGTTTCTGTAGAGCGGGTTTCCCCAGCGGCTCCACATAAACTCCAGCGGTTTACGGAACGGGTTCTCAATTGCCTCCTCCGCAGTAGTGCAGAGCAGGTAAAAACCCACCTCCACCACACCCTCCGGATAGGAGGCGCCCGGTGCACGCCGAAACAGCACATGGTCATCCACGCTGCTGTTGCACATCCCCAGGATCAATTGGTTCTGCTCCGCATCCATATCAAGATACCATCTCACCGGTGTCCCCACCCGCATGATGTCGAGATCCGGTATTAATGCCAGCACCTGCCTCTCATCCGCCACGATAAGTGCAGGAGAGCGAAAGACATGTTGATCGATGATATGGTGCGGGGTGGGGGTGAGGTGCGGCGCCCAGTGAAAGGAGGGCGTAAAGCCGGGCATCAGCGTCATTCGCCAGTCGTCCTGCCGAAGTGGCCGATCCAGCTTGAAAGCGAGTTTCAGATGCACCAGCTCCGGGCTGATAACCGTTACAGTCTGTACCCCAGCCTCATTGCCCAGCTCGTCGTATATCATTTCGCTGACAGCACCGTCAAAAGGAAGGGATGAGGCACCAACAGGTTCCACCATGGCCTTCCCGCCTGCCGCCGCCCCCTTAAAAGGGGGCAGCAGCAAAAGCAGGGATGCTGAAATGATCAAAAAAAGTTGTTCCATTGATCCTGCTGTTTAATCGATACGTTCCAGTGTGATCAGGGTCAGTTCAAACAAATTCGACTTCCCGTTGTCTCTCACATGTAACGTTATCGAATTGGTCTGAGGGGTGAGCTGAATATCGCCTACATGCACTCGTTCGCGGTATCCTTCCTTCTCTTTCCATGTTGAGATCCATTCTGAGAGTTGGTTCTGGCGCTGCCATATCTGGAAGTCGGCACCCCTGGGTCCCTCGTGATAATTGAGTAGTACGCGGTATTTTCCTTCCGGCACGTCATTCAGCATCACCCTGACAGCTCCTTTTCCAAAAGAAGAGAGGGCCAGTCCTCTATCAAAGATCACCTGTATTCCTTTTTCAAGAGTGATCTCCATCAGCTGGGGGAAAAAGACATGGGTGTCGGGCAGATAGACCTTGCGTAATGCTTCTGTTGGTTCCATTCTGCTGCTCATTGACCTGTTGGCGTAGTAGAAGGCCACCGAGGTATAATCCACCGGGAAGTTGTTGTTTACCTCCCCATGCTCTATGCCATGATAGATTTCCTTTTCAAAGGACATTTTGTCGGATAGGAAGAAGCGGTAGCCTCCCGTGCGGTTCATCGGCAGGGAATAGTCGAGCGACCCGTGCAGGGGCATGCTGATACCACGATCCCATCGATCGAGCAAGGCATACCATCCGCCGTTGTAGTAATCTTCCGAACCGGTACCGTGCAGGCGCATGCCACCATCCACGTAAGTGGTGTCATCCCCTTCGAAGAAGAGGGTCATGCCAGGTCGCAAACCTTGTGCCTGGTGGATGGTGCCCACATAGTGCCCTTTGCCTTTGGTATCGAGGAAAGTGAAAAACTCACCCAGCTCCGGCTTCTCGCGTCTCCATAGGGTGTAAAGCTTTCCTTCGCTCTTCTGGTTGCGTCCGTTGTCGTTGTAGTAGACCTTCGTGGTGACCGACAGGGGGTTCTGTTTCACTCCCTTCCTCTTTTTATAAATCAGCTTCATGGATGCCGAGCGATCGAAGGGCATCGGCAGGTAGCAGTAGTTGGTGGTAGCCTGCCGTCCCATCAGGATACTGCGCATGGCCGGCTTGCCGTAGGCATATCCGAAGAAATCGGCCACGGGGGCATAGATCGCTTCTACCGCCTCATTGTCCCACGACGAAACCAGTAACACGTCCTTGTATATACCCTCGAATGCGGTTCCTCCATCGACTTCAAGCCCGACGATTCGACCAGCACCATCCTTTTCAAAGAAGGAAACCTCCTCTCCGGGCAGCAGGGTGAAGGTTTTCTCCTCCATTACGGCACCTTCAGAAAGACCTGCAGTGTAGTTCTCCACGGAGGGGGTGATGTCGGCCCAGAGTTCTGCCACCTCCGACAACAGCTTCCTGTCGGAGTGGGAGAATTCGCCCGTCCAGCTCTCCACCTTCATGCCTGGTAGCTTGCGGTACTGTATCTGAAGGAACATGAGATGATTACCCTGGAAGACGATTTTGAGTGATTTTTGGAACGGGATGGGGATATAGCTGTAGTATCCGCCGATCTCATTGCCTACCACCGGTTTCACGAAGGGATATACCTTGCCGCTAAAGAGATCCATAAAGCAGATCTTCAGCCGCGGCTGATTCTCGCCGTCAAAAAAGAAGAGGAGCGTGTCGCTGGTTGGGGTAGGGGTCCAGATCCTGTTCACCACGCCCGGTCCCCTGAAGTCGGCCAGTACGAGGTTATCCCCCTCTTTGCGGATATAGGAGTAATGTCCCGAGAAGCCGTCGTTGTTGCCGCCTGTACGGTCGTAACTCGATTCCTGGTCAATGAGCTGCCGTTCTCTGTAGAGAGGAAGCTGATCCACTCTTTTCAGCTGTTCCAGTTCGCTGCTCCAGCGGAAGCGATTGTTTTGTCCCTGCAGGGAGGTGATGCCTGGCAGCAGCAGGATTGAGAAAAGCAATGTTGTTTTGATCGTACGCATTATAAAAAAATTGTTTTTTTGATTAGTTGACTTCGAGTTCCTGCCAGGTGGGAAGGTTGGGGAAGGCAGCATGAGGCTCGGTCTGGTACCAGAATACGGCGGAAGAGATATCCGACTGTTGGGGCAGGTAACGGCCGCCATGACGCCAGCCCAAATCCTGTATGGTTATGCGCAAATCTTTTTTGAAACGGATGGGATCCATTATGTGCCACCTGTACAATCCGAAACGTTGTCCTGCCTTGTAGGTCAGATCGGGAGGCAGCACTTGCACCAGTCCCGCATAAGGAGTGGTAAAAGTAACGTATTTCCCGTTACGGTCAAAGTTATACGAGCCACAGAAGTAATCCTCTGTTCCGGTGCCAATGATGGTTGGGAATTGTTTATCCCCGTCCATGAAGAACTTGATTTCTCCTTCTCCCCACCAGCCGTTGTTGTTCACCTGCCAGGCCATATATACCCCTACGTATTGCCCTTCACCCTTAATGCCATCCACGATGGTGTAATTGGATGTGGCATTCACCTTTGTCCTGCGGAACTGTGTATGGAAGTAGGCGGCGTCATCGGGTACATCGGTCAGCGTGTAGTCGATCTGATAATAGAGGTTCATCGGCTGTTCATCGTTGACGTTGGTCATTGTGATGCGTGCCTTCTTGCGGAACGGCATGGTCCAGTAACAGTTAAAGGCGCTGCCGGGATTAACCGTTACCGGCAGTGAGTTGAGATGGGCATATTCGTTCCATCCCATCCCGAAAAAGTGTCCTACCGGCACCTCCACGGAGGGTTCGGTCTCATCATCCCAGTAGATGCGGATAATAGAGAAGCGCCAGTTGCCGGTAGGTGTCATCCAGATATGCTGAATGGCACCGGGTCCCTCAATTTCAGCCATGGTGAAGGTCTCTCCCGGCTGTATGGTGACAAAAGGGTTCACCTTCCACCCCTGTCCGAGGTCACGGGCAGCATGGGTTGCATTGGCGGCATTTCGGGGTGCATTGGGATTGGGTGTAGCCATCCCTCCCTTTCCTTTTTCCCCGGTAAAGTTCTCCGGGCTGATTGAACGTGTCTCTGCATTGGACAAGCGGTAGAGATTACCCATGTTCATATCCAGACCGTTGAAATTACGATTCTGGGCATTTATCAGTGAAGAGGAAATCACTGCAAATGCGACGAGAGTCAGATTAAATGTTTTTAGATTCATAATCAATAATTCAGTTAGTGCGTTAAGTTAAATTTGAACAAATTTATACAATTATTGGATTACTCCATTATATCTTGTTGAAATTATCTGTTTGATCAGGGAAACAGTTGGATCAATCATCTTTTGTTGCTCCAACATGAATCCTACTCACTTCTATTTCACCATATACGACGTCGACAGACACTTTTCCATTCATCAAAGATACCGTACCAAACCCTTTCTCCGCAGATAGGAAAGTGGTGAAATCACCGATCTTTGAATCGATATAAAGTGTCTTGTCAACGGCATCATATCTCACACCTGTCAAGCCCTGCAACATGCCGTAGCTTGCCATTGCACGGGCATACCAGTGTCCGCATTCATATTCATCGAAGGGATTGCGTACCGACCCGTCGTACCGCTTCCTGCAGGTGCAGACAATCTCCAGCCCCTTCTCCACCTCACCTTTCAGCATCAGGTGGCTGGCTACCTGGTATTCAATGCCGGTCCATACCTCGTTGCTGTAAACAAAGGGAAGCGACAAGGCGCCTCCTTTCGGCCAGGTACAGAGAAGGAGCCCCCCATCCTCACCACAGGCATAGGTGGGCCGCTGCGGATTGTAATGATCTTCCAGGGTACTCTTCAGATTGTATTTGTGCACTGCCATTAGATGACTTTTCACCTTCTCATCCCCGATCACCTCCGGCAGTCCGCAGACCGATGCCATCCACATGCCCAGGACCCCGTCAGAAAGGCATCCGGAGCCGTACTGATACTTGGGTCCTTCTTTCTTCAGCAGTGCCAGGGCCTCTTCCGAATAGTTTCCGCCGAACGACTGCACTTCAACCGGATTAGGAGCATTCAATCCTTCCCAAATAATTTTCTGGATGAAATATTCCCCATCAAACAGGTCATTTTCCATATAATTCTTCCCTTTACGGAGCAAATTTTCATACTGATCGAACGGTTGAATCACCTCTTTGCACATGGCAATCATCGCGGTCAGCGCACCGAGATAGAAGCTGGTACACATTCCGTCGGGTCCCCAGAACTCAATGTCATAGGTGTTGTGATGCGGCTCTTCAAGATAACCCTTCCTTTTCGGATCCCAAGTGCAGATACAATACTCCATGCTTTTCTGCACATAAGGAAAAAGGCGTTTCAACCATTGCGTGTTACCGCTAATCCGCCAGTCTCTGTAGACCTTCATGATGCCCCCCAGTTGTCCGTCGGCAGCTGCATGGAAGTCGTGGGAGGTAGGTGAGATGGGGATATTGGAACGGAAGTTCTGATGACCCTGCTCATCCTGGCTGACCAGGAACTCGGTCTCCCGGAGTGTTCTCTCCAATGCTGGGAAGAGATGGGGGATCGCCTGAGCGTAGTTCCACACGTGCGTACAACTGCCATGACAGCAACCGGAGTCATCGCTGCAACCTTCCCAGGCCCAAAGTCTGCCGTCGGCAACACGCAGAATGGTGGGAGACTTCAGGATGGTCAGGTTGGCCGCTACTGCCTCCAGCACCTCTGCCGGTAGGGTAGAGCGATAAAAGGCATCCCGGAAGAGTTCAGAATGGGTTTTCAGTTTTTCTTTATGGTCGTTCCAGTAGCCTACCAACTCATCAAGATTACTGAACCGCTCTGCATACCAAGGCCTGTAGTAGGGGTTCTTCGCATCCGGTATATTGAGCTGTTCCGGAGTGATTCTTTCCCACCCTTCAAGGTTCTCCTTTTCAAAGTCAGCGATCACGATTGCATTGTTGGAAGGATTTCTCATCGATTCCTGACTATTATCGGTCAGGATAAATTGATCCGCCAGGATATGCCCCCATCCGTAAGTGTCGAGATCCACGAACTTCAGCCTGGCTTCTTTTCCCTGATAATTTTTCAAATCCCATATCCGCTCGGTCAGCAATTCGCTGTTCTGCCCGGTGGCTGTTTCCACTATTTTGTCACCGATCACCAGGTTGACAGAGGTGAGTTCATTCTTGTTTCCACCTCCGATCAGGAACTTCAGGTAGCGTCTGCTGATCTGGAACGGGGGTGAGATCAGGATGCCCACCTGGCCATCACCGGCAGGGTCAAAGGAGTTTAGCAAACCCGCTCCCTGATAACCGGTAACCGTTTGCTGATTTTTGACTGCATCGCGGGTCGTTTTACCCCTAAACGCCTCACCCGTCACGATGGGATGCCCGATGGAGAGATCCGATTTCGGGAGGTACCAGCAGAAATTGACGCGTATGGTTTTCTGTTCACCCGGCAGCAGTTGAAACGGTAAATAGAGAGAGGCGCCGGGTGCAATCCCATCAATGGGAGGATGGTTTACCACCTTTCCATTTCTTATATTGTCCCACAAGATAGTCTGGGCATCGAACCAGCCGCCCCTGAACCAGCAATGGTCAGCAACAGCGTTGTCGTCGTCGAGGTAGATAGCAAAACCACCAGGATGAGTTCCTCCGTTGGCAACTGCTTTGGTCAGTCGGAACCCGTTCTTCTGTGGAGTGATCACACCCTTCTCATCGATGAAATTGCGCGCGTTGTAGGAGAATACTGCTTCTACCCTCTCTCCGCTGTTGTTTTTGAATGAATATTCCAGTACGCCTACCGGCAGGCTGGAGTTATCCTCATCGATGGGAACAAAGGGGCTCCAGCCTACAATTTGCACATCGAATGGAATATCGCTGTCCTGCAGCTTGATGATCCCGAACGGGAAACGTGCCAGAAAGGAGCCTTTGGAAAACCTGGGTAGACCGTAATTGCGGTTACCCAGCCCGTTCCCGCTTCCGCGGGGACCGAACAGTTTCCAGGTGGGGACCGTCGATTCCAGTACCTTGGCACCCTTTTTCAGCCCTTTCACGCTGATGCCTGCAAAGGCATAGGGAGCATTGTAGATCTCCGGCCGGTTGTTTACCGAGAGATGGGAGATCGCACCGCTCCCTTCGAGGCAAAACATGCCGGCGCCAATTCCACCGATCGGGAATGCCACCCTGCTCAGGTATTCATTTTCATATACCTCGTTGAAGTTCCTTACAGTTCTGTCAAGCTGCAGAGACAATTTATCAATCGTTGCTCTTCTACCCAGCAAGCTTTCTGCCGGGGTGACCGCCGGGTAACCTGCTGCTGCCAAGGTACCCAGTCCCATTTTTTTCAGGAAGGTTCTTCTGTTACTCATATTTCTCAATCTGTTTGATTAATTCTTTGGCAGTGAGAGGCACCACACCAAATACAAATTTCTCTCCCTGCTTGAAGGGAGACTTCAGTTCGAAATTCTCAAACGAAACACCCCCCGGAATGGGAGAGTTGCTTGCCCAGTAAGTATATCTGCCGTTTGCCAGCCCCACCATTTTGGGATCTGGTTCAGGGACATACCAGTATTGTGTGGCTTTCTTCCCGTAGTATATCCAGTTATTTCCGGTGCCGGGAGCATAGATCACATTCACCGGATCGGATTCATCCGGTTCCGCAATAAAATAGACACCTCCCTTGCCGTCTTTGATCATGGCATCCACTGGTGTTAGATCATGCTCTGTAAAATGAATACCATTGTAAGACGGCCACAGTTCGATTGATCGTTTCACGCCGTCAGAGAGGTAGAGTGTGCGCAATCTTGCAAAATTCCCCATCGTGGCAGTTAGGATCAGATACTCCAGCTCTTTGGATTCTGGGCAGACATAGGTTGTCAGTTCCAGTTCATAAGGCCGGTCTTCATAGAACCTGATCCTCACATAGGGTCTGGCACCATTCAGGAAGGTTTCTGAAAAAATATAAAGGGTTAGCGTCTCTACACCATCAATCACTTCAATGCGGCCTCTTGACGGTGAGGTGGAGGAGTAGGGAGCATCGCAGTCAGGCGTGTTGCCACTCCAAAACCGTTTACCCCTGACGCCATCCAACTCGCTCATCTCCAGCTCGGAAAAGCCCCGTTGATCCTCACCCCGTGCAATCGGTTCCATGGCGATGAAATTGATCATCTTATCCTCACGGTGACCCAGATAAGGAGTATAAATCCTGATCAGTCCCCTGGGCCCGGGAGTAGGAGCAATGCCTATCCTGATTCCATTCTTGTGTCCCCAGACAGGCAGTGCCGGGAAACTGTCGGAGGGCAGGATCCATTTCCCATGCTCCGTGAAGTGCGTCAACCGCACATCATTCTGCGCGGAGAGACTGTTGCCACCAGGAAACAGCACAATTAACAGGGAAATGATTAGTATGCAATTCATTTTTGTCATCATACACCTATTTACTCATGGTGGAACATTTATTGAGAGTATGCTGTGATGGCATATCAGTTACTGGTCACATCGATTACTGTTATTCAAATGTACCCATATCGGCCATTTGAACTTTCATCAGGAAAACGTTGTAGGGCATCCACATCGACATCGTGAAATAAAGTGTCTCACCCTTGACTGACAAAGGATGAAAATAGGAACCATAAAGCTGGGGATAATCTTTACCGGAAGCCAGTTCATATGGTTCACTCCAGGGACCAGTGACCTGTTCGGCTGTGCGCATGGTGATGTTATACCGGTCACCGTTGAAATAAGCCACAATCCACTTTTGCAGCGTTTCATTGTAGAGAAAGGATAACTCTCCTACCTTGTCATCAATCAGCACTGTTGCCAGCTGCTCATTACCTCGCATCCATTCACCGGCATGACTATTCCAGTATTCATAATTTTCCCTCTTTTCGATATCCATTTCTTTAAACCGTGCCAGATAAGCTTTACTGTCTCTACCAGTCTCTGTGCCTATCATGTATACAAACGAGTCCTTTTTGAAAAATCCGGCCTGACCAAAGTGACTTGTAGATGAGAAGGAGATATTTTCACAAGGAGTCCAGCTTTGGCCGTTGTCAGCCGACTTGTAGAATCCTGAATAATTGGTGACCCAACCAGTCCAGTTTCTGATGTTGAAATAGTGTACGTAGTCGAAACCATTGGCTCTGACAGCTGCCGTTGGAATGGAGGTCCAGTCGCCGTTACCCGAAGTGTCTTTCCCTCCGTAAATGATTTCACGGGCATCCCCCCCTTCATCCGTCGCCATGCTGCTGAAGGACAACCCGTCCTCCAGGATCTGATCACTCGAGAATGCCAGTACATTGCTCCTCCAGTTACTTCCGTTCGGTCCCGGATTGGAAGGATCGGGTTTAAAATCGCGCCCGAAAGTATCCCCAAAAAAGATACCATATTTTCCGGGTTGCATCTCCCAAATGATACCCAGATCTGTGCCACCTACGTTCCAATTCAGTGGTGTATTGTTCGGACTGGGAAATTGTTCTCCAGCCATAGGTGCTCCGGTTACACGTGCTATCCGCTCTACTTTTCTGACAAAGAACCCCCACCTGTTGTCGATATTCAGAGAAAAATCCCTGGATACGTTGCCGTCCTTGTAAACTGCCTTTAAGATGAGTCTGAAGAATTCCGGATCCGATTGCCGGATGGTATAGCTATATAAATAGGGGTTTGACAATTTGCTTTGATCAATCTTTTCCGAATAGCTTGGTCCCCCACTCATTGAAACAAGCAAGTAATCAATTTTTTCCAGATTTTTAAAATTCAGTAATGTTGAAACCTTTTTGGTTTCTTTGTCCGGAAAAAGATCGGTTTGCACTGACGAAATTTCCTCCACAGGTACATACGGGGTGTCACCCTCTTCTTTACTGCAAGAGAAGAGCATAAACACAGAAGCAAGAATAATCAGTAAGATATGTTTCATTTGATTTCCTTATTGCATGATCGGTTCTACCAGACAAATGACAATAGAATATGAAAAAAGAAGGGAAGGTATGTCCCACATGGCTCATTTCAGATCACTTTAACATACCTCCCAAATTCTTTATGAATATATTATCTGCTCATAAAAATTACTCTGTTACGATAATCTCTCCTTCTGAAAAGACCCTGTCGGTAAAACCCTCTTCCCTTGCGTCAGGAGTCAGGAAACCCAGCAACTTGACGATGAACCGGTAATCCTTATCCGGATCGATGGTAATCTCCGCCGTGTTCTGCTCATCATAGACAGTCACTACCTGTCTGTAGATATCATTTTCAACTACCTGAACTCTTGCCTGCAGGGGCCTGGTGAAAGCATCGGATATATTATCCGGTATCTGCCAGGTGAGTGTCACTACATTCCCCTGTAAGGAATAAGATAAATTCTCCACCTTTGGCAAAGTGTGATGAAAATCTTTCCTGTCAATAATATCCCGATCGTAACAACCCGTAAAGAGCATGATGGTGAGTATAACAAGAATTATTTTGCTTATCTTTCTCATAATCAAATATTTTAAGAATAAAAACTAATACTCTGGGTTCTGTGTATAATTACCTTTTGCCCATTTCATCTGATTTTGCGGGATGGGGAAGAATTCATCACGTCCTTCCGTAAACCTGGCATTTGACATCCAGGAGAACCTGGTCTTCTCTACGGTAAAGTAGCTGTTCATGACTTCATCAAGTATGCCCCAACGCTGCAGATCGAAGAAACGGCGCCCTTCTCCAGCCATCTCAAGCCGGTTTTCCCATTGCATTGCTTTCCAGGCAAAATCCTTGTCCCAGATACAGTTCTCGCCGGGCTTATAGATTTCCACATGATAGTTCATCACTGGTGTTCCATCCGCCTTGACCAACCAACCGGTGCTATTGGCAGCCCGTTCACGAACTTCATTGATAGGAATTAATGCCTCATTCCATCTGTCCAGTTGAATCAATACTTCCGCTTTCCAGAGCAGAACCTCATCGTAACGAATCATCCGCTTGTTCATCGAATTGAATTGCCATCCGTCATACAAAAGACAATCACAATCGGGATGCGGTAATTCTTTCACTGATTTCAACCAACCATATTCTGTCCCGTTCCTTATCCCTCTGCTTTCAAAGATCAAATTCGGATCATATTTCCACGGATGACCGGGAACTGCAGCTGTATGGCTGAAACGGGGATCCCAACTGTACTTATTAAAATAGTCCGGATTTCCTGCTTCAACAATTGCAATATTATCACTTCCATCCGCATTCTTGATATACTCTCCGTAACTGTCATTGTTGTAATCATCGAACAGGGGCAGACCATCAGGGCCTGTCTTAAAAGCATTACCCATATTATAACTGATATGATGAAAGCCGCAGCACTGAAAACCAGCCCATTTCCAGGGGTGATTCAATCCTTCACCTCGATTGATCTTTCCTCCGGTAGAGCTGCCATCATTAATAGAATATTGAATTTCCCAGATCGACTCTTTGGTATTGTTATCAGAAGTATGAATAAAGTTTTCCCCGAAATCCTGACAAAGGTCCACCTTACCTCCTTCCTGATCGGTCAGCTTGTTCAGGTAAACCAACGCTTCCGAAAGCCTATCTTTGTTGATATTAACCACCTGATGTCTGTCGTTCATCTCATAAGCCATAAACATGAGTGTCCTGGCAACCATGGCTGTGGCAGCATTCTTGTCTACCCTTCCTTTATCGGGTTGTGTGGCGGGTAATGCTGCTTCTGCATCCTTAAAATCAGCCAGAATCCTCTCCCATAGGTATTGGTCATTCGGAAAATTTTCATCCCTATTGGGAATTGCTTCAAAAGCTGCACTGCTTCCCACTACCGTTTCATCGATATAAGGGATGTACTTAAAGAACTCTTTTAGCCTGAAATGAACAAATGCCCTGATGAACTTCATCTCTCCGATGCGTACACTCTTCAAAGGGAAATCCTCTTCGGATATCTTTTCCAGCTTTTGTATAGCTGTGTTGCATCGCTGTATTATCTGATAGGAAACGTACCATGGGTAATCGAGAGGCCATCCGTTGGGTGTCAGATTGACGAATGTCTCCATAAAACCCCAACCGTCACCGCCATCCCAGGTTCCTCCGCCTCCTTTGTAAGAATCGTCAGAGCGCATAGAGCCGGACCACCAGGGTGAAAAAGGAGAGTCCCAGGAGGGAATATCCGTGATTCTTGCATAAGCCGCTGTCACGAAACCTTCCATATCTTCGGGAGAGGTAAGTAATGCTTCGTCAAGCACCTGTTTAGGATTCACTTCCAGCAGATCGGAACAATTACTGGATACAAACAGGAAAGAGATGAGAAATATGGTAAATTTAATTTTTTTCATAACATGGGTATCATTAAAAAGTTACATTAATTCCAAAAGCCATTGTAAACGGCGTCATATAACCATAACCCGGCATTTCGGGATCGAAACTGGTGTATTTGTCATCGCCCCATCCTTTTTTTAGGGTTAACACATTCCTCGCAGATGCATATATTCGCAGGTTCTGCATCATCATAGCCTTTGTAAGTTGTTTCGGAAAAGTATAACCCAATTCGATATTTCGGAGTTTCAGATAAGAACCGTCTTCCACAAAATAGGAAGAGAATCTTTGTTCACTGTTCGGGTTCGAATTGGAAACAGCAGGTATATCAGAATCGGTATTATCAAAATACCATGCGTCGAGCATTCTTACTTCATGGTTTTTACCGGCGGGTACAGAAATATTCCATAAATCACTCTCCTGTTTCCATATGTTATTCACTTTATTGCCATAAACACCCTGGAAGAAGAGATTTAAATCGAAATTCCTGTATCCTATATCAAAGGTAATACCACCAAAGAAATCGGGGTCAGTGATGCCAATAAACGTCCTGTCGTACAGTTCATCCACCACGCCATTTCCGTCCAGATCTTTATAGCGGATACGCCCTACTGCTTTACCGGTTTGTTCAGCATGATTATCCACCTCTTCTTGAGTCTTGAAAATGCCATCGGCTACCAACCCGTATAGAATATTGGGCGTTCTGCCAATCACAAAATCACGCATTCCGTCGCCCGGATATCTGTTAATTACATTTTCAGGTAGGTCTATCAATTTCGTCCTATAGGAGCCGATATTGGCAGTTATGGCATACTGGAAGACATCAACAGGATCGTTTCTATAAGTGAATTCGAATTCAATTCCCTGGTTATTCATATTAGCCCCGTTAATCCATGGTTCACCTCCTTCTCCCATGGCAGCAATATAGGGTACCTGCACCAATACGTCATTTGTCCTCTTAAAATAGTATCCCAGAGTACCGTAAATTCTCTGGTTAAAAAATCCATAATCAATTGCCAGGTCAGTCTGCGTGGTGGTCTCCCATTTCAAATCAGGGTTACCCAGCCAGGTTCTTCTATAACCGGAGTAGAGGGGACCGCTTTCATTTCCTTCAATCGGGTATGACGTGCTAAAATAATCAGTCGTAAAGGGAGTAGAGGTGTATCCGCGTGGCAGACCCTGTACACTTCCGTTGGCTCCCCAGCTTGCACGCAATTTGAGGTCTGACACTCCGTCAACTTCGCTCATAAAGGGTTCATTGATGATTCTCCATCCTGCGGAAACGGCAGGAAAAGTACCGTACCGGTTATTGGCCCCAAAGAGAGACGATCCGTCTCTTCGCAATGTGAATGAAAAGAGGTATTTTGAGTCCAGCGCGTAGTTCACTTTTCCGAAAAGAGACAAGTAGGTATATTCATCGGCCGAGCTCCCCAGCGAATACTTGGTTCCCGTTGTTACGCCCAGGTGAGCAAAGTCTCTGTCTTCCAAATAAATTCCCTCTCTTCGTGCCGAAAATCCCTCCTGGACATATCTGGTGAACTCAGTACCTAACACGGCGTCGAGCGTATGTCGGTCTGAACTCAGGTTATAGGAAAGAGTGTTTGTCCACACATAGCTGAGAGGATGAGATTGATAGTTAGCCACATAATTCTCACCGTCGCTGTTCCTGCCACCGGTCTCCGACCATTCTCCTTCGATTATTCTGCTGTATGCATTGCCATAGTCTACACCAAACTGAGTACGAGCAGAAATATTGTTCCATATTCTCAGATCCGCGAAAATATTCCCGATGATCTTCACATAATTATTCACGTTATCCTTATTCATGGTCAGTACACGCACAGGATTGGTAAAGTCATCGAAACCGGGTGTACCTGCCCAGTTGCCATTGATATCATAAACTGGAGCTGCAGGAGGATTAATCATTGCCCATCTGGTTTCATTAGCATCTCTGTACTGCAGATAGCTCAGTGCGATGTTTTCACCGATTTTCAACCTGTTATCCAATAATCCGTATTCTGTATTTGCACGTACCGAATATTGTTTGAAAAAGGTGTGAATCTGTGTTCCTTCGTTGTTAAAATAGCCGAGTGAAAACAGACTTTTTGACCGTTCGGTTCCATTTGACACAGTAACCTGATGATTGGTCATAAGAGCAGTCTGGAAAATCTCATCCATCCAGTTTGTATCCGCACCTCGGACAGTCTGCTCAGCGTTAAGCCATTCTTTCGCCATAACCTCTTCAAGTATGGGTAATCCGTCAGTTCCTCTTTGCCAGGTAAAGTCGTACGTTCCCGGAAGTGCCATGGGTACCCCATACACTTTCTCGTCGTATGCCGCCGCCCTGAAGGCTGCAATACCATACTGTTCCGCATTCATCAGGGTAGGCTTATTCAGTACAGAACTAAATGAGACATTTCCGCTATATTCAACCGTAATCTTGCCCTCTTTCCCTTTTTTTGTTTGAATCAATATGACCCCACCCGAAGCACGAGCTCCGTAAATGCTGGCTGATGCCGCATCTTTCAGTACCTGTATAGATTCAATATCTCCAGCGTTGATATCTCTGAGGTTCAGGTTTTCCGTTGGCATTCCATCCAGTACAATCAAGGGCCGGACGGCACCGGAAAGAGAGGAGAGTCCCCGGATTTGAATGTTCACTCCTTCCGCCGGATTTCCTCCATTCGTAGTGATATACACACCCGAAAGCTTACCCTGTAATGCTTTCATGGCATTGGCTGAAGGATTTTTAATAATATCACTGCTCGTAGCAATGGAAACAGATCCGGTAAGATCAACTTTCTTTTGTGTCATATATCCTGTGTAAACGAATTCATCCAGCATAGTAGCATCATCAATCATCACAACGTTAATGACACTGATACCCCTTACCGGCCGTTCTACTGTTCTTTTACCAATAAAAGAAAAGACAAGCACGGCATCTTCGGACGGGACGATCAGTTGATATTCTCCGTTAATATTGGTAGTGGTACCAATAGTGGTACCCTTTACATACACACTTACTCCTGTCAGCGGCTCGTTGGTACTTTGTTCAGAAACAACCCCGCGTATCGTTTTACCCTGATCCACCCCTACGGAATGATTCACGGCATTGGCATAAAAAGCCAGAGATAAAAGCAAATAAGTAAACAATAATTTGCCTGTAATTTGGATTATATCTTTCATAAAAAAATTTGTTTTATAGATTTTCATTCATTTCCCCACAATTTCGGATCATTCCCCTTTGCTTTCCGCCATGCATCTCTCCAGCGGTGTATATCCATATGATTGATAAAAGGCTTCGGCTGACGCTGCTCTTTGGTGGGTGCCGGCGGCAGCATCACAACACGGTCCTGATACCAGTAGGCGACGGTGGAGAGATCGAGCGTCAGGTTGTTGTTGTGACCGGTCTCGATGGTGCCCTTCACGCTTGTTTCAAAGAAAATAGGATCATTGATGAAAAAACGGTAGATATGTGTTCGTCCAAGCCAGCCTATATCATTGTTTATACGCGGATATCCGAAATGAGGGTGGGAGAAGGGCTCCTTCGGGCACCAAGAGGTGTTGAAGAAATCTTCGGTACCGGTACCAATCAGTCGCGGTTTTTCCTCCCCATCGATAAACCACATATCATCTCCCTCACCGTACCACATCGGGGTGGGAGAGTGGACATAGTAGTTGATACCCACGAAATGACCTTTTCCTTTCGTATCTATGAACCGGTAGTTCCTTTTCCCTTCGAGGTTCGGTTTCTGAGCAGCGGTCAGCCCCCATTCTGTTTCACCTTCGGGCAATGCTTCCGAAAGGGTATGGTTGTACCAAGCATGAAAGCGGCCCATGCCTTCGGGAAGCTGTTCCATTTCAAGATAATCCACATAAAAATAGAAAGCATTGATGGGTTTGTCGTTTTGGTTCTCTATTTCGATGCGGGCACCTTTCTCAAAAGGCATTGCAAAGTAACTGCTCAATCCTGTTCCGTTCACAGGTCCTGCCGACAAGGGAAGCGAGGCGTAGTTATACTGTTCGTCCCACCCCTGCCCGAAAAATGGGCCAATGGGAGATTCCACGGAGGGATAGTCGTTCCCGTCCCAGTACATCCGGATAATGATATCGTTCCTGCTCAGTTCACCCGGCGGAGGGGCAATGGTAATCCAGATATGATTGATCACACCGGTTCCCTTTATCTCCGCGATGGTTCTTTTTTCACCGGGGGCAAAAGGTTCCAGATGATCCCTGTTGCCTCCCGTGGGGTCGGTACTGGAGATCCTTCTGTTCTTCACGCCAGATTTCATTTTTGCCAGCTCAAACATATCCCCCATCGGCTCCGTCTGTGAAAAGAGAGGAAACGAAAGCATAATCCCCAGAATAAAGGTGCATAAATTCAGCATTTTAAAATCAATTTTCCTCATTCTATCAATATATTTGGTTTATAAGATTCAGATTATTTCTCACAATCTACACGCTACCTGTATAGTGGTCCGTATGCGGCACATGCGCGGTAGTCCGCACCTTCGTTGTCAGATCCGAAAGCCGACCAAGCACCGGGACGGAAGATTTTCCCTTCATCCACATTATGCATATTCACGGGAATAGAAATTGCCGAAGCCAACGTAATCAAATCGGCTCCAATATGTCCGTAGCTGATAGCCGCATGGTTAGCTCCCCAGTGGTTCATCACCTCATAGACATCGGTAAAATGCCCTTTGCCGGTAATACGGGGCACGAAAAATGTAGATGGCCAGGTTTTGTCGGTCCGCCCGTCGATCAGCTGGAAAACATGATCAGGAAACGTAGCCGTCCACCCCTCAGCAATCTGCAATACCGGTCCCAAACCCTTGATCAGGTTGATGCGGCTCATGGTGACCGGCATACCTTCCCTGGTCAGAAATTGGGATGAGTAGCCTCCGCCTCGCATGTACTCCAGAGATGCGGGATACCAGGTTGTGGCTTCCAACATTCTTTCCACCTCCTCATCGGTGATTTCCCAGAAAGGCTTCATTACCGGATTGCCGATGGCATCGGACTGCTGACCGGTGCCATCAAGGGTGCAGGAACCGGAGTTTTTGAGAAAAATAGCCCCATGCGCCAGCAAACCTTCCGGCTTCCATCCACTGACCCGCTCAATAGCTTCGGGACTCCAATAAGTACGGACATCGGCAAACATTTGCGAGGTGTTGGTGAGCAGATGATTGAAAAGCATACTTATTCCGTTCAAATGATCGTCTTCGGTGGCGAAAATGAATGGTTCGCGCTTTCCATTCCAGTCGAACGAGGAATTGAGAATGGTTTCCGAGAAGTCGCCATCTGGCAGGAAATCAGTCCACTGCCGTTGTCCCTGGAAACCTCCTGCAATGGCATTATGACCGAGTGCTTCTTCCCCGAATCCCATTTCATCGAGCTTGGAATTTCCAATCATTAAATCACGCATGATCAATGTCATCTTCACCACAAATTCCCAGTCTTTGTATTTCTGCTCCCTGCTGTGTTTCAGGTGTTCCGGATTGAAATCTTCGCCTTCACGCGACATACAGTTTTCTTTTGTCCAAGCCATCGCTTTTTCAAATTCCTCTTTATCGTAAATACCAAGCTGAATACGACGAAGAACTTCACTGGCATCCACCTGTTCGGTACGCATACCCAAATACTCCTGCAAAAAATCGGGATTTACCATCGATCCGCCTATTCCCATCGATACCGATCCGATGGCCAGATAAGATTTTCCCCGCATGATCGCCACAGCCAGTCCTGCTTTGGCAAACCTCAAGAGCTTCTCGCGTACATCCCCCGGAATGGACGTGTCTCCCACGTCCTGTACATCTTTGCCGTAAATGCCGAAGGCGGGCAAACCCTTTTGGTTATGTACCGCCAATGCGGCCGAAAGATAGACAGCTCCCGGGCGTTCCGTCCCATTGAAACCCCAGATTGCTTTCGGAATGAGGGGATTCATGTCGATCGTCTCAGACCCGTAACACCAGCAAGGTGTTACGGATAAGGTCAAGCCCACTCCTTCTTTTTCAAATTTTTCTGCACACAGAGCCGCTTCTTTTACACCGCCGATCGTTGTATCCGCAATGACGCACTCCACAGGAGACCCATCGGGATACTTCAACGTTTCGGAATACAATTTTGCTGCACTTTTTGCCAGACTCATGGTGGTCTCTTCGAGGGATTCCCTGATGCCTCCGCGCCTGCCATCAATGATGGGGCGAATACCAATTTTGGGATAAACTTGTTTCATACTTTCTGTTTAATTGTTTCGTCCATTATTAAATTAATCGTTTAACTAAAAAGGACAAATAAATAATATTAATCGTTTAACTTAATCCACAAAAAAATCACACAACGAGTTCGGCTTCCAACACAATTTGTTGACCCGATTTTTCTTTTCTTTCAATTTGACCGATCAGCAGTTCGAGGGCACGCTTGCCCATCGCTTCGATCGGTTGTTTTACATAGGGAACCCGAAAAGGAAACAATAAAATGGCTTCACTCTCATCGAAACACATCACCTGAATATCTTTCTGCACCAGCAACCCCTTTTTAAGCAGGGAACGGATCCCACTAATGGAAATAGAGTTGGTGGCAAAGAAGATAGCATCTACTTTCGGACTCATTTGCAACAACTCTTCAATAGCACCATCCATATCTTCCTGAAGATTTTGGTAACTTACTTCCTTTATCTTATCCGTGACATGATGACCTGCATCCTGCATCGCTTCCAGGTACCCCCGTTTCCTTTCGTTGGTATGAACCTGATCCTGTTTGTAGGATATAAATGCCGGATTGTTGCATCCCCTGTTCAATAGCTGCCGGGTTGAACGGTAACTGATCTCAAAATTATTAATCATCACCGATGCAGTATGGATATCGGGATAGATCCGGTCGACCAGCACCAAAGGTTTCTCTTTTTCCAGAAGTGCTTTCACCATAAACTCACCTCCTTCTGTGGGGGTGATGATCAGACCGTCAACCTGCCGGGAATTCAGAAAGGTAATCATCTTCAACATCTCTTCGGGATCCTCGTTGGTATTACCGATAATGACTGTGTATCCCTGTTGTTCTGCATAATTCTGAATATGCAAAGCCAGGGTACCAAAAAAAACGTTTGAGATATCCGCTATAATCAAACCAATCGATTTGGAATGACCCATTTTCAATCCCTTGGCCAAACTGTTGGGTACATAATTCAGCTCAGCAGCTTTTGCCAGAATTTTTTCTGACACATCCATACTCACCCGGCCGTTCTGATTCTTACCGTTCAGCACGAGCGAAACTGTTGCTGTTGAAACACCCAGCTCACGGGCTATCACTTTCAAAGATACTCTTTCCATGTAACTTTAATTAACGCAAAAGTAAAAGATTAATCGTTTAATCAAAAAAATTTTGATATGTTCTACAACATATTTTATATAAAAAAGGCTTATTTAAAATGATTCTAAGAGGACAACACTTGAAAACAATTTAATGAAAAGAAAAAATCATTTTCGAAATGATATGAGGAAAAAACGAACGATTACACATTAAACCGGAAATGCATGATGTCACCATCCTGCACCACATATTCCTTGCCTTCCACATTCATTTTACCGGCCTCTTTGACTGCACTTTCCGAACCGTAATGAATATAATCCTCATACTTAATCACCTCGGCGCGAATAAATCCTTTTTCAAAATCGGTATGAATAACTCCAGCGCATTGCGGAGCTTTCCACCCTTTGTGAAACGTCCATGCACGCACTTCCTGCGGTCCTGCAGTAAGAAATGTTTGCAGGTTTAGCAGCTTGTATGCCGATTTGATGAGCCGGTTCACGCCGGATTCTTCCAATCCTATTTCATTCAGGAACATTTCCCGTTCTTCATAGGTATCGAACTCAGCGATCTCAGATTCAATTTTGGCAGCCACCACCAAAATCTGAGCATCTTCATTTTTCACGGCCTCACGCACTGCATCCACATAATGATTACCGGTTACGGCGCTTGCTTCATCCACATTGCACACATACATCACCGGTTTGGCGGTCAACAAATAAAGATCACGGGCCACCCTGGCTTCGTCTTTTGAATCAAAAAGAACAGTATGGGCCGATTCACCCCGCAACAAAGCTTCACGGATTTTGGAATAGACTTCGAACGCAAACCTGGCATCCTTGTCGCCCCCGGTCTTCGACTGCTTTTCCACTTTATTGATGCGTGCCTCGATGGTTTCCAGGTCTTTCAGCTGCAGTTCCGCATCAATAATCTCTTTATCCCTTACCGGATCTATTTTTCCATCAACATGTGTTACGTTCTCATCATCGAAACAGCGCAATACATGCAAAATAGCATCGGTCTCCCGAATATTTGCCAGAAATTTATTACCCAATCCTTCACCTTTGCTGGCACCTTTCACCAGTCCGGCAATATCCACAATTTCAACTGTGGTTGGTACAATTTTCTGGGGATGCACCAACTCGGCCAGTTTATTCAATCTTTTGTCGGGAACGGTAATCACACCCACATTGGGTTCAATGGTGCAGAAGGGAAAATTGGCCGCCTGTGCTTTGGCGTTCGATAAGCAATTAAAAAGAGTGGATTTACCCACGTTGGGTAGTCCCACGATACCACATTGTAGAGCCATTTATAGAGATTTACATCGTTTGTACTGAAGTGTTTTCACTTCAGACAAAACAGAAATTGATAAAATTGTTGAGTCAAAGGTACGGAAAAGAAGCCACTTTTCATTTCTCTCTATGGGATAGAGTCCCTTTTCATAACCTTTTCTCAAAGAAAAAAAATTTTATAATCCATATCTGGCTGAAATTTCCAGCATTCGTTCAATCGGTTTCACTGCCTTGATTCTTGTCTCTTCATCAACCAATATCTCCGGCTTTTCATTTTTTAAACAGAGATATAGTTTCTCCAATGTATTCATTTTCATATAAAAACACTCATTGCACGCACAGGTGGAATCTTCCGGCGGCGCCGGAATAAACAGCTTGTCCGGATTTTCTTTCTGCATCTGGTGTAATATACCGGCTTCCGTAGCTACAATAAACTGTTTTTTATCAGAATTGGTAGCAAACTTCAAAATTGAAGAGGTGGAACCCACATGATCCGCTATCTCCAACAGGTATTTCGGACATTCGGGATGTGCGAGCAGCAAAGCATCAGGGTATTCTTGCTGCAATGCAAGAATTCTTTCCAGGGAAAATTGTGCATGCACATGGCAAACACCGTCCCACAAAAGCATGTTTCTCCCTGTCAGCTTATTGATATAATCACCCAAATTCTTATCAGGTCCAAAGATTATTTTTTCATCTTCAGGAAGTGATTCCACGATCTGTTTCGCGTTGGTAGAAGTCACGACAATATCAGTCAATGCCTTTACAGCAGCTGTTGTATTCACATAAGAGATAACCGTATGATCGGGATGCGCATGTACAAACTGTGCAAACTCATCGACCGGGCAGCTCTCAGCCAAAGAACAACCGGCCATGAGATCCGGTATTAACACACGCTTTTCCGGACTCAATATTTTCGCAGTCTCTCCCATAAAATGAACCCCGCAAAGTACGATGATATCGGCTGTGGTTTTGGCTGCCCATTGTGCCAGTGCAAGACTGTCACCCACAAAATCGGCTATATCCTGAATTTCCGCTTCCTGGTAGTAATGCGCCAGGATAATGGCATTTTTTTCTTTTCGGAGTAATACTATGTTTTGAATGATTTCTTCTTTAATCATATATTTATTATTATATAATTTTTAAAAAAATGAAAAAGAAAACTGATGGTTATGATAGCCTGTTGAAACTGTCAATTAAATCTTGAGAAAACATTTGCACCGTAAGTTATCATCTTGAGAAAAGAAGTTGTCAAAATTTATCAACAGCATGAATTTTCTTTTTACACTGAATGAAAGATGATTACAGTTACTTTCATCTATTGTTTATAAAAAGCAAAGTTAATAATTAATTTCTCTCGACCCCCAATTTGTCTGTTGAAAAGCGGATGAAAAATAAATGCAAAAAAACAGTAAAATAATTGGTGTCATCCGGATTTTTTACAGACATGATCTTTTTCAATTTTACCAATGATTTTATCAATTTCTTTTCACAACTGTTTCACAAGTTATCAACAATAACGCTATTTGTATCAAATAAACATTAAATATCTATAAGCTAAAGTATTAAAAAGAAAAGTGAATAACTATATATTGTTAATACCCATTGATTCCTTTTATTTTAGAACAAAGTTTTTTGTACATTTGTTTGTTATGTTTGTTATTTAAGTAAATGGTGCAGAAACTATCTTATATACTCCTTCTTGTATTACTGATTATTTTGGCAAACGCTTGTATGTCAACAGTGAAGATAACATCTGTCGTTGAGAAAGACAGGGAGGGAGATTTTCTGTTGAAATGGGAAGTCAGTCCCGACCAGGAAGGAGATATTGATATTTACTCTTCTCTCACCGATAGTTCCCTGACGAGTTTCACTCCGGTTACTTCCACTAAGATTACGGATCAGGTGTTGCGGGTGAATCCTACCGGCTCAGGCCTGAGAGAATATTTTATCCTTCGTACAGCTGGCGTTTATTCAGGTGTCGTTGCCAACAGGGTAATAGACATGAATAATATAAAGAATTTCCGGGATATAGGCGGCTATTTTACGAGTGATAACCGTCAGATGAAGTGGGGTCAAATCTATCGTTCAGCCAATTTAAGTAATGCCACGCTTTATGATCAGGAGAGAATACGCAGACTGGGTATTAAAACAGTGATTGATTTCCGGTCAGAGAGGACCTCCAGAAAATACCCCATTCTCCTTCACCCTTCGATACGAAAAGTAGCACTTCCTCTGATGCCCATGGATGCTGAGAAGTTAGATGAGCAGATGGAAGATGAACATTTCGACAGAAGTGATGCGATCCGGTATGTGCAGGAGGAGTACGTTAATATTGTGGAAAATCATAAAACACAGTTCGGAGAAATGTTCGATCTGCTCACCAATGACAGCAATTATCCTGTTCTCTTGTCAGGTTCACTGGGTAAAGACGGTGAGGGGCTGGCCACTTATTTCATCCTGTATGCCATCGGAATACCGCAAAGTATACTGGAACAGGATTATATGCTTTCCAATGAACATATCGATCCGGCAAAAGCGGAGATAGATGCCAGTAATCTTTCCGAATCGATGCAGGAAGCTGTCACCGCTATGTTATCGGTCAACAGGGCTTATCTTAATTATGCCGTGGACCATATTAAACTTAAATATGGTTCTGTGGATAATTATCTGGAAAAAGAGTTGCGCGTTACCAGTGGTAAAAGAAATTTACTCAGAAAATACCTTCTTTATCAGTTTTGATCATTATCATTCACCAAAAGGAAGACTGTTCCAACTAATGCACTATTTCTACACTCGTCAAAATAAATAAATTTATTCTGCTCTTGCTTAACCAAATAGTTCATTTTATTTTCGTAACTTTGCACCCGATTTAAAAAAAGGTGATTTTTTATCCTCTCAGGGAACGCGGGTTATCGTCATCAACAATAAAAATCACAGATTATCATTGAATTTTCTCTCATCTTTATGGATATTTGCTTTACGCAATCTACGCATATGCCGGATCTACCTGCAAAGGTACCGTTCAGCGGGCGTGGGGGTAACACCTGTTCTGGCTTTGCTGAAACGGGTTATACCGCCGGATTTATTCGAATCATGGCAGTGCGGGCAAATAACGGACCTTACAAAAATGGGTGTGTGGAGTACGGAGAAAGATCAATACACACATTAAACAATGGAAAAAGAAATGAGAACATTCGAAGAACTGGGTGTCATCCCCGAAATTCAGAAAGCGATTGCTGAATTGGGATTTGAACAACCCATGCCGGTACAGACGGAGGTCATCCCCCAGCTGCTGGCCAACACACGCGACATTATCGCACTCGCACAGACCGGAACCGGGAAGACAGCCGCATTTGGCATTCCCATCATCCAGAAAATCAACGTAAAACTTCTTTCGCCGCAAACGCTGATCCTTTGCCCCACCAGAGAGCTCTGTCTGCAGATTGCCGGTGACCTGACCGATTATTCCACCTATGTGGAAGATATCAAGATTCTACCTGTCTACGGCGGATCGAGTATCGACAGTCAGATACGCACGCTGAAAAGAGGTGTACATATCATCGTGGCCACTCCCGGCAGACTGATCGACCTGATCAACCGCAAGACAGTTTCGCTCAGCAACGTACATACCATGGTGCTTGATGAGGCCGATGAGATGCTGAATATGGGTTTCTCTGAGGACATCGATGAGATCCTTTCTCATCTGCCGGAGGAGCGAAGCATGTTACTGTTCTCAGCCACCATGCCCCGGGAAATCGAGAAAATCACCCGGAAGTATATGAACAACCCGGTAGAGATCACCATTGGCCGCAAGAACGAGGGAGCCCTGAATGTAAGGCATCTCTATTTCATGGTGCACGCCAAGGACAAGTACCTCGCACTGAAGCGCATTGTGGATTATTATCCCAACATATATGGTATTATCTTCTGTCGTACCCGGAAAGAGACACAGGAGATCGCCGACAAGCTGATGCAGGACGGTTATGATGCAGACTCGCTGCATGGCGACCTCTCACAGGCGCAGCGCGATTACGTGATGAGTAAGTACAGGAACCACAACCTGCAGTTGCTGGTCGCCACCGATGTGGCTGCCCGCGGACTGGATGTTGATGATGTGACACACATCATCAACTTCGGGTTGCCGGATGACTTAGAGATATATACGCACCGCAGCGGCAGAACCGGCAGAGCCGGTAAAACCGGGACTTCGATCTCCATCATACACATCAAGGAGAAGGGTAAAATTGCACAGATCGAAAAACTGATCAACAAGCAATTTGAGAAAAGAGAAATCCCTAAAGGAGACGTCATCTGTGAGAAACAACTGTTCAACTTCGTCGACAAGATTGAAAAGGTGAAGGTGAATGACGCAGAGATCGAACGGTTGCTCCCTTCCATTTTCCGCAAGTTGGAATGGCTGGAGAAGGAAGATGTCATCAAACGAATCGTTTCGCTGGAGTTTAACCGTCTGATAGAGTATTACCAGCAGGCGGAAGAGATTTACGAGCCACAGGATGGCTCTTCGAGACGCAATAAGGAAGAATCCCGCTATAAAAAAGGCGACCGGCCTGAGAATGGTTCACGAAAGGCGGAGAACGGATATGCCCGTATTTTTATCAACGTAGGTAAAATGGATGGCGTGAATCCGGCCACGCTGATGGGTTTTATCAACGACAACGTAAAAGGGAAAGTGCCGGTGGGCAGGATAGATCTGATGAAAAGCTTCTCCTTTTTCGAAGTACCCGAAGACATGGCATCTAAAGTGGTCAGCACGTTTAAAGGGATGTATGTGGATGAAAGAAAACTGGTTGTTCAGTTGGCACAGGATGAAGACAAACCCGAGAGAGGCAAAAAGAAATTCTTCGAAAACGACAACGGAGGGAAAGGTAAGAAAAAGAAATACAAATACTGATGCAGAAATGCGGGGCCGAAAGCCCCGTTTTTTTTTGACCTTAAACTTAACAATAACGTCATAAAATCTTAACGCCTTTGTAACATTAATATCAGACCTTTGTGGCGAAAACTTGATAGAACAAATAAATATTTATCTACTTTAAGCGACAAATGAACCAAATAATCAACTACTTACGGTTATCTTTCCTCGCTCTCTTCTTCTTTTCCCTAGCTACCGGTTTTGCCCAGACAGGCACCATCAGGGGAACCATTGTGGATGCGAAAACCAATGAACCTCTCATCGGCGCATCGGTGCTCGTGGAAGGAACCTCCAACGGCGCTGCAGCTGACCTGGATGGAAACTTTGTCATACTAAATCTGGCAGATGGTACGTATACATTAAGAGCCTCTTACGTGGCTTATCGTCCCGTAGCCATACAGAATGTACTTGTTGAAAAAGGAAAGGAGACGATCCTGAACTTTGCCATGGAGACTGACGATGTCAGTCTCGATGAGGTGGTCGTGGTGGCAACCCCACGCAGAGAGTCGGAGCGTATCCTGCTCATGGACCAGAAGAATGCTACAGTGATTCGTGAAAGTGTGGGCGCACAACAGCTGTCAATGCAGGGAGTTTCCGATGCTGCTACTGCAACAAGTAAAATAACCGGAGTCGTTAAGAGTGAAGGTTCCGGCGAAGTGTTTGTCCGCGGATTGGGCGACCGGTATCTGTCCACCACCATGAATGGCCTTCCGATACCTTCTGACGATATCGAAAAGAAAAATATCGACCTCGGTCTTTTCAGTACCGGTGTGATTCAGAATGTGGGCATCAGCAAGACCTACAACCCGGAAGGATATATCGACCAGTCAGCCGGAAACGTCAATATCATCTCGAAAGAATTTGTGGACCAGTTCTCGGTCGAACTGCAGGGAGGCGTAAACAGCAGTCTGTTATCGGATGGCGTTTTCGGTGATTTCAAAGTCTCTCCCAACAGGAACAATACTTTTTTGACTTTCTACCATCGTGAATACAACCTGGTGGATGCTATCACTAAACAATCATGGGATCCGCGCACGAAAAGTTTTCCCGTGGATTTTGGTGTTTCTGCGACGGGTGGGAAGGAATTCAAAATCTCGGAGAAAACGTTGTCACTTTTTTATACGCTCTCCTATAAAAGCGATCATGCGCATTCCACCGGCGTCTATAAACGATTCAATTCCAATACGGTCTATTCTGATTTCTCCGATACCGAATCGTGGATAAGTAATGAAACACTGACCGGGTTGCTGAATATGGCCTACCGGTTGAACACAAACCACAAGCTAAACTATAATCTTCTGTTTATCAATAAGCTAACAGATCAGGTATATGAACAGGGCAGGAACGGTAGCGGATACAAGTTCGATATGGATGAGATCTCCGACTCTTTTTTCACCCGTGACATGAATACAAGAACGACAATGCTCATTGTCAATCAGCTGCTGGGTGATCATCGTTTTTCGGAAACCAATAAGGTGGAGTGGGGAGTTGGCTACAACACTGTTGCCTCAGATGAACCCAACCGGATCAGAACCTACACCGGATTCGATAATAACACGTTGTATTTCTCTTACCGTATTTCCGATTTCGAAAACCGGAAATCGAGTCAGGAGATCGATGACAAAGAGATCAACGGTTATCTGCGAAATAAAATTGATTTGAACCTGGGCGGCCATCCCTATCATCTGAATTATGGTGTGAACTATCGCAATAAACAGCGGGATTTCAGCAATCAGTTTGTGGGTGTACAGTTAGCGGGTATACGAAAGGAGGATGACAATGTGGATGACATCACCTCCATCTTCACCTCCTCTTCCTTCGACAGCGCAAAAATCAAAACTATCCCTGCAGATATATACAATGCGACAATGAATGCCATTGGCGGATATGCAACGGTCGGGTTCGACTATGGTGATCTGGACGGGAATGTGGGTGTCAGGTATGAATACGACCAGATAGATGTGCAATGGGACATCAACAACGATGACCCGCTGCGTGAGCCTAACATAAAGAAAACATACAAGCAGTTTTACCCGAGCATCAACTTAAAATATGCATTGAACGACAAGAGCAGTCTGCGTCTCTCGGGCAGTAAAACTATTACACTGCCCGAGTTCAAAGAGATCGCCCCGTTTGCCTATACCTCTCCCAACAGTACCATCATACAGGGAACACCCGAGCTGAAGGCATCGGAAAACTGGAATGCCGACCTGAAGTGGGAATACTTTAAAACATCCGATGAATTGCTTTCTGTGGCTGCCTTTTACAAGAATATCAACGACCCCATCAATATCACCTCATTAACCGGTGGAGCGGGCTATCTGGTTTACGCGAACACGGGAGAGAAAGCCAGCGTATTCGGACTGGAGGCAGAGGCACGACTAAATTTGTACAAGTCTGATGAGAATGTGGTACGGATGATCCTGAACGGCACCAGAATGTGGGTTGAACAGGATCTGCTGGAAGCCTATCGGTACAACAACAAAACAACCTCCGGTCTGCAGGGTGCTTCCGATTTGATCGCTAATCTCTCCATTAGTTACGAAAACAAGCAAAACAGATGGATGGCAAGTCTATCCGGTAACTACTCTTCCGACAGAATTTTTGCGCTGGGCAGTCCCAAGGATGCAGAAAACAGAGATTATCTCTACAACGATGAGATCATCGAAAAAGGTTTTGTTTCATTGGATGCCGTATTGAGTAAAGATTTCAGTGATCATCTCTCACTTAAACTGGTAGCACGCAACCTGCTGAATCCGGAAATGAAAATGATGCAAAACCTGAGAGATCTGAATACGCGTGAAGAAGAAAATCATGTGGTGGAGTCCTATAAAAAGGGAGTCAAGCTGCAATTATCGCTGAATTATACATTTTAAAGCTAAACTTATTGACAACATTATTAAACATCAGAACAATGAAAAAAAATGTTTTATTATCAGGAATCTTAGTGATGATTACATCACTCTTTGTATTCGTCAGTTGCGACGGAGAGGATCCTCTACCGGAAACAGATCCGGTGATTGAGCTGCTTGAGAATGGTGAAATGAAAGGGGTATTGAAAGAAAACTATACCTTGAATGCCTCTACAAGTTACCGTTTAACCGGTCAGTTTATTGTTGACGCAGGTGCTACATTAACGATCCCTGCAGGAACGCAGATCATTGCCAGTGCATCACAGGGACAGGAAACAGAGACCTACATTGCAGTCATGATGGATGGCAAAATCATGGTCAACGGAACGGCGAATGATCCCGTGGTGATGACGTCACCCAATGCACAGCCGCAGGACTGGGGCGGACTGACCATCTGTGGCAGGGCTACTACTACCGCCGGTGTGGATGCTACGGCTGAGGTGGGTAATTTCAAGTATGGAGGTACCAATGATACTGACAACTCAGGAACGATCAACTACCTCGTGATCAAAGGTTCCGGAGCAAAGATCAATACCGAATCGGAATATAACGGATTGACCCTTTATGCAGTGGGTACAGGTACCCAAATCAGCAATGTAGCTGTGATCAATGGTGCGGACGACGGAGTCGAATTCTTTGGAGGTACCGTATCTGTTCAAAACATGTACCTTGAAAATAACGAAGACGACGCCATTGATTGGACAGAGGGATGGAACGGTACTGTGACGAATGCATATGTGAAACACACGATTGACGGATTTTCTACGGTTGTGGAAGCAGACGGCATAAATAAAAATCCCAAACTGGTAAACCTCACAGCTGTTTCAACCACGGGTGGTAAAGCACTGCAGTTCAAGAAAGAGTCTGGAGCAACCATTACCGGATTATCCTTATTGGGTTACGACGTAATCATTGATATGCCCAACAACGGTCCCCTAGCCAATGTGATTATTGAGGGACAGGCTGCAAGCCACGATAATGCTTACGACGCAGCACCCACGGTAAATCCCTCTTCCTGGACATGGGCTGAAGCCAGTGCCGTGGAGATTGTGGTGCTGAATGGAAAGCAGAACGGCAACGTAACATTGGATCCAGGTAAAGCTTACAGACTGACAGGTTCCTATATCGTTGAAACCGGCAAATTGACTATTCCTGCCGGAACCCGTATTTTGGCTGTAGCTGCCGAAGGACAGGCAACGGAAACTTATCTTGCTGTCATGATGGGAGCGCAGATTGATATTCAGGGAACATCCGATAAACCTGTGGTCATGACCTCTCCCAATGCGCAACCGCAAGACTGGGGCGGACTGACCATCTGTGGCAGGGCGACTACCACTGCCGGTGTGGATGCCACTGCCGAAGTGGGTAACTTCAAATATGGCGGAACGAACAACGTAGACAATTCCGGAAAAATTAATTACCTGGTAATAAAAGGATCAGGCGCCAAAATCAATACTGAATCTGAATACAACGGCTTAACCCTGTATGCAGTGGGATCAGGTACTGAGATTAAGAATGTAGCTGTGATCAAAGGAGCCGACGATGGTGTGGAGTTCTTTGGCGGTACAGTTTCCGTAGAGAACCTCTACCTGGAGAACAACGAAGATGATGCCATCGACTGGACAGAAGGATGGAATGGTACTGTGACGAATGCCTATGTAAAGCATACCATCAATAATTTCTCGACGGTGGTAGAAGCGGATGGCGTGAATAATAATCCTAAAATAGTGAATCTGACAGCAATCAATTCTCACGCATCTGCTCCTTCAGGTATTGCATTACAGTTTAAAAAACAGTCGGGTGCCACCATGACCAATGTCTATCTGGAAGGGTACTCCATACTGGTAGATATGCCCAATGCCGGACCTCTCACCAACGTATTGATCGAAGGTCTTGCCGCCACATTGACAGGTCCTTATCAGAAAGGTAAACTCGATATTTCTGCCTGGAGCTGGTTTCAATAAGTAAATAAACGATTGTTTTATTTTATGTAAAATATCCCGTAATAGAAACATTGCGGGATATTTTTTAAAGTAAACCGGAAAAGTTCAGCATAATTAATTATTTTTCTACATTTGTAGTGAGGTAGTAATTCTTTTGCTCTTTATTACACCGTATTGTTGCTAATGAACTTGAACAACCAAAAAAATAAAAACAGATGAAAAATGTACTAATGACATCATTCCTGTTATGCCTCGTTATTGCACTGACTGCACAGGAGCAAAAACAGCATAACCCTACCATTTATTTCAGTGACGGCTTTTATTATGAAGATAAAGCGCAAACCCGTTTCTACACAGGCGATTACCGTGAGTATTACGAAAATGGTACCGTCAAGATGGAAATGCAAATCAGTGACGGTTTGCCCGAAGGCCCCTATATTGTCTATTTTGAGAATCGCAAACCCCAGGAGATACGTTCTTACAAGGATGGAAAACTGCACGGTTTATGGAGAAGCTATGATGTGTCGGGACAACTAATTTCCGAAGCCGAATACAAGAACGGACAAAAACACGGTACGTGGCGTATCTGGGATGAGCTGGGCAATCAGCGCTATGAAATGAACTATTATGAAGGCAAAAAAACCGGTATCTGGCGGATGTGGGACGAGAAAGGGGAGATGGTGGACGAGAAAAGATACTGATACCGATGCGACATCGCCATCAAATCTTAACAAAAACTTCACCAAAACGTAACAGCTTTGTTCTTATATGTTCCTACCTTTGTGGCAGTTAAACATACAAAAAGAAATAAAAATGAAATCAGTATTAGTTCTCGTAGCCTCATTATTGCTCTCTGTATCTGCATTCGCAGGCATTGACAACAATAACGAAAAAAAGGAAAAGGAATCCAAATCGGTTGCCCTTGTTGAAAACGTGAACGCGTTACAACTGACCGGATCAGTTATAGATGAAAAGAATAAAGAAGCTCTCGCTGGTGCTGCTATTGTGGTAGACGGGAAAAAATATTATTCAGACCTCGACGGAAATTTCATCATCAAGGATGTAAAACCAGGCAAACATGAGTTGGTGGTAGAATTGATCTCCTACGAGCCTGTTTTACTGGAGGTTGATTTGTACAAAAGTCAGAAGATAAGTATTGGTTTGCTGCAGAAATAGACACCGGTTATATCGTCATAGTGAAAGTTTGCCCTGGCCGGCAAACTTTTTTTTGTATGTTGGGCGGATGTGGTAAAAAAGGGGAATGCCGTATCTACCGGGCCAGTTTCAGAATTCTGTAGGCTCCTCTCGCCACAATGACAAACACAATTGCCCCGATAATCAGGTCGGGGTAGCTTGAATGGAGCCAGTGAACCATCACCCCTGCCAGAATCACTCCGGCATTGATGATCACATCGTTGGAGGTACAGATCATGATAGCCCGGATATGTACTTCCCTGCTTTTGTCTCGCTGCAGAAGATAGAGAGATACCGCGTTGGCGATCAGGGCCAGGATGGAAATAACGATCATTGTCTGGAAATCGGGCATTCTTTCAAAACCGGCGAAACGTCTGATCACCTCGAAGAGACCGGACAGTGCCAGCAGTAACTGGAAGTATCCGGTCATTTTAGCGATATTGTTTTTCCTTGCAAGGGTTCCGCCAACTGCAATAAGAGCCAGAGCATATACAAAACTGTCGGCGAGCATATCCAGGCTGTCCGCAACCAGTCCCATTGAATTGGATAATATACCAGACACCATCTCCAGCCCGAAGAAGAGAAAGTTGATCAATAGCACCGCCCAGAGCACCTTCCGCTGGTTGCTGTATGTATCGGTTTCAGCCGTGGCATTACTCTCCTCCGTTGAGAGCAGTGAGGTTCTGAGGTTCAGCTCATCCAGTGCAGACAATACCAGGTCGGGATTAGCATCGTGATAGACCGTCAGTTTTCTGTCGAAAAGATCAAATTCCAGCGATTTTACCTGTGCCTCATCCTTCAGCTTCATTCTGATTAATTGCTCTTCGCCGGGGCAGTCCATTCCTGCAATATGAAATATGCTTTTATTCATTTTATTTTTGTCATAATCGTTCTGTATGAATCGCAGATAACCGGTTTCTTTTCACTTTGACGGCTGTCTGTCTGAAAAAAATCTCCCGATTTCTGCAACCATTGATGCACAAATATAATACAAAAAATTTTTTATTGACAACGATTGTTCGTAAATTTGCGAACTGGTTTTTTGGATTCTTATCCCATTAGTTCATAAGATCATGAGAACCTGTAACTAACATTGGCATCGTGTCTGAATAATCATTGGATCAAAGTGTATGGATAACAAGGGAATGAAAGAGATCGTAAAGAGAAAATACAGTGCCATCGCGCTGCAAGTAAATGAATCATCCTGTTGTGGTTCAGGTTGTTGTGGTGATGACAAGGTATATTCCATCATGAATGAGGATTATAGCCGGCTCAGCGGCTATGATGCGGGTGCCGATTTAGGATTGGGATGTGGTTTACCTACTGAGTTTGCAGCCATAAAGGAGGGTGACTTCGTTGTGGATCTTGGCTCAGGTGCAGGAAACGACTGTTTTGTTGCGCGTGCCGGAACAGGGGAATCAGGCCAGGTGATTGGGATCGATTTTTCTCCTGAAATGATTGCCAAAGCGAAAAAGAATGTTTCCCGGCGCGGCTTTGCGAACATTGAGTTTCGTCAGGGTGATATCGAAAACATCCCTGTTGAATCTGACTCAGCCGATGTGGTCATCAGCAATTGTGTGCTCAACCTGCTTCCCTCCAAGAATAAGGTCTTCACCGAGATTTACAGGGTGCTTAAACCGGGCGGCCACTTTTGTATTTCTGATATTGTATTGGTAGGAGAACTGCCCCGGTCGCTCCGTGAAGCGGTTGAGCTATATGTGGGGTGTATTGCCGGTGCAATTCAGAAAAATGATTATCTGGGATTTGTGGAAAGAGCCGGGTTTGTTGCCGTGAAAATTCAAAAAGAAAAGGAGATACGCATTCCCGATGATATATTGGACCAATATCTTCACGGCAAAGAAATGGAATCCTTTAAGAGCAGCAATACAGCTGTCGTGTCAATAACGATCACAGGAGATAAGCCAGGAACTGATTGATCCGATTCTGTCTGTCTCTTTTTTTTACCAATTAATTCAACGTTATTTCCTTTATCAGCGTATTGGCATTCACATCGGGGCCTGCCTTGGCATAGTTCTCCTTGAAGTTGCGGTGTGATTTCATCAGGTTGCTCGACTGCAGGGTGATGATCTTGGACTCATTCACCAGGTTCAGGAACAGAATACTGCTGCGGGTGGTCGATTCGTTGGCTTTCACGCGTTTGATCTGACGTTTGTTCAATTTTGAATAGAGTTCAAAGATAGTCTCACGCATGGTGGTCACATCGGCGAAATGAGTGTAATCACCCTCTTTGTCCATCTGGTAGTAGCTGTTGAATGCTTCGGAGAGCACTTTGTAAATCGTCTTTAAATCATCGATCTGCTCTTTGGTGAAGGCGGTGTGATTATTGTCGATATACCGGAAAGTTGCTTCACTGATCGCATTCAGCGATTTGGTAATTTCGTAGGAATAATCCACCAGCTGTACGTAATCCTGTTCCAGATCCAAAGCGTTCATCTGCATCCTTTCTATGGTGGGTACCACCTCATAGGTGCGTTTGTCCTTGAATCTCTCATACAGGTCATAGGCCTCGTTCATCGCTTTTTTCACCGTTTTGCGGTTTTCATCTTTCAGTCCGTCCAGCATATTTTTATAGATGTGCAGCGTTTTATCCAGCACTAGCCGTACATCTTCGTTGCACGAGGTTACCAGCTGCATTTCACTCGAAAGGACCTGTTGTTGCTTTTCTTCCCTGCTTTTTCTTTTCGTATGCAGTCTTCCTGATTTGAAGAGAATGAAACCAACCAGCAATATCATCGCGGCAATCGCAATCTTACCTCCCCACATCAGGAACAGCCCGATGAGCATGGATGCGGAGAAAGCAATCAGCGCTGTCATCAGCCATCCGGCCACAACGGTAAGCACGCCGTTTATTCTGTACACGGCACTTTCCCGTCCCCAGGAACGGTCGGCAAGCGAGGTTCCCATGGCCACCATAAAAGTCACATAGGTGGTAGAGAGGGGTAACTTCAGGGAGGTACCGAGTGAAATGAGCAAAGCAGCGATGGTGAGATTGACAGACGCTCTGATTAAATCGAACGATGCTCTGTTCTCGAGTGCTACCGGCTCAAAACGATTCTCGATAAATCTTCTTATCGGGGAGGGAGTGAATTTATCGATCGATTTACTGATCGTAAGGCTGCCTCTTACCATGGAACGGGAGAGGGGAGATGAGGAAAAACGTTCGATCCCTTCCCCTTTGCGTGCCAGATTCACCTCTGTCTCGGTGACAGTCCTCGATTTTTTGGAGAACCAGAGCGCAAGCACCATGATCAAACCGGCTCCCAGCAGCCATCCCATATTGGCAACTACCGGTTCAGACAGTTTACCCATGTATAACAGATCGATATTGCCACCGGCGGTTGCCACCTCACGAGCAATTTGAAATGAGTCAAATCCGGCCATGAAGACTCCGATAAAATTCACCAGGTCGTTACCGGCAAAAGCCATGGCCAGAGCGGCCGTTCCTGCCAGCACAATGATTTTCAATATCTTAACGCGGAAAAGATGCTGCAGAATTGCCATCAGAATAGTCCATCCCGTAAAGGTATACAGCAGGGCAGTATTCATGTTGCTCTCCAGATAACCGAGTATCTCTGTCGATAAGAGTACACTACCCTTTAAACCTTTGAAAATGGCAAAATAGGTAATGGCCGTTAGTGCCAGGCCACTCCAGATCGCTCCCAGAAACTTGAATGTTTTGCCGTAATTGAAAGAGAAGATCAGTCTGGACAGATACATGACGATGCTACCTACGACAAATGCAACCGCAATGGAAATAAATATCCCGGAAATGATGGCCAGGGCTTTTCCGCTGTTAATGTAATCGCCCAGCTGCTCACCACTATGGCTGGTCCATAACGTAAAAAGGGCGACGGCCACCGCAGCACCCAGCAGCTCGAAAACCAGTGAGACTGTTGTGGAGGTGGGTAATCCGAAGGTGTTGAAGAGGTCCAGCAGGATCACATCAGTGAGCATCACCGCGAGGAAAAGCGTCATAATTGCCGGGAAGGTAAATTTTTCCGGATAGAAAACGCCGCTTCGGGCTACTTCCATCATTCCACTCGAAAACAAGGTTCCGATTAAAACACCCAGGGAGGCCACTGTGAATATAACCCAAAGGGGAGCCACCTTTGAACCAATGCTGGAATTGAGGAAGTTGACGGCATCGTTGGAAACACCCACAATAAGGTCCAATGTTGCCAACCCTAACAGAATAATGACAATGATTAAATAAATTGAGTCCATGTAAAGCTTAATTATTGTTGTTTTTGATTGAAATAACAACTTTAAACGGCTTAGGGTAATGTGTACCCAAAGATATAAAATATCTGTAAAAGCAAAAGACAATGGGTCCTATTGATCCCTGGAATTATTCTACCGTGACCGATTTTGCCAGGTTGCGCGGCTGATCCACATCGCACCCTTTTACCACGGCGATATGATAAGCCAGCAGTTGCAGTGGGATGACCGAAAGCAAAGGTGCCAGACAGGGAATGGTTTCAGGTACTTCGATGCTGTGGGAGGAAAGAAGTCTGATCACCTCATCACCTTCTGTAACGACCGAAATGATCCTGCCTTTACGGGCTTTGATTTCCTGTATATTGCTGGTTACTTTTTCGTAGGTATCCGATTGCGTGGCAATCACAATGACCGGCATCTCATTGCTGATGAGGGCTATCGGTCCATGCTTCATCTCTGCGGCAGGATACCCCTCGGCATGGATATAGGATATCTCTTTCAATTTCAAGGCTCCCTCCAGGGCAACAGGGAAGTTGTATCCCCGTCCCAGGTAGATACAGTTGCTTGCATAGGTAAAACTCCTGGCCAGTTCGGCAATCTGTTCATTTTTTTGTAAGACCTCACCCACCTTATCGGGTATGAGACTCAACTCCCTGATTAGTTTCAGATATTCACCGTGGGAAATCGTTCCCTTTTCTTTCCCTATCAGTATCGCCAGCATGGTCAGGACCGTCACCTGTGCGGTAAATGCCTTGGTCGACGCTACTCCGATCTCGGGACCCACATGGGTATAACATCCCGAATGGGTATTCCTGGGGATGGAGGACCCCACCACATTACAGATGCCAAAAATAAAGGCGCCCTTCTGTTTGGCCAGCTCTACCGCCGCCAGTGTATCGGCCGTTTCTCCCGATTGAGAGATGGCAATGACAATATCATCCTCGTTAATCACCGGTTTTCTGTAGCGGAATTCAGAGGAATACTCCACCTCCACCGGTATACGGGCATACTCTTCAATGGCATACATCCCGATCTGGGCTGCATGCCATGAAGTACCGCAGGCCGTGATGATGATTCGTTTGGCGTTCAGAAACTTCTCTTTGTTGTCGATAAAACCGGCCAGGGTGATGTTGTCGGAATCGACATTCACCCTGCCCCGCATACAGTCACTCAGCGTATGAGGCTGTTCGAAAATCTCCTTGAGCATAAAATGAGGATACCCTCCCTTTTCGAGCTGGCCGAGTGTCATCTCCAGCTTGTGGATCTGAGCGCTCTTTTCTACATTCCCGATGGTTTTGATCTTCAACGGCTCATTCCTTCTGATCGTGACGATCTCTTCGTCACCCACGTAAATCACTTTGTTCGTGTACTCTATAATCGGGGTGGCATCGGAGCCGATAAAATATTCTCCCTCTCCGATTCCGATCACCAGTGGGCTTCCTTTCCTGGCAGCCACAATCATATCGGGATGATGTCTGTCTAAAACGGCAATGGCATAGGCTCCTACCACCTGATTCAGCGCAAGTTGTACGGCTGTGGGCAGGTCGGTGTCATTGCTCTTTTTCATATATTCGATCAATTGCACCAGCACTTCGGTATCTGTCTGACTTTGAAAATGAAAACCCTCTTTGATCAACCCTTCTTTCAAAACAGAATAATTTTCTATGATACCGTTGTGAATGATGGCAATTTCTTCCGATTGTGAAAAATGAGGGTGCGCATTGGTTTGTGTAGGTTCACCATGCGTTGCCCAGCGGGTATGCGCTATCCCGATCGTACCGGAGATATCTTTTTGTTCGGCAAAGAGTTCCAGATCCGATACTTTTCCCTTTGCTTTGTATACTTTCAGCTTGTCCTGATCAATCAATGCAATCCCTGCACTGTCATAGCCACGATACTCAAGCCTGTGAAGCCCTTTCATCAAAATGGGATAGGCCTCCCTGTTTCCAATATATCCAACAATTCCGCACATAGATGGTTTGTTTATCCAATATTATCCTGAATTTTTTTTTCCGTCGTAAAAGTAGTTTGTTTTTTCTTACGAAATCCAAATGTAACAAAAACTTAACATAAATGACATCGTTCTGTAATGACAATTGTTTTTCTTTGCTGCGAAGTTATTCATTTGGTTCAAAAATAACGTTATCAATTTTTCATTAACTCTCTAAGGTTTTTAAGGAGGTATAGATGTGAGATCTGTACCTTTTTTTATCTTTGTGCATCACATATTGATTGATCTATGGCACGAAAAAATCTCTCGCAAACGCAAATCGTATTTATCAACATCCCTTGGGTTGTTTTGGTGGTCTACATCTTATTGTACGACACTCTATGTACTTTTACCATCCTCTCCATTCTGATGTCGGGCGCCATAGTTTTTATTCCTATTTACAAATATCTAAAGAAATAGCTTTTTTACTAACAAAAATGATAAATAGTTTTGTAATATTTTTGTTTTAGAAATTTTTATCTAATTTTGTGTTTCAAAGTGATTATTCTACATGTTATCTGATTTAAAGAGAGAAATTTTTTATGAAGTCTATTGAGGTTATCAATCTGTTAAAGAGGCGTTTTCCCAACGAGCCCGAATATTATCAGGCCGTTGAAGAGGTACTGGAATCGATTGAGGATGTGTATAATGCTCATCCGGAGTTTGAAAAGGCAAATCTCATCGAGCGACTGACGATCCCCGATAAGATTCACTCGTTTCGTGTCACATGGGTGGACGATAAGGGAAAGGTGCAGACCAATATGGGATACCGTGTGCAGCATAACAATGCCATTGGACCCTATAAGGGAGGCATTCGCTTTCATGCTTCAGTTTCGCTGTCGATACTTAAATTTCTTGCTTTTGAGCAAACATTCAAAAATGCACTCACCACGTTGCCGATGGGTGGAGCCAAAGGAGGATCCGATTTTTCACCCCGCGGCAAATCCGACGGCGAGATCATGCGCTTCTGTCAGGCTTTTGTGGAAGGATTGTGGCGCGTCATCGGGCCCGATACCGATGTACCGGCAGGAGATATCGGTGTGGGAGGTCGTGAAGTGGGCTACATGTTTGGGAAATACAAGAAGCTGGCCTGTGAGTTCACCGGAACCTTCACCGGCAAAGGCTGTGAGTTCGGCGGTTCGCTGATACGTCCGGAGGCTACCGGTTACGGCAATGTCTATTTCCTGCTGGAGATGCTGAAGACAAGGAATATCGATATCAAAGGGAAAAAATGTCTGGTTTCCGGTTCCGGAAACGTGGCACAGTATACCTGTGAGAAGCTGTTGGAACTGGGTGCCATACCTGTGTCCCTCTCCGATTCCGACGGTTATATCTATGACCCGGAAGGCATTACCGCAGAGAAGCTGCAGTTCGTGATGGATTTGAAGAATCTTTACAAAGGCCGTATCCGTGAATATGCAGAGGAATATGGGTGTAAATATGTACCGGGAGCACGTCCCTGGTCTGAGAAAGGGGATATCGCCCTTCCTTCCGCCACACAGAACGAGATCGACAAGGAAGATGCGGAAGCACTGGTTCAGAATGGTGTCTTTGCCGTTTCGGAAGGTGCCAACATGCCCAGCACGCCCGAAGCGATTGCCATTTTTCTAAAAAACAAAATACTGTATGCCCCGGGAAAAGCGGCCAATGCCGGCGGTGTATCGGTATCGGGACTGGAGATGACACAGAACTCTGAACGGTACAGCTGGCCAGCAGAGGAGGTGGACGAAAAACTGAAATGGATTATGGCCAACATCCATGAGAATTGCGTGAAATACGGTACCGAAAACGACGGCTATATCAACTATGTGAAGGGAGCCAATATCGCCGGATTTATGAAGGTGGCCAAAGCCATGATGGGACAGGGAATCCTGTAACTTTCAGACAATGATCAGGGAAAGCGGCTTCTTGCCGTTTTTTTTATCGATTCAGTTTAAATACGGAATCATAAATTTTTTTTATTCTGAGAATTAGCGTATTTTTGCATCCTCAATTAAGTATGAGGGTCCGGTAGCTCAGCTGGATAGAGCAACAGCCTTCTAAGCTGTGGGTCTTGAGTTCGAATCTCAACCGGATCACATGAAAATCAAACACTTATCGGCAGTACCGGTGCGTGTTTTTTTATTTTACCGCCTCCACCCATTCGTCGTTTTTTGAGCAATAACTGCAGAGGGCGCTTTCATGGGCAGACAATGGTTGTGTATTTCCGCAGTTTGTACAGGCATAGATGCCGCTGTGAGGCACCTGTTTTGTTTTTTTGTTCAGGTAATCGGGCCATACGGGTAAGCCGGGTTTCACCTCCTGCTCGGGAAACAAAAGCAGGCTTACCTCTCCATTCGTTTCCAGTACACCTTCCCGAACCTGTCCCAGGTGAAAAATCTGGTGGGACCGCAGGGACGCATAAAATTCGTCGATGGCCAGTTCCTTGTGGCTAAGTGATTCTTTCGATGCCTTTCCGTCACGGATGATATAAAAAGGCTTGCCTTCAAGGATCGACTCCATCTTCTCGGAGTGTTCCATCAGTTTGGTGAGCATCCAATAGATGAGGAAGATCACCACAAAAACGACCAGCGCATAGATCACGCCCACTTCCTTGTAGATCATGGGATCACCGGCGGCTGATCCCAGGGCGATAATAATCAGCAGCTCAAAGATGGACAGTTGTTTCACACCCCGCTTCCCGGCTACTCTCAATCCGAGAAACAGCAGCAGAAACATGATCACCGAGCGGAGTGCAATTTCAGCCAGAAAGGAGAGATTTTCATCACCAAACAAAATATCCTGCCAGTTCATAGGGTCCTTATTAAAAGTGAAACAAGTTATATTTATAACATATCCCTGCTCAGATTAGTTTGATGATATCTCTTTTGAAATCATCACTTATCCTTTAAAAAATGACAAAATAGTCACTTCGGGAAACTTTTTCCGTTATGGAAAGTTGTATAAGCAGACAACGGTCGTCTTAATATTGGATCATTATGGCAAAATATTCTAAGAAAGCACAGGAAAAAATCGCCAAAGTGATGAAAGAGTTCAAGGAGGGCAAACTGCACTCCTCCTCAGGCGATAAGGTGACGGAACGTGATCAGGCTATAGCCATTGGTATTTCAGAAGCGGAGCAAGCCGGGTATAAAGTGCCGAAGCAAAAAAAAGAGCCCTCCTCTGAAACCAGGAAAAAGAAAAAGTAAACAACTTACAATAGTGGTTGTGTGGAACAACGCCCAGACAGCCGATATGATCTTTACCCAACCGGTATTGTATGAGTTTCAAAACATTCATGTACCGACCTTGTTGATCATAGGGACCAGGGACCGTACCGCTATTGGAAAGAACAATGTGAAAGACGAGGCAGTACGGGAAAAAATGGGTCTCTACCAAATCTAAGGCAAAGAGACACAACAGAAAATCTCCAATTCCACGCTGGTAGAATGGGAGCATGTCGGACACTTACCCCCTATTGAGGCGTTTGATCAGTTTATAAAGCCCCTGCAGCTTTTTTTGAAAGAGTGGCAGCAACTATTCCCAGTTCTGCAGCCGATGTCCAGGCTTTGCCATTTACCTCCGACTTCGCCACCAGTTTAAAATAACGCGCGGTGGGCTTGCTGTCAAATTTTATACGTTGCGTGGAGGCACCCCGTGCGAACCGACCGCTGATAGTCGGACCCCACTGGTCGGGTTTATTGCTGAAATAGAGGTCATAATCCCTGATATTGCCGTTCTCCCCATCACTGCGGGGTGTGTAGAGGAACTCCTCCACGACATAGGTTTTGCCCATGTCCACCACAATCTCGTGCGGATGCCTTGGCTCCGATGCCCCAAAAGGGGTATGCCACTTGGTGTTGTCATCCCCGTCAATGGCTTTGAAAGCTTCATCGCCAGCTACCTGACTGGAGAAATGAATCACGCTCCAGGCTGTCTTGTCGAAAGGTATCCTGAGTTCTGTTTCTGTCGTCATGCTGGCAGATAGCCCTGCCGACTGGCAGTAGGCTGCAAGGTGTCCTCCTTCCGGTAGTTCGAAAGGAGTGGTGTACTGTGCAAACGGGCTGTTATTGACACTATAGTAGATCTGACTGTCAACGGTGGCTGTGGTCAGACTGATCATTCCTTTCTTATCCTGTGTAATCTCCACGGGATGACATACTGGGCTCGCTACCCAGGCTTTCTCCGCGAGCTGTTCATTGTTCATGGGGGATGACAGCGGCATAACCATAAACTGAAAGACCGTGCTTTCTGCCCGTACCTCATAGGTCTCCATCACATCGGGACCGCAACTGGCATTTCCCAATCCCCGCATCGCGGCATCGAGGGAGACAATCGTCTGATCACAGAAAGGCACCTCGTGGGGATGATGCTTCCGGTCGTTCCAGGTCACATAAATATCTTCAGGCCGGTAATGTGTGGCTGAGGCCGACATCTGTCGGGGAGCCACAAACAGCAGCCCTGCACCTTCCTCATCGGTCAGGCTCATCCAGCGTACATCCTCCTTGTTCCCTGTCTCCTGTGGCAGCACGTACCGCTCCCACTGAGCTGAAACGGTGCTGTTGTATACACCTTCGAAGCAGGCTTCCTTCCGGTCGGCATAGGACTCCCAGGGGCCGCGGCCGAACCAGGTCAGCTTCTCGAATGTCTCCGGCATCTCCAGGCGATAGCCGATACGCGGGAGGATGGTATTCTGTACCGCCGGATCAAACAGGGTGCTGACAATGATGGTTCCGTCGCCGATCACCTTGAATGCCATACTGACGGTATAGCTGTTGGATCCTTTGGCCTGAACGATATTGGTAATATTCAGATCGGCAACATGGTTCCCTTCAGCCTGGCTGATCTTCCATGTCCCGGCTTTTACCGACAGATCACGGATCCCCAGATTATCCCAGCTCCCTGCCTGTCGTTTGTCGTTCTCGGTGGGTAACCTGAACAGGTTAAGAGCCAGCGGGCTTTCTATCAGCTGCTTCCCCGCCAGTGTATAGCTGACCAGTGTGCCTTCCTCCCTGCTGAATACCGCTTCAAAACCGGTGCCGGTAATTCTGATTCCGTCACTACCTTCCTCAACCGCCAGTTCACCGGACACCGGTATCTGATAGTGCGGTTTCTGTGCCTGTTGCAGCTGTATCTGTTCGGATGCCACCTCGTAGCCGGCATCAGCCCACCAGGTAGCTGCCTGCTGATATACATTGAACCGGATAAAATAGTCCGCCTCCTTATTGGTCATCAGCTTAAGGCCATCGATCACCACCTCCGCTGTTTCTCCCGGCGAGAGAACCTTCTCGATCCGGCCTGTCGTGATCACTTTGCCATCCTCCAGCACGGAATAATGTATATCGAGATCATCCGTACCTTTAAATGCCAGCTTGCTCTTCAACAGAAAGGTCTTTCCGTCCTCCTTCATCGAAAAATCAACCGGCTGGTAGATCTTCTTCGTATTGTATGATTTTGCCGAGAGCGTAAAGTCGGCGAAGATAACGCCGTTGGTGCAAAAGGATCCGTCATTGGGATTGTCGCCGAAATCGCCGCCGTACGCCCAGAAATATTCATTGTTACTGCCTGGTACCGGCATCTTGAGTCCCTGGTCTTTCCAGTCCCAGATAAACTCACCCGTCAGCGACGGATATTTCTCGTACAGATCGAACATTTCACGTACATTCCCCATCGCATTCCCCATGGCATGGCTGTTCTCACACTGGATATGGGGACGTGGATTCGTTTCCGTCAGGCGTGACTCGCCGATTTGACGGATCCGGTTGTAATCGCCGTACATCGTACTGCTCACATCACTCCACTGGCTGTTACCCTCGTAATGGGTCAGCCGTGTTTTGTCCAGCGCCTTGATGGCTTTCTCCACATATGCAAAGTTGTTCCCCCCGCCCGACTCATTGCCGTACGACCACATGAAGATGCATACATTGTTGCGCATCCACGTTACATGGTTATGGTTGCGTTCCACCATCGGCTTACGGAAGAGTTCCACACCGGAGAGCCCTGTATTTCCGTGCGTCTCTACATTCGCTTCGGCCAGCACATAGAGACCATATTGATTGCACAGCTCATAAAAGTAGGGATTATTGGGATAATGAGAGGTGCGTACCGCGTTGATATTTAACCGCTTCATCGTCTTCACATCGTTCTCCATCTCCTCTCTGGTGACGGTGCGTCCGCCGATCTCGCTGTGGTCGTGCCGGTTGACACCATGAAAGACCATACGCCGGCCATTGATCAGCAGCTCTCCCCGGCTTCCGATACCCACCTCTTTGAATCCTACCTTGCCGCCCCGGATGTCAAGGGTCTTCTTTCCGTCGTCCAGGGTGAGGATTAAATCATAAAGATGGGGAGTCTCTGCGCTCCATTTATCGGGGTTCACCACCTCCATCTCAAGGGTATTCACCCCTGATTGTGGGGCATGCAGGACTTTTTCGGCCACTACGTTCCGACCGGCATCCACAATCCTGGCTGTTACCTTTCCGGCTTTGAGTTTGTTCCCTGTCAGCTCAATGTCCACGGTAACTCTGGCATCCCTGTACTGATCATCGAGATCACACCGGAAGAAATAATCACGGATCTGTGTCCCGGGTGCCGTCCAGAGAAAAACATCCCGGCTGATTCCGCTGAACCGCCAGTAATCCTGACACTCCAGGAAGGAACCGCTGGTAAAACGATAAATCTGTACGGAGATGTTATTCTTGCCCGATTTCACATAAGGGGTGATGTTAAATTCGGAGGGCAGATAGGAGTCTTCCGAGTAACCCACCCGCTTCCCATTCACCCAGAGGTAATAGCCGGGGCCGGCACCGTTGAAGCGGACAAAAATATCCCGTCCTTTCCAGTTTGCAGGGAGGGTAAACTCTCTTTTGTAACTGCCTACCGGATTCTTCATCTCATTGTGATAACTCCAGTCAGCTGGCCGGTCGGCCATCACACTGTAATCCTTATCATAGGTAAACGGATACCGAGTGTTCACATACAGGGGTTTATCCCAGTTTTTACCATTTCTGATGCCATAGAGCTGCCATACGGAAGGGACTTCGATATCATCCCAGTCATTTACATTGTAGGCAAGATCCTGAAAACCGGCAGGTCTTGCTTCCGGGTTCCCGGCCCACCTGAATTTCCATACACCGTTGAGGGACAGATAATAGGGTGAATCCTCCATCCTTTTATGGTGTATATCCTCTTCCAACGCAAAAGGGATGGCAAGTGTATGCGCTTCTTCCCTGTTGATCCGGGTGATGTTTACATTGTCCCATGCACCGTCCCAATTATCCTGTGCCCGGACCTGACTGATCAATAGGGATAAGTATAAAAGGGTGAACAAAAATTTACTGGTTTGTTTCATGATGGTCATTATATTACTTTATATTCTGATGGTAGGTCCATCTACTGAACTATTTTATTTGTATTGCAAAAGTAAGAAAAAAATCGATAAGTTAATTTAATTTAACCTTATTCCTCTTTATGGATGAGTATATTGCCCGTAAGAGCCATCCGGTTGAGGAATTTTCAATATAAATATGTAACTTTGGGTCCTTTCTCCTTCACCGGGTATACTGCCGGAACGAAGGAATCCTGTCACAATCCATATGCTAATTGATAACAAGAATGAAAATAATCGCAACACTTTTGATGGGAGGGCTCCTGATACTGAAGCCTTTGACCTGTAATGCCGCCACATCTGCTGAGAATGCCGAAACGCGCCGGGACAGCCCAACACTCGCGGAACGAAACCTCTTACGTGCCATGGAGATAGCCGACAACGCTTTTTTGACCCATTTCACCGAAAACGGTATGGCCCGCTTTTATAATCCTTTCAACGGTGTTCGTTCGGATGAAAAGGGAAGCGTCTGGATGTACACCAGTGCCATTGAGGCGGTCAATACCATCCTTCACGGGCTTAAAACTGCGAAAGAGGCGGGCGACAGCTCTCTCTACGAGCAGCATTTCGACCGTTACACGCAACAACTGCTCGATCTGTACGATCAGGCAGCGTATTACCTCGGCACGTTTACCCTTACCTCCTACACCCGGACGAATGAGTGGACGGTGTATGGGGTGAACCGTGGCCGATCGAGGGGAGAAGCCCGGGTAGATGGAGTCGAGAATGTGTATGATGACCAGATGTGGCTGGTGCGTGAGTATCTGGAAGCCTACAGGCTTACGGACGAAAAGATTTTTCTTGAAAAGGCGGAATACCTCATCGCCTATGTGCTGGATGGATGGGACTGTACGATTGATGAGCACGGGAAGGAACGGGGTGGTATCACCTGGGGACCGGGATATGTCTCCAAACACTCCTGCAGCAATGGCCCGATGGTGAGCCCCCTCGTATGGCTACATGAACTGTACAATGGCAAAAGAGATCAAATCACCCATCGTTTTATCGACCCGAAAGACAGAAAAACCAGAAGGACCGCTGCCATGAAAAAGAGTGACTATTATCTCTCGTTAGCGAAAAAGATATACGACTGGCAAAAAAGAAACCTGCTGCGTGAAGATGGAGTCTACGCCGATATGATGGGCGGGTGCACACCGGGAAAACCAGAAATGGAGACGATCGATGGTGTCGTTTATCGACGGGGTATTACCTGTGTCGACAGGGTAGGGCCTCCTTTCACCTACAACAGCGGTACCATGTTGTCGGGAGCGGCTGATCTCTACAGGGCTACCGGTGATAAGAAGTATGCAGAAGAGGGCGCTGCCCTGTCGGATGCCACCTTCACCTATTTTGCAGCAAAAGGCGCGGAGCTGCCCGGTTACTACAGTTATCAGATCGATGGTTTCCGGAACTGGTTCAACGGCGTGATGATGCGCGGCTATGTCGATTTATATCCCACCTATGAACCTGTCTCCGGGTATATCGCCACCTTTCAGCAAAATCTCGATTACGGTTACGACCATTTTCTCCACAAGGGAACACTCCCCACCAATCTGTTGAAAGGATGGGATGCGGAGGAAGAGAAAAACAAGACGGAAGGGATGTTTAGTTTCACCTTCGCTGCTGAGTACGCCGTACTGGCACGGTATGAATGGAGCAGGTAATCAGATTCCGGCACAGGTGAACAGATCAATCAGCACCATCTTGTCTCTCACATTATAGGTATAATACTGAACTTTCGCACCACCGTAATCATAGGGCCGTCGAAAGTTAGATCAATCCCAAACCCTAAAAAAATAGGTAATAGAAAATTGAAAAAATCCGTATAAATATTTGTTTACTTTTTTACTTGATTTTTTCTCGCCTTTTGAAAAGCCTTTTTGCACATTTTTTTAGAATGTTCAAAACATGGAACAAGATGCTCGAAATCTTCAATAAAAACAGAATATACATCTTTGAAGCCACGTTTTGTAATGATTTTACAGCCACAGTCCTTTACTATTGTTCCTGTTATTTTTTTACAATCATGAAAGCCGCTCACAATTTGTTCGCATGTACCACATTTATAATCTGGAGAATAATCATCAAAATCTCCTTTCTTTTCTACTGTTATTTCAATACCGGTTATACTGTTCATTTTTCTCTTGATTTTCTTATTATTCCCTTTTTCTAAATATTTGATTCAATTTTATTTTCTTTCTCTTTTTCTCTTTTTCTTTCTCTAATAAATGGTTTCAAAATCAGCATTGTTTTTTATTGCGATAACCATTATAATTATCGTGATCATTATTGCAATAGTTATTATTGTTAAGGGTAAAAAACCTAAACCCAAACCTGAAAAAGTGATTAATCCGCTAAAGAGATTTTTCATTCCTAGCTATGGTAATGTAGAAAGAATGAAAGCTATTGGCAAGTATTTTGATGCTGTAGAGGGGGTCCTTCCAAAGCCAGGAGTAGCCAATATAAATAGCTTTGATAAAATGTTAAAAATTAGTGATTTTACACGGAAAGATTCAATGAATCTGATATATCTAATGTTAAATACGACTAGAACCCCCAATCAACAAGGATTAGGAATAAGTAGTAATGTAATGGATCCTTGGGAGGATGCCTTTTTACACTCTACGGACGCCTCTTTGTTCGTCATTAAAAAATTAAATGATACCACTATTAAATTTATATGGAGAAAGGACTATAGAACATCTTGTACGGATCAGGCTCAAAAATGTACATTGGGATGTGGGGACCCGAGCGAGGGCGGAATAATTATCACTGGTTACCGATTATACAGGTATTATCCCCCATATACATCTTCCACTTTGATAGAGGAAAAAACCGACACAGGACAGCCATTTTTTACCTCTACAGATTCCATACATACAGATGCCCAAGTATGTTATTATGTGAGATCTCTAGATCAAAATGGCAAGGAATTATATTATTCAAATCCGGCCTGTATTATACCCAGTACATTGACTCCATTTCAAGGAGTGATTTGTGCCAGTATCACGGGGAACCATGATCCGAGTATATCGACTCCGGAGAATAAAGACATTTACATTAATTCATATACAGCTGATTTTTATACGGCCGATGATTCTACCAAATTTTATTTCAGTTTCATGAATAAAAAACAGTGGGGATGCTCATGTGAAAATGGAGAATGTTATGACCAGCAGAAATTTTATACGGGGGAATCTGGGGATCCGGACGTCATCAGAGACACTATCATTATTTCAGACAAATCAGGGGATACTACATATTATCATTATAAATTGACCAAGAAAAGAAGTGAACTCACCGGATTAAATTTATTAAATAATAACACTATAGGTCATGTCTATTGTCCATCCCAATATAATCCAGTACTCAGCATTACTCCTCCTGATTATAGATATGCTTCTGCATTCCCTTCTTGGGGTGTTATCACAACTGGTATAAATAATAGAATTCAAGAAAGATTGTGGTTTGGATATTTCATGAATTTAACTCATCCCATTTATATTCAGAAAATACAGGAATATCTCACCACTGCTACTAAATATGGGTACAATGGGGCATTTTTTGATATGCTTCAACCCTATAGAGTTTCTCTACATAGTCCATGGGGAGGTAGCGCAGAGGCACAAAGCATGGAATATTATGATCAAGCTGGATTTCAAGATACCTCTGATCTCTCTAAAAATCCATGGACTGCCGCAGCTATAAAATTGGTATCTATACTCCAGGATTGGAAGAAAAAGAAATTATCCAACTTTAAATTAATAGGTAATTCCTTGCCAATTGTTTCTCCTGATTATTCCTCTTGTAATTTCAAGGGAGTGATAGCTAATGAATTAATCCTGAAAATATGCAAAGGTTTGGATGGAGCTTTATCAGAGGCTGTTTTCCCTGAAGGATATGGAGAACCTCTATGGTCAGAATGTATGAGAATATTTGATAATATAGTATCTAGTGGAAAAATAGTTATGCTGTTATATCCGGGCTATGACATGATACCATTTTTAACTGATCCAAGTAAAGCAAAATATAGGTTATTCCTGATTGCCTCATCGTTAATGGTAGATTCACCTGATGGGGGTGGTATGGTCATGGGGGCTCATACAGCAACAGACATGACATTAGGACCATATGCGGATTTACAACCGGAATTTAATTTACCCCTTGGAAAAGCGGCAAGTAATAGACAATGGACAGGAGATGTGTTTCTCAAAAAATTCGAGACTGGGGTACTAGTAATCAACCCTAACAAAGATGATAGATATATATCCAGCGATGATATAGATAAATATAATATAAGAAATAATTCAGAAATAATATTGGGAGATATAGGGGCGAAACCGACAAGTGATACACCTAAAGATACAGCACCCCAAATAGGAAGATTAATCACCAATGATATTTCAGTGGGTTCAGATGGAAGTATTTTGGTACCTCCATTATCTGCCAAAGTATTTGTGCATTAAAAAAACAAAAATTTTAAAAATGATTTTAAAATGAAAAATTGAAAAAAATAGAGAAAATATGGAAAACCTAAATATGGATAAAACAAATAATGAAATTATCTTGAATGAACAGCAACAAGAAATATACGATGAAATGATCAATAAAAAAAGCCTATTTATAACAGGTCCTTCAGGTACGGGAAAATCTGAATTAATAAAGAAATTTTATAGAGACATTGTTTCCTCCAATTTTTCACATAAAAATAAGGAATATTTTGGTAATATAGCATTAACATCTACAACGGGAATTTCCGCATTTAATATAGGTGGTACAACTATGCATTCTTTTCTGGGTATAGGATTAGGAACAGAAACATTGGAAACACTATATAAAAAATTAACAAAGTCATATTTTTATAGGAGTAGATGGGTAGAAACAAGGACTTTGATTATTGATGAAATTTCCATGCTTGATCCTGACCTTTTTGATAAAATAGAAGAATTGGCTAGAAAAATAAGAAGAAATGAATTACCTTTTGGTGGTATGCAAATTATTGCTACAGGTGATTTTTGCCAACTCCCCTGTATTGGAAACAATAAATTTTGCTTTGATAGTAAATCGTGGAATGAATGTATATCCAAGGTATATTACTTGCAAAAGATCATACGTCAATCTGATACTGTTTTTCAGACATGTCTCAATGAAATTAGGCTTGGAAATCCTAGCAGAGAAACAATGGAAATATTAAAAGCATGTGTGGGTAGAGAATTGCAAGTAAAAAATGGTATTAAACCTACTAGAATGTATCCTCTAAAAATAAATGTAGATGATATCAATAAAACAGAGCTGGAAAAACTGGTAAATTCTCAATCATTGGAAATTTACCAATATGAATTGACTGTGATTCCTAATAAAGGATATCGTGGAGACATAAATGTCGATACTGAAAGATTCCTCAAAAATGCCAGACCAAATAGAATATTAGAATTATGTATAGGAGCTCAGGTAATTTGTATATATAATTTAAACCCAGAATTTGGTATAGTAAATGGCAGTAGAGGAGTTGTATCAAGATTTGGAGAAAATGACTTGCCAATAGTACGTTTTTTAAATGGAGTAGAAATTCCCATTTCTTATCAGACATGGGATGTAATGGATAAAGATGCTAAAATTTTAACCTTTGAACAGATTCCATTAAAATTGGCTTGGGCTACTACAATTCATAGTAGTCAAGGTTTGACATTGGATTATCTAGAATTATCAGTTGCGGGAATATTTGAATTTGGCCAGTTTTATGTGGGAATTTCAAGGGCAAAATCATTAGAAGGTCTAGCCATTTTAGAAGACTTTGGGAAAGCCACTATAAAAGCTCATCCAGATGCATTGGAATTTTATAGCAATTTGGAAAAGGAAAATCAGGAAAAAATACCTAAATAAAATCAATAAATTTTATAACAAAATATAAAATTGTGATGATTCCATTAATTCCATTAGAATTAGCAGATCTTATTTGCAATAAAATAAGAGTAAAAAAATTGATAGAAATTTTAGGATTAAATGACGATCCTATTTTTCCTCTATCAATGTTATATAATTTAAATATAAAACGTATAGAAAATTCTAGAAAAAAAAGATTATTTGCCATTATTGAAAATAATGATTTACAAGGTGTGAAAAATTTAAAAGTATATAGAGAAAAAAAGAATCATAGAAATGAAACCATTAAATACTATCAAAGTGGTAGAGGAGAAATAGAAATGAATATAATAATGACACGGGCCTGTAGATATGGTCATTTAAAAATAGTGAAATATTTGTTTGAAAATGGCGCCAATGTTAAAGCGTATTATAATAAAGCCATAATATGTGCTAGTGACGGAGGTTATTTAGATTTAGTAAAATATCTGGTAGAAAAAGGAGCAGATCCATTTGATGATCGTGCTATTGAATCAGCAGAAAATAATAAACATGAGAATGTAGTGAAATACCTAAAATCATTAAGGAAAAATAACTAGAGAAAATAAATTTTATATCATTATAAAATTCATTGAATTTTCAGTCAAAACAAATAAAATTGAAAAAAGATCTAAATGTATAAAACTATTTACCAATAAAAAGGAAAAAAATTAAAATGGTATTCATCGCAGAACAAAATGGGGAACATTACGAAAATGAAAAAATAGGCTTTACTCTATATTCTAATACCATAAATATATACATGATGAATAAGTGGCAATTTTACAAGGTCAGTCCTGAAATATACACAAACTATGGAGATATAGCATTTTATCCTGAGCGCAAGTATATGATTGCATATCGGCAAGAACAAGATGGGATAAATATACTAGTGCTTTTTCAAATGAAAATTGGTATAAATTATGACTTGACCAGGTATAAGCAGGAATATACCCAAAAATATATTGATTGTATGTTTATACATACTGTGGCTCAAGCAGTAAGACATAATAGAACTACTGTGGGTGTATATGAAACTGTGAAAAAATATGTGCTTGCGGGAGCCAATATATACACTGAAAATAGCTGGGCAATCAATACATGTAAAACCTATAAAAAGAATAATATAATTAACATGATTTTCATGTATAAAAATATAATGGGGAAAAAGACAATATTGACTAGAGATAGAAAGCCATGGAGACCTAGATTTGTTTCATATAATCATGAAAACCCCAGTCAATACAAGAGTATCCATCTCTAGTCAATATTGTCTTT